>DAOTXN010000160.1:0-28959 GCA_034435435.1 Anaerolineae bacterium | reverse complement strand
AAGACAATTCTGACCGGCTTTCGCAAATCATACTACTTGCGAGATATAAGCTAGTCGGCAAAGATGCAGAAACCGGCAAATTACAGTGCGGCAGTCTGGCTTTATCGAAATACACTATGCCGTAATTTCAGAGCAAATATCAATCTGCCACTTTCTGCTAGAATGGCATCGGCAATCTCCTCGACCTGTTGCATAACTTCAGCGTCTTTTGGCCACAATAGATTTCCCTCAACAGATTCAATAGGAGCATCACTAAGAAAAATGGATCTACTTTTTGACATAGACTAATCCTCCCTGCCTGATCCGCCTGTGTTTGTTGACTGTTTCATCCGTTCTGACCAAGTAGCCGCACAGCGAAAACCGACACCAGAATTCTTAAAATGGGGGTTGTCTATCAGGGTTCGACTCTGGACCGAGCATTCCTCTGCCGGATCCTTGAAGGATCCTCCACACAGGAAACTTTGGCCCTCCTTGGCTTGAACCCACTCCGCCACATTGCCCACAATGTCACACATCCCCGCCGGGTTGCAGCCCTTGTATGCTTCCGACAAAATGACTGGCCAGGGCTGTCCATATCCGCTCTCGCGGGTGTTGCAACGTCCTACAAGGAATTCCTCTCCCCAAGGGTAGGGCCACTCCTTACTTGAACAACGTGATAAAGCAGCCTGTCGCCATTCGTCTGGTGTGGGAATATGTTTTCCGGCCCATGCCGCGTAGGCCAGCACCTCCCCCAATGTAACGTTCGTCGCCGGGAGGAGACTTTCCACAAGTTCAGCATCCCATGTAGTATCCTTTGGCAGGCGTTCACTAAACCGCTTCAAGAGAACCTGCGCATCCACCTCTCCCCAGGGCACACTCCGACCAACAGCACTGGCAAAACGACGGTACTCTCGGCGCGTTACAGGGTACCTGTCAATGTAAAAGTTGCCTTCCTGAATGTAGACCATCTCCTTATGGTCTTTCGCCCATACAATGAGAGATTCCGGCGGTCCCTGTCCCAACCACCCATCACCTTGCAAAAAGAGGGTCGGCACCGCCCACCCAGGGAAAGAGAGGACATTCTTCGTCATACCCTCGTCAACAGGTGCGAGGTGATATTGGACCGTTGGAGGGTCCTGTTGTTGCTTTTTGGAGATGACCAACACGCGGGCAAGGCCGGTTTCAAGAGAACGATCTCGCCAGTAGAGCTTGAGAGCCTGCCGACCAGCCTGCATTGCATCGTCAATCAGCGAATGTTTTGCGAGAGCCTCGTAGAAGGCGCATACGAACTCTCTGGCTTCATCAGTCCAAAGCTCTGTCTGCATCGCTACGACAGCTTCCACACCCGCATCTAGCAACGCCTGTGCCAGCCCCAGATTGGCACGGGCCCCTGCACTACTGCTGTGACACGCCGTCAACACAAACAACTTGGGTCGGAATGCAGCGTCCTCAATCCACCTCTTGAACTCAGATGCAGTCACAATATCTGAAGCGCGACCTTCGGGAAGCTCTGGAAAGACCATCCCCATTACAGCTTTTTCTGTTTCGAGTGCCCCGTGCCCCAAAAAGTGGATGATGTGGAATCCCTCTTTCACCCTCTCCTCCAACATCCGGGCGGTCGAGTGGGGCAAAAGCACCAAATCAAGCGGCTCGATCACAGGCTTGACCGCCCCGGAGATGGCGTCAAGTATTTCTCTGCCCCCGACTGAGTCCTTGTCCACAGGTTCAGCGTAGGCAAGCAATACCTTCATAGGAGGCCGGATATCACCTTCGCTTGGTGTACTCGCCCATCGGGTGTTCAAACAACGAGTAATGGAAAGTGTAGGGTCCAGCGCCAGCCATTTCTCCCCGTCGTGAAGCAATTCCCAGGGCCAATCGAATAGTGGGTCTCTGTACGGTGGCGGGGTCCGGATATTAAGCACCAAACGCAGTCGTACATGATCATCATCTTGATTCGAACACAATCGCCTACGCCATTCGTCAAATCGTTCACCAATCTCTTCGACAAAGATGCTCCTGTAAAGCGCCTGGCCCAAATCCCTCGCCACTTCGTCTGGTCTGCCCTTGTAAGTTCGAGTGAGCGGAGAGGTGGACCGAATGGATCGGCTTCCTTTGCCGTTGTCAGGGTCTCGGACCAAACATGCCCTGAATTGGTTTTGCTCTTCAGATTCCAGTTCAATGCAAAAGGTTGGTATGTTGTTCCTACTCATGCGGGCGTTCCTCGATTCGCACAGTCACAGTTGTATGACGAATACCACTTTGCTCCAGAAAGTGTGGCAACAGAATTTCTTCCACAAACTTCCGTAGCAATTCGCGCTCACTACCTTCAGACGCCCTCTCGGGAGTTTTCCAGGCTTCAAATTCCTGCTCCTTTAAGGCAATTTCACGCTCCTTAAGTGCCTGTTCTTTATCGTGCTTCACTAGCTCGACGCCAAGCTTGATCAACTCGACGCTCACTCCAATCAAAGCCACGAGAACCGCAGCAGTTCCCGGATCAACACCAAGAGGAGTTGCTTTTTCCAGTCTGACCTCTTCAACACCCGTGGAGACTACCTCTTCGCTGATGCCTGCATCCAGGAAAATTGACCTCACGGAATCAGACAGTACTTGGGGCGTCAACTCCCCCTGGTCTTCACTTGCGAGAAATTCGATCTTTACTTTCAGGAATTCGGACATTCGATTTTACTCCCTTCTGTTGCAGAAAGACTGCACAACGGGCGGCGCGCAGCGTCGCGCGAACTGGGATTAGACCGTTCCTCAAGACAACCGCTCGAACCACTGCGGCGACGGGCCGCTCTGCCCGCCCCTTCACAGTTGAAGCGTGAAGCGACGTCAACTTTCCAAATCCGCAAGCATACGCTGGACCGTCCGCGCAAGCTCCCCAATGTGCGTGTTGCAGACCCCATACACGACCCCCGCATCCAGGTCAAAGTAATGATGACTGAGTACGTTTCATCGAGCACTCCCCACTATCAAGATCATCGCACAATTCTGGAGTGATGTAAAGACTCGAACAAAACTTATTCCCCACCCAACCGCTCAAACCAGTACGGCGACGGGCCGCTCTGCCCGCCCCTCCACAACTGGAGCGTGAGCTGCATGTGCCCCAGGCGCGGTGTGGTCTACCACGTGCAAAATGGCCCAGCGCACGGGGACCGTCCGGCCCCGCGCCTCACGCACGCCATCCAGATCTGCCGCGCTCAAGGTTGAAAATACCTCGGCGGTCTCGGCCCCGGTCGCTTCCAGCCAGCGGCACAACTCGGCCGCGTCGCCGGCCTGAGCCGTGAACTCGGCGTCGCGGTCGCGGGTGGGCGGCCGGCCGCCGATCACCTCGGCGATCCAAAAGTGCTCCGCCCCGGCGATGTGCGTCGCCAGGACCGCCAGCGAATTGGTCCCCCCCGAAAGGGGGGGAATGGGACGCCAGTTCAGCGCCTCAGCGGGTAGATCAGTGATCAGCTCGCACACCTGGCGGCGCAGGTCGTCAATTCGTTCTCGATAGTTGTCCAGCTCGGAAAGCATGTGATACTCCTGTTACCGCTCTTGAGCCATTCGTTCGACGAACGCGGCGAAACTCGTCGGCGCTCGGCCTAACAGCCAGCCCAGCACGCGCGGGTTGCCGTGGAACCCGTAGCGCTCGTAATACCGAAACATCTGCACCAGCGTCTCGATCTGATCATCGCCCAGGCCCGCGCCCCGCGCTTCGCGTTCCCACGTCTCGATGGGCACGACTTGCGCGCGGACCGGTCGCCCCAATCCCCGGCTCAGCGTCGCGGCGACCTCGGTCTGGGACAGCGCCTGGCTGCCGACCAATTGGTATGTCGCGCCGGCGTGCCCCGGCTCGGTGAGGACGACGGCGGCGGCCTCGGCCACGTCTTCCAAGTCCACCAGACTCAGGCGGGTCTCCACCGCGTAGGGTATCGGGTAGATCCCTTCATTCAGAACCCGCTCCCATTGGGCCAGCACGTTCTGCATGTAGACCGCGGGCTGCAAAATCGTAAAAGGCAATCCAGATTCGAGCAAGCGCTCTTCGACGCGCAGCTTGAGCCAATGGTGCGGCATAGCTTCGGTCTGCGGGTGCAAAACCGAATGGTACACCACATGCTCTACCCCCGCAGAGCAGGCCGCTGCGATGACGGCCTGCCCGATGCCGACCTCGTCAGGGCTGACGTTGGGACAAATGTGGTACACCGCCCGGACGCCCCGCATCGCCGCGCGCATCGTCGCCAGTTGGCGCATGTCGCCGACGCGCACCTCCCGCGCCCCCAGCTCCTCGACCAGCCGGACCTGCTCGGGACGGTGCACCAGCGCCCGGGCCGCCGCGCCTCTCGCGCTCAGCGCCCGAATGACTGCCCGCCCGGTCTTGCCCGCCGCACCTGTGACAAAGATCATATTGGATATTGGCTATTGGATATTGAGACGTACCCAATATCCAATATCCAATCTCTAACCTCCTTCTTTAAAAGCCACGAATCGGCCCCACATCGAGGCGATTTCCATGCCCTTTTGCAGGTAACAGCCGATGTAGTAGCGGCCGCTCCTGGCCCGGGCGATGTCGTTCCCCAGGTTTTCGGCGTGGACGATTTTCTTGGGGAACAGGTTCAGGTGCGTGTCCTGATAATACTGGTCCAGCGGGAACATCTCGTCCCAGTCCTTGCCAAAGTCTGCGATCAGCTTGCGGTTGGCCTCTTCGAAGGTCTTGGGATGCCACTGGCGCTGGATGGTGTTCATTGGATGGTCCTGGCTGACGGCGTCAATGGCCAGCCATTTGATCTTTTTGTCCACGCACCACCGCGAAAAGTCCGGCGACGGCCCGGGGTGCTTGATCATGTAGCGGAACTCGTCCGACTCGGGGCTGCACCAGCCGTATTTGTACCAACCGGTCTTGAGGATGAGAATATCGCCCTGGCGCACCTCCACCACGCTCTCGATCATCTCGGGCGTGTACACGCTAGAGTTGCTGACCAAATGCGAGATGTCGGCGATCACGCCCGGCCCTACCCACTCTTCCAGCGGCACCTGGCCGATGGTGCGGCCGGCCGGCCAGAAATGCTTCTCGCCGTCCATGTGCGTGCCCAGGTGAATGCTAGAGTTGCAGATCGAGCCATTGCGCCCCATGCCAAAATACTGCCCGCCGACGCGCTTGGTGTAGGTCACAGTCAAGGGCACATAGTTGGCCCACTGGGGCGTCTGCACGCTAAAGGGGATGGTGAGGTCCAGCATCTCGGCTGACTCCATCACTTGCAAGAACTCTGCTTCGCTCATCCCGGCGGGCGCTCGATGGGCCACGACGCGCGCCCACGCCGTCTCGACTTCCATGAAAGGAATGGGCTGAATCATGATCCAGGCCCGCTGGTTGTTCAGCGCCTCGATGTCGCCCACGATAGATTCGGCCAGAAGCAGATGGGCCTTGGGCATGGTGATGTGGGTCATCTCGTAGTACTCATCCTGGGGGAACATCTCGTCCCAGCCCTTGCCGTATTGCTCTTTCAGCTTGGCCTCGGCCTTTTTAAACTCGTTCGGATGCATGGTGCGGATGGGGGTGTTCATGGGATGTTCGGCGCAGCCGCAATCCACGCCGATCACCTTGAGCTTCATGTCCAGCGCCCATTTGAAAAAGTCAGGCGACGGGCCGGGATGTCGCACCAGGAAGCCAAATTCCTTAGACTCGACCCCACCCTGGGCAGCCGGGTTGTACACGTCGGGCAAATCCCACGAGTAACGGTGATAGCCGGTATTGATGATCAGGATGTCGCCCGGTTCGACCGTGGCCCGCTCCATGATCATCTGGGGCGTATACAGCGAATAGTCGGATACGGCGTCCGAGATGTCCACCACCACGCCGGGACCGCACAGGTCCTTCAAGGGAATGTCGGCGATGGCCCGGCCGCCCGAGTGAAAGGCCCGCTCCCCCACCAGATGCGTGCCCACGGTGTTGCTCCAGTTCAAAATCTGGCCGTTGGCCCCCGCGCCGCCGCCGTAGGCGCCAGTGACGCGCTTGAAAAAGTGAATTTCCAGCGCCTTTTCGCCGGGCCAGGGCGGCGTAAAGATGCTACAACCCTGGGTCAGGTCGTAGAGTTTCGAGTCGGCCATTATTTTGATGAATTGTTCGCGGTCCATTGTTAAACCTCCTGTTTTGGACGAAGGACGAAAGACGAATAGCCATCCGCTATTGTTGGCCCTTCGTCGTTCGTCCTTCGTCTTTCGTCCTAATATCCATACGCTTCCGCAAAAGCCACCAGCGCCGCTTCAAACATCGCCATCGGCGGGCGCACTAGCCCGGCTCCCACCTGTCCCACGCCGGCGTCCTTGTGGGCGATGCCGGTGTTGACGCGCGGGGTGATCCCCTTTTCGACCACCTTGCGAATGTCAATGCCGGTGGGCGTGCCGCGAAAGTCCAGCGGCGGCATGGTGAAATACTTGTGCTCGGCGTGACAAATCTCGTACATCTCTAGCGTGGCATCCAGCGCGTCCTTGGGCGTGCCGCTGACGAACGTGACGATGGCCGGCGCGCTGGCCATCGCAAAACCGCCGATGCCCGCCGTCTCGGTGATGGTGCTGTCGCCGATGTCGCCGCTGGCGTCCTCGGCCTTAAAGCCGGGGAAATACAGACCCTTGGGCGTCGCCACCGGGGCTGTGAACCAGCGCTCGCCCAACCCGCTAACCCGGATGCCAAAGTCGGTGCCGTTGCGAGCCATCACGCTCACGACCGTGCTGCCCTCCACCCCGTGGGCGGCGTCGGCCATGGCTTTGCAGGCCGCCATCACCGGGTTGAGCACGCTCAAGGCGTTTTCGCCCAGCGTGCGCAAAATATCCGCCGCGACGCCCGGATTGGGCGCAGCCTTGGCGATGAAAGGCGCCAACTTGGTCGTATACAAGATGGAACCGGCCTTGTTGCGATTGTGCCCCTCGTCGCCCATGTGCAGGGCTTCGGCCAGCAGCGCCCGGATGTCGATGCCGCCGCTGGCCGCAATGGCCTCAGCCAACACGGGAGCCATTACTTGCTCCATCCAGCGCAGGCGGTCCAGCACTTCCGCGCTGTAAGCGCCGTAGCGCAGCACCTTGCCATAGCCTTCGTTCAAATTAGAGTAGGACTTGTTGCCGTGGGTCTTGTTCTCCAGAATATAGACCGACATAGAGGGGCAAATGACGCCCGCCATCGGCCCGACGGCTTGATGATGGTGACAGGGTTCGAGCGCGATCTGGCCCGATTCGACCAGCGCCTGGGCTTGCGCCTCGTCTTTGGCCTTGCCCTCGAAAATCAACGCCCCGGTGATCGCGCCGCGCATCGGCCCGGAGGCCCGCGCCCACGTGATCGGCGGTCCGGCGTGTAGGAGTAGGTTATCTCGCATGCCAGGGATCACGTCAATGGCCTTCCCTAGTCCCACCAGCACGGGGCGAGCTTCCATCATACGGTCCGTGGCTTCAGTATTGGCTTTTTCGATGTCCATAACTTGCTCCTTTTTTGGGATTGGATATTAGATATTGGGGATTTGCCGCCCACTCCAATCTCTAATATCCAATATCTAATCTTCACTCCGCGAAAAACGTTTTCCAATCTCGAAACGCGAGCGGGATTCCTTGAGGATCTCTTCATACAGCTTGAGGTTACGATCCTCCAAATGGTCAAAAGTCTGGGGCGTCTTGCTGCCCCAGGTGATGTAGCGCAACGGGTCGGGATCGAGTTTGGCAGCGATGATCTCTTGAGTGCCCCGGGCCTGAGCCAGCCGCCAGGCGATAGGGTTAACAATCATACTATGCCCAAACCCATAATTGCCGCAGGCGTCTGGCCCTACCAGGTTGCTGGCGACCAGGTAAACGTGGTTGTCGTAGGCGCGAGCGGCGTTGGTGATGTACCAGATGTCATAGCTGCGTTGCAAGGCCGAAGCTCGCACAATGACCTCGGCTCCTTTGACCGCCAGCAAGCGCGAGAGTTCTGGAAAATCGCCGTCGTAGCATATCATCATGCCAATGTTGCCTAGCGCCGTCTCGAACACGTCGGCGCGCGTCCCAACCGTGGCCCAGCCGCCGCCCGAGGTCCGCTCCCACGGCGCGGGATGGGTCTTGTCGTAAATGCCGACGATCTCGCCGTCCGGCCCGATCAGGATGGCCGAGTTGTAAACTACTCCCGGTTCCGGCCCACGCCGGTACGACGGCCAAACCACGTGAACCCCTAACGCTTTGGCAGCCGCCTGGATGTCACGCGTGATGCGCCCTGAGGCCTGGTCCACCAGTTCCCACAGACCGGCCGCGTCGAGACCGGTCTCGTAACCGGTAGTCACCGTCTCAGGAAAGACGACCAACTCGGCCTCGTACTCGCGCACCGCTTTTTCCAGCCAGATCACCCCTTTTTCTACGTTAGCCTGCACGTCGTTGGGCGTAATGGCAATTTGCACACATGCAGCCGTAAACTCTTTCATCTCACATCCCTCAGTCGGGGCGACCGCAAGGGTTCGCCCCTACATTCTGAAAAGATACGGATATCGGAGCCGCAATATCCAATATCTATCCCCTTTTCATCCGCTCCAATAGCGACATCAACCGCTCGTTGCCGCCGGCTGGGGGGCGCCAGTCCACCTGCAGCGCCGCCGCGTCTTGATCTTTCAGGCTGCCGGTAAACGATTCCAGGCCGACGTTGATGGCGGCCAGCGGCTTTTTCAGCGTTGCCAGATCCACCGTCTTGAAAGACGGCGTTGGCGCTTCTTGGGCAGGCTGATTCAACGCCTGGATCAACCGGCCTACGTAGCGCGCGGCGACGTCGTTGCGCATCTCCACTCGCGCGCCCACCGCTTCGAGCTGTGCGATCTGACGGTCCAATCCTTGCGGGTCTGCGTCGGTGCCGACCACGACGGCAACCACCTCCAGGCAACGTCCGGCCCTTTCCGACTTGGCGACGGCCCGGGCAATGGCGGGAGCCAGCTCGCCAGCGGGGTCCGGATGAGCGCCATAGCCCAACACCACATCTACCAAGATCACGGCGACCGCCGGATCATCGGCCTCTTGCGCTAGACGCTGGATGCGCAAAGCGTTGTCCATCATGGGATGCAGGCGGCCTACCGTGAACTCGTCCTCACCCAGGTCCACGATGGTGTTTTCCTGGCTCACTCGCGAGTTTTTCAAGACGTTGTGACCTTTTTTGAGCGGCGCGTTCGAATAGATAGCGGGCAGGTAATCCTGTAAGATGAGCAGAGCCTCATAGGCCAGCGTGCCGCCAGAAAAGAGACCCCGTAAATAGCGCTGGCCCGGCGCAAAACGGCCGAGGTCAATCTCGGGCCCGACTTGCTCATCGGGAGTCTCGGCAGCCAGCTCGACAGCCAGGGCCGCCGCTTCGTCAAAAGTGCGCACAAAGTAGAGATTCCCCATCCGTCGCGCCGGGGGCATATAGCCAATAAAATCCACCACGACCGGCTTGCCGGCCGCACGCGCGGCGCGCAGTAAACCCTCCGCCACTTGAGGCGCGGGCGGCTTGGAAAGCAGCACGATGACCTTCGTTTCAGGGTCGCGGGTCAAGAGATCGAGTTCCTGGTGAGCCGTCACCGCACCCACCGCTTCGGTGAAGTCACGCCCACCAGTGCCGAACGCGTGCGTCAGCCCGCCGCCCAGTTGGTGGATACGGCTGCTGATCTGCTGTAATCCCGTTCCCGACGCCGCCGCCATCCCAATCGGCCCGTGGCGCACCCGGTTCGCAAAACCCAACCCTACCCCGTTGACGATGGCCGTGCCACAATCCGGTCCCATCACTAAAAGTCCTTTTTCGGCTGCGGTCTGCTTGAGCGTGATCTCGTCTTCAATTGAAACGTTGTCGCTAAACAGAAACACGTGCCTGCCCAGGCGCAACGCTTCGCGGGCGACGCCCGCGGCGTAGCGACCAGGCACAGAGACCAACACCCATTGCGCGTCGGGCAGCATCTCGACGGCAGTTTCGAGACTTTTGGGCCGGAATTCTTGTTCGCCCGCGGCGCGCTTGCGGGTGAGCAGTTCATCCACCTGCGTCAGCGCTGCTTCAGCGGTGTTCTCGTCTTGGGCGCGCAGCACGATGATCAGATCATCCGCGGCGGCGGCCTGCGCCTCAGGCGGCAGCAAGTCACTCTGGGCCAGGATTTCTTTATTGGCGGCAGTGCCCATCACCACGCCCACGTCGAACACACCGGGTAGCGCCGACAGGGAGCGCTGTAATTGCATCAACACCACCGAGTCGTGATATGCGCCAGACCGAATCTCTGCTCTAGTGGCTGTCATGATACGCTCCTAAATCACGCCGCGCTCGCGCAACGCTGCCACGTCCGCGGCCGAGTAATCCAGTAGCTCCGTCAACACTTGATGGGTGTGTTGTCCCAGGGTCGGCGGCGGCAGGCGCACCTCGGCCGGGGTTTGCGACAGCTTGTAGGGCAGGCCAGTAAGCTCCAACGGACCGATGGTGGGATGCTCTACCTGGATCGTCAAGCCTCGCGCTTGCTTCTGGGGATGTTTCAAGACGTCGGGCACAGAGTTGATAGGCCCGCACGGCAACCCCGCATCGGCCAGCTCTGCCAGCCACTCATCGGCGTCTCGGGTAACAAACACCTGGCTCAAAATTTCTATCAGCGCCGCCCGGTGGGCGATGCGCGCCTCGTTGGTGACAAAGCGGGCATCCTCCTTCAAATCCGACCGGCCCAGCGCGTCGCACAACACCGCCCACTGTCTCTCGGTCGCCGCGCCCAGCACGAACCAGCGGTCGCGGGCGCGAAAAGCTTCGTAAGGCGTGATGTTGGGATGCGCGTTGCCCAAGCGACGCGGCGCGGCGCGGCTAACCAAATAGTTCGAAGCCACGTTGGACAGCAGCGCCACCTGCGTGTCCAGCAGCGAGATGTCCACCAACTGGCCTTCACCCGTATGGTCACGCGCGCGCAACGCGGCCAGCACCGCCGTCGCAGCAAACATGCCCGACGTGATGTCCACAATGGGCACGCCCACCCGGTATGGAGGGCCTTCCTCCGGCCCGATGATGTCCATCATCCCGCCCTCGGCCTGCAGGATAAAGTCATAACCGGGCCGCTCGGCGTAGGGACCGGTACGGCCATAGCCGCTGACCGAGCAGTACACCAGGCGCGGGTTCAACGCGTGCACAGCCTCGTAGCCCAGTCCCATCCTGTCCAGCACACCGGTGACAAAGTTCTCAATCAGCACGTCGGAAACGCTGGCCAGCCGGCGCACAATCTCTTGCCCTTCCAGGCTCTTGAGATTGACCGTGATACTGCGCTTGTTGCGATTAAAGGCGATGAAATAGGCCGACTCGCCCGGATAAGCGGCATACGGCTCGCCCGCAAAAGGCGGTCCCCAGCCACGGCTATCATCGCCGGCGCCGGGGCGCTCCACCTTGATCACATCTGCCCCCAGATCGCCCAGAATCGTGGCGCAGTAGGGTCCGGCCACCGCCCGCGAGAGGTCTGTTACGCGAATACCTTGTAGTGGTTGCATAGTGTATCTCTCACGATGCGTGAAACGTGAAATCACGCATCACGGTTCACGTTTCAGAACCGCTGGGTCAGCCTGTCGATCTGTTCCACGTGCGCCGGATCGTAGCAGTCGCCAAAGCGTGTTTGAGGCCAGTGGGCTTTAGCCGCCATCAACTCCTCATACTCGGCGTCGTCCACCATGGCCACGCAGCGACCGATGCAAGACTCGCCGTCCACAAAGCGCCACGGGAAAAAGCCGATGGTCGTGCGCCGATTCACCAGCAGGTCAATCTCGCCCCCGATGCACTCGGCGTGGATGATGTGATGCGGGAACATCTCGATGTGCATCAACTGATATTTATCGGGCGTAAAGCGCTCTTCCAGCGTCGCGCCGTACAACGCCCGAAACACCCGGTCGGCCTCGGCGGCCTGGCGCGGCATCCAGTTACGGATGATGGTGTTCATAGGATGGTCGGCGCTGCCGCAATCCACGCCGATCCAGCGAATCTTTTTCTCTTTGGCCCACACGGCGAACTCGCGGTCGGGGCCGGGATGCTGGACCATGTAGCGGATCTCGTCGGCGGTGGGCATATCCCAGCCAAAGTGATGATAGCCCGTGTGGATGATCAAAATGTCACCCTCGCACACCTCCACCCGTTCCTCGATCATCTGCGGCGTGTAAATCTGATAATCGCCGGTCGCGTCGGACAAGTCCACCACCGCGCCCGGCCCTACCAGGAACTCGTTCAGATCGAGCTGGGCGATGTCCTTTCCGGCAGTGAAAAAGTGGATTTCGCCGTCCAAGTGGGTGCCCAGGTGGTTGGAATGCGTTAGTAACTGGCCGTTGGCCCCGTTGGGGGCCAGTCGCTTAAAGTATTTGACCTGCAGAGGCTCGTAGGTCGGCCACGGCGGCGTGGCGATACCCAATGGAATGGTCAGATCAATCAGCTTCATCGTCTTTGCTCCTAACCCGGACAAGTCGGGACCTAACCACGGATGACACAGATTTCACCGATTTCTTTTTAATCCGTGTCATCCGTGGTTCATTTCTTTGTTCAATGTACAAAAATCTCACTGTTCAGATACTAAATCACTTTTTGGCCGGCTTAAGCGTCAGCCCATAGACCTCCTCGCCTCTGATGACGCGCACCGGCTCCCAGTTGGCTTGCAGCTTCATGCCGATCTTGGGCTCCGGCGCTTTGATCCAGCCCATGGCCTTGACGCCGTTTTTGAACTCGACCACGCCGAGAAAGCGGGCGCGCTCGTCAATACCCCATGGCAGGTTCCACACGTCCGTAAAAGTGATCAGCCTGGCGTCGCCAGCCGGCGTGAATTCCTCGAACTCTCTCCCGTTGCAGTTCAGGCAGCGCAAGTGCCGCACGCTCATAATATGAGCGCAGTTCTTGCATTTGTACGCGACTAGCTCGCTCATGATTCTCTCCTCAAGACAAATGCCACCACATTGTTGCCAAATCCGCCAAAGTTGAGCGAAAAGCCGACCTCGGCGTCTTTTACCTGGCGCTCGTCCGCCTCTCCGCGCAGTTGCCACACCAGCTCGACGACCTGGGCCACGCCCGTTGCGCCCACCGGGTGGCCGCGCGCCTTCAGGCCGCCGGAGGGGTTGATGGGCAGACGCCCGCCAATCTCTGTCTCGCCCGCTTCGAGGGCTTTGGCGCCTTCACCCTTGGCGAAAAAGCCGGCATGCTCGCTCTCGGCGATTTCCAGAATGGTAAAGGCGTCGTGCAGCTCGGCCACGTCCACGTCTTGGGGCGTCAGCCCGGCCCGCTCAAAGGCCTGTTGGGCGGCGATGCGCACTGCTTTCAGGTCGGTCGGGTCTGCCCGTTCTTGCAGGGCGTGCGTATCCGTCGCCTGCCCAAAACCCGCTACCACGACCGCCGGCTTGTTAAACTCGTGCACCCTGTCGGCCGGGCAGAGCAGGCAAGCGGCGGCCCCATCGCTGACCGGGCAACAGTCGTACAGCCGCAGCGGGTCGGCCACGATGGGGTTGTTGACAATCGAATGCGGACTGTTCAAAATGCCGTCGAGTGTGATGTCCATGTGGATGTGCGCGTAGGGGTTGAGCATGCCGTTCTTGTGGTTCTTGATGGCCACCATGGCCAGGTGCTTTTCGGTGACGCCATACTCTTTCATATAAAGCCGGGTAAACATGCCTGCCAGAGAAGGCAGGGTCGCGCCATAGATATACTCGGCCTGCGGGTGGCTCATGGTCGCCACAATATCGGTCGCCCGTGGCCCCACTACGTCGCGCATCTTTTCGCCGCCCACAACGAGCACAAAATCGTAATAGCCGGAGGCAATCGCCAGAACTCCGTTCTTGAGCGCCGAGCCGCCGGAGGCTGGGCCGTTCTCTATGCTATCGGCGGCGGCGGGGAACAGATTGAGACGATCAACCAGGGCGCTGGCGACCGCCGTCTGGTGATTGAACATCCCTGCACCCATGTTGCCCAGGTAAAGCGCGTCAATCGACCGGTCGCCGACGCCGGCATCGTCCAGCGCGTTCAGGGCCGGGTACGCGAGCATGTCCACCAAATTTTCTTCGTCGCGTCGCCCAAAAGGAATCATACCGACGCCCAGGATGGCTACCTTTCTCATTTTCTCTGCCTCCTCTTTGCGCCTAGAATTTGTTCCATGATGCTGTCCTCGTCGGCGATCTTGATCTCTTGTTTGGCCTTTTCCAAAAGCGCCTCAGGCACAGGCCGGTCGCCGACACACAAGCGCCACTTGACGTTCTCCCAGATCTTTTTGGTCAGCACGTAGAACGTGGCCCCGCCCAATTCGTGCTGCTCGGTCTCATTCAAGTCCAGGCCATACTCGATCATCCAGCGCCGGAAGCCGATGGGGCTTTCAGCGGTGATCCAGACGGCATTTTGACCCAGGTATTCCAAATGGTGCTCCATTTTGGCGGCAAACAGGTGCGCGCCGACCCTGAGTCCCCGCTCTATAGCCAGAGTGTGGTAGCTCATCCCGATGTTCTCATCCACCATACGTCCGTTGACGATGCCCACCAGGATCCCCTCCACTTGCCCCACCAGGCAATAGTGATCCCGCACCCGATAGCGATACCAACCCAACAGCTCCGCGTACAGCCGCGCCCCGACAATGTCATAATAGTCTCGCGGGATCTTGAGGGTGGGCTTGACTGCTTTCAGCAGTATGGGAACATCCTTTCTTTCAACTGGGCGCACCACCATCTGTTTCCCGGTCGCCAACGTGATCACTTTGGGGGGATAGGGCGCCATCTTGCGTGCGGGCGGCCTCAAATAGGCCTCTAGTTCCATATCCATACGAAACCCTCCTTGATCAGGATACAAAAACTCAAGACCGCCGGGGTGGTTCTCCACAGCGGTTCAATCACATAACAAAAGAGCATAGACTCACCTTGGCGTTTAGAGGGGTCGGAAAGAACGTCGAGATGATTTTCTCTGCCATAGGTCTTCCTTTCAATGGAGCAGGGAAGAAAATGGTGCGCGCTATACCTCGGCACAGATGAAAATGCTTCCAGAAGAAATCAGAACACGTTTGGTCACGCGGGTCTCGAGGTCATGAGTACCAGGCCCTTCACCGTCGATCTGCTGCACAAATATAGCATAGATTTCAAAATGTGCCAAATTGCACACGTGTACATTGGGTTCTAGCACATACCCCGAACCGCCTCCCAGGTCAAAGCGGTCAAGAACCCCGCCAGCGTGTCGGCGCCAGAGCTCGCGCCGTGGGTCAGAACATCGAGTATAGCAGCCTCGATTTCGATTTTTGCGTTCTGGCCCAGCGCCGCCAGCAGCTTGTGCCAGGGGGCGCTGCACTCCCCCCGCGCCGCAGCCCGCAGAAAAGCCGCCGAGAGCGTCGTGGTGCGTCGGCCGGCAGCTTGAACAATGGACCGGCAAAAGGAAGCCGGAGCCGGATGCGCCAGCCAGGCCCACAGCATCACGCCGCTAAGAAAATCGTCCCCGGCCGGGGTCAGTCCTTCTCCCAACCCGGCCAACCCCTTTGCTCCAACTCGCAGTTGTGCGAGGTCGCCGCCCCACCCCTTTCGCAAGGCCTCGGCGGCCTCGCGCGCTTGAGAAAAAACGGCCTCGGTGAGCACATCAGCGGAGGGGCGAGTTTCCAACAGCGCCAGAAGGCTACGAAATGGAGCGTGCTGATCACACAGGGCGCGCAGCAGCGGCGCGTGGAGCTTGACCGCCTCGCGCCGGACGCGCAGCGTTTCCCAATCCGGGCGTGGCTCCCAAGCCGCCGCCTCTCGCAGATCCACCCGCAACCCGCCGACCTGGAAACAGTCGTGCCCCAACGTCACCGGTGCGCCGGGGGCGACCCCGGAGAAAATGCCTGTCTCGCCATCTACCACGACGTTGAGCGGTCCGTCGCCGACCTGTGGAATCACCAACGCGATCACGTCTCCGTCGCCCGTGATCAGGTTGCAGGCGTGCTCAAAGACTGCCAGGGCCTGCGCGGCGAATCGTCCTTGCTTTAGCCATTCGCCTACCGCCCGGCTGATCGAAAGAGCGGCCAGCTTTTTCTCCGAGGCGCTCTGTGCCATCAAAAGAGCAAAAGCCTGGACCTGGCTCCATCTGCCTCATCACCTGCCCTCCAGCGCCGCACAGCGTTCGACTGAGGCTCACGCCGAAGGCTTTGCTGGGCAAGTGAGCAAAACAGGGCAGCGCTGGAAGCGCAAGATAAGTGTGGCAGCGCCAGGTCCAGGCTGAATATACGCGCAAATCGGCGCGTTTTAGTGGTTCAGTGATTCGAAAACGCCCGCCGCGCCCATCCCGCCGCCGATGCACATACTCACCATGCCATAGCGATGGCTCGCACGTTGCATTTCGTGGATGAGTTGCACAGTCAACTTGGCGCCGGTACAACCCAAGGGGTGACCCAAGGCGACGGCGCCGCCGTTCACGTTGACTTTGGCCGGGTCCAACCCCAGCTCGCGCACCACGGCCAGCGACTGGGCGGCAAAGGCCTCGTTCAGCTCGATCACACCCATATCCGACAGGTTCAGGCCGGTCAGCTTGAGCACCTTGGGGATCGCCTCGACCGGACCGATGCCCATCACTTCGGGGCGCACGCCCGCTACGGCAAAACCCACGAAACGGGCCAGTGGTTTCAAGCCTAATGACTCGGCCGATTCGCGCTCCATCACCAACACTGCCGCCGCGCCGTCGCTCATCTGCGACGAGTTCCCGGCCGTCACCGTGCCGTTCTGCTTGAAGGCCGGTTTGAGTTTGGCCAGCGCCTCCAGCGTCGTGTCACGCCGTGGGCCTTCGTCAGCGTCAAACACCACCGTTTTGGTCCCCGCCAGCGTCACTGTCTCGACCTCCAGGGGCGTGATTTCGGCTTTGAACTTGCCAGCGTCCTGGGCAGCGATAGCCCGTTGATGACTGGTGTAGCCGAACTGGTCCTGGTCCTCGCGGCTGATGTGGAATTCCTGGGCTACTTTTTCGGCGGTCAGTCCCATGCCCAGATAAACCTGGGGATAGTTCTTCGCCAGCCACGGGTTGGGAGCGAACTTGTTGCTGATCATGGGCACCATGCTCATAGATTCGGTCCCCCCGGCGATGATGCAGGTGGCAAAACCGGCCATGATGCGCTCGCCGGCCAGGGCAATGGCTTGCAAGCCCGACGAGCAAAAGCGGTTGATCGTCTGCCCCGGCACACTATAGGGCAATCCGGCGCGCAGGAGCGCCACCCGCCCCACGTTCATCCCTTGCTCGCCTTCAGGAAAAGCACAGCCGAGGATGACGTCTTCGACCATCTCGGGAGCGACCGCGCCTGTATCGGCGCGGTTGAGCACCTCTTTAATCACCGCTGCGGCCATGTCGTCGGGCCGCTGATACGCCAGCGCGCCTCGCTTGGCGCGCCCCACGGCAGTGCGCACGGCTGAAACGATTACGGCTTGTTTCATCTTGATTCACTCCTTCCTAATTCCGCAGCGGTTTGTTGTTCTGCAACATAAACCAGATGCGCTCGATGCTCTTGGGTTCGTGGCACAGCGCCACAAACGCTTCGCGCTCCAGGTCGAGGATGACTTGTTCGTCCACCCACGCCGGCGCGCTCAGCTCACCTCCGGTGAGGATATAGCCCAGCTTTTTACCGATGATCACGTCGTGCTCGGTGGCATAGCCGGCTTCATTCATCTGGTACAGGGCGATGAGCAGCGCGGCGTAGGCGTCGCGTCCGGCAGCGTAGATTTTAGCGGGAGCGGGTGGGCGATAGCCTTTGCGCACCATGTCGAGCACTTCTTGTTTGGCCTCGGCCAGCAAATAGTCCTGATTGGTGATCACCCGGTCGCTATCACTCAATATCTTCATCTGGCGGGCCTCGACGGCGCTGGTGGCGACCTTGGCCAGACCGATTTGCTCAAAAGTCCGCTGCAAGAAAGGCAAGATTTGCGCGTCCGGGGTCTGCATCGCGGGGCCAACGATGCGGCGCAACATCTCTTTGCAGCCGCCGCCCGCCGGCACCAACCCTACCCCCACCTCGACCAGGCCAATGTAGGTCTCGGCGGCCGCCACCACACGGGACGCTGCCAACACCACTTCACAGCCGCCGCCCAGCACCATGCCAAACGGCGCGGCCACGATGGGTTTGGGCGAAAAGCGCATCCCTTGCATAATCCGGTGCATCTTTTTCACCAGCGCGTCAATGTCGCCGAACTGGCCCTGTTGCGCGGCCACGGCTACCATAAAAATGTTGGCCCCGGCGCAAAAGTGCTCACCCTGGTTGCCGATGACCAGCCCGATCCACTCCGGCTTTTGCAGTTCTTCCAGAGCCTGCTCGGCCATGGCAAAGATGTCGGGGTCGAGCGCGTTGGCCTTGCTGTGAAACTCGAACAGCAACACCCCGTCGCCCATATCCAGCAGGCTCGCGCTGGCGTTCGCGGCTAATTCTTTGCCTTGCGACTTCAGGGCCTTGATCGAGACGACGTGCGGGTCTACCGGCAAGGGCTTATAACCTTTGCTCTGCGGGTCATAGTAGCCCACGACGCGCCCATTATCCCGCTGGTAAAAGGTCTCATAGCCGCCGTCCAGCATCTCCTGCACCCAGGCCGGGATTGCGACGCCCTCGCTCCGCATTCGCTCGGCGGCCCGGGCCACGCCGATGGCGTCCCAGGTCTCGAACGGGCCTAGCTCCCAGTTAAAGCCCCACTTGCAGGCATTGTCCACCGAGATAATGTCGTCGCTGATTTCGGGGATGCAACTGGCGGCGTACATCACCGTGCGCGAGAGCACGTGCCAGGCGTATTGACCGGCCCGGTCTTGCGCGTAGGCCATCAATTCCAGTTTTTGGGCCGGGTCCTCGATCTTGCGCGCCGCGCCCAGCGAGTCGAAGCGGATTTTGGTGGGCGGCTGGTATTCCAGCGTAGCGGGGTTGAGCACCCAGAACTGGCGCTCGCCGTTGACGACGGTCTTTTTGTAAAAGCCCTGGTCGGTCTTGTTGCCCAGCCAACCCCGCTCGATCAGCGCGCCGACCAGCGCCGCCGCTTTTTCGTGTCTCAACACCTCGCGGTGCGGGTCGTGGGGGATGGCGTCGTACAGATTGCCCGACACGTGGGCCAGCACGTCGATGCCCACCAGGTCATTGAGGCGAAACGTGGCTGTCTTGGGTCGCCCGATGGCCGGGCCGGTGATGGCGTCCACTTCTTCGACGGTGTAGCCGTGGTCCAGGGCATAGTTGATGCCATAAGACCCGGCCACCGAAATCATGCGGTTGGCGATAAAGTTAGGTGTGTCTTTGCACAAGACGACGCCCTTGCCCAATACCCGACTGCCGAATTCTCGGATAAACGCGATCAATTCGGGGCTGTTTTTTGCGTGGGGGATGATTTCCAGTAGCTTCAGATAGCGCGGCGGGTTGAAAAAGTGGGTGCCCAAAAAGTGCTGTTGAAAGCTCTCCGAGCGCCCCTCGGCGATCTGGTGAATCGGAATGCCGCTGGTGTTGGTGCTGACAATGGCCGTGGGCTTGCGCACCGCATCGATGCGTTCCATCAATTGCTGCTTGATGTCCAGCCGCTCGACGATGGCCTCGACGATCCAATCGGCCTCTCCTACCCAGTCGAAATGGTCTTCCAGGTTGCCCACGGTGATCAGATCCACGCCGTCTTTGGCGTAAAAGTTAGAGGGCCGGGCCTCCACGCAACGCTTCAATCCCTCGTTCACGATACGGTTGCGCACCGCCGGGTGGTCGAGGGTCAGACCTTTGCTCTCTTCGTCGGGGGTCAGCTTGCGGGGCGCGATGTCGAGCAAAAAACAGGGGATGCCGACGTTAGACAGATGGGCCGCGATGGCCGCTCCCATCGTCCCCGCGCCGATCACGGCGACACGGTTGATCGAGTAGCTCATAGTTTTCACTCCTTGTACGAAAAACGAATAGCGAATCCCTTATCCGATTATTCCGGCCACGTTCATCCCGCCGTCGATGAGCAGGACCGCGCCGGTAACATAATCTGCCAGCGGTGAAGCCAGATATAGCGCCGCGCCGACGACGTCGCCCACCTGGCCGATGTGGCCGAGCGGCGTGCGTTGAGTGAGCGCTTCGGCCACGCTAGGGGTTTCCCACAGGGCGCTGCTAAAACGGGTCTTGATCACGCCGGGCGCGATGGCGTTCACCCGGATGTTGAAGGGACCGAGCTCCTGCGCCAAGGCTTGGGTGAGCATGATCAGGCCGGCTTTCGAAACGCTGTAAATCCCCATGGCCGGCATCGGCTTAACACCCGCCACCGAAGCCACGTTGATGATTTTGCCGCCGCCGCGCTGGCGCATCACCGGCGCGACCTGTTGGCACAGCAGGAACGCGCCGCGCAGGTTGACCTGCATAATCTTGTCCCACTGGGCCGTGGTGGCCGTGATCAGTGGGCCAAAGTGCGGGTTGGTGCCGGCATTATTCACTAGGACGTCTACACCGCCGAAAGCCTCAACCGTCCGTTGCACCAGGTTCAGCACGGCTTGTTCGTCGCCCACGTGCGCCGCAACGGCCAGCGCCGTCCCGCCCCGCTTGTGGATCTCGGCGGCGACGGCGTCCACGCCTTCCTGCTTGCGGCTGGACACCACCACTTTGGCCCCCGCGTCGGCAAAGGCCAGCGCAATCGCCTGTCCAATGCCGCGCGATGCGCCGGTGATAAGAGCGGTTTTGCCGGTCAGGTCAAAATTCATGCCACTTGGCCTTCTTTACCACCAAGTCACCAAGACACAAAGAAAAAGTATCATCTCGGTATTTCGGGGCGCAAATCTGTAGGGCGGGTTTCTTACCCGCCAGTAGGGCGGGTTTCTTACCCGCCATTTGAACGGCGCGTATGGAAACGCGCCCTACAATGCGGACGCCCGTCTCGAAACCTGGGTGTCTTGGAATCTTGATGGTGAGCTCCTTACTTTAACTCCCTGCGAGTATAACCCAAAATGCGCCGGGCCACAATCAGCATGTTGATCTGGCCCGTACCCTCGAACAGGTCGTTGATCTTGGCGTCGCGCATCCACTTTTCGACCAGCATCTCACGTGAATATCCCAGCGGGCCAAGAATCTCGACCGCCTTTTGGGTGATCAGCGTGACGGCCTTGCCGGCTTTGGCCTTGCACATCGAGGATTCGAGGGCGTTGGGCACGCGCTGGTCCAACAAGGAAATGGCGCGCAATGTGAGCAGCCAGGCCGCCTTGTACTGCGCCTCCATCTCCAACACATCGCGCTCCAGGGCCGTCAGCTTGTGACGGGGCGCGCCATAACGGATTTCGATGCCATCCTTTTTCAAAACATCCTTTACAAACTCAATAGTGGCGCGGGCGATGCCCATGGCGCTGGCGGCCACCAGTGGGCGCGAGGCGTCAAAAGTCTGCATCACGCCCTTGAATCCCTCAGTGGTGTCTTTCTTTTTGACCTCCGGGCTGCCCAGGATGTTGTCGTAAGGGATGCGACAGTCCACAAACACGATCGAAACCGTGTCGCTGGCGCGGATGCCTAGCTTTTCCTCAACCTTGGTCACCTGCATGCCTGGTGTGCCGGCCTCGACGACAAAGCTCTTGATGCCCGCTCGCCCTGCCGACGGATCCACAGTAGCCCACACCACCACAAAACCGGCAGATTTTTCGGCGGCCATCAAGCCGCTGGTGATAAAAATCTTTTCGCCGTTCAACACCCACTCGTTGGTCTCAGGGTCGAGACGGGCCGTGGTCTTGATGTTGGCCGTATCGGAGCCGCAACACGGCTCGGTAATCGCCATCGCGCCCCATTTCGGCTCGCCCTCGGTAAAGCGTTTCATAAAGCGACGCTTTTGTTCGATGGTGCCTACGGCTTTGACGGCCTCGCCGCCCAGTTGTCCGCCGGGGATGCACAAGTATACGCCCGCGTCACCCCACGACAGCGCCTCGATCATGTGGGCCAACACCATTGTACCGACCGACTCTTTTTTTCCGTCATCGGTGGGTTTTTCGCCTGCTGCAGCAGCGGCAGCTTTTTTTTCGGCCTTGGCCAGTTCAGCCCCTTCTTGCATCTGGATCACCGGCCAGACCTGCTTGATGAACGTCCAGGGCTTTTCGTGCTCGTTTTCGTCCAGCTCGCGCGACACCGGCCGGATGAACGCTTCGGACATGGCCTGGGTCATCATGTGCTGCTGTTTTACTTTTTCGGGGAGTTCAAAGCTAATCATCGTTCACTCCTTTTCATACCATCGCCAGACCGTCAAACGCCGCAAAGCCGCGACCGTTGCGCAGCCACAGCTCGACCGGATACTCGCGGATGTAGCCATAGCCGCCCAACACCTGCACACCGCCGTCGGTGACGCGCAGCACCATGTCGTCGGCAAACAGTTTGGCCAGGTAGGCTTCTTTGGTTGCGCGTTTGCCCTGGTCCAGCCGCCAGGCGGCTTCCCACACCATCAAGCGGGTCGCGTCGATGTCGATGGCCATCTCGGCCAGCATAAAGGCGATGGCCTGGCGCGAGGCAATGGGTTCACCAAAGGCGACCCGCTCTTTGGCGTACTCGCGGGCGAACTCGTATGAGGCGCGGGCCACGCCCACGGCCATGGCCGCCGTGGCCACCCGCGCATAGGCCATCAACTTGTCGAAATCGCAGCCGGCCTCGCCGCCCAGCCGATTGGCTTGGGGCACACGGCAATTGTTCAGCGCCAAGCGATAGGTCTCCAGGGCCTTGATGCCCATATTCTTCTCACGCTCGCCGATTTCGAGGCCGGGCGTCCCCTTTTCCACCAGAAAACCCTGGGTTGCGCCGTTCTCGCTCGCATAGACCAGGATCAGGTCGGCGGCGGCGGCCAGCGGCACGTAGGCTTTTTGCCCGTTGAGCACGTATGCGTCGCCATCCAGCGTGGCGCTCGTCTTGAGCGCATACGGGTCGAACTGGATGCTGGGTTCGACCAGCGCCGCCGACGCGGGCTTGAAGCCCGCGTCGCAGAATTGTGGCAGATAGGTCTCTTTTTGCGCCTCGCTGCCACAGAACAGGATGGGAAAAGCCACCAGGCCCGGCGCCAACAAGTGCAGCGCGATAGACAAATCGCCCCAGGCCAGTTCCTCAGCGAACAGCGCGCCGGTCAGGGCCGAGTGCGTCTCGCCAAAGCCCATGTACTGCTCCGGGATGCCGCCAGGGATCAGACCGATCTCCCACCCTTTGCGGATGACGTTTGCAGGCACGTGTCCTTGTTCGTCACACTCGCGGTAAACGGCCCGCAGGTCTTTTTCGGCGAACCGCTTGACCGCATCTACGATCATTTTCTGTTCTTCTGTTGGGTCAAACGAAATCATGAGGTCCTCCTTGTGTTGAGGGTTGCGCGACAGATGACAAAAACGGGAAAGGAAAGGTGCGGCGCACCGCTATGACGCAGTGCATCATTGATAATTATACACACCGCGTCATGAGTTGTCAAGTAGGAATGATCGCTGGGATTCCGCAACGACATTGCAGTATCCCCGCCGAGCTTGATCTAGTGTTTGGTAGTATAATGACCCGCGCTGGTCCGTCGGGTCTGGAATTGATCTGTGGAAAGAAGGGGATTTGGATGAATGCAGAAATTGTCACCATCGGCACCGAACTCTTGTTAGGCGAAATCGTAGATACCAACGCCGCACACATCGCCCGCCAACTGCGCACGGTCGGCCTGAATCTGTACTACAAGACCACGGTGGGCGACAACCTGACCCGCTGCGCCGACGTGGTGCGCCGGGCGGTGGAGCGTTCACAAGTGGTCATCACCACCGGCGGGCTGGGGCCGACAGTGGATGACGTGACCCGTGAGGCGGTCGCCGAGGCGACCGGCCGCCCGCTGGAATTTCGCCCGGAGTTGCTGGAGCAGATCGAGGCCCGCTTTAATCGCTGGGGAGCGCCGATGAGCGAAAACAATCGCCGTCAGGCTTTCGTGCCCCAGAGAGCCATCGCGCTGGAAAACCCGGTCGGCACCGCGCCCTGCTTTATCGTCGAAACGGAGCGCGGCGCAGTCATCAGCCTGCCCGGCGTGCCCCGCGAGATGGAATATCTGCTCGAACACAGCGTGCTGCCCTACCTGCGCGACAGATTCGACCTGCGCGCGGTGATCAAGGCGCGCGTATTGCGCACGGCGGGGATGGGCGAGAGCCGCATCGACGCGGCGCTAGGTGAGTTACTGAATGGGGCCAATCCCACCATCGGCCTAT
This sequence comes from Anaerolineae bacterium, assembly GCA_034435435.1. GTDB lineage: Bacteria > Chloroflexota > Anaerolineae > S140-20 > S140-20 > DAOTXN01. Next base: position 4,904 of record DAOTXN010000160.1, on the reverse strand, counting down.
CCGCGCACGCCGGGCAGACCGACGTGCGTATCACCGCCAAGGCCGAGAGCGAGGCAGAAGCCGACCTACTCATCGCACCCGTCGAGGCCGAGGTACGACGGCGGCTGGGCGAAGCCGTGTATGGCACGGGAAAAGAGACAGTGGAAGAAGTGCTGGTGCGTCACCTCGGCGCGGCTGGCTATCACGTGGCCGTGGCCGAGGCGGGCACAGGGGGGCTGCTGACGAATCGATTGTCTACCGCGCCTGGCGCGGAGAGCATTTTCCGGGGCGGGTTTGTGGCCCACGACCCCGCTGCGCTGGGTGAGACATTAGAGAGCGCTCCAGAAGGCGATTCAGCCGAGCAGTTAGAGGCTTTTGCCCGCCACTTGTCCACCCGTCTCACCTGCCAGGGTGCGCCGCCCCGGCGCTGTCTGGGGCTGGTCGTGCTGACGCTGGCCCGCCCCGGCGACGATGAGGCCACGTCGGCAGGTGGAACAATTATCGCGTTGGGAACGCCCGATGGCGTCAAGGCCCGGCACATGGGCTACGGCGGACACGCAGACCACGTGGCCCGCTGGGCCACGACCCACGTAATGGAAATGGCGCGGCGATGGGTATTGGGGATGAAGGAACAATGAACCCGCCTGACCTTGATGCACTCTCGACTCAAGACCTGGCCCAGACCTGCGCCAAACGCGCCAGCCGTAGCCAAGTTATGAGCCAGGAATCGGAGTTGAGGGCGACAGCCAGAACGCAAATTCAATTTCCACGGTGGAAAGTTGTGGGGCAACATTCACCAAGCGCAGACAGCGCGTGGGGAGGACTGGTATTCCTACCCGTGCAGAGCGAAATCCAACAATTCGTCCAGTTGACAGGTAGCCAGCCCGACCACGTGATCGCCGCCGCCGTAATAGACATACACCGTGCCATCCACCACCGGGTTGGCGCAGGAAAAGACCACGTTGGGCACGTCGCCGCGCAGCTCCCATAATTCCTCCGGCCAAAAAATCGGCTCTTTCGGGCGATGGATGACCTTGGTCGGGTCGTCCAGGTCCAGCAGCACGACGCCCAGCCGGTAGTCGTGGTCCTCATCGTAGGCGTGGTTCAATAGCAGCCAGCCGTGCTCGGTTTCGATGGGCACGCCGTTGTTGCCCACGCTTTTGCTGTCCCAGTCGTTGTCCGGGCGCGGGCCGTAGATGGGAGCCATGTCTTCCTCGGGCCACGCCAGTAGATCGTCCGAATAGGCCAGCCACACGTGGGGTCGACGCCGGTGCAAGGCGGCGAAGCTCCCGCTGATCTGACGCGGGAAAAGCACGTGGTCCTTGTTGTCCTCGCCGCGCACGATGGGGCCAAGGCGCTCCCAGGTGATGAGGTTTTCGCTGCGGGCGATCATCGGCAGGATGCCGCCACCGGCGTGAGTCGGCGCGCCGGAACCGGTGAACTCGCGCCCGTAAGCCGTGTAGCACATGTAAAAGACGCCGTCTATTTCGGTCACGCGGGGGTCTTCAACCCCCCGCGAGTCGGTCCCGTCGACCGGCTCCAGCACCGGGCGGCGCAGGCGATTCCAATGCACCCCGTCGGCGCTGACCGCGTAGCCGATGCGGCTCACCCAGTCTAATCCCTGGGCGCGATAGAACATGTGGAACAGGCCGTTATAGTGGACCACGGCAGGGTTAAAAACGTTGTAACTCTCCCAATCCGAGGCCGGATCGGGGAGCAGGATCGGATTGGCCGGGTGACGTTCAAGCTTGAACATTCGTCATCTGGAGTCAGGACGGCTCCACAGCCTCGGAAAAGGCAACAATTTACATCCCTCCGCCTGGCGTCGCCGCGCGGTAGGCCTCCAGCCGGTTCAGCACGGCGTGATTGCCGGTCAGGGCTAGAAAGACGCCGCCTGCGGCCAGGCTGACCAGGAAAAAAAGCGTGCCCGCCAGCAGCATCCCGGCCAGCGCCAGCCCCCATACGACCGAAAAACCGACGTTGCGCCCTAACATCACCGCGCCGTTGCGCAGCGCCAGCTTGAGGCTGGGAGTCTCTTGCTCAAAGAGAAAGGGCAGTGTGTAGAGCTGCAACAACAGCCATACACCCAGCACGGCCAGGTAAAAGCCCTGAGCCAGCCGGGCCGGGTCCGATTGGCTGAGATGGTTGGTGAGTATCACGTCGCCGATCAGCAAAAAAAGAACCGCGCCGTTGAGCAGCCCCCAACGCCAGCCCAGGCCAAAGTAGCGCCGCAGCGCCCGCAAAAAGTCGCCGGGGTCGGTCGGCTCACCGTGAGCCAAGCGATGGCCTACGTAAAACAGGGCCAGAGTCGCCGGTGGTCCCGGGATGATGAGAACTGTCAAGAGTGTCCATAACAGGTTGACCAGCACCGTGGTCAACAGGTCATTCCACGTGTCGCGCAACGCCGCGCGCAGCACACTCCTTACCAATGCCCAACCCCCAATCCCTTATCCCCGATCCTAACCCTTTACCCCTGCATACGACACACCCTCGATGTAGTACCTGCTGAAAAAGAAAAACAGTACCAGCACCGGGATGGCATTAAACATCGCACCTACCAGGATTAGGTTCCATTGGGCTTTATAGTTGTCCTGAAAGATGCTTAGGGCCACGTTCAACACCCACATGCGCGGCGAGTTGAGATACAGGAGCGGCGTGAGAAAGTTGTTCCACATGCCCTGGAATTGCAGGATGAACACGGTGAGCAGGGCCGGCCGGGCCAGGGGCAAAATCACGTCCTTGTAGGTCTGTATCTGACTGGCTCCGTCAATGATGGCCGCTTCTTCCAGGTCACGAGGGATGGATTTGAAAAACTGGGTCAGCATAAAGATGGCGCCCGCGTCCACCATGCCCGGCAGGATCAGTGACCAGTAGGTGTTGATGAGTCTGAGCTTGGTCATCAGCACGTAGGCTGGAATGAGCGTCACCGCGCCAGGGATCATCATCGTGCCCAGCATAAAGTTGAGCGCCAGGTCGCGTCCGGGGAACTTGAGCCGCGCAAAGGCATAGGCGGCCATCGAACAGCCGATGACTTTCAGCAACGCCGTGGTGACGGCTAGAAAAGCCGTGTTGAACAACCAACGCGGAAAGGTGCCTCCGGCGCCCAGGTCGGTATTCCACACCTTGGACCAGTTTTTGAACAACCAGTTGTCGGGCAGAAACTTGGGTGGCCAGGCGATGATCTCGGCGTCGGTCTTGAAACTGCCCAGCGCGGCCAGGATAAAGGGGGTAAACAGCACCACGCCAATCCCAATCAGCGCGACGTAGAGCAACCCCCGGCTGATGTAAAGGGTTCTAATGGGTCGTCTTCTTGCCAATGCTTTCGCCGCCGTAGCCATTGTGACCTCCTCTAGTACAACTCGGTGCCGCGTTCGATCACCCGGCGTTGCACAAAGGTAAAGAGAAAGATGAGCACCGCCAGGATAAGGGCCAGCGACGATGCGTAACCCATTTGAATCGGTCCCTGCGTGCCCAGCGCCTCGGTGTACACCTGATAGACGGGTGTTTGGGTGGTGCCCAGCGGCCCGCCCGACGTGGCGAAAAAGACCTGGTCAAAGACTTGCAAGGTGCCGATGGTGCCCAGCACGACCACCAGCAGGATGATGGGCCGCAGCAGCGGCAGCGTGATCTTCCAGAACTGCTGCCGACCCGTCGCGCCGTCCACGCTGGCTGCTTCGTACAGCGCCGGGTTGATGTCTTGCATAGCTGCCAGGAACATGATCATGAACGTGGGGGCCGTGGTAAAGATATTTTGGAACATCACCGCCAGCCACGCCAGACTGGGTCCGCGCAAGTACCACTGGGTCGAGGGAATCTTGCCCCCGAAAGCCTCGGCGATGATCTGGATCAGCCCGCGCGGGTCGCGCAGCCAGTCTATCGCTTTCCAATCAATGCCCACAGCACCCAGGCCGCGATCCAGCCACAAATTGACATAGCCGGTCTTGAGGTAGAGCCAGACAAAGATGAGCGTGATCACTGCCGAAGAGGTGACGCTGGGCGCGTAAAAGATGGTGCGAAAGAACTGTTTGAAGCGTATGGGCTTGTTCATCAGCGCCGCCAGCGCGATGGCCAGCGCCGTCTGGGCCGGAACGACGATGGCGGCATACCACAGCACGTTGTGCAGCGACTGCACAAAGTCCTTTTTGCGGGCGTTGGTCAGACCCTCCAGCGCCTTGCCAAAGTTTTTCAGGCCAACCCATTTGGGTTCGGTGAAAATATCGTACTGGTGAAAGGCGATATAGAGGGCGAACAAGATCACGCCGACGGTAAAGACAAAAGTGACCAGCAAGTAGGGCGCGAGAAAGGCATAACCGGCGATCAACGACCGGCGGCGTTTGGGATTGGGCCATTCGCGCCGCACGACGCGCGCCGCAGCCAGACCCAGCACCGCCGCGCCCAGGCCCACAATAGCCAAAAAGGGCAGGGCCGTTCTCCCCACCTCTTTCAGGTAACTACCGACCGAGGCCATCACATTGGCCCCGGCCCGCGTCGGCGCGTTCATCACGGCGATGAGCATGATGACGCCGAAAACCAACACAAAGGTCAAAAGAGCTGCCAGGTTAGCTCGGTTCTTCGGAGCTGTCGTTTGGGTTTGCATGACACAACTCCTTTTCACTTGAATGAGTCAGAGAAGGGGCGCTACCCCAGAGCGCCCCTCTTTTCGCGAGTTCGTTAGTCGCCGCTGAGGGCCTCTTGGGCCTCTTCTTGGGCCTGGGCAAAGGCCTCGTCCACGTCCTGGTCGCGCAGGAAGACGCGCTCCAGCGCCTGCGACACGGCGTCGTTGACCTTGCCAGTGTTGGGTCCCCAGTAGGCCACGCGGCTGTCGGGTAGCACGCCGCCGCTGGCGATGGCCTTGTCGTTGGCGTCCACCACTAGGTCCACCTGGTCGGGATGGGTGGAATAGGCAAAGCCGGTCTTGACGATCT
>DAOTXN010000159.1:0-30997 GCA_034435435.1 Anaerolineae bacterium | reverse complement strand
AAGACAATTCTGACCGGCTTTCGCAAATCATACTACTTGCGAGATATAAGCTAGTCGGCAAAGATGCAGAAACCGGCAAATTACAGTGCGGCAGTCTGGCTTTATCGAAATACACTATGCCGTAATTTCAGAGGTACAATTGTTGGAACCGAAGGTGATGACTGGATCATTTACACACACAATCATTTTGACCAGACCAAAGCTGGTGTGAAGTTGAGCGATGCAAGAGTCCAAGCAATCGAAATTTACAACTATGATAAAAGCTCCTCTGTCCACCTACTCAAAACTGGTCCAGATCCTGACGTCAAAGTAGAAGAAAACGGGCAAAGGACCAGGCTCAAAGTGCGTAGCTCAATGCTTGACGGGACCGGCGGTTTAAAACTCATAGGGAAACCGATCAATAGAGAAGATGGTGCTATGGTAAACGTTGATAATGAGGTATCCATTGCCTACTTTGCACCAGATGGTCCTGGGAGTGACAATGTTGCCATCTGGCATACTCGCGTTGTCGATCGGCATGGGATACCTCCTAATACGGTGGCAGTGCTGGGAGTTCCGACTCCACTCGAAGCGCTTGGGCCGGGTGCGCCAGGTGACTCCGGTGGTGGCTTATTCCGTAACGGGAAGCACATTGGAAACACTTGGGAGTGGGTTGTTAGCGGTAAAGGGGAGCGAGACGTTGCCACAGGGAAAATAATAAAGTGGTTTTGCCATGACGATGCATATTGGATCTCTTATCTCAATCCATAACCCACTTTTAGCATGGAACCGAGAATAAATGACCTGTAGGTAAATCAGCCCAAAGCTGTGCAATTCGAGACAGGAGTATTCGGGGATGCAAAAAAAGGCCATTCGATGGCAGAAATTAAGAATAAGTCAATTGTGCTTGATTGCATCCCTGACGTTATTGTTCTCAGATGCGTGCATTCAAGAAACCAACACACCAGTCGTTGTTAGAACGGGTGTATCATGCACCATGCTAGGATGCCGCGATGCGTTGAGTGTTCATATAGATGGCGACTTGCCAGACGACTACGTTATAGAGATGCGGGATACAGAGGATAAGGTTGCTGCTATACTTTGCCTCTGGGATAATCGAACCGCTTTCGAGGACAAATGGCCTGTATCATCAGGAATCGCAAATCAGTTCTATGCACTTGATAGTCCAGAAATTGGAGAAATCAGTGCAATATCATCCTTTTCGGGTTTGTGCGACTCAAGGACTGGGCTCGCTGCGCATACAGTCGGAACGTTAGCGAACGGAGGGGGTGACTTTGTTGAGTGGATCGTGGTTCAATGCTTTGAACCAAGCACGGATTTACTCCTCTCTGAGTGCGATCCAAAAGGCGCCCAAGTGTACGGTTTTGCGCCAGAAGAGCTTTTTATCACCATTCGCTGGGATGGCAACGTGAAGACGGAATTGATACATCCTGCCTACTCAATTTCACGGCCAAATGGGCCATATTGTGAGCCTGAGTGCCGGTGGGCTGATGTGAACATAACATTACCATAGATGTGTCATTCCATTCCGATCCTTTGACAGAGGGCTTTCTGATTTTCCGGCACAACAAGCGGAGCAGGAGCGCCTACGGGCAAGTCGTGCACGAGGGCGGTGCGTTGTCAGGGAACAACCAGGCCCTAACTCCGGCCGCGCTGGCCGAGCGCATCGCGGCGAGTGGGGGCGGCGAGCCGTCGGGCAACCAGGCCATCGTGTGGGCCAACGGGACGAACACGGCCATCCTGAGCCGGCGCTTCCGCCCCTTGCAGGCCGGCTTCACCGCCACGCCGACGGCGGGGGTGGCCCCCCTCACCGTGCAGTACACCGTGACCGCGACCCCGGCCGGCGTGGCCGACCAGGGGCGCTGGTTCTTTGGCGATGGCGGGAGCAGCGCACAACCCTACCCGCAGCACACGTACACCCAGACCGGCGTGTACACTGTGTCCGGGCGCGTGACCGACACGCAGACGGGCGAATGGGACGTGTTGACCTACACGAACTACATCTCGGTCGTGGGGCCGCTCACGCGCACCATTGTGTACACGTATGATGGGTTGTATCGGCTGGTCGGGGCGGACTATTCCAGTGGGGAGAACTTTCAGTATCGCTACGACGCGGTGGGCAACCTAACCGTCGTGACGACGACCATCACCGCCATCGTGGCCCGGCCCCGCTCGTCGGTGGTCAGCACCCGCGCGTACGACGCGGCGAACCCCGTCGAGCGGGGCGAACTGCCGCCTCATCACGGTCACCACCGGCGGCGACGTGCGCACGCTGGCCCAGGGGAAAGGAAAAGCCGCCACAAAGCGACCCGCCCTCGGCGCGGTGGCGCTCAAATCCTCTCACCCGGTCGAGGCTCCCCTGGCACTGACCCCCACACCTGCCCCGCAAGCGGCGCGGGAGGGCAATTGAGGGAAAAGCTGAGCCGCCCACCTCCGCCGCAGCCCCACTGCCAAAAGTCTCTGACACCGGGTTCGGACTGTTCGGCGGCTGGGAGGAGGGCGAGGGCCTGATCGAATCGTTCAAAAAGGTCGCCAGCGACCTGGCGACGGCGCGGAAACTCTGCGCGCCTTTACGAGCGTGTCTTTTGACGGCGATACGATGGTCAAGGCGCCGTTGGGAGAGGGCAGCGAGATCCACCGGGCCGTGTGGGACCTGCATCAGGACGTGGTGCGGCAAGCCATGACCAGCGCTCTGGTCAGGGCGCAAGCACCTTGTTGAACGCTTCGATGAACGTCGCTTCCTGAACCCGGCCTTGCCAGCTCTCGACGATGTTGCCGTTGCGGTCCACGAGGAAAAAGTGGGGTTGCACGCGATAGCCGTATTGTTTTTTGGCCTTGGCCGTGTTCGGGTCGTCGATGTCCGGGTATGTAAAGTCGATCCGGTCGCCGTACTCTGCCTCCAGCCCATGCACGATGGGCTTCATTGCGTTGCAGGTCGGTCACCAGGTGGCGAAAAACTCGACCAGCGCCGGGCGGCCCGGTGTGGTGCCGGCGAGCGCCGCGTTGGGTGATTTGGGCTGGTCGCCCAGCTCTGACTGGGAGCTGCCTTGGCCGCAAGCGGTGAGCAGCAGGGCAAAGAGCAGCGCCCCAACCCACGTCAACCAACGTTTATTCATATCGATCTCCTCAATTCGACATTCTCATTTTCGATTCGAAAACCGATTCCATCTGTATGCCGGCTTATAAATCCAACGGCCCTTTGCTCACGTCGATGTGACACTGCACGCACGCCGGCAGCGCCACGTTTTCCTGGTCGATAAAGTAGGGCGCGAGGGGCGGAATCTCCCGGTGCGCCGCGTGACAATCGAGACAGCCGATGGAGACGAGTTCGCGGTACTCGGCTCTGAACAAATAAGCGTGAAAGTGGTTGTCAAACACATCCACCATGACCGGGTTCTCCTGGCCTTCGGCCACGCCGCCCAGGCCCGGCTGGTCCACGTGGCAGCGCAGGCAACTGGCCTCGACCAATTTGGGCTGCGCCACGCCGCTGTGGTCCGGGTCGAATTGACCGCTCAGGTAGAGCAACGTGTTGCGCGCGCCCAGCATCAACGCCGTGGCCCGGTCGCCAGGACCCTGGTCGCCGCGATGGCAGGCCACACAGTTGAGCGCGGCGGCGCGGTGGGCGCTGGCCAGGTCACGGGCTGAATCACGACCGGCCGGCCACCCCTCTGAGGGGGCCGCGCTGAGGGCCTGGCCCACGACGCGGGCGCGACCCACGTAGGTCCGCTCCGGGTTCAGGTGACAGGTGGCGCAAAAGCGGTCGTTCTCTTCGATCACCGACACGCCTGCCGCCGAGCCAATGCCCAGCAAGATCAGTCCACCCAGGCCGACCAAGACGAGCTTGCTCCACCGACGCAAGGGCTGGCTCACTGTATGCCCTCTCGTTCGACCACCGCGATGGCGTTGGTCCCGTCGGGAAACGAGCCGGCCAGCACGCCCGACCCGCCGCTGGCCTGGGTAAAGCCTGCGGAATCGGCGGCGCGCACGCGCAGCCGGTAATCACCGGGGGGGCCTGCCACACGACGCGCCATTGGGTCCAGACCAAAGGCGAGAGGCCGCGGGTCAGCTCGGCGGCGAACCATTCCTCGTCGTTGATCTCTAGCTCGACCTTGACAATCTCGCGCGGCGCGGCGTAGGCGACGCCGTGCACGACGATCTCGCCAGAGAGCATGTCCACGCCTCTTCGGCGGCGCGGCTCCCAGATCTGCGAGTTGGTCTGCACCGAGGCCACGTCTGACCAGCCGCGCCCCTCCCAATAGCCCTGCACGATCTGGTCGGTGAAACGAATGCCGGTGATCCACTTGGGGTTCTTTTGACCATACAGACCCGGCATGAGGATGCGCAGGGGATAGCCGTGCTTGGGCGGCAGTCTCGCAGGCCATGAGCACGCCGGGTTGGGTGATCCACTCCAGGTCCACGCTAGTCCAGTAGCCATCGGCGGCGGCGAATTGAGCGCGGATGGCTTGTTCCTGCACGCCGGCCTGCTTGAGCAGTTCTTCCAGGTAAAAGCCTTTCCACACCGCGTTGCCGATCTGGTTTCCACCGACCGGGTTGCCGATGCATTCCAGCGTGCGCATCTCTTGAACCGATGGCAGCGCCAGTATCTCGTCAAAAGTCAACCTGAGTGGATGGTCAATCAGGCCATCAATCTCCAACCTCCAATCCCCAATATCCACGCCCACGCTGGGGTCTTTCCAGTGGGTGCGGTAAAATTGGTCGTTGGAGGTGATGACGATTTCATCTGGCGGCAGGCTCACCGCTTGGACCGTCGGCGCGGCGGGCAGTGCGGACGGCGTAGGTAGCTCGATAGTCGGCGTGATTGGTTCGGTGGATGGTCCTGGCCGGCGGCGGGGCGCGCAGCCGGTGATGAATGCCAGTGTGACGCCGGCAGCGCCAGATAAAACCTGGCGGCGGGTGAATGGTGACATCCTAACCCCACTCTCCTTCTTCTGGACAACTCGACCCTACCCATAGTTTAGCGCCGTCTGCTTACAGCGGCGTTACCCGATTCTTACAAATATCTTACGGCGTGAGCCAGTTTGGCGTGATTCTTTGACGATGTCGGGCCCACAGCGCCAACCCAGCGACCATTGCCACCCCCAACCCGATGAGCGCCTCTACTGTCAGCCCGTTCGTTAGTCGCCAGGCGTCGGGGCGGAAGAGCTGTACGATCCATACACGACCCAGTCCGAACAGAACGAGGTAGGCCAAAAACACGTCGCCGTCGCGCAAACGCCCATTCCAGCGCCGCCGACCCCAGATCAACAGGCAAAAGATGCCCAGGTGCCACAGCGAGTCATACAGAAAGGTGGGGTGAAAGCGGGTCGCGCCTGTGGGATAAATCGCCAGATCGCTGTAATGCGGGAGACGATGGCTTTCCCCGATGAACAGCCCCCAGGGCAAGCGCGTCGGCGGGCCATATAACTCCTGGTTGATCCAATTTGCCCAACGCACCAACGCCTGGGCCAACGCCAGCCCCGGCGCCCCGACGTCGAGCCAGCGCCAAAGGTTGAGGCGGTGACGCCAGGTATAGAGCCGCGCGCCCAGCACACCCCCGGCGATAGCGCCATAAATGCCTAATCCGCCGTCCCACACGACGAAAATGGCGAGCAGGTCTTGCGTATAGTAGCTTAAGCCGCCGCTGCCGTCCGCCGGTGTGGTGAGGAGGTGATAAAATCGGGCCCCCAGAAGACCCAGGATCAGACACCACAGCAATCCGCTCCAGACGTGATGCGGGTCTTGGCCGCGCCGTTTCGCTTCACGGGTGGCGACCCATCCCCCCACTAACGTACCCACGACGATGAGCAAGCCGTACCAGTGCACCACTATCGGGCCGATTTTGAAGGCGCTGCTAGAATCCACGCTTCTTCCATCTCAGACATTCACAATAAAGGGTTGAATTATATCACAGTCTGCCCTATAATTCACCTGCCACATCGCGGCCTGTGTAGGGGACGTCGCCGCAGAGACGCCGAGGACACACAAAGTCAAGGTTCGGGTTTTGATCAAGGAGGCAGCGTGGACAGCTCACAGATTCCCGCATTGGCCGACGTGGTGATCGTCGGCGGCGGCATCAGCGGCGCGGCGGCGGCATTTTTCCTCACCCGCGCCGGGCTGAAACCACTCATCGTCGAGCGCTTGCCGGCGCTGGCCGCGCTGACCACCGCCCAGTCGATGGAGGCCATGCGCGCCCAGTTCGTCGAGCCGGAAAACGTGGCGATGATGTGCGAAAGCATCGCCTTTTACGAGGAATTCGCCCAGCGCACCGGCCTGGCGGGCTATGACATCGGCGTGCACCAGCAGGGTTATCTCTTTCTGACCACCCAGCCCGACGGGCCGTTGGTCTTGGGTCAACGTGTCGCGAGTCAGCACTGCCTGGGTTTGACCGACGTCGAGTTTCTCACTGGCGACGCGGTGCGGGCGCGTTTTCCCTACGTGTGCGAGGAAGTGACTGCCGGGACGTTTCGCCAGCGCGATGGCTGGCTCTCGGCCCACGAGGCGGCTCACGGATTGGCTCGCGCCTCGGGCGCTCCCGTCTTGCTCAACACGACCGTCACCGGCATCTCGGTCGCCGGCGGGCGGGTGACGGGCGTGCAGACCGACCGTGGCCCCATCGCCGCGCCGGCCGTGGTGTTGGCGACCGGCCCCTACTCTAAGCGGGCAGCGGCGCTGGCGGGGGTCGAGCTGCCGCTGCGCATCGTGCGCCGCCATCGGCTAACCATCGGCCAGCATCCGCTCATCCCGCAAGACGCGCCGATGGTCATTGATCAGGACAGCGGGGCCCACTGGCGGCCCGAAAGCCCCGGCGCGGCGCTGGCCTGGGCGCAGCCCCATGAGCCGCCCGGCGAGCCGGTGGACCAGGTTATCCCCAACCCGATGTTTCCCTTTGAGGTGTTGGAGGGCGTGTCGCGGCTGTGCCCGTTCTGGGTCGAGGTGGCCGGGTCGCTCAAGCGGGATCAGGTCTTTCTCACCGCCGGGCAGTACACCATCACCCCCGACGACAAGCCCATCATCGGCCCGCACCCTGACATCGAGGGCTTGTTCTTTAACCTGGGCTACAGCGGCCACGGGGTGATGGCCGCGCCGGGGGGCGGGCGCTTGCTGGCCGATCTGGTGGTGAACCCCGCCGCCGACGGTGAGAATCCGTTTAGTTTTCGGCGGCTGGCAAGTCTCGAAGGCGTGGAGCACAAGCGATTGTTGTGAAAACCATGACGGCGGCGGTTACCTCGCTTGACCCTTCTCCCCAACCCGAGTAGAATGACCCCATCCATTCTCAAGGGGGCACGTATGGCCGAGTTGATCCGCATCCAGGACATCGCCGCCCACGTCGGGCAAGATGTGACTATCCAGGGCTGGCTCTACAGCCGCACCGATAAAGGCCGGCTGCAATTTCTGCAAGTGCGCGACGGCAGCGGCATGGTGCAGGCCGTGGTGTTCAAAAAAGACGTGTCGCCCCAGGTGTTCGAGGCGAGCACCGGCCTGACCCAAGAGTCGTCGCTCATCCTCACGGGCGCGGTGCGGGCCGACGAGCGCGCCCCCGGCCTGCCCGGCGGTTATGAAGTCGGCGTCAAGGATTTGCGCGTGCTGCAAGTGGCCCAGGAATATCCCATCCAGCCCAAGGAGCACGGCGTCGAGTTTCTGATGGACAACCGCCACCTGTGGGTGCGCTCCAGCCGGCAGTGGGCGGTGCTGCGCGTGCGAGCCACCGTGGTCAAGGCCATCCGCGACTGGCTGGACAGCCACGGCTTTATCAATATGGACACCCCCATCCTCACCCCCGCCGCCGGCGAGGGCACAACCACGTTGTTTGAGGTGGACTATTTCGGCGAGCCGATCTACCTGGCCCAGACCGGCCAACTGTACAACGAGGCCAATATCTATTCCTTTGGCCGGGTGTATTGCTTTGGCCCGACGTTTCGCGCCGAAAAGAGCAAGACCCGCCGCCATCTGACCGAGTTCTGGATGGTCGAGCCGGAGGCCACCTTTTGCGACCTGGAGCAGTTGATGGAGATCGAAGAGCAGTTTGTGAGTTACATCGTGCAGACCTGCCTGCGGGAGCGCAAGCTGGAGCTGCAACTGTTAGAGCGCGACACCCGTCAACTCGAAAAAGTCGCCCCGCCTTTTCCGCGCATCTCTTACGACGAGGCGCTGGAGCGCATCGCCGAGATTCGCGCCCAGACGGACGACGAGGAGTTGAGGGAGCAGCTCAAGCTCGAGTGGGGTAGCGATTTCGGCTCACCCCACGAGACCGAGCTGACCAAGCTATTCGACAAGCCGGTCTTTGTATACGGCTATCCCACGGCGGCCAAGGCGTTCTACATGGAGCCGTGGCCGGGCCGGCCGGAGGTGAGCAAGAGCGTGGACTTGTTGGCCCCCGAAGGCTACGGCGAGATCATCGGCGGCAGCGAGCGCATCTCTGACCCTGTACTGCTGCGCCAGCGCATTGTGGACTGGGGTTTGCCGCCAGAGGCGTTCAAATGGTACGTGGACCTGCGGCTGTTCGGCAGCGCGCCGCATAGCGGCTTTGGGCTGGGCGTCGAGCGCACCGTGACGTGGATCTGCGGCATTGACCACCTGCGCGAGGCGATCCCGTTTCCGCGCATGCTCAAGCGGGCGTATCCGTAACCTATACTCTCTCCCGCGGATCGAAGAGCTTGGCATACTCTTGCAGCGCAAAGCGGTCGGTCATGCCGGCGATATAATCGCAAACAGTGCGGTGCAGGCTCGTCTCTTGCAGGCGTGCCTGCGTGCTTTCGGGCAATTGACGCGGCTCGCTCACGTAAGCGTTGAATAACTCGCCGATGATGCGCTCGGCCTTGGTCTGCATGCGGATGACGCGGTGGTGGCGATACAGCCGCTGAAAGAGGAAATCTTTTAACTCACGCGTGCAGGCTCCAAGCTCGGCAGAAAAGCTGATCACGTTGTGGGGCAACCGTTGCAGCGCCTCCACCGAGTCCACGCCCGCCGCCTCCAGATTGCGATGCGTCTGCTGCACCAGGTCGGTAATCAGCAGTCCCAGCAAACGCCGGATCATGCGGTAGCGGATCAGGTCGTCGAATCCAACCCCATCCCAGCCAATGCTCTCCCGTAACGTTTGCCACCAGGCCAGCTCTGCCACCTCGTCCAAATTGAGCATACCCGCCCGCAGACCGTCGTCCAGGTCGTGGGCGTTGTAGGCGATCTCGTCGGCGGCGTTGGCGATTTGGGCCTCCAGATTGCCGCGCAACTGTGGGTCGTAGCCTTGGGCCGAAGAAGTATCGTACTCGGTTTCGTGTTTGACGATGCCTTCGCGCACTTCCCAGCTCAGGTTCAGGCCGGGGTGGTCGGGGTAGCGTTGCTCGAGCTTTTCCACGATACGCAAGCTCTGCTTGTTGTGGTCAAAGCCGTTGTGCTCGACCATGAGCCGATTGAGCATCTCTTCGCCGGCGTGACCAAAGGGCGGGTGGCCCAGATCGTGGGCCAGGCAGATGGCCTCAATCAGGTCTTCGTTGGCCCCCAGCGCCCGCGCCACCGTGCGCCCGATCTGCGCCACCTCTAGCGTGTGGGTCAGGCGGGTGCGATAATAGTCGCCCTCGGAATTGACAAAAACCTGAGTCTTGTATTCCAGCCGCCGAAAGGCCGTGGTGTGCAAGATGCGGTCGCGGTCGCGCTGAAAAGCGGTACGATAGGCGTGTTCCGCTTCGGCAAAAGCCCGACCCTTTGACTGGCCGCTTTTACAGGCATAGGGGGCCAGCGTTTGTTCTTCGATCTTTTCCAGTCGCTCGCGCGTGATGAACATCTATCTCCTCCTGGCTCGAAAGTTTCAAAACAAGGCGGAGGCCCCGCTTCAGCGGGAGTTTCCTGGCTAAAGCCGGACCTCCGGCAACGTTTCGCACCAAGAACTCCAAAGATTCTGCTGCTTGTATGGCAGGCGTCAAGGGCGGCGCCGGTTCTGGATTTCGCGGTACAGGGCCTGCGTCTCTGGAGTGGGTAGCTGACCCTCGGCAGCCAGGCGCTGTTCGAGCTTGTGATAGTGGTCCAGCGCGGCTTGGGGACGCCCGTCGCGGTCGTAGAGACGCATCAGGGCGCGGTTGCCCGGCTCATACGTGTCATCCGCTTCGAGGGCCCGGCTGAGGGCGGCGAAGGCCAGGTCGAAGCGCTCTTGGGCAATGTACAACTCGCCCAACTCGATCAACGCGTCGCGGAAGCGTTGTTTCAGCCTGGCGCGGATGGGGATGCTCCATTCGCCGTCGAAATCTTGCATAAAGTCGCCGCGATAGAGTTCGACGGCTTGCTCTAATCTGGCTTGCCGCCCGCTCTTTCCATCCAGCAATGATTCAAAGACCTCAACGTCGAACCAGCAATCGGGATCGAGCTCGATGTGATAGCGATTATCCTCGAACATGATGAGCGAACGGCCCAGCGCCCGCTGGGCCTGATATTTCACGGTGTGAAGACTGGACTTGGCCTTGTCGGGGGACACAGCGGGCCAAAACGCGGCGGCAATCTGGTCGCGGTTGCGAGGGGAATGGGTGAGCAGATAAAAGACAAGGTAGCGGGCCAGGGCCGAGCGCCAGGCCGTGCCAGAGATCACTTCGCCGTCCTTTTCGACCCGCGGGGGCCCAAACGCATAAAAGCGCAACTTGCACGGCTGGGGCACAACGGTCGGCTCCAGCCCGCCCACGATCTGGCGCACCAGGTCGGGTAATGCCCGGATGCGATCCGCGATCTCAGCCGGCCGACGGTCGGCCAGGTCGCGCTCCAGCAGACGTTTCCACAATTCAAAAACGCGCTGGCCTTCAATCACCAGGTAGTGATAGGTTTGGGTTTCAACGCCGAGATCCAGAGCCTGCGCCAGCGCCGCCAGCGCGCCGCCTGAATCGCCGGCGGTCTGGCGGATGCGAGCCAGCAGCACATAAGCGCGGGTGAGGTCGCGACGGGCGGCGCTTTGGGTCAAAAGCTCAATGGCGTGTTCGATCTCACGCCGCGCCGAGACCGGATCGCCGCACGCGAGTCGAGCTGCGCCGAGGGTGAGGCAACTGAGGCCGAGTTGATACAGGTTGCCTTGTTTTTGGACTTGGTCGCGAACCTGCACAGCCAACCCTAGAGCCTCGACCGGCGCTCCACCCAAAAGTCGCGCCTGTGCGATGCCGGATAGCGCATAAGTGATCAATTCAGCGTCGCCGAGCTGACGGGCCAATTCTTGAGCGTCGGTGTAAAGCGCGGCGGCTTGCTCCAGCGCCCCCAAATCGCGATAGAGGTCCGCCAACGTGAGCATGGCAAAGGCCCGCGGACGAGGCGCGCCGGCGGAACGGGCGATGGTGAGGGACTCGGATAAAAGCGCCATGGCCTGCTCATAGTTGCCGGCGAGATAGCGCTCGTAAGCCACGTTGTTGAGCAACATGGCCAGTTGAGCTGAGGGACCGGTCTGTCGATATAATTCGATGGCTTGGTCCTGGCAGGCCCATCCTTCGCTCAGTTGCCCCACGCGCAACAGGGCCAACGAGAGGTCCAGATAGGTCTGGGCGATGTTGAAGGTGGATTCTAATTGGCGACGTAGACTGAGGGAGGCATGCAAGTGTGAGATGGCTTGCTCCGGTCGGCCCAGGTTCAGACAAGCGGCGCCGGCCAGTCGGTGAGCTTCGGCCAACGAAGCGGGGTAATCTGTAGCCCGTTCAAGCACGTGTTGCGCCAGCATCAGCGCTTCCGCATATTGTCCCCAGTGAAAGCGCACGTCGGCCTGTTGGAGTGCGGTAATCAGGGCGCGTTCGACGTCGCCCCGTTGTTCAAAAATAGCTTCGGCCTGGAGTAGGGGGGGCAGGGCTTGGTCTAGCCGGCCCAGGTTGAAAAGAGCGCGTCCCGCAAAGAGCAACAGGCGGGGAAATTCGGACCGCAGCACGTGAGGGACGGCCTCATACCAGGCGAGCAGCGTCCCCACGCGCCCCGACTCGGTCAGATCGGTCAGCGCGGCGTCCATGGCTTGGGCGGCCGCCCGGAGGTCGCCGGCGGTAAGTCGATGGGCGACGGCTCTCTCCCACTCCTGGCGCGCCAGGAACCAGTCGGCGACCTGGTGGTGCAATTGCTGAAAGCGTTCAGGGGCCTGCTGGCGCAGTCGGGTTTGAAGAAAGTCGTGAAACAGGTGGTGATAGCGATACCAGGTCCCGGTATCGTCTTCCATCACTGCCGTGATAAAGACGCCGCGCCGCTCGATTTCCGGCAGCCTGTGGGCGGCGTTCGCCAGCCCCAAGGCCTCACGGCACAAGGGTTCATTCATCTCTTGCAACGTCGAAGAGATCAATAAAAAGTCCTGCAACTCAAGGGGTTGTTCCTGAAAGACTTGCTCTGCCAGATAGGTATAGATGGGACCTTGTTGAGATCGGGCCTGCCCGGCAGCGGACCCTTGGGCCTGGGCCAGGATGTCGCGCATGCCGCGCCACGAGGCTCCGGTCGAGAGCAAGATGCCGGTGATCCAGCCTTCGCTATGGGCGACCAACTCTTCGGCCTGTGTGGGCGACAGCCGGATGTCGTGCATTTGCGCCAGCAATTCCTGCACTTCTTGGGGTGTAAAGACCAGGTCTGTTGGCCCGATACCGGCAATCTGGGAGCGTGCAGCAAGTTGGATGATTGGTAGCCCTGCCGGCGCCATCCGACTGGCGAGGATCACATGGCAGTTTTCTGGGCGATAGGTCAAAAAAGCGGTCAGTAGTTCGTTGATCTCGCGGTTCTCGTCAATGACGTGATAGTCGTCCAACACTAACACAAAAAAGTCGGGGATCTGATCCAGCATATCCTGGACCAGCGCGCCAGCCAGGGCCCGCGCCAGTCTGGCCGAGTGGATGCTTTCACTTTTCAGAGTGCGTTGGGTCACCTCTCCGAACTGGGGAAAGACGCGGCGCACAGCGGCCACGAGATACTCGGTCAAGGTGCGCAGGTCGTCATCTGCCGGATCGAGGGAGAGCCAGCATACGGGAAAGGGCGCGTCGTGGCAAAAGTCGATCAGCAGCGAGGTTTTGCCATAACCGGCCGGGGCGGATACTAATGTCAAGACCATGTCCACGTGCCGATGCAATAGACCTACCAAGTGAGGTCGGTGCAGCAAGCGCGTAGGGCGTCGCGGAATGAGCGTTTTGGTTGGAATCATTGAGATTCACTGTGTGACTATCGGGATAGTGTTGGCATGGGCGGCTTGGCGGTTTCAAACACGATTATAAGTCAACTGGTATCAATTTGCAACTCTTGTGTGTTATGTCGAGCGGCAACGGGTAGGGGCGGGGCCGCTCGTTCTTGTCAAACCTCATGGGTCGTGGTACACTGCTGCTCGCTGGCAGG
Source organism: Anaerolineae bacterium (assembly GCA_034435435.1). Classification (GTDB taxonomy): domain Bacteria; phylum Chloroflexota; class Anaerolineae; order S140-20; family S140-20; genus DAOTXN01. The sequence continues at coordinate 17,689 of DAOTXN010000159.1, read as the reverse complement.
TGGGTTATGTTGCGGACGATTCGAACGATAGACTGGTTACAATTCTTGTTTGTGCGCCATCGCTGGCTGGCGACGTTGAGCGCGTGGGGGGTGTGCCTCGGGGTTGGTTTGGCCGGCGGCTGGCTGGTGGCGACGGCCGGACCGTTCATTACCGCCGGCCTGACGCTCGGCGCAGCCGGTGCGCTGTGGATGCTGCGCGACATCGAGGTGGGTTACTGGGCGCTGCTGGCCGTCGTGTGCCTGTTACCTTTTGGCAAGCTCCCCTTTGACATTGGCTTCAAGCCCAGCTTTCTCGACCTGGTGTTGGGCGCGTTATTCCTCGTCTGGCTGGTCGAGTTGATGCTCGGCCCTGCGCGGCATCGAAACGACCAGCAGGACTCGGCCGCCGACCACGCGCCCAGATTTGTGGGGACGGCCTTGGGGCTGCCGGTTTTTGTTTTTATGTTGCTGGCGATCATGACTTTTGTTGCCGGGCTGGCCCATGCCCCACTGACTCAACTTCTGGCTCGCCACTTTGTCGAGGTGTTGCTGAGCATGCTCTTGTTTTTTATCGTGGTGAACACCGTCCGCCGGCCCGAGCAGTTGGCTCGCCTGACCCGGGCCATCATCCTGACCGGTTTTGCGGCCTCGGTGGTGGGCATTGTGCTCTATGTTTTGCCCGACAGCACGGCCATCGATGTGCTGTCGGCGCTGGGGCGTTTCGACTACCCCGTGGGGCCAGGTGTGTTGCGCTATATCCGCGAAGACCCGACCTTACCCCAACGGGCGACCGGGACAGCGGTGGACCCCAACGTGTTGGGGGGGCTGCTGATCATGGTGGGCGGCGTGGTCGCGCCGCAGTTCTTTGCCCGCCGTCCGCTTTTCCCGCGTTGGTTGATAGCGCTGTTGGGAGGCGCGATAGGGCTGTGCCTCATGCTTACCTTTTCCCGGGGCTCTTTTATCGGCCTGGGGGTGGCGCTGGCGACGCTGGCCGTGCTGCGGTATCGCAAATTGGGCCTGCTGCTGCTGTCGCTCCTGGCGCTGATATGGGTCTTGCCGCTGACCCAAGGCTATGTAACTCACTTGATCGAGGGACTGCGCGGCGAAGACCTGGCTACCCAGATGCGCTTTGGCGAATATCGAGATGCCATCACGCTCATCCGGCGCTATCCGGCGCTGGGGGTGGGTTTTGCCGGCTCGCCAGACATCGACACGTATGTCAAAGTCGCCAACGTTTATTTGTTGATGGCAGTGGAAATGGGGTTGATAGGATTGGCAGTTTTTATCGTGATCGTGGCGGTATTGTTTGGGCAGGCCCTGCGCACGTGGCGGCGCGTGCCCCGCGACTCTGAACTGGAGCCGCTGTGGTACGGCTTGCACGCCGGGTTGGTGGGGGCCCTGGCAGGCGGCATGTTTGACCACTATTTTTTCAATCTCGACTTTCACCATTCGGTCACATTCTTTTGGCTTTTCGTGGGGTTGGCGGTAGCAGCCTCGCGCTTTGCCCAGCCCGATGTGATCACAGGTCGAATCAGCCTTGAAACCTATGATGACTAGCAGCCTGTTTTACTTGCACGGCTTTGCCTCGTCGCCTGACACGACCAAAGGGCGCTTTTTTGCCGACCGTCTGGCGCGACTGGGGCTATCGCTGCACGCGCCCGATCTGAACGCTGGCGACTTTACACGGCTCACGCTCACGCGCATGATCGAGGCGCTGCGGCGGGCGGTCGACGCTGGTCCCGCCGGGCCGGTTTTTCTGATCGGCTCCAGTATGGGGGCGCGGGTGGCATTGCATTTTCTCGACCATTATGGCGCGATAGAAGCAGCTCGCGTCGCCAAGATGCTCTTTCTGGCCCCGGCTTTCGAGTTCTCGTTTCCCCAGGCCGAGTTGGACCGGTGGCGCGAACAAGGTCAGATCACCTTGTATCACTACGGCTATCAAAAGGAAATGCCGATTCGCTACGATCTGGTCCAGGACCTGGCGGGTTACAATGCTTATGCCGTGCAGACCTATGGTGTGCCTATCTTGATCACCCACGGTCGGCGCGACGACGTGATAGACTATCGCCAGAGCCTGCGCTTTGCACGGGGGCGAGAAAACGTGCAAGTGAAACTGGTCGATTCGGATCACCTGCTGCACGACCAGCTGGATACCATCTGGGCCGACTGTGTCAGTTTTTTCGAGTTGGAATAATGGCTCATTCGGGCGCGGTCGGACGACGTGGATAGCGTGTCGTACCGAAACGGCTCAACGCCACGGCGCCCAGGCCAAGGCTGGTCGCAGCCAGCACCAATAGCGACCCCACACAGGGCACTGCCCCTGCCACAATGCTGATAAAGCTGAGGGTAAAAACACCCACACCGGCCACCGTCACTGGCGTAGCTCGCCGCCAACCCGTCCGGCGGGTCAGCCAGCGTCCCCACAACACACCCAAGGCGATCCAGCCGAGCAGGCTGGCTGCTACCAGCAACAGGACGATCACCGGGACAAAAAGCGCCAGGCAGATGGTGATGAGGAGGAAAAAGATCAGGCTGCCGGCCAGCGGATAGAGTAGGCAGCCAATGCCCAGACTGGGCAGCGGAGAACGGAGAATGGTATGGCCCACTTCTGTCGTTTGGGTGGGCCAAAAGGCGACCACCACAACGCCTAACGCAGCTATAACCAGAGAAAGGATCAATGCGGTCAAGGTGTTCCAGGCGATGGTGGCCGGGTCGGCGCTGAGCTGAGGGAAGAAAAGCGGCGCGCGCAGTCCACGCCAAAAGCGGGCGTCGCGGATGGATAAGCCCTGGACGACCTCACCTGTCTGTGCGCCTTCGTCCCGCCGCACCTGCCCACCCAATGCTACCAGGTCGCCGACGACGCGGGCTTGAGAGTGGAGAGCGACGTTACCTCCCAATGCTACCGCGTCGCCTTGGACGCTGCCGTTGATTTCCACGTCGCCGCCCAGCACGATGACGCTGCCATCCACGCGACTGCCCGCCAGCATCGTCAGACTGCCGCCGACGATCACCAGGTCGCCGTCGATGTGTTCGCCGCCGCGCAAGGTCAAGTCATCGCCGACGACAAATTCATCCTCCTGTACAGGCGCGGCGTAGGCCGGGCGTAAGGAGACAAGCAGCGCCAGTATAACCAGTCCAAGGGCTAACCATAGCCTTCTGCGGTGCATAGCCTCTCCCTCGTTAGTGACCGTTGCGTACGGTTTGTGAGACCTGTCTGCGGGTCTCCAGCGCCCGCCGCCCAGCGGCGAAGGCCAGGGTCGCGCCCGCTGCATAGGCCGTCAAACTCACCGGAGAGACGCCGGCCGTTTCGGTTATGACATCGAGCGTGAGCCACACAGCCGAGAGCAATTTGTATCCCAGCAGTGCGGCCCGACCCAATAAACCATAGGCATCTCCCAGGAATGCGCCGTAGGCCTGTAGCGGATTCCGCCCGTTGAGCAGGGGCGGCGCCGCCAACAAGCATAGGGCGGCAGCGGCTCCGAGCAACACCAGCCCCCCAATGAGCGTCCGACGCTGGGTCTCAAAACGGACCAGGCGGGCCTCGACCCGGGCGGGGAAGCCAGGGGAGGGGTGCATCATGGGGGCGCGGGCGAGCACGCGCTCTACCGCATTTAGCGCTTCCCAACCGGCGCGGCAACGGGTGCAGATATAGAGATGTGCAGTCAACTGCCGCCGTTCAGACTCGGCCAGGGTTTCGTCGAGGGCATCCATCATCCACAACTCGTATCGTTCACAGCTCATTTCACATCTTCCTCAGATTCTCAGTAAGCCAGAGCCATCACGCCGGCCTGGGTTTCAGTCCCCTGAAATTGTTCCGCCAGCATGCGCCGCGCCCGAAACAGGCGTGATTTGACCGCGCTGACCGTGCTGCCGGTGGTGTGAGCGATCTCTTCGTAAGATAGGCCGTTCCAATAGTGCAAAACTACCACCGTCCGGTAATCTGGAGCCAGCGTTTCCAGCATGGCCTGTACCTGGGTCTCTTGTTCGCCCTGCACGGTGTGCTGTTCTGGACCGGGCTGATGGCTGGCAAACGCGTCAGGCGGGATGGTTTCGTCGTCCAAAGACAGCCACGTCATTCGCCGCCGTCTCAGCCGGTCGATGCAATGGTGCGACGCGACAGACAACAGCCACGTGCTGAATTTGCGTGTAGGGTCGTAGCTGTCGAGTTTGCGATAGGCGCGCAAAAAGGTCTCCTGCGCTGCATCTTCGGCTTCCGCAGGGTCGCCGAGCATGCGGTACGTCAAGTTGAATACCGGCCCTTGATAGGCTTCCACCAGGCAGCCAAAGGCATGATGATCTCCCTGGCGCGCCGCCTCGATCCAGTTTTGTTCCTGACTCACGTGTTTCTGCTTTCAGTTATCAGCTTTCAGCTCTCACAGACCGGCTCGATAGTTGAAGACTGGGGTTGTTGGCTGAATGCTGGTCTATCCCTTTCTACGCAAATTCGCACACCAAGTTGCATATCAGCCAACCAAACTATACGCCCGTTCCTGCCTTTTGACAAGGTCGGCGGTCGTTCGTCGTTCGTCGGCAAAAAAAACGCTCCGGTTCACCTTGTCGCGCTAGGGAACCGGAGCGTCGGCGGGGGGGCCGGGTTACGTCAAAACTTTGATGGCAGACAGATCAGGCTGTGCAACGACTTGCTGGATGCAGTTGATCAAGTCGCTGGGGCGAACCGGTTTGATCAGATATTGATTCGCGCCTGCCTCCAACGCCTGGTGGCGCGTCTCGGGATCAGATTTGGCAGTGAGGATGATAATAGGGGTGTGAACAGTGAGCGGATCGGTCCGAACTCTTTCACAGACCTCTATTCCACTCATGCCGGGCATCATAATGTCGAGCAAGATGGCCTCCGGTAGCTCTCTTGTCAGCGCTTCCATGGCCTGCTCGCCGTTGTGGGCTATGGTCACGCCAAACCCTCTGCTTTCAAACACCAATTGCAGCAATTGGGTCAGGCCCTTGTCATCATCTACGATCAAAATCCTCATTGCCCTCCCTCCATTTACACACGCTACGAGCATAGCATGAAACGTGTGTGTGATGTGTTACATAACGGTTACGAAATGATTGCGGCATGGAAAGAATTGTCCGCTGGGCATAAGTCGTGTATACTGTACAAGTGTGACTCACCGGCGAGCTGCGTTGTACACGTATGGGCCGGTTGGCTCAAATTAACCACGTTCGATTCAAAACGGGGTCAGGAGGAAAAAATGGAAGGCTTGGCTGAAGTGCTTAGTTTGTTGTTTATTCCCTTGCTCTTTGTGCTCACGCTCATCGGTGCGGCCGTCAAGGTATTGCCCGAATGGGAGCGCGGCGCGATTCTGCGCCTGGGGCGGCTGCGCGGGGTCAAGGGACCGGGGTTGTTCTTTATCATCCCCTTTATCGACCGCATGTACAAAGTAGACCTGCGCATTATCACGCTGGACATCCCCGCCCAAGATTGCATCACCCACGATAACGTCACGGTCAAGGTGAACGCAGTGGCCTACTATCGAGTGGTGGACCCGCAGCGGGCAGTGATTGCGATTGAAGATTTCCGCCGGGCCACCTGGCAGATCGCCCAGACCAGCCTGCGCAACGTGATCGGCCAGAGCGAATTAGATGAATTGTTGGCGCACCGCGAAAAGATCAACGCCGAATTGCAAAAGATCATCGACGAGCAGACCGAGCCGTGGGGCGTCAAGGTGAGCATCGTCGAGGTCAAAGACGTAGAGCTGCCGCAGACGATGCAACGCGCTATGGCCCGCCAGGCCGAGGCCGAGCGCGAAAAACGGGCCAAGATCATCCACGCCGAGGGTGAGTTCCAGGCCAGCAAGCAATTGGCCGAGGCTGCCCACGTCATCGCTTCGGAACCGGCTTCGATCCAATTGCGCTACCTGCAAACGCTGACCGAAATCGCCGTGGAAAAAAACTCGACCATCATCTTTCCCGTGCCTATCGAGTTCGTGCGTGTCCTGGCCGAGATGTTTGATAAGGAATAGCCGCTTACATCCCCTTGCTAGAGGTAGTGCCCGAATACCGGGGACGAGGCATCGGCTCCGAGCTGGTGCGGCGGATGCTGGACAGGCTGCGCGGGCTGTACGCCGTGGATGTGTTGTGCGACGCCGCTTGACGGCCTTTTCACGCGCGCCTTGGGGATACACCCCTACACCGGAATGGTGATCCGGCGTTACGAGCGGTAATTGGGTATGCCGGGGTGATCAAATCGCCCCTCGCCAATTATCAAGCTACCGCACACGCCTTGGGACAATGTTGGAATATGCTCTCAGTACGATAGTGGCGCGCATCCTCACAGAGAGACAGATTCAGTGGCCGATTCCAAAGCACTCTCTTTGCGTCTGAAGGTGATACCGTCTTCACCGGCCGCATCGATCATGACCTGGTCCCCGCCTTTGAATGTGCCGCGCAGCAATTGGACACTCAACTGGCTTTCTATGTGGCGCTGCAGCGCCCGCCGCAGCGGGCGTGCGCCGAACTGAGGATCAAAACCCTCCTGCGCCAGCCACTTGCGGGCAGCATCGGTCAATTCGATTTCTAGCCCATGCTCTTGCAGTCGCTCGCGGATCTCGCGCAGTTGCAGATCCACGATTTGCTCAACCTGCTCCAGAGTGAGCTTGGAAAAGATGATGATCTCGTCCACACGGTTGAGGAATTCAGGCCGGAAGGCTTTTTTGAGCGCGCTCTCGATCTCACGGTGCGCTTCACGCTCGCCGCGGGCCTGGTCGCCGTGACCGGTAACAAAACCCAACGCTCCGCCGCTGCGAGCATATTGAGTACCCAGGTTACTGGTCATAATGATGACCGTATTTCGAAAGTCTACGACGCGCCCCTGGCCGTCGGTCATACGTCCGTCCTCCAAGATTTGCAGCAGCGCGTTCCACACATCGGGGTGGGCTTTTTCGATCTCGTCGAACAGGATCACCCGATAAGGTCGTCGGCGCACAGCTTCGGTCAACTGCCCGCCCTCGTCATAGCCCACGTAACCCGGCGGCGCGCCAAAGAGCCGGCTGGCGGTGTGCTGCTCCTGGTATTCACCCATATCGATCTGCAGCAGCGCGTCTTCGTCGTCGAACATGAACCAGGCTAGCGCCTTGGCCAGCTCGGTCTTGCCCACGCCGGATGAGCCGAGAAAGATAAAGCTGCCGATCGGGCGCTTGGGGTCTTTCAAGCCAGAGCGCGCGCGGCGAATCGCGTCCGCCAGAGCCGTGATGGCGTCGTCCTGTCCGATGATGCGCTCGTGCAGGGCTTCTTCCATGCGCAGCAATTTATCTGCTTCGGTCTCCATCATCTGGGCGACCGGGATGCCGGTCCACGCAGCCACGACTTCGGCGATGTCATCTTCATCTACCACTTCATCTAATTGGTGCTCCGCTTGCCAGCGTTCGCGCTTGGCGGTGAATTCGCCTTCCTGACGCAGGCGCTGGGTTTTGTATTCAGCGGCCCGCTCGTAATTGCGGGCGACGCCGGCGGCTTCTTCCTCGGCTTGCAGGCGGTCAATTTCCTGCTTCATCTCCTTAAGGTCAGGGGGTAGAGTGTACAGCGCCACCCGCAGTTTGGCGGCGGCTTCGTCCATCAGGTCGATGGCTTTGTCGGGTAGATGGCGCTCGGTGACATAGCGGTGAGATAGCTTGGCCGCGGCCACCAGCGCCTCATCGCCAAACCGGACCTTGTGATGAGCCTCGTAGCGGTCACGCAGGCCCCACAACATCTTGATGGTTTCTTCGACCGTCGGCTCGTCCACAAAGACGGGTGCAAAGCGTCGCTCCAGCGCCGAGTCGCGCTCGATGTGTTGGCGATATTCGTCCAATGTGGTCGCGCCGATGCACTGCAACTCGCCTCGGGCCAGGGCTGGTTTCATCATGTTGCTGGCATCCATAGCCCCGCTGGCCGATCCGGCGCCGACCACGTTGTGCAGCTCGTCAATAAATAGGATCACTTCACCCTGTGCGCGTTGGATGTCCTCAATGGCCCCTTTGAGTCGTTCCTCAAAGTCGCCTCGGAAGCGGCTGCCAGCGATCATCGCGCCCAGGTCTAACGAGACAATGCGTTTGCCCATCAAGATTTCGGGCACATCATTAGCGGCGATTTTTAGCGCCAGCCCCTCGACGATGGCCGTCTTGCCCACACCTGCCTCGCCGATCAGCACAGGGTTGTTCTTGGTGCGCCGCGAGAGCACCTGGATCACGCGCAAAATTTCGTTGTCGCGCCCGATGACCGGGTCCAACTTGCCCTGACGGGCCAGTTGCGTCAGGTCGCGGGAGAACTTTTCCAGCATGCGATAGCGCGTCTCGGCTTGTGGATCGGTCACCCGCTGACCGCCGCGAATCTCTTTGATCGCGTCGTAGATACGGTCTTTGGTGATACCGCTCTCGGCCAGGATGCGGGCGGCGGGGGTGTTGCGCTCGCTGGCAATGGCGAGAAAGATGTGCTCGGTAGAGATATATTCGTCTTTGAGCCGATTGGCTTCTTGTTGAGCCAGATCGAGCACGCGCTTGACGCGTGGAGTGATAAAGACCTGTCCTGTGCCGCCGCCGTAGACATTGGCGCGGGGGCTAGATTTGAGCACACCGTCGATCTTGTCGCGTATGACAGCCGCGTCGGCCCCTAAATTCTCCACGATTTCGCCGACGACCCCCTCGGGCTGCTCCAATAGCGCCAGCAAAAGGTGTTCGGTGTCCACCTGATTGTGGCCGTAGCGCTGCAAACATTCATACGCGCGCTGTGCGGCGTCCTGTGCGCGCTCGGTAAATCGGTCGTATCGCATCATGATAATTTTTGTCCTTTGTGCTGTCTGGTTATTCTATGCCAGGGAATTATACCCTACTGTTTATCGGTTTGACAAGGTATTCTTGGCAATTGACATCTGTTCCGCTTGGCCTATACTGAACAGTAGTTGTGCGCTATTTGTCGTGGCCGGACGTCTCGCTTTAGCGAGGATGCCCCCGGCCCCCGGCTGAAGCCGGACGTCCGTTGATTTCGAAACCAGAGTTTTGAGTCGTCTTGAAAGGTTTGATGGTTATGACTCGGATCGATCCCGTCACTCTGGAAATCTTTAAACACCTCTTTGCCTCCGTGGCCGAAGAAATGGGCGTCACCTTGGGCCGCACGGCTTACAGCCCCAACATCAAGGAGCGGCGAGACTATTCTTGCGCGTTGTTCGACGGCGAGGGTCGCCTGCTGGCTCAGGCGGCCCACATTCCCGTGCACCTGGGTGCGATGCCGGCCTCGGTGCGGGCGGCCATCGAGCAATGCGCTCCCTTTAGTCCCGGCGACGTGGTCGTGCTCAACGATCCTTACCTGGGCGGCACCCACTTGCCCGATATTACGATGGTCTCGCCAGTTTTTGTGAACGATATGCTGGCTTTTTACGTCGCCAGTCGCGCCCACCACGCCGACGTGGGAGGCATAGCGCCCGGCTCAATGCCTGTGGCGACGGAAATCTATCAAGAGGGTCTGATCATCCCGCCGCTCAAGATCTATGCCGCTGGCGAGCGTAATGAGGCTGTGTGGCGGCTTATCTTGCGCAACGTGCGCACGCCCGACGAGCGGCGGGGCGACCTGGCCGCTCAACTGGCCGCCCACGAGGTCGGCGCGGTGCGCGCCCGCGAGATCGTGGCCCGTTATGGATTGGATGAGACGCTGCGTTACGGCGCGGCGCTCGTTGTCTACGCTGAGCGACTGACGCGGACGGCCATTGCCGAAATGCCCGCCGGCGTCTATACTTTTGAGGACGCGCTGGATGGCGACGGCTTTTCCGACGAACTGCTCCCGATTCGCGCCACTGTCACGATTGCGGGTGACAAGATGATTTTTGATTTTGAAGGGTCGGCGCCGGCGGCGCGAGGCTCCATCAACGCCGTGCGGGCTATTGTCGAATCAGCGGTTTATTATGTCGTGCGCTGCCTGGTAGGCGAGGTGGCGCCGACCAATGCCGGCGCCTTTGCCCCCATCACGGTCCACGTTCCTCCCGGCTCATTGCTCGACGCCCGCTCACCTCACGCTGTGGCTGGAGGCAACGTGGAAACCTCGCAGCGCGTGGTGGATGTGGTGTTGGGGGCGCTGGCTCAGGCGCTGCCCGATCGGATTCCCGCCGCCAGCCAGGGAACGATGAATAACGTCACATTTGGCGGCGTTGATCCTGTCAAGGGCGAGCCATTTGCTTATTACGAGACGATCGGCGGCGGTGCGGGCGGCGGACCGGGCGGTTCCGGTGAGAGCGGCGTGCACAGCCACATGACCAACACGCTCAATACACCGATTGAAGCGCTAGAGTACGCCTTGCCACTTCAGGTACTCCGGTATAGCCTGCGCCGAGGATCTGGCGGTGCGGGGAGGCATCCCGGCGGCGATGGCCTGCGTCGCGATTTGTGTTTTCACTGTCCGGTGCGGGTCAATTTGCTCAGCGAACGCCGCCAGGGCGCGCCGTATGGACTATTAGGTGGTGAGCCGGGGCAATCCGGGCGAAACGTGGTTATTCACGCCGATGGGACAGAACAAGAGCTGGCCGGCAAGGTCAGTCTGGATCTGGCTGCCGGAGAAACGCTCAGCTTGCGTACGCCCGGCGGTGGGGGATGGGGATAGGGCAGGCGTTGGCTCGAGTCGCCCTATTCATGTGTGTCAGGTGGGACATAACTTGCTGTGAGATGATGGTTAGGTAGTCGTAAAATTCTGGCCTATAAACTTGAGTAGAGTAAACGCTTGACAAAAAGATTCACTGCGATATAATAAGAGTGTCGTAGCAGCGACAGCGTTTGATTTTCCTCTTTTCTCAAATTTCAAAAGCATCAAGAAAGGGGCCCAAAATGTTTCGAAAGCGAATACGAGAACACTATGATCGGTTGACGCCTAGCTTCAAGCGGCTAGGTGAATACCTGAGCGACAACTATTTCGACGCAGCCTTCATGACAGCGTCGCAGTTGGCCAACCGGTTGGACATCGATCCCGCCACTGTGGTGCGCTTTTCTCAGCGCCTGGGGTATCGTGGCTACCCTGAGCTACTCTCTGATTTGAGAGCGGCCGTCCGCGACGAGCTGGAGCAGGTTTACGTCGCCAACGTCCAGGAAGGCACATCCCACGACGCAGTGCTCAAGATCATCGCGGCCGAGCGTTCTAACTTGGAGCGCATGGAGTCTCAATTGACCCAGGAGGCGCTAGATGGGTTGTTCCATGCTATGGAGTCGGCGGCGCGCATTTTTGTCGTCTCTCAATGGGCGGGACTTTATCTGGCCGAGATGTTCACGATGTTATTGCGTAGCGCCGGAGTAGAGGCAAAAACCATAGATGCATCGGCCACCAGCGCCATGACGGCCCTGCACGACGTTGGGGCCCAAGATCTGGTTATTTCTTTGTCACTGGCAGACGTCGGTCCAGACATGGGGACGGCATTGCAGTTTGCTCGCGATAAAGGCGCCAAGACCTACGCCATCACGACGTGGGGATCATCTTCGGCGGCTCGCCCGGCTGAGGTCGTTTTTGTCACCCCCGGCCGCACACCAAACAACTTTCCATCCTTTGCAATGTCTGCTTTCTTTTTGTCCACTATCTTTCAGACATTGATGGCTCGGCGCGCCGACAAGGTCGCCAAGATCATTGAATCTATGCGAGCTGCCCACGAGCAAATGTCTCAGACGCGCGCCAAGTGGAATCTGTCGAAACGCGCCGGTGAACTGTGGGAATAGTCCTGGGTTAGCGTAAGCACGCACAGGCTCTCACGTACCGCCTTTGGCTGTGAGAGCCTGTTGTTTATGCTATTCTAGCTAATGGCGAGGCAGTGTGATGGTAAAAGTGCTGCCTTGCTTGGGGACACTCTTGAGATGTAATTCCCCCCGCATAACTTGAACGATCTCCTTGACGATAGCAAGTCCCAGTCCAGTACCAGGGATCGTGTGGGAGGGGTCCACGCGATAAAAACGGTCGAATACATGCGCCTGGTGCTCACTCGGAATGCCGATGCCTGTGTCGATCACTTGTAGAGTTATCGCGCCGGCTTCCTCAAGCGATAATTTTATCTCCACAGAGCCTTTTTCCGGTGTGTATTTGATCGCGTTATCGACCAGATTGCGCACCAGTCGCTCCAACTGTTTTGGATCGGCTTGTAGAATGACCGCCGAGGAGGGAGGCGTCCAAGATAGCGCCACTCCTTTCAGGACAGCCAGCGGACGTAAAAGGTTCACGACGCGACTGACCAGTTCCTTCAGATCTGTTGGCTGGGGTTGGCCACGCGCTTCGCTGGCGTCGAGACGCGAGAGCGTCAAGATATCTTCCACCAATTGCTCCAACAACTTGACCTGATTCTGAACCGCGTCCAATAGTTCGTCCCGTTTGTGTTCAGATAGCCGTGAATGATAGGCTCTGAGGTTGTTGATCTGTAGCTGAACGATGGAGAGTGGGGTCTTGAGTTCGTGGGTGACGCCGGCCATAAAGCGGGCTTTCATGCGTTCCACTTCTTTAAGCGCTGTGATGTCGCGCAGGACAATGACTGTGCCGATAGCCAACTCGCCTTCGCGCACCTGAGCCGCGTTGGCCTGGATAGAGCGAATGCCGCCAGGTCGTGAGACATCGGGCACGTCCACTGCGGCGCTGGCGGGTGGCTCTGAATGTCGAGTCAATTCATGGATGCAGCGCCAAAGAGGGTCTTCAAGATGCGCCGGGCTAATCGTCTGACCCAGAGCCTCATCCAAACAACAACTCAGCATTTCCTCGGCCACTGAGTTTAAGGACAAAACGCGATTTTCGGCGTCTAACACCAACAAACCATCTGCCATACTGGCCAAAATGGCCTCAGTCTTTTCTTTCTCGGCCGCCAGTTCCTGCGTGCGTTCGGCCACCATGCGCTCCAGGCGACGATTGAACTGCTGTACGGTGCTGAACAAGCGCCCGTTTTCAATGGCAATGCCGACCGAGCTGGCAACAGAAAAAAGCCAGCGCAAGTCGCTCTGATCGAAGCGGTAGGGGGCTTGATGAAGAGCCTGAATGACGCCGATGGTTTGATTTTTCACCTGCACCGGCACACACAAAATCGAGCCGGGGGTGAAATTGCTTTTTTTGCTGACCTGGGTAAAGAACATGTCGTCGGCAGACACATTGGTAGAGAGATACGGCTCGCCCGTGCGCGCCACATACCCGGCGATGCCCTGGTCGAGCGGCAAGCGAAAGCCCGTCACCGTTTGCGCCCCTGGACCGGATGAAGCAGTCAGCACCAATTCGCGAGGCTCTTGGGCGAGGAGCCACAATGAGGCAGCGTTCGCGCGTAGGGATTCCTGCACCAACTGCGTGGTGCGATTCAGAATTTGATCCAAGTCGAGGGTGGAGGTCAAGGCATGGCCGATCTCGTTGAGCAAGACCAGGTCTACCATTTGTTGTTGAGTGTCTTGCAACAGCCGGGCATTTTCCAGAGCGACCGCGATAATGCCTGCTGCCGAGTTGAGCAATACCCAGTCGGAGGCTGGAAAATGCCCCCCGCGCTTGTTGACGATGGCGATGGCGCCCACCACTTGTTCTTTGCTGGTCATCGGCAGACAGGAAATGGCGGTTGGCTTGACCCCTAACGTCGTGCGTGGATCCGTCAATATCTCGGTGACGATGGTCGGGACACGCCTTTGTACGACCCAGGCGTCTATGTTGTCATCTGTCTGAAAGGCCACACTTTTCTCCACCCGCGCGCCGGTGCGAGTCGAGATATTCACCACCATCTCTTGCATTTCCTGGTTGAGCAAGAGTAACGAGACGGCTTCGGCGTCTAGCAGTTGGGAGAGTTTCTGCATCGAAGAGTTAAAGATACCCTCTAGCTCTAGGGATGAGGCTACAGCCAGGGCCAACTCATTAAGCAGCTCGAGTTGTTGGTTGCGTTGGGCGACCGTTTGGGCGTAGCGACGGGTTTCTTCCTCGGCCCGCTTAACGCGCGCCACCGCCCGCACCCGCGATAACAGTTCGCTCCGATCGAAGGGACGAAAGATGTAATCGTCGGCTCCCAGGTCGAGTCCCTCGCTCACCTTTTGGGCGCTGCGGTGGTGAGCGGTGACAAAAATGACCGATGCGTTTTTGGTGCGCTCGTTGGCTTTGAGCTGGCGGCAAAACTCAAAGCCGTCCATTTCGGGCATCTGAATGTCGCTGAGAATCAAAAACGGTAGCTCGACGCGAGCCTGCGCCAGCGCCTCGTGTCCATCAGCTACGACACTGACCTGAAATTCGCTGCCCCGGAACATGGCCTGCATGTATAGCCGATTCAGTTCCTGGTCATCCACGATGAGAATGCGGCTCAAATCCAGCTCGACTGCCTCGTGCGGCGAGGCGGTTGCCTGCTGCCGGGCAGAGACGGTGGTCGGGGAGAATTGGCGCACCGCCATAGCCGCATACTCGAACGCGGCTGCTATATCGGTCGGATCCAACTGAGAAAGTGCAGCGATGATCTCGGCTGGGGTCTGACCGGCGGCAGCGCGACCTAAAATTTCGTGCACCGAAATGGGCGTGCCTTTAATCATAGGGGCGCCGTTGGCGACGTTGGGGTCCGATGTAATGCGCTCGCTGCTCATTGTAATGCTCGCCATACCCTTTCTGGCGTCAGGGGCAGATTCGGAATCAGCACGCCGGTGGCATCGTACACTGCGTTGACCACCGCCGGGGCGACGCCGTCTAGCGGGATCTCGGCCACAGCCTTTACGCCAAAGGGGTGCGTCGGTTCGTAGGTCTCGACGAAAATGGTCTGCAGCTCGGGCATCTCGTCGGCGCTAAAGATGCGATATGGACCGAAGCGCGGGTTGACCACCCGGCCCGTCGCGTCCTGGGCCATCTCTTCGCACACGGCGTAGCCCAACGCCTGGGTCATGCCGCCCTCCACCTGCCCGCTGGCAGTGGCCGGGTTGACGATCACGCCGCAGTCCAGCGCCATCACCAGCCGGTCTACTGTGATCTGCCCTGTTTCAGTATCCACCGTTACCTCGGCAAATTGAGCCGCGAAAGGCGGGGGGCTGTCGGGGCTGACATAACTGCCGACGGCCATGATCTGGTGTTGTTGGTTGGCGTGCAAAGCGTTCAGGGCCACCTCTTCCAGCGTCACACTGCGGCCATCGGGCGACCAGGCGCG
Source organism: Anaerolineae bacterium (assembly GCA_034435435.1). GTDB lineage: Bacteria > Chloroflexota > Anaerolineae > S140-20 > S140-20 > DAOTXN01. Next base: position 2,628 of record DAOTXN010000159.1, on the reverse strand, counting down.
CCGGTCCGCCAGTTGGATAGCTTGATGATTGGCCTGGCCCAGCATGCGCGCGGCCACAGTTTTGATCTGCTCGGCCACCTTTTCCGCCGCCTTGACCACCGCCGCGCCGCTGATGTAGGTGGTGCTGCTGGCGTAGGCCCCCTTGTCGAACGGGGTAAAATCGGTGTCCGACGAGGCGGTGATAAAATCCTCCGGCTCGCAACCCAACACCTCGGCAGCCATCTGCGTCAACACGGTGTCTGAGCCGGTGCCCAAGTCGGTCGCGCCAACCAGCAGGTTAAAGCTGCCGTCGTCGTTCATCTTGAGGCTGGCCGCGCCCATGTCCAGGTTGGGGATGGCCGTGCCCTGCATGACAAACGCGACCCCCAGACCTTTTTTGAGAGACGAAGGACGAATGACGGAGGACGAATCCCGCTTTTTGTGCCAGCCGATGGCTTCTGCGCCCAGGCGGGCGCAGTCGGCCAGCGCGCAGGTGCGAATGATCTCCGGCGCGGCCTCCCGGCCCTCGCTCCACACTTTGCTCATGGGGTGCTCGTCGCCGGGCCGCACGACGTTTTTGAGCCGAAATTCCAGCGCGTCCCAGCCCATCTGGCGGGCGATCCACTCCATGTGCGGCTCTAGCGCGGCGAAACCCTGCGGCACGCCGTAGCCGCGATAGGCCCCCGAGGCCGGGTTGTTGGTGTAGACGACGTCGGCGTGGAAACGGATATGGGGCGCGTTATACAGACTCATGGCCTTGTGACCGGTGTTACCGGTGACGGTGAGGGCGTGATTGCCGTAAGCCCCGGTGTCGCTGAGCACGATCATCTCGTTGGCGACGATGCGCATATCGTTCATCACGCCGGTGCGCATCTTGATCACCATCGGGTGGCGGCTGGTGCTGCTGACGAATTGCTCCTGGCGCGTGTATTCCATTTTCACCGGTCGCCCGGTGGCGATGGTCAGGTGGGCGCAGATGTCCTCCAGGTAAACTTCTTGCTTGTTGCCGAACCCGCCGCCGATGCGCGGTTTGATCACGCGAATGCGCTTGATCGGCAATCCCAGCACCGGGGCCATCATGCGCCGCACGTGAAACGGGACCTGCGTGCTGGTGCGGATGACCAGCCGGTCGTCCTCATCCCAATAGGTGACGCACACGTAAGGCTCGATGGGGGTCTGTTGGACCCGTTGCACGGTGTATTCTTGTTCAAAGACGCGGTCGGCCTGGGCCATCGCCGCGTCCACGTCGCCCAGGTCAATGCGGATGGCTGCAGCCAGGTTGCGTTGGGGGTCGGCGTGGTCAAAACCCATGTAATCCGGCTCGTCGTGGATGAGAGTGGGGTTGTCCAACGCCTGGCGCGGGTCCAAAATAGCCGGCAGCTCCTCGTACTCGACCTCGATCAGCTCCAGCGCCCGCCGGGCGATCTCTTCCGTCTCGGCGGCGACGGCGGCCACCCGGTCGCCCACGAACCGCACCTTGTGGTCCAGGCTGACGAAATCCAACGGGCCGGGGATGGGATGCGACTGCCCGGCGGTCGAGTGGACCACGCGCGGCACGTCGGCGTGGGTGAGCACGGCGTGCACGCCGGGCAGCGCCCGCGCTTTGCTGGCGTCGATGCGTTTGATGCGGGCGTGCGCCACAGGGCTCCACAGCAGCTTGCCTATCAGCATGCCGCGCATCTCGAGGTCGGCGGTAAAGGCCGGCTTGCCCTGCACCAGCTTGAGCGCGTCCACCTTGTGCTCCGGCTGGCCCACGACGTGCAGGGGAGCGGAGGAGCCGGGGAGCGGGGGAGCAGCCGTGCGGGTCAAGGTTTGAGTGACGAGTGGCTGGTGGTCAGTGACTCCAGGAGTTTCGTCCTGCGTCCCCCAACCGGGTTCTTCGTCGAGCGCCGGTTCGAACAACCCTGGCGGGGCCGGCTCACCTGTTTCGTGAATGCCCAACCCGCGCCGGTCCACCGGCGGCACGGCCTCGCTGCGCAGTCGGGCCGCTGCACGCAGTACCGCCTGCACCGGCTTGAGGTAGCCCGTGCAGCGACACAGCACGCCGCTGATGGCGTCGCGCACCTGGGCTTCGGTGGGGTTGGGTTCGGCGTCCAGCAGCACTTGTGCGGTGAGGATTTGGGCCGGGGTGCAATAGCCGCACTGGATGGCCCCGGTCTCGACGAATTCCTCTTGCAGCACATGCAACGGTGCAGAGCCTTTCCAGCCCCGCATTTGCTCGCCGCTGATCCCTTCGATGGTGGTGATGGCGCAGCCGTCGGCCTGGGCGGCCAGCGTGACGCAGGCGTTGCGCGGCACGCCGTCAATCAGCACGGTGCAGGCCCCGCACGAGCCGTCCTCGCAGCCGTGTTTGACGCCGAAATAGCCCTCGCGCCGCAGGACAGCGAGCAGGGTTTCGTGAGGGGAGATGGCGAGGGTTTGGTGTTGATCGTTGACAGTCAGCGCGATGTTCAATTTGCATCCACCTTCTTGAGCCTCTTTACGGGTGCATTTCACTTTCGGGGCAGACCCTTTTCTGCTCGTAACTGCTCACCCTGGTAGCTCTTTGGACAAGATTTACAGGATTTACAGGATTTTTCCACGAATTCCATCCTGTGAATCTTGTGAATCCTGTCGAATGGCTTTGGGTTTGCCGCTTTTACGCATTTG
>DAOTXN010000158.1:0-1777 GCA_034435435.1 Anaerolineae bacterium | reverse complement strand
AAGACAATTCTGACCGGCTTTCGCAAATCATACTACTTGCGAGATATAAGCTAGTCGGCAAAGATGCAGAAACCGGCAAATTACAGTGCGGCAGTCTGGCTTTATCGAAATACACTATGCCGTAATTTCAGAGTATGGTATCCTCGTGATAAATCTGTTTGAATGTGCCATCGGCTCTAACAATCAACTTGTCAACGCGCCGTTCGCTGTAGTGCGCTTCCCAAGTGCCTACCAGGTCGAGGTCTTGAAAAGTTACCGGTGGGTTTGAATATGGCGCTTTACACGCTGAAGCCGTTGACATCAGGATTGATAAAATCACCACTAACCACTTGGTTCGTTCCATTGTCCACCTCTCTTTGCGTCTCATCCCTGTATTATTGGGGCATGGGCTCCCACCAATAAAAGTATTGCCCTATAGTGCCGCCCGGACCCCAGTCACTGCGGTCCCTATTAGGGATTAGCCCAAAACCGTACCCCGGTATCCTTGTTCCCGAGGCCCAACCTGTCGTATTGTATGCTTGAAACTTGACCATGTCGTTCCCTGCACTGGGATCAGAGGATACAGAGATCAAGTCAAATGACCCCAGAGCACCACCCACCGCGTCGACTTGTCCCTCTAGTGAAGAAGATCCAAAACCGAGAACGGACACGATCAATTGCCCGGTCTCGACACAATAGTCTTTTGTTCCCCCTGCTACCCTCTGATACCACGGACCCTCTCTCTTATCCACTGTATGTTCCCAACTCCAAGGCAATGGGTAACCCTCTGCCGCCCACGCCTCACGAAATGCGTCTATTGCTGGATCAAATCTCACATCCTGCGTCAGCGGTTCATCTGGACCAAACACTTGCGTTTGATCGTCTGTTTCGAAGAACCAATCAATGGCAACCCCTAATGCCTGATAGGTGGATTTGCGGCTACCATCAGGCATTCGATCCGTTGTCCAATCCCAGACGCCATCAACGACTGTCCCTGTTTTATGCAGAAGCCAATCAGTAGCCTCTTTTGCCTTTTCCTCCAGCCACTCCTTCACTCCATGTCCGTCAGGGTCAATGTAACGCAACGCGTTGTTGTAAGTGTACGAGTAGCGATTCAGCGACTGGGGATTTCCCGGCTCGGGCACGATCGTGTCGGCCTGAATGAAGCGTCCCAGCGCGCCGTCGTAATATCTGGCGTTGTAAAAGTACAGTCCTAGCGCCGCTTCTTGCTGCTGCCCGGTGAAGCGCCGGTCGGTAGCCATCCCGCTGCCCCCGGCGTAGCGCGTCTCGCCCCACGCCCTATACCGCAACTCGCTGACCTCGTTGCCGCTGCTGTCGGCGCTCAAGGCGGTGCTGCCCAGGTGGTCGCTCAGTAGATAGTATACCACGCTGCCCCGCCGCAGCGCAACCCGTGTGCTCCCGGCGTAGTAGGTGCTGGCAGCCACGCCCGACGCGCCGTCCCGCTCATAGTGCGCCCCGACGTAAGCGGTAGTGCGCACGCCCCACACCTCGATCTCCACCCAGTGGTTGCCCGCGTTGGAGGTCGAGCCGTTCAGATAATCGCGCACGTAGCGCACGTTGCGGGCGGTAAAGGTGTGGGTCTTGCCGGCGGCGGTCTCCTGATACTCACCCGCCGTGGCGCTGTCGAACACCGTGGTCCAGGTACTGCCGTTCTCGCTCACCTGGGTCTTGGTGGCGTGATAGGTGCGCCCGTCGGCGGCATAGTGCCACACCTTCACCTTGTCCACCGTGTACACCGCCCCCAGGTCGAGCTGCACGTAATGCAGGCCGGTCTGGC
>DAOTXN010000157.1:0-9286 GCA_034435435.1 Anaerolineae bacterium | reverse complement strand
CGCCAGCCTGGGCAAAAGGTAGGGCGCGTTTCCATACGCGCCAGCCTGGGCAAAAGGTAGGGCGCGTTTCCATACGAGCCAGCCTGGGCAAAAGGTAGGGCGCGTTTCCATACGCGCCAGCCTGGGCAAAAGGTAGGGCGCGTTTCCATACACGCCAATACCGGTCAACACACACAAGGGCTGGCCGACCCGACCAGCCCCGGTATAGGGTCTAGTGGCGCGTAAGACGCGCCGCTACCGGCGCGGCAACAGTTTTCGCTTGCGTTGCCATTTGAACGCCAGGCGCACCCCGGTGCGGATGATCCACACCACTCCCCACAGCGCAAACAAGGCCACGGCCAGCCAGATACCGCTGCAAAAGGCGTCTCGCCAGCCGCCGATGTTCAAGGAGGACAGCGCCGACGGCCCTGGCGTGGGCGTGACGGTGGGCGGTCCGCCGGGCGTGGGCGAGGGGCGCGGGGTGGCGGTGGGCGGTTGGTCAATCACCACCGTGGGCGTCTGCGGCGGGACGGTGGGCAAGATTTCAAAGGGCGTGGGAGAGGCCTGCGGAGTAGGCGTGTCTACCGGCCGGCTGTTCACCAGAAAATAGGGCGCAAAGGCGAAATCTTGCAGTCCTTGATTGCGATCCCACACCCGCAGCAACAGGATGTACTCGCCGTCGGGAACCGTGGAGGTGTTCCACACCGCCAGCCGCGCCGGGGTTTCGACCTGTTGTTCGACGCCGGTAGCGATGGGGATCCACGGGTCTTCGACGCGCCCGGTCATCGCGTATACGTCATATTTCCAAAAGTTGGGATGTTTGGCAAAGCCGACGATCTCGACGCTGCCGCGCAGCTCGCTGCCGGGCTGCGGCGAGATGATCTGTCCCTCAAAAGGGCTTTGGCGGGCCGGGTGAGCGGCGACGGGCGCGACGCCGGTCAACAGCAGCAGCCCGCTCAACAGCAAGCGAACAAGCCAGCTTGGGCGCATACAGGTTCCTCACGTGTCCAGTGGTTACTGCTCAGAGGGGGATATGACAACGAATTTTCAGGATTGACCAAATGACGCCGCTGACAGGCATCCCACGGGATATCCTCGCTCTGCAGTTGGGTGAGGTGGGCATCACGTTGGGCCCCGGTTAGCGTGTCTATGGCGAGCAGTCTATCGAGTTGAAAGGCACAGATTCGCTCAATCCTCTGATTCGTTGTCATATCCGCGCAGGCTGAACAGTTACGTCCAGTGTTGAATGACAGGCAAGTTTAGCACAAAAGAGGGGTTGTGGCAAGGTATGACGAGTCAGCGAGTCAGCGAGTCAGGGCAGAATTCTCCAGTTGGAGCAGAGCGGCTTTGAGCTCCAGGCCGCCGCCGTAGCCGCGCAGCGCGCCGTCCGCGCCGATGACGCGATGGCAGGGGACAAAGAGCGGCAGGGGGTTCGCGCCGTTGGCCGCGCCGACGGCCCGCACGGCCTTGGGACGGCCCATGCAGGCCGCAATCTGCTGGTAGGTGGTCGTCGCGCCGTAGGGAACGCGCCCGACCTCGGCCCACACACGCTGCTGGAACGGCGTGCCGCGCAAGTCGAGGAGGCAGGTGAATGCTCTCAAACTGCCGGATAGATAGGCGTTGATCTCGGTCAGGGCTTGACCGATCACGGGCGTGCATTGCTCTGTCAGAGCGGCCGGTCGCATCACCCGCGCCAGCCAACTGAAAAAGTCGGCGTTGCTTTCGCGGCCCAGGGCCAGCTTGCACAGGCCGGTCTCGGATGCGGCCAGGCGCGGGCGGCCCAGGACGCCGCCGTCGGCAATCCAATAAGAGATCTTGTCATTCATCGGGGTATCCCACGACGAGCAGGTAGAGCGGCGCGTGATCCTTGGGCAGCGCCAGCGCCGTTTGTAACGGGTCGTCGTAAAACGCGCCGATGGGCGCGCCGCCCAAGCCCAACGCCACGGCTTTCAGGAGCAGATTCTGGGCGGCCCACAGCAGTTGGGAGAGCTGTGCGCGGGTCAGCGCCTGGTCGGTAAAGGCGCGCACCGAGCGGCGGCCGGCAATGGCGGCTTCGAGGGACAGGTCGCCGTGGGTGCGCGGGGCGGGAAGAGGGATAGCCTGCATGGCCGGCGTCGGCAGTGGCGTCGGCGTGACGGGTGTGACCTGGCAGGCTACGAGTGAAATGAGGAAAGGACGCGAATACACGGCTTGCCGAAACAGACGTTGGGATCAATAGAGATACGCTCAAGTAGAATATTCATTAACTATTTTCTCCAGCATCGCTATAGGTGTTTACCCGGCTGCATCATCACGTGCGTCAAGCGGCGCGCTCGATTGTGACGTTCCTGGCCTGATTTTACCACAGATGAGTGCGTTTGACACCGGGCAAAGGTAGTGGACGCCCTGCCCGGAGCGTCGGTCGTTGTTTGCGACCCCGCAGCCTGTCGCCGCTCCTTCCTCAGCCTAGCAGCCTGCCGGAGAACCCTGTAATATAGGGCCTTGTGCCCGTTTTTTGCTCGTTTTGCACCCATTTTGGACGCCCAAGGGGCTAAATCACGTCTCTCCGATAAGCCAACACCATACGAGCGCAGGCTGGCAGGCACATACCATCGCGCGACTGTTCAAAGTGCGGCACTGATAGCAAAGCGCTCGGCATTGTGCTCAATCTCGGTTATGATCCGCTCATCCACACGCAACTTGCCTGTCTCGACGTCCACGTCAATGGCGCCGACTTGACCAATCCGCCCCCACGAGCGGGATGACAACGCTACTGGCACGCGCCAGTAGACACCCACGTCGCTCACGACCATCGCCGGGGTTTCGCCGTGCGACAAGTCCGCGATCTCGTTTCCCACGAAAACACTGACGCGCCGACGGGCCGTCTCAGCCGTTACCTGGATGTTTGCCGTAAGTCGCACCTGAACATCCATCCACCCTCGATCGGGCGGTTTGACCGTCTCGATTGTCACTGCCATCTTTTACTCCTCTGCTTTTCTACGCCCGCCAGCGATAATTCTTACTCAACGCCGCCTTGAAATCGTCGATCACTCCCTGCTTACCCACGATCCACCAGCGGTCGTCGTTGGGGTTGACCGGCCAGTTGCCCACTTTGGGCCAGCGGTACAGCAGCAGCGCCCGGATCTGTTGGGCGTGCGGCTGCTGGTTCCAGCGGTCAATCTCGGCGTAGGCGGCCTGCACCCAGCCGGTGTTGGCGTCGGCCCACGGGTCCACCTGGTCGGTCTCGGTGATAAACACCGGCGTGCGCCGCCAGCGAGCCGGGATCATGTCCATATAGGTGCGATAGGCGTAGAAATGATAATATTGCCAGCTCAGGATGTTGCCCGGATCGGCCCAATTGCCGTGCTCGTCCATCCCAAAGCGATTCGGGTTAGCAATCAAGGCGGGATTGGAGCCGTGGGTGTAGGTGTGCAGAGCCAGGCCGTCCAGGTTGGCAATGCGGGCCAGCATGGTCTGAAACCAGGCCCGGTTGTCGCTGCCGGGACCGTAATAGGGGTCCACCGCGCCGGGGCACACGATGGCGTCGGGCTGGACGGCCTTGATGGCCGTATAGACCTGGTTGAAGCCGTCGGCGTAGCTTTCGGGCGTGATGGGCTGCCCCCCGACGCCGTCCTGGTTGCCGGGCCACTCGCGGGGGTTGTTCATCTCGTTGCCGATGATCCAAATGTGGCAACCCCGGGCCGGGTTGGCCGGGTCGAGCGAGTTTTGCACCCAGCGGGCGCAGGTCTGGGCAAAGGCGGCGTAATGCTGCGGCTGGGGGAGCGTGCCGCTGCCCCCGTAACCGTGGTTCAGCCGGGCGATCACGCCAAAGCCGGCGTCGGACCAGTCGGTGTACACGGCCCGGTTGCCGCCCGCGCCCTGCGGGTCGCGCCCGACGCCCTCGGTGATCAGCACCCAGCCGCGTCGCTGCCCGAAAATTTTGCGATCAAAGGGATCGTGAAAGCCATAGATGGTTTTGCTCTCGCCGACGCGCGGCGTCTGGACCGCCTTGCGCGTGTCGGGGGGTTTGTTGGCTGTGACGTACCACGCCGCCGCGTGTCCCTCGCGCAGGCTGGGGGTGCGCACGCGCAGCCATTGGCCGTCCTGACCCACTTTGGCCGCCGCCAGGGCCGGGTCTTCCAGTACTTCCAGGCGCGTGTCGCTGCTCACGGTCCAGACGATGGCGCTGTTTGCATCCGGCGCGGCGCGCACGTTCAGATCGCTGATGCTCCACACCTCGGCGACGGTCCCCCCGCCTCCCAGCGGCGCGCTTTCGCTCAGATAGATGTGATTGTCGTAGCCGTAAGCCACGTAACCCTCGCGCCCGTCGCCGGCGCGCACCTTTTGCCAGATATAATGCCCGCCGGCGTCCATAAACGCGCGGCCGATGGCGATCAGTTTCGTGGCCGGCATAAAGATGATCTGGTCGATCCAGTAGAGGTTGTCGGCGACGGGCTGGCTGCGAAACTTGAGGCCCAGCGGTTCGATCACCCACACCGGCTTTTCCGCCGGGGTGACCACTGGTCCGGCCTGCCGGCGCTGGGTGAGATAGAGAGTAGAGCCGGAGAAATGTCCCACCCACCCGTCGCGCCCGTCCATGGTGCGGATGCGCTGGAAGCGATAGCCGCCGGGTTCCTGCGGCCAGGTGGGATAGCCCAGGGCCATGAACACGGTTCCCTGTGGAAAGACGATTTGGTCGATCCAAAAGGCGTCGTTTGTGCTGGGCTGGCTGCGGAATTTGAGGCCGACCCGGGCCTCGACCAGACGATTTTCCGGCTGCGCCGACGCCACGCCCCCCGGCCAGGCGTAACCGGCCATAGCCTGCCACAGCTCGCTGCCGGGGTAATTAAGGTTAGCGGCGTCAAAGCGGGCGTGTTGCCAGCTCCAAAAGTTGAGCGCCCGCAGGTCCAGCTCGCGCGCCTTGTCTAAAAAGGCCGTGACCTGATCCGGGCGGGCCGTCCACCACCACTCGTGGTCGCCCTGCCACTCGCCGTAGGCCGCGCCGGTGGGGACGTAAATGAGGTGCGGCCAGCGGTCGGTGTATTCGCGCCAGGATTGCTCTAGCTCGGTGGCCGGGTTGCCGCCCGACTGGGCCACCCAATACACCTGGGGCATGGCAATCTGGCATTGGGCCAGGAACTCGTCGAACGGATAGGCCCCCTGCACGCTGGGGAAGCGAAAGCTGCTGAGCGCCAGCGGCAACCCGGGCAGCCCGGCCCGCAGGCGGTTCATGTAGCGCGTGGCCGTGCCAGGCGGCTTGTTGCGATATTGCCCTTCGGCGTCGATGACAAAACCGCTCAGCCCCAGGCCGATGACGCGCTGGATGGCGATGTCCGCCTCGCCAATGGGGTCGTCGCCGTAGACAAAGCCCCAGCCCCACACGTCCAATCCGGCCAGCTTGAGGGCGTTGATGGCCGCCGCCGTGACGGCCTCGTGCGCCGCGCCGGGGAAGGACGCCGCGCCGTCGGTGACTTTGACCAGCGCATGGCCCAGCCCGGCCGCCTGGGCCTGGGCTACGATTTGCTGGGCGTTCCCCCCTTCACACGCCTGGACCTGCCAGATGTAAATGCCTTTGCCTCTCAACATTGCCCCTCCAAACAAAGAGATGGACGTCCCGCTTCAGCGGGTCTGCTCCTGGCTAAAGCCAGGCTTCCAAAATCCTCGAGATGGACGTCCCGCTTCAGCGGGTCTTGTGCTCAACACAGATGCCAGTTTGGGTGCGTCTCTGTAAAACCATTATAGCCGTCAGCGGCTTCTTGTGCAATAGTAGAAGGAGTGACGTGTAGCATCATCCGAACCGCCTGGCGCTAAACCACGATCCCCTTGAGCACACAGCGGCGCAGGCCCCAGGTGTCGCCGTGCGCAGCGTGGGCGGTCCAACCGCGCACCGCTGCTGTTAACATCGCTATATCGGCCCGACCGTCGGCGCACTGCCGCGCCAGTGCGTGCAACCTGCGCCGAGCCGCGTGCCCGCGTCGCGACTTGAGACGGCGATAGGAGGGGAAAACGCGGAACCCCAGAAACGGAATCCCCATGCTCGCGGGATAGATCTGAGCCTGTCTTTCGTGCAGCGTCAGTCGCAGGCTGGCCGCCCGCTCTATGACTGCCGAGCGCCAGGTATGCAGCGTAGACTTGTCGTCGTCAAAAAACAGCAAGTCGTCCACGTAGCGCAGATAGGCCCTGGAGCGCAGCGTTCGCCTGACAAACTGGTCCAGGTCGTTCAAGTAGACATTGGCCCAGAACTGGCTGGTTAGATTGCCGATGGGCAGTCCACGCGGTCTGAGCGCCGCCAGCAGATCGTCGCCAGGGAACCAGACCAGGTCGTATTCTCCGGTCAGAACGCCGACGCCGCCGGCGAGGATGCGGTCTACCAACCACATCACGTCTTCGTCGCGGATGATGCGAGCCAGTTGGGCGCGCAGGATGGCGTGATCCACGCTGGGGAAAAACTGTCGCACGTCGCACTGCAAGACATAGCGGTAACGGCGCGCGAACGCTTGACAGCGGTCGAGCGCGGCGTGGGTGCCTTTGCCGATCCGGTTGGCGTAAGAATCACCGATAAAGCGCGGCTCGAAGAGCGGTTCGGTGACGGCCACCAGCGCGTGGTGTACCACCCGATCACGAAAAGGAGCCGCTGAGATGAGCCGGCGCTTGGAATCGTGCACGTAAAAGCTGCGGTAGGGACCGGGCCGGTAGATAAACGTCGCCAACTCTTCCTGGAGTTGGAACAGATTTTCTTCCAGGTCATATTCAAAGGCGGCCACTTCCTCCCGGTCGCGCTTGCCCCGACGAGCTCTGCGGAAGGCCCCGTGGAGGTTCCCAAAAGTGCACAACTGTGCATATAAGGACGGCGCTTGATTCACCATGGTCGGGCTAAAGAAGGTGGCCCTGCCCTGGGCGCATCAGAGCGTCAAAGGGCAGGGCCGGGAAATATTTGCCCGGCGATCGCTATCGAAATCGCCGGCCAGGAACAGGCCACGCCAACTCCCCCCGGCGCGGGCCGCCGGTCCGTAGAGCGGCGGCATGCGGGCCGGTTTCCCGCTAAAGCGGGCCGTCCGTCGAAAACGCTGGAGGCCCGGCTTCAACCGGGTGCCGGGTGATTTAGCCAGGCGAGTTGTAGGAGCGCACGAAAACCGCTATTGTTGTTCCGATTGTCAGGGTTGTTCCTGTTGCGGTACGCCCCGCGCGCTCGTTGGCCTATCCCCCCATCACGGCGGATACCCCGCCGGAGATGGCTTGCGCGTTTTGAGCCAACCGCCCAACAACCGCCCAATCTCTACCAACTGCCCGGCGCAGTACTCGTACTGCTTAAAACTGAGCAGCTTGAGATCCTGGCACATCCGCACGGACAGCCGCAGGCGGTCCAGCTCCAGGTCTGCCCGCAGCAGCAACTGCCGTTTTTCTTCCCTGCGTTCTTCCGGCAGCCGGCCAGCCTGCAGCAACAGGTCATAGAAAGCAAAGGCGCTCTCCTCGACCCGCCGGGCCATGCGAAACCGCTCGTGCCTGGGAAAACGGGCGGTGTGGCTCAATAGCCAGAGCAACAAGTCGTAACTCTTGACGAAAATGGGCGATTGTTTCACTCACGTTAACTTTGGACGCTTTGGACGCCCCGCTTCAGCGGGGTTTCAAGCTCATCTCCCGTCATCAGGTAATCAGAGATCGGAAACCTGGCCCACACATCGGTCAACCATTCCTCGCCGTACTCGCGCAAGTAATAATGGTAACTGGAGAACTCGTAGCTCCGCAGCGCAGCGTGGATGTCTTGGGCGTCGCCCAGGGCGATCTCTCGATGTTTGATGGGTTGGATGTGGATGTAGTTAAAATAGGCCCAAAAGTCGCTTTCGTTCCGAGGGAAGCGGTCCCAGTAATTGCGCCATACGCGCCGGCCTGTACAATCATCCATCTCATTCAGTCTTTTAGAGGTGGGGCCATTGACGCTCCGAATAAAGCTGCCGATATTTCCGCCGGCTTTGACCAGCAATAGCAGGTGGTAGTGAGTGCGCATAACTGCCCAGGCGTACAGCCGCACGGGACTGTTTCTGACGGCGTTTTCGAGCAAATCGCGGAACAGGCGCTTGTGGGCGTCGGTAGACAGGATCGGCGCATGATCGAATGTGCTGGCGGTGACAAAGTAGACGGCGTTGCTTTCGTAAATGTGTGGAGGGTGAAAGGGTTTTTTGCTTGTCACAGCTTTTCGCCTTTCCCGGCTAAAGCCGGGCCTCCTATCCGCTCCTATCCGCTCCTATCCGCTTCTATCCGCTTCTATCCGCTCCCATTCGCTCCCATCCGGACGCCCCGCTTGAGCGGGGACTTTGCGCTCCGGCGCCCCGGCTAAAGCCGGGCCGCCTCAATTCTTGTTCCAGAATTCCAGAAATCCAGCAGCCCAGAATCCCAGAATCAGGGGAGTTGGAGGAGCGCACGAAAACCGCTAAGGTCGCTCCGAGGGACAGGGTAGTACCTGTAGCGGTACGCCCCGCGCGCCCACTGGGCCCTATTATACCATGAACCGCCGCGAATGACACGCAAATCCGCACCCTCGGGCGCCTCGCGCCCGTCGTCCGGGTCGTAGGGATACTCAAAAGCCGGGCGCTCAATCTGTGGTCCCCAGCGGGTGCTGGTCCATTCCCACACGTTGCCGGCCATGTCCAGCGCGCCGCACGCCGCGGCCCCCTGCGGATAGACCCCCACCGGGGTGGTGGTCAACACCCGCCCCTCCAGCGTGTTGGCCCGCATAGCGTCCCATTCGCCCTCCCAGGGATAGCGCCGGGCGCGCTGGCCGTCCCAACGGGCCGCTTTTTCCCACTCGGCCTCAGTCGGCAGGCGCACGATGGGCGCCGAGCCAGTCGCCGTGCGCAGTTGCAGCGCCAGCCAGTTGCAATAGGCCCGCGCCTCGTACCAGCACACGCCCACCACGGGCTGAGAGGGGTTGGCGTAGCGCCGCTCGTCCCAAAAGCGCGGCCGGCGGCGCTCGGCGGCCGTGGCCCCGGCGGCCTGCCGCACGGCCTGGGCCAATTCTTCGTCGCCGGCGGCGGCGGCCCACTTGAACGTGGCGGCTTGCTCCGGGCCGATTTCTTCCCGGGCCAGCATGGCGTCGGGGTCTAGCGCGCCCTCGCGCACCGCCTGCGCGATCTGCCGCCAGCGTTGCACCCAGGGTTCGCTCAGGTCGAGCTGGCCGCGCACCCAGGCGCGCGCTTCGCGCGTGTCCCACCAGGGGGCGCGCGGGTCGTAGCCGCCGGCGGCCACGAAACAGGCGTACTCGGCGTAGGTCACCGGGTAGCGGCCGACGGCGTAGGCATGGGGGACGTGCACGGTGTGGGGCCGCCCCCCC
>DAOTXN010000156.1:0-4491 GCA_034435435.1 Anaerolineae bacterium | reverse complement strand
AAGACAATTCTGACCGGCTTTCGCAAATCATACTACTTGCGAGATATAAGCTAGTCGGCAAAGATGCAGAAACCGGCAAATTACAGTGCGGCAGTCTGGCTTTATCGAAATACACTATGCCGTAATTTCAGCGTGTATGATGTGTGGCGCAACGTCGGACTCACTTCACTTGCTGGACTGGGTCTGTGGTTGCTTGAAGCCTCTGATGCCGCTGAAGCACACTTGGCGTTTGGGGAGTTGGTGCTCGTCGGGCTGGTTGCCGTCGCCTTTGTCTTGTTATGGATAAACCTGGGCGAGGTCATATCGCTGCTCCGCACAGGTTAAATCAATTCTAACACAAGGATAAATCAAGTGACATCAATTCTAATTGTCAGTTCAGCTTTGCTTTGGGTAGTTTTGTTATTCAACCTGCTATTGACTCTGGAGCTGGTGCACCGGATTAATCGTTTCTTGCCAATGCCGAATTTTTACAATATCTCAACCCTCAAGGTTGGCACGCCGGCCCCTGATTTTGTCGCAGAAACTTTGGATAGTGAGATAGTAACCCTGTCTAATTTTGCCGACCGAGCTGTCGCTTTTGTCTTCACTTCCCCAAACTGCCCAGGCTGTGTTAAAAGGATTCCAGAACTTGAGACCTTGGGCGCGCGAGCTCAGCGCCATAGGGCAGAGTTGGTGTTAGTGAGTACAGTTGGCAAAGCCGAGACGCAGGCTATGATAGAGGAATACCGGATCAAATTGCCAGTTCTAGTAGCGCCCCGAGACAGCAATCCTTTTGCCCAGGATTATAAAGCTGTCGCCGTTCCTTTTTATTGCTTGGTTGACGACGAAGGCAAGGTACAGTCCACAGGATTGTTGGATACCGACTGGGAGGAACTCACCCGTAAATGGTATACTGATGGGCATCTCGCTGCCTGATGCCGGTTAGCCGGCAGGTAGTGATCGTGGTAAAATCAAGGAGGTGATGCTTATCAAGAATCCGGAGATCGTGTTTCATTACAAGTCGAATGTGCAACTATAAAGAGGAGAAAATGATGAACGGCTTGATGGACAAGTTGCTAACAAAAGTCGCTAGCATCGCCAACCAACCCAATCGTATCGTGACCATGGCGGATAAACTGCTAAGCAAGATCGTATCAGAAGAGACAGCCATGGCGGTTTGCGTAGACCTCTGGTGTGAGTGGAGACGCGACCATTGCTACAATGAACCCAACGACGGGTATACCACAAATAAATCAAAGTGGTGCTTCACTAACTGTGGTTACAACTGGTACCACACCGGCGAGCATTGCTGCTGGCTGACTTATCCTACGGGGCGCTGCTAATTCGCGCGGGGCGTGGGCAGAGTACGTGGAATTTTCCGCGTTTTGCTAGAGTTTGCCGACCCCCTCAGGGCATCGTCTTGAGAGGGCGTTCGCTGCTACCCACCACAGCTCTTGACGAGCCCACGAAAGGAGTTTGTGGAATAAAAGACATCCGGGGTGAGAAAGATGAGAGAAAAGTCGTTGTTGGCCGCGCTGATTATAGGAATGGTGTTGACCGCCTGCAAGGGCGGTAGTGAGGGGACGCCGGCTGCCGGCCCTGCTTTGCCGTCATCGGGTCCTGGAGACGAGCCCGCCACAATTCTCTTTGCCGCCGATGATTACGAACAGTCGTACTACGAGGACCTCATTCAGACGTTCGAGAAAGCCAACCCCGGCTTGCGCGTAGAGCTGGTGTCATTTCAAGAGGCACTGGGGCTTGGTTCCGGTGACGCCTGGCCGGAACCCCAAATCGCCTGGCAGCGCCTAGCGTCGGCTGCCGACGTCATCAACATTCCGGCCTCGGACGAGGCCGTGCAGCAGGGCCTCGTCCGAGACCTGACGCCCCTTATCGAGGCCGATCCCACCTTCCAGCCGGAGGATTTCTACCCCGACACGCTGGAATCCATGCAGTGGGATGGCGGCGCCTGGTCCTTGCCGACGGCGGTAACCTTTCAGTTCATCTTTTTCGACAAGACCGCCTTTGACCAGGCCGGCGTGGCCTACCCGGAGCCAGGCTGGACCTGGGACGACTTTGTCGCCAAGGCCCGGGCGCTGACGCTGCGGGAAGGGGACGACGTCGCCCGCTGGGGTTTTGTGCAACCCTGGCCCTTTCATTTGCCGTTCATCGAAGGCCGCGTGGGGAGGCTGGTGGATTTGAGCACCGATCCACCGACGCCTCTCTTTGATCGGCCCGAGGCGGTCCAGGCCGTGCGCTGGTATACGGACCTCTACCTGGAGGAGGGAGTGACCCCTTTCCTTACGGATGGCAGGACGTTGATCGAGGGAGGGCGCGCAGCGATGTGGCGCGACCTCGCGAGCAGTTGGCAGAGCGGCGTAGGGGTGGCGCCTTTCCCGGTGGACGACCCCCGTTCACATACGACCCTCACGTGGGTTCGAGGCGTGTCAATGAGCGCCGGGACGGTCTATCCCAAGGCTGCCTGGCATTGGATCGATTTCTTGAGCCGCCAGGGGGGGCCGGGTCAGGAATCTCCGGCGCCGTGGCTTCCGGCCCGTCGCTCGGCAGCCGAGGCCATTGGCTTCTGGGAGGCCGTGGACGAGGAATTGGCCGAGACCTTGCGCTACGCCATTGAGCACAGTTATACCCTCGGCGAGGGACCGGGTTACGAAGCGTTTCTGGAGGCGATAGAGGCCATCCTCAAGGAGGAAAAATCGGTGGAGGCGGCCCTGGCGGAGGCTCAAGTCCAAGCCCAGGCCAAGATTCAGAAAGGGATCGCAGGACAAGCTCAAGCCACGCCTGTGCCAACGCCCCACGTTGCCGCCTCGACCAACGAACAAACCAACCGACAAACTGAGCGGCAAACCATCACCTTCATCCCCGCTGCGGGAGGCCTGGATTTAAAGCCGTACCGCATTGTCGCCCGGCAGTTCCAGGAGGCACATCCCGATATCGTCGTTCAGGTTGAGATACCCCCTGACTATTCCTCGAACTCGAACTATGTGCAAACGCTGGCTAAAGCCGCTGATTGCTTTCGACTGTATCCTCCTGATCTCCAGAACCCACAAAACCGAGAGTACATCCTCAGCCTAGATCCGTTCCTGGAGGCCGACCCTTCGGTCGCCGCCGACGATTTCTACGCGCCGGCGCTGGAACAGTTCACCTGGGAAGGGCAACCGTGGGGACTGCCGACCGAGATAGACGTTCGCGTCATCGAGTACAATAAGGGGTTGTTCGACGCCGCGGGTGTAGATTATCCGGCGCTGGAGTGGACCATTGACGACTTTGTGACGATAGCCACGGCGCTGACACGGGGCGAAGGCGCGAGCAAACAATACGGCTTTGTTTCCGAGGTTTTTGAGTGGTCTGACATGGAGCTGATGGTTGACCTGCTGGGCGCCCGGTTGGTTGACCAGAGTGTAGACCCGTCAGCCCTCTCCTTTGACGACCCAACCACCATCGCGGCCATGCGCACATACGTCAGCCTCTCCACGCAGGGCGTCAAACCGGTCTTTATCACCCATGCCCCCGCAGCGGCGAGCGAGTCCATCATTAAAGAGCGCGAGGCGCTGATTGAGGAGGGGCGAGCCGCCATGTGGACCCGCGTCTCGCAACTGGACGTCACAGAGAGATCCGCACAACCCAGCACGGGCGTGGTCCTCGTGCCGGCCCGGGCTGACGGCGCCAGCGTTCCCACGGGCATAGCGGCCAACGGCTACTTTATCCGACGCGGGGCCGATGCCGGCGTCCGCCAGGCCTGCTGGGAATGGATCGTTTTCCTCACCGGGCGGCCAGAGTTGATCCAAGGGTTCCCGGCCCGGCGTTCAACCGCCGAGTCGGAGGCCTACCGGCAGCAGGTCGGCGCAGAGCGGGCGACGGCCTATCTGGCCAGTCTGGCCAGTGTCACTGGCATTGACGGGCCATCCATCTATGTCGAGGAACCGTGGCTGAGTCCTGCGCGCTATTGGCTGATTCAGGCCTACGACCAGGCGGTACAAGGTGAAGCTACCGTCGAGGAGGCGTTGGACGAGGCCCAAAGAATGGCCGACGAGTACCGGGCCTGCATCATTGTCCGTGATGCTTTCGACGATCGAGAGGAATGGGACGCTTGCGTGAGTGAGGTGGACCCTGCGAACACTCTCTTTTCAGACCCAACTGAACAAGAGTAAAGGGAAATACTCTACTTCTTCCTATGTTGGAGTTTAGACTAACGCCACATATGGTATTTTCAACACTGGATTTTGGACTCCAAAACGCCATATATGGGAGTGAACCCTAGATTAGTCTAAACTCCAATCCTATGATCAACTATGGATTGTATATCTTGCTTGGTATGCTAATCGTTGCCGTAATTGGCACTGGGGTTGCCCGGCTTTTTTTGTGTCTGAAATTACGGTATAGTTTATTACAGCAACAGTTCAACATTGCACATTAACATACAGTTGACAGAATAGCAGATCTGCGGTCAAATAGCCCCCTATCACAGTGATCGAGGGAGGTGCGATGGGAACCCGA
>DAOTXN010000155.1:0-27408 GCA_034435435.1 Anaerolineae bacterium | reverse complement strand
AAGACAATTCTGACCGGCTTTCGCAAATCATACTACTTGCGAGATATAAGCTAGTCGGCAAAGATGCAGAAACCGGCAAATTACAGTGCGGCAGTCTGGCTTTATCGAAATACACTATGCCGTAATTTCAGTACAATTCTATATTAGCACAATCGCTCTCATTTGTCTGTAAAAACAAGTAAAAATCGGTTAATTTTCTGTCCCATTTTTCTCTTCCCATGCGTTATAATACATGAATGATGTCGAGTCATGATGCTCTGTTGGTGGCCGGAGTACAAGCCGGCGACGAGAACGCCTTTACCACTATCGTGGACCGGTATCAGGGCGTCATCGGTCGCTACCTGTTGCGCTTGACGGGCGACCCGACCCTAGCCGAAGAGCTGTGCCAGGAGACCTTTTTCCGCGCCTACCGCGCCCTCTTCAAGATGAACGACGACCCTTCGGGCGGAGCCTCAGGGCAGAGCCTGGCGCTCAAACCCTGGCTGTACCGCATCGCCACCAACACAGCTTACAGCGTCTTGCGTCGGCGACGGCCCCAAACAGTCGCGCCGGAGCGCCTGGATGGATTGGCGCAACCGGCCAGCTATCTCGAACGCCAGGCCGCCCAACGCGACCTGGTGCAGCGAACCCTGGCGCAACTCTCGCCCGACTATGCTGTGCCGCTGGTGTTGAGCGCCGTCGAGGGCTTCGACTATCGGGAAATCGCCGCCATCCTGGGTCTGAGCGCCGAGGCCACGCGCAAGCGCATCTATCGCGCCAAGCAACAATTTCGGGCGGCGTATGAAAAGTGAGTCAATGAGCCATGGACCATTCAGAGATTGAGGAATTGTTGTCGGCATACGCGGATAGCGAGTTGACGCCGGCCCAACGGGAAGCTGTCGAGCTGCACTTGAGCGCCTGCGCCGACTGCCAGCGGGCGCTGGCCGAGTTTCGGCTGGTAGGCAAGCGACTGGCCCTGCTGGCCGACCCCACGGTCAATCGCTGGGAACCGGATGTCACGTCGCAGGTGGCGGCTCGCATCCAGCGTCGCCGTCGTTGGGTGGACTGGGGACGGGGTCTGGCGGTTCGCGCTGCGGGGATGGCGGCTGCCGGAGCCATCCTCGTCGGCGCGCTCTGGCTGCTGGGACATTTGCCGGCCGTGCCTGCCGAAGACGAATTTCGAGCCTCCGCGCCGCTCGTCACCCGCGTCGTCGCGCCAACGGGTACACCCACTACTCAACCCACGCCCACGTCCGAGACGTTGAGCCTGTTCAACCCGCTGACCCCGCTCCCTTCAGAGCGGGAAGTGGCGGTGCGCCTCGAACGGGTTTATGTCACGCCCGCACAACCGCGCCAGGGCCAACCCTTCACCATCACGGCCGTTATTCGCAACCTGGGCGACGAGGAGGTTCGCGTCCCGGTGTGGTTCGGCGCATTCCTCAGCCGTGACGATCCTTATCCGACCGCCAGCTACCTGGTCTATTATTTGACCATCCCGGCCAGCGGAGAGGCTGAGCTGAGCTGGGATGGACAGGACCAGTGGCAAAGAAACCGCGCGGAAGAGCTGACGCGGGAACACGCCCGGCTGGTCTTGCGGGCCGGAGTAAATGCTTTGCCGCCCGGCGGTTATCCGCGCCCCATCCTGTTTCCCGAAACCGACAAGCTGGACAACCAGGCCGAGATCACCGTGAATTTCCTGCCCTACGAGCCGCTGGTCAGCGACGCCTGCCCGCCTGGCGACAACCTGTGGGTAGAGCTCGATCAGGGCCGGGTGTATCAGGAAACTACCCGGCAGTCCACGCTACGCCTGATCGTGCACAACGCGGGCCACATCCAAGTCGTGCGTGTGCCGCTGCGCATCACCGACGCCGACGGCATCCACCTCCTTACTTTTGCCGAGGGGGTGGCTCCTTGCGGCGGCGCGGCCATCGTAGAAGAGGCGAGCATCTCTGCCGACCAGTTGGTCTACCCCATCACCATCACCCTCAACCCGCCCGACGCGCCCGGCGCCGCGCCCGAAAGCGACCGCCGCGACAACATCCTCGTCGTGGGCGAGTACGCTGCCTGCACAGGCGACACCGACCTGTGGCTCACCGACCAGGACGTGGCGATTGACGGCGCCGACCTGCTGGTGACGGTGCACCTGGCGGGCCAAGCGCCCACGCGCAGCTTTTCGGTGCACGTTTACCACACCAGCGATGGGCGGCTCCTCGCCAGTGAGCGGATCAGCCAGATCACTTGCCAGGAACCCGTGAGCTTGCGCTTTGAAGGCATCCTGAGCGGATTGGCGGGCGGCTACGTGATGGTGCAGATTGACACTGAGGCCAATCGGGTCGAGCCGGTTTATCCCCAGCACAACAACAGCGCCATCGTGCGAATAACGACTGTCGAATAGCGCCATTCGACGTCCAGCCGGACGTCTGGCTTTAGCCGGAAACCCTGCTAAAGCGGGACATCTGTTGGAGGACATTGATTCGTTCCCCGCGCGCGTTGACAGCCCTCCCCTCTTGCCTTATACTTAACCGGTCAAACAGAGCAAATCTGCGTTAATTTGCATCCCACCTATGACCGTGCGTAACCGTACACTCGAAAAAATCTGGCTGGTGCTGCTGGCAGCGTGGCTGAGCGCGGCCTGCAGTCTGGTCGGCCCGCCGCCCACACTGGTGCCGACACTGACGGCATCGGTCACGCCCACGCTCACGCCCACGGCGACCCCCACCGCCACGCTCACACCCACGCCGACTGCGACCGCCACTTCCACGCCGACGCCATCGCCCACTCCCACCCCCACGCCCACGCCCACCCCTGCGCCGCCGGCCCTGACGTGCGTGCTCATCATCAGCGTGGATGGCCTGCGACCGGACGCTGTGCAGCTCGCCGACACCCCCAACCTGGACCAGCTCATCGCTCGCGGGGCGGTGGCCTGGGGCGCGCAAACGATCTTGCCCAGCGCAACCCTGCCGGCCCACGCCTCGATGTTGGGCGGCTCGTCGCCGGCGGTGCATGGCGTGCTGTGGAACGATTACAAGCCTGAACTGGGCTACGTGCCGCTCCCTACTTTGTTCTCGGTGGCCCACGACGCCGGCCTATCCACGGCCATGTTTGTGGGCAAACTTAAACTGGAACACATCGCCGCGCCCGGCACGGTGGACACCTTTGAGTACGTCACCGGGGGCGATGCGCAAGTCGCCAAACGCGCCGCCGAACACTTGAGAGCGGCGTCGCCTGCGGTGTTGTTTGTGCATCTGCCCGACGTGGACACCACCGGGCACGTGCACGGCTGGCTTTCGTCGCCCCAGTTGGATTTTGTAACCCGCGCCGATGCTGCCATCGGCGTGCTCATCGACACGCTGGCCGAGCTAGACCGGCTGGATACCACACTCATCATCGTCACCGCCGACCACGGCGGCATTGGCGCGGTCCACGGCGGAAACGATCCAGAGTCCATGACGATCCCGTGGATCATCGCCGGGCCGGGCGTGCGCCAGGGCTATCAAATCGAAGGCGCGGTGCAGGTGTTCGACACAGCAGTCACAGCGGCTTGGGCGCTAGAACTCCCACTGCCGCCCCAATGGGAAGGTCAACCCATCGTCGAGGCTTTTTTGCCATGAAAACATCTCACCACGTCTCACCCCTTCGGCCTTGCCCAGGGCAAGGTTTCACGTTTCGCGTTTCACACTTGGCGCCCCTTTTGCTCGGCGGAATGGCCCTGATCGTTTATGTGTTCACCATGCCGCGCACCTTGAGTTGGGGACACAGCTTCTTGGGCCGCCACATCGGTTACGATGGCGGCGACTTTGTCAGCGCGGCCTGGGTTTCGGGCGTGCCGCACCCCACGGGCTACCCTACTTACACGGCGCTGGCCTGGCTCTTTACGCGCCTGCCCTGGGGCAGCGTCGCCTGGCGGGTGAACCTGTTCTCTGGCGTGGCCGGGGCCGCCACGGTGACGCTGGTTTTCCTGATCGGACGGCGGCTGGCGAAAGAACAAGACGAAAACTCCAACACACCGGGGGCGGCAATCGGGGCCACGTTGCTGGCTTTTTCATTGCTGTTTTGGGCGCACGCCATCATCGCCGAGGTGTATGCGCTGCACCTGTTTTTCATCGCACTGATGCTATGGCTGATGCTGCGCTGGCGCGACGGCGTCGGCCCGCTGTGGACCGCTGCGCTGGCCTTGGGCGTGGGCATGGGCAATCACATCACCCTGACTTTCTTGGGGCCGTTCATTTTGCTGGTGTTGTGGGACGGACGCCGGCGGCTGACCGGTCGGGCGATTATCCTGTCGGCGCTGGCGCTGGCGGCGGGGCTGGCGGTTTACCTCTATCTGCCCTGGCGGGCATCCCAAAACCCCCTCATCAACTGGGGCGGCGCCGACACCTGGGAGGGTTTCAAGTGGATGGTTACCGGGCAGGGCTACCGGCGCTTTTTCTTTGCGCTGCCCCGCGACCAACTGCTCCCGCGCCTGGAAGATTGGTGGAACCTGAGCCGTGTGCAGTTTCCGTGGCTGGCGTGGCCGCTGGCGGCGTTGGGGCTGTGGGAGCTGGTCCGCCGCGGGCGCTGGCTGGCGTTGGGCATGTTGACGCACGTCGCCATCAACCTGGTTTATTCCGTCGGCTACAACACCACCGACGCCTTTGTGTACATGCTACCGGTTTACCTGTACGCAGCGCTGTGGATGGGCCAGGGAGCAGTATGGCTGCTGGCCGTGACGAACCGGTTGGCGCAGCCGGGTCGGGCGCAGCGCAGGCGTCGCCAACCTGAATCGGATCAACGGCTGGTCGTCGGCGCGGCGGCGGCGTTGCTGCTGCTCTTGCCCGCCTACTCGCTGGCGACAAACTGGAACACGATGGATCTGTCGGATACTCGCGGGGCGCAAGCCTATGCGCACGAGGCATTGGAGGCCGTAGAGCCGGGCGCGCTCATCCTGGTCGGCAGCGACGTGTACACGTTTACCTTGTGGTACTATCATTACGTGGAGGGCTTGCGCCCCGACGTATTGGTTATCAACTATCCGATGCTGGCCTTTGACTGGTATCGGCGCACGGTGGCTATCCACCACCCGGATATGCGGGGGCCTGGTCCGAACGCTACCCGCGCCACCAAGCTGGACCTCGTCCTGCGCAATTTGGACCAGCGACCGGTTTACATCGCCGAGAACGAAGAAGGAGACCACGTCCTGCCCGGCTTGGAAGTGACTCCGGTCGGTAATCTGTGGCGAGTGACTGCGCCCTGAACTGATCCCAACCCTCGGTGGTCACAGTGGAGAAAAACAGAAATGGATCATGTGCTGGGATTGAAATGCCTCATCTGCGGAGCCGAGTATGCTGTGGACGAGACGCTGTACGTCTGCCCCCAACACGGCGACGAAGGCATCCTCGACGTGCAATACGATTACGAAAAAATTAAAGGGCGTATTTCGCCGCAAACGCTGACCGCGGGTGGTCCGCGCTCCATCTGGCGCTACACGCCGCTGTTGCCGGTTGACCCGCTGATTCTGGCCGACCTGCACGCCGGGCCATTGCCGGCGCACCCACTTTTCTCTGTGGGCTGGACGCCGTTGTATCGCAGCCCGCGCCTGGCGCAGCGCGTGGGCGTGGCCGAGGTGTACGTCAAGAACGACGGGCTGATGCCGAGCGCCTCGTTCAAAGACCGGGCCAGCGCCGTGGCGATCCTCAAAGCATTGGAATTGGGGCGCGACGTGATTGCGGGGGCCAGCACAGGCAACGCTGCTGCTTCACTGGCAACGCTATCGGCCAGCCTGGGCCTCAAGAATATCATTTTCGTCCCGGCGGCGGCCCCACAGGCCAAAATCGCCCAACTGCTGATGTACGGGGCGCGGGTGCTGGCGGTGGATGGCACGTATGACCAGGCTTTTGACCTGTGCCTGGCGGCCTGTAAAACCTACGGCTGGTACAACCGCAACACGGCTTATAACCCGTATATGACCGAGGGAAAAAAGACCGCCGCTTACGAGATCAGTGAGCAACTGGGATGGCAAATCCCCGACCGGGTGTTTGTCGGCGTGGGCGACGGTTGCATTATCGGCGGGTTGCACAAGGGGTTCCAAGACCTGTTGGCGCTGGGGTGGATCGACCGTATGCCCAAACTGATGGGCGTGCAGGCGGCCGGGTCGGCGGCGCTGTATGAGGCGTGGAAACAGGGTGCTCACCCCCTGGACATGACCCCCATCGCCGCACACACCATCGCCGACAGCATCAGCGCCGGGTTGCCCCGCGACCGGGTCAAGGCCATGCGCGCCGTGCGCGAGACGGACGGGGCGTTTGTGTGTGTGACCGACGAGGAAATCCTGGCGGCCATGCCCATACTGGCCCGCGACGCTGGCGTGTTCGCCGAACCGGCCGGCGCGGCGCCCTACGCCGGACTGGTCAAGGCCGTTGCATTGGGTGTGGCGGCGGCGCACGAACGGGCGGTGGTGCTGGCGACGGGCAACGGTCTCAAGGACGTGAGCAGCGCCATGCGCGCCGTGGGGCAGCCGATGGTCATCGAACCCACGTTGAACGCCGTCACAAAGATAATGGAAGCGATGTAGCGTCGGTTACGTTTCACGCCTCATTTCGCAACGTTTGACACAGACTTCTTTGTGGGCTACCATGTCTCGTCGAAGCGTGCGGAAATGCCGGTTGAGTGTGGAGGCGACTGGCCGGCCCAGACAGACATGAAAGTGAGAACCGCGATGTTAAAAGTCACTTTTATGGGAACGGGTGATGCATACGCGGCCAGACACCGAAGCAATGTCTCTCTGTTGATCCACGAGGGAGACGTGACTTTCCAGATAGAGTGCGGCCCGACGGTGCTCCAGCAACTGGATCGAGCCGGGTCGGCGCCCGATCAGGTGACGCACCTGTTCATCTCGCACCGTCACGGCGACCATGTGCTCGGCCTGCCCATGTTCCTGCTGCTGCGGTCAATGGGCGGCGCAGCCGGGCCGTTGACCGTCTTGGGGAATCCCGACGTGATTCAAACCGGGCGGCAACTGATGGAGTTGGTCTACACCGAGCTGCGCGACCGCTTGACGGCGGTGAAATGGGTCGCACTGGCGACGGATGAACCGAGCAGTCAAGAAATCACGCTGGCGCTGCGTATCTCGACCCTGCCCACCCCGCACAGCCAAAAAACGCCGTCGCTGGGCGTGCGACTGGATTTCTTAAAAAGCGGCCGCTCGGTGGTCTATACGGGCGACACGACTCATACGGAAGAAATGGCGCAATTTGCCGCCGGTTGCGATCTGCTGATCCACGAAGCCAATTTCAGCCAAGTGCTGCATCCAGGCGTCAACGCGGCGGGCTATGGGCATTCCACTGCTCGCCAGGCCGGGCACACCGCCGCCCAAGCCAACTGTCGCATCCTGGCGCTGGTCCACATTAGCGGCGACTATGACGGGCGCGAGGATCAGGTATGCGCCGAAGCCGCCCAGGAATTCAACGGCGAGATCATCATTCCCAACGACGGCGCAACGCTCTATTTGTAACCCACCAACCATTATCAAACCGAGGTCGAACAAGGCATGATAGATTTAACCATTCACCAGAAATCGCTGGAACGAGCCGTGCAACGGGCGCGGGAGCGCCATATTATCATCCCCACCTTTGCCCAACAGAGAGATCCGGCGTTGGTTCCGGCGCAGGTCAAGGCCCAGTTAAAAAACCTGGGTTTGTGGGACATCGCCTCACCCAACCTGTTTCGCATCACCTGGAAGAACGAGCCGGCGGCTCATGGGGGTGGTTTTGGCGGCGTCAACACGGTCGAATTGCCCCCGGCGCTCACCGGCGTAGAAGCGCGCATCATCGCGCTGGTGGGCAAGTGGTTCCCCACCGGCGCGCACAAGGTGGGCGCGGCCTTTGGCTGTCTGGTTCCCCGGCTGGTCACTGGCCAGTTCGACCCGACGGCTCAAAAAGCGGTGTGGCCCTCTACCGGCAACTATTGCCGGGGCGGGGCCTACGACTCAACCTTGCTGGCCTGCGATTCCATTGCCATCCTGCCGGAAGAGATGAGCCGCGAGCGCTTCGAGTGGCTGGCCCAGGTTTCGGGCGAGGTCATCGCCACGCCGGGCTGCGAGAGCAACGTCAAGGAGATCTTTGACAAATGCTGGGAACTGCGCACCGAGCGCGGCGACGATATTGTCATCTTTAACCAGTTCGACGAATTTGGCAACCACCTGTGGCACTATAGCGTGACCGGCCACGCCATGCAGGAGGTGCTGGAGCAGGCGATGGGGCCGCACGACAGCTATCGAGGCGTGGTGTTGACCACCGGCTCGGCGGGCACTATCGGCTGCGGCGATTACATGAAAGAGATTTTCCCCGCCAGCAAAGTGGCGGCCAGCGAGGCCCTCCAGTGCCCCACCCTCATCTTGAACGGCTTTGGCGGACACCGCATCGAGGGCATCGGCGACAAGCACATCCCCTGGATCCATAACATGAAAAACACCGACATGGTGATGGCCATTGATGACGAGGCGTGTATGAGCTTGGTGCGCCTGTTCAACGAACCGGCCGGGCGAGCCTATCTGGTCAAGCAGGGTGTGCCCGCGGTGTTGGTCGAACGGTTGGACTTGCTGGGCATTTCCAGCATTGCCAACGTGCTCTCGTGCATCAAATTCGCCAAATGGTACGAGCTGAGCGACACTGACGTCGTGCTGACGGTGTGGACCGACTCGATGGAGCTGTACGGCAGCCGTCTGCGCGAGCTGCGCGAGGAGCGGGGTGAGTACACCGAACTGGACGCCGCCGCCGACTATCATCGCCATTTGTTGGGCTGCACGGTGGATGATGTGCAAGAGTTGGGCTATTGGGACCGCAAGCGCATCCACAACCTGAAATACTACACGTGGGTCGAGCAGCAAGGCAAGACCTACGCAGAAATACAGGCCCAATGGTACCAGCCCGACTATTGGAGCAGCATCCACGCGCAAATCGAAGAAATGGACACCCTCATCGAAGAATTTAACGCGATGACGGGCCTGTTAAAACATGCATCCTGAAGACCGAGTCCTCGTAGCTGTGATGAATAACCGGCGTGATTTTGAGCGGGTGCGCGACCAGGGATGGTATCGCGTCCCGGTTCAGCACGCTCCGCCCTCGACCGCCGAGGCCGATTACGTGGCCTTTTATTTTACCAAATCCTTCGGCGAGGAGCGCTGGGCCATTCACTGGTACGCGCCGGTGCGCGGGCACGAGATGACCCGCCGACGCGACTTGTTGCCTGCCGAGCCGGATCACCCGCGCGCCGACCACGCCTATTTCAAGCTACAACTAGGCCCATTGGAACGGTTAGAGCCGCCCATCGTCAGTCTGCGCTGGCGGCGCGTCACGTTCATAGAGACCACTTGGGACCGCTTTCAGATGGCCCAGGAAATTAACGAGCTGTACGTCTCGGGCGCCGACGGGTTATTCGTCACACTGAAAGAGATGGGCCTTGCGCCAGAACGAGAGTATCCCCTGCGGGAGGCCGGCGTCGAATACGTGGTGGACCTGGCGATACCCTGTCGCCACGGGACCGTCGCCATTGCCTCGGAGGGGCGTCCGGCGCCGCTTCACGCGCTACGTTTCTCAACGACTCATCCATCGACGCAGGACTTGCAGACCGTACGAGAGGCCGTTCACAGATTGGGAGGTTTACAATCTTGACCAAAACCGTGACCGTAAGAGCCGGCGTCCTGGTATTGTTGTTGTGCGTGGGTCTATTGTGGGCCTTTGGACCGCCGTGGACGACAGCGGAGGCCAAAGGTGTAGCGCGACACACTGACCAGGATGCCTCACCTGCGTTGACGATCACCGGACGCCTCATAGACTCGCAAGGGCAAGGTGTGCGCGCGGCTCACATCATTGTGCGAATCGAGGATGCTGGTGACGAGATCGGCGAAGGTGAAAGCCATGCCGACGGCTCGTTCTCCATCCCGTTGGAGCCTTTCGCGGGAGAGCAGTTGGCCGTGCGCATCATCCGCTCACACTTTCGTAACATCGAGTGGATCTCTTCACACGAGGACGTTGCTCAATTGCAGGCCACCGGCAACCTGCACATAGCCGAGCTGGAACTGGCGCGCGAAATCACCCCCGGCTTTTTCATCGCCGCGCTGACCTTTGTCGGCATCTTGATCCTGATCGCTCTGGAAAAGCTACACAACACACTGGCCGCACTCACCGGCATGACGGTCATTTTTCTCGTCAGCTACATCGCTACTCCGTTTAACGAACAGCTTTTTATCATGGACTTTGAGGGCGCCTTGCATTACATTGACTTTGACGTGATCTTTTTGGTCATGGGTATGATGATCGTCATCGGCATTTTTGAAGGGACCGGTATCTTTCAATGGCTGGCTTACTGGGCTTACAAGGTCTCGCGGGGGCGGCTGTGGTTGCTGGCTATCATCATGATGCTATTGACGGGTATCGCCTCGGCCCTGCTGGACAATGTGACCACCATGCTATTGATGACCCCAATGAGTTTGCAGATCGCGCTGGCTTTGAACCTTAACCCCTTGGCGCTGCTCATACCCGAGGTGCTGTCCTCTAATGTGTGCGGCATCGCCACCCTCGTCGGATCACCTGGCAATATCCTGATCGGCTCCTACGCTGGCCTGTCCTTCACTGACTTTATCGTCCACTTGACGCCGGGGGCAGTGATAGCGCAGGTTGCGCTGATCATCTATGTCCTGATTGTCTTTCGGCGCGACTATCGCACCGCGGGGGTCAAATTGTCGCCTGCCCTGGCGGCCAAGCTGGCCGAAAACGCCCGCATCACTCGCCCCATCGAATTGCGCAAGACGGGTATTGTCTTTGTGGGTATGTTGGTGCTGTTTGTTACCGGCGAGTCATTTCATCTGGTGCCGGCGGTCACAGCCCTGATCGGCTCGACGCTGCTCTTGGTGTGGATCCAACCCGACGTGGACGAGATCATCCGCGCCGTAGACTGGACGACGCTGTTGTTCTTTATCGGTCTATTTGTTGTGGTGGGCGCCGTGCAAGAAGTGGGCTTGATCAGCATGATCGCAGAGACCATTGGAGACCTGGTCGGCGAAAATCTGACATTAGCCATCCTACTCCTGGCGCCCACGGCGGCCTTTTTCTCCATGGTCGTGGACAATATTCCTCTCACTGCCGCCATGCTGCCTGTGGTGGGCTATCTGAGTCGCACCATCCCTGCGGCGGCCAACAACGCACTCTTTTACGCGCTTTCGGTGGGCGAAATGGGGGGCAACGGTTCACTCATCGGCTCTGCGCCTAACTTGGTGACCGCCGGCATCTCCGACCGAGCGGGCTATCCGATTACCTACTGGACTTTTATGAAATACGGCCTGCCCTCGGTCGTAATCACTGTCGGTGTGACTCTGTTGTGGCTGCTCATTCACTTTTGACATTCACCCACAGACTGTCGAGGATTTCCTCGCGTAAATTTTGCCAGACTTGAGGTGTGTTATGACAAGCAGTGAAACGCAACCCCACATCGTCTGCGCGGCCCGGGGTGGACAACACATCCAGCCATCGGTCAAGCGGGCCATCGAGTTGGCGTGTGAAAGCAACGCCCGACTCACATTTCTCTACATCCTCGATATCGAGTTTATGAAGCATACCAGCCTGGGCCGTACCAGCTTGATATTCGACGCACTGGACAAAATGGGCGAGTTTATGATGCTGCGCCTGTGCGAATATGCCGCCGAGGGCGGGTGCGCCAATGCCGACTATGCGATCCGGCACGGCAAGGTGCGCGAGGAGATCAAAGCTTACCTCGCAGAAACCCGACCTGGTTTGCTGGTGTTGGGCCGCCCCAATCACGGGCCGGAGCACGAGGAACCTCCGGCCTTTGAACATGAGGGCATCGTGCGCTTTGCCGAAGAGATTACACGCGAGACGGGAGTAAGAGTAGAGCTGGTGTAGTAGCAGAGTGTCAACGGATGGAGCAACGGATAAACGGATGAGCAAACTTTGCCCCAAGTGCAACCGACCAGTAGAACGGCGACCTGTGCAGTATGTGTTGCGGCAGGGGGAGTACTTTTGTGCGTTCGACGGTGTGTCGGCTCACGTTTGCGCCGCTTGCGACTGGCGAACGGTGTCCCAGTCCGACCTGGACGTGATGTGGCGGGCCATTGATACCGGTGTGATGGCAGCCAAAGGGATGCTCAACGTTCCTTTGTACGCCTTTGCCGAGGCAAAGCGGGCCATTGCAGAGAATGCACCGGCGCAGGACTTTAGCCCAGGGTTGATCCAAGACGCACCTCAGGCCGACCTGACCGGCCAAGTCATTGGCTGGGCAATGGATGTTCACAATTGTCGAGATCAAAGCCCATACCTGGCCGCTCACCGACGACGAGGTCGCCCAGGTCATCGACTATTTTGCCGGAACCACCTGCAACGTTGCTCTATTGTTCAATTTTGGACGACCTCGGTTGAAATGGAGACGTCTTTTCCCGCCCAAACACATCCAGGAACACCGGCGCAAACGGTGGGGAAAGCCGCTGCGCCAAGCATCCGTTTATCCGTTGTCCATCCGTTGACACCAGGAGAAACGACCCATGTTAATTACTAACGCCCTCCTCGCCACCTTTGGTGAGAAAAACCAACTGATTGAAAACGCCGCCCTCTACATCGCTGGCGACCGCATCGCCGACATCGGCGACACGACGGCCACGCGCAAGAAATATCCCGAGGCCGAGACCCTCGACGCGCGCGGCCAACTGGTCATGCCGGGCAACATCTGCGCCCACACCCACTTTTACGGCGCGTTTGCCCGCGGCATGGCCATCCCTGGCGAGCCGCCCAGCGACTTTCCCGCCATCCTGGGCCGCTTGTGGTGGCCGCTGGACAAGTCGCTGCTCGACCTGGACGTGAAATACAGCGCCCTGGTCTGCCTGGCCGACGCCATCAAACACGGCACCACCACGCTCATCGACCACCACGCCAGCCCCAACGCCATCCACGACTCACTGGACCAGATCGCCGACGCCGTGGAACAGGCCGGGGTGCGCGCTTGCCTGTGCTACGAGGTCAGCGACCGCGACGGTCCCGAGCGCGCCCGCGAAGGCATCGACGAAAACGTGCGCTTTATCAACTCGGCCCGCCAGCGCCAGTCGCCGCTGTTGGCCGCCACCTTTGGCCTGCACGCCTCGCTCACCCTCTCCGACGCCACCCTGGCCGACTGTGTCGCCGCCGCGCCGCCGGGCGCCGGTTTTCACATCCACGCCGCCGAAGGCAGCGCCGACCAGGAAGACAGCCTGCGCAAATCGGGCCAGCGGGTGGTCGAGCGCTTGCGCGACGCGGGAATTTTGGGGCCGCGCTCTATTCTGGCCCATTGTGTGCACGTGGACGCCTGGGAGATGGAAATCTTGCGCGACACCGGCGTGTGGGTCACGCATCAACCGCGCTCCAACATGAACAACGCCGTGGGAGTGGCCGACGTGCCGGCCATGCTGCGCGGCGGCGTCAACGTCGGTTTGGGCAACGACGGGTTTTCCAACGACATGTTCATAGAGATGAAAACGGCCTACCTGGTGCACAAACTGCACCGGGCCGACCCCCGCGCCATGGGCGGCTACGACGTGATGAAATTGGCCTATGCCAACAACGCCCGCCTGGCGCGCCTGTTTTGGCCGCATGCGCCGCTGGGCGAGCTGGCGGCCGGGGCTTATGCCGACATCATCTTTCTGGACTATCATCCCTTTACCGGACTGACGGCGGGCAATCTGCCCTGGCACATCCTGTTCGGCATGGGCGGCTCGCTGGTCACGACCACCATCGTCGGCGGCAAAGTGCTCATGCGCGACCGCAAGCTACTCACGTTGGACGAGGCCGCCATCGCCGCGCGGGCGCGGGAGCTGTCGGCGGCGGTGTGGCAACGCTATAACGCACAATTTTGACAGGAGTGATTCGCTGTGGCCGACCTGACAGGCAAAACCTTGGGCAACTATCGCGTCGTGGAACAAATCGGGCGAGGTGGGATGGCCGCCGTCTACAAGGCCTATCAACCCGCGTTGGAGCGCTACGTGGCGCTCAAAGTCATCCACGAGCAACTGGCTGCCGATGATGAACAATTCCTCAAACGCTTCCAGCGCGAAGCCAAGGCCGTGGCGACGCTGCGCCACCCCAACATCGTGCAGGTGTTCGACTTTGGCACCCAGGGCGACGTGTCATACATGGTGATGGAATATCTGGACGGGGCCAGCCTCAAGGCCGAGCTGAACGCCCTGGCCGAGCGCAGTGAGGTGATGCCGCTGAAAGAGGTTGTGCGCATCTTTGAAGCCGTCGCCGCCGCGCTGGACTATGCCCATGGCCAGGGTATGGTTCACCGCGACATCAAACCTGCCAATATCATGCTGACGACTAAAGGCGGGGTCATCCTGACCGATTTTGGCATCGCGCGCATCGTCGGCAGCACCCAATACACGGCCAGCGGCGCGGTCATCGGCACCCCGGCTTATCTGTCGCCCGAACAGGGCAAGGGGGAGCATGGCGACGAGCGCAGCGACATTTATGCGCTGGGCGTCGTGTTGTACGAGATGGTCACCGGGCGCGTGCCGTTCGACGCAGACACGCCCCTGGCGGTGATTTTCAAGCACATCAGCGACCCGTTGCCCCTGCCGCGCCAGCTAAATCCCGACTTGCCGGAGGCCGTGGAGCAAGTCATCCTCAGAGCTTTGGCCAAAGACCCGGCCGACCGTTATCAGACGGCGGGCGCGATGTGGCGGGGGTTGACGAATGCCTTCCAGACGTCCACGACCGGGCAGGTCAGCCCGCCCCCAGAACCAGAAGTGGTCGAGACAACGCCGCCTCAGAAAGCGCCGTCGCCGCCAGAGTCGCCGCCTCCCCCGCCGCCTCGGCGACGCCAGGAAGTACAATTCACCCGCCGGGCCTGGCAGGGCATCGCCGTTGCATTATTCGTGATCGCCTTGAGCTGCGGCGCTTGCGGCTTACTGTTCGGCGCTGTGCCCAAAGAGCCGACCGAGTCAATGCCCAACCCCGAAAGCACCAACTTTTGGATCACACGCGGGTGCTTTTTGGGACCGGCCTTCTCTTTGCTGTTCCTGGCGTATATGTCATACCATGCCTCGCGGCGCAGAGGTGCGCCAGTGGGGTGCAGCGAGCTAGGTGTGGCGCTGGTCGTGGCGGCGGGGCTGCTGCCCGTGTGGCTGGGATTCGCCATCATGGTCCAGCCGGCGCCCGAGGCGGACGACCGCGTCTTTGCGCCGCTGCTGTGCTTGCTCCCCGGTCTGTTTATCATCGCCATGGCAAGCCTCTTTTGGGCGCTGGTCGTGCGCAAGGACACACAGCAAGTATGACCCTAACCCGGCCAAGCCAGGATCAAACCACGGATGACACAGATTTCACTGATTTCTTGTAATTGCTCAGCCCAGATACTTTAAAGCGGCAAACCCAAAGCCATTCAACAGGATTCACAAGATTCACAGGATGGAATTCGTGGAAAAATCCTGTAAATCCTGTAAATCTTGTCCAAAGAGCTACCAGGGTGAGCAGTTACGATTTCTTTTCAATCCGTGTCATCTGTGTCATCCGTGG
Organism: Anaerolineae bacterium; assembly: GCA_034435435.1. Classification (GTDB taxonomy): domain Bacteria; phylum Chloroflexota; class Anaerolineae; order S140-20; family S140-20; genus DAOTXN01. The sequence continues at coordinate 11,902 of DAOTXN010000155.1, read as the reverse complement.
TTCATATCTTTCAATGTACAAGAATTTCACTGTTCAGGTATTATGGATTGGAGGCGATCATAGTGACGCTAAAAACACATATTGCCATCCTGGGCGGGACCGGCAAAGAAGGCAGCGGCCTGGCGCTGCGCTGGGCCAAAGCCGGGCATCAAGTCATCATCGGCTCACGGCAGGCCGAAAAAGCCGCTCAAACTGCCGCTGAGCTGAACGAAAAGCTGGGCGGGGAGAAAATTCGCGGCCTGACCAACGCCCAGGCCGCCCGCGCGGCCGAGGTATGCGTGCTCACCGTGCCTTATGCCGCACATCGCGCCACGCTGGAAGAGTTACGCGACGACCTGCAGGGCAAAATCCTGGTGGACGTGACCGTCCCGCTCCAACCGCCACAAGTGACCCGGGTGCACGTCCCAGAGACCGGCCCGGCGGCCGTGCAAGCCCAAAGTATTTTGGGTGACGGCGTGCGGGTGGTAGCGGCTTTTCAAAACGTGGGCGAGCATTACTTAAAAGACCCGCAGCGAGTGATTGATTGCGACGTGCTCGTGTGCGGCGACGACGGGGAGGCCAAAGCGCAGGTCATCCAACTGGCCCAGGCGCTCGACCCCGCCATCCGCGCCTTCGACGCCGGGGCGCTGGTCAACGCCGTCGTCGTCGAGTCGCTGACGCCCATCCTCATCGGCCTCAGCAAGCAATTCAAGCGTTTGCGCGTGGGCATCCGTATCACCGGCCTTGAACACAAATCCTAAATCCAAAATCCAAAATCCAAAATCCATCACCCTCACCGCCATCCCAGATATTCCCCTCGTCCGGCCCGGCGACGATTTGGTCGCCATCTTGCTAGAGCGGATACAGGCCGCCGGATTGGCCCTGCAAGACGGCGACGTACTGGTGCTGTGCCAGAAAATCGTGTCCAAAGCCGAGGGGCGCATCATGCGGCTGGCCGACGTGTTGCCTTCCGATGAAGCGCGCGCCCTGGCCGCCGAGACCGACAAGGACTCGCGTCTGGTCGAATTGATCCTGCGCGAGTCAAAGGCGATCCTCCGTAAACGCCCGCACCTGATCGTCGCCGAACATCGCCTGGGCTGGATTTGCGCCAACGCCGGCATCGACCGCTCCAACGTGGCGCAACCCGAGGATGATAGTGTTGTCTTGCTCCTGCCCACCGACCCTGACCGCTCGGCGCGGGAGATGCGCGAGCGGCTGGTCGCCGCTACCGGCGCGAACGTGGCTGTGATTATCAACGATACCCACGGGCGGCCATTCCGCGAGGGGGCGGTGGGAGTGGCCGTTGGCGTGGCGGGCATGTCGCCGCTGTCGGACCTGCGCGGCCGGCCCGACCTGTTCGGCTACCAGTTGCAGACCAGTGTGCTGGGCACGGCCGACGAGATCGCATCGGCAGCCTCATTACTGATGGGCCAGGCTGACGAAGGCCGCCCGGCAATTCTGGTGCGCAGCGCGCCGGTGACGCTAGGAGACGGCGCGGCGCGGGACTTGCAGCGTCCGCCCGACCAAGATCTATTTCGCTAGCAGCCTGTCGGAGAACCGTGTAATAAAGGGCCTTGCGCCCATTTTGGACGCCCACAAGGGGCTAAATTACGTCTCTCCGACAGACTGCTAGAGATGGCTGCTGGGGGCGGTCTCGCGCTGCGCCGCCGCCACGTCGCGTAACTGACCGGCGTTCAATTGGGTGGACGCTGGCAGCCGCGTCACCCGCACGCCCACGGCGTTATAGATGGCGTTGGTGATGGCCGGGATGATGGGGATGCTGGGCAGCTCACCTACGCCCTTGGCTCCAAAGGGTCCGGTGGACAACTCCTCTTCGACCAAGTGCTGGATGATCTCGGGCGCGTCCAGTGTGGTCGGGATGCTGTAGCAGGCCAGGCGGTCGGTTTGGGGTACGCCGTCTTCGACGACAAATTCCTCGCTCAAGGCCTGTCCGATTCCCATGACGATGCCGCCTTCGACCTGGCCTTTGAGCGCCAGCGGATTGAGGGCGCGCCCCACGTCGTGGGCGGCGACGACTTTCAGGACCTTGACCTCACCGGTGCTCGTGTCCACCTCGACCAGCGCGGCGTGGGCGGCGAACCCAAAACCCACGTGCATGTCGCCGCCCTGGCCCAACGGTACGGTCTTGGGCGCCGCGTAGACGTAGCGCAGGCGCGGCTCACGGCTCTCGGCCCTGGCCCACCGGGCAGCTTGACCGATTTCGACGACCCGCGCACCGGCGCTGATGTGCCCGTCCTGGAAGGTAAGGCTATCAGGCGGCGCGTCCAGCCGCTCGCCCACGACCAGCGCCAGCAATTCGCGCATTTTTTGCGCAGCGCGACGGGCGGCGTTGCCCGCCACGAAGGTCTGGCGCGAGGCGGTGGTGGGGCCGCCGTCGGGGGTCAGGTCGGTGTCAGAGAGCAGCACGCGCACGCGCTCGTAAGGCAGGCCCAGCTCTTCGGCCACGATGGCCGCCAGCACGCCCGGCAAGCCCTGGCCCACCTCGGCGGAGCTGGTGCGTATCTCGACCATGCCATTATCCAAAACCTCGATTTCGACCTCGGCCCGGTCGTCCGCGCCGCCGCCCAGACCGGTGTTTTTATAGGCCACGGCCAACCCCCAGGCGCGTTTTCTGGAGGGCGAATCCGAGACGGCGGATTCCTCTTGAGCCATCCGCTGTCTGACCCAGTCCAGGCATTCCAGCAAACCGACACTCTCGCGCAACACCTGCCCGGTGCAGGTGGTCGAGCCAACCCGCAAGACGTTGAGCCGGCGTAACTCGAACGGGTCGAGGCCCAATTCGTGAGCCATCTCGTCCATGGCGCTCTCGACGGCAAAACAGGATTGAGTCACGCCAAAGCCGCGAAAGGCCCCGGCGGGCGGGTTGTTGGTGTACATGGCGTAACAATCCACCTGCACGTGCGGAATGTCGTATGGACCGCTGGCGTGGGTGGTGGCGCGGGTCATCACTTTTTCGCCCAGGCTGGCGTAGGCGCCGGTGTCGCCTACCAGCTCGGCCTCGAACGCCGTCAAACGCCCGTCTCGTTTGGCGCCGAGCCTGACGCGAATGACGGCAGCGTGGCGCTTGGGATGGACCAGCAGCGACTCGCGCCGCGAGTAGAGGATTTTGACCGGACGGCCCGTGGCGCGGGCCAGCAGCGCGGCGTGAATCTGGCCCATGATGTCTTCTTTGCCGCCGAACGCGCCGCCGATGAGCGCGCCGACGACACGCACCTGCGCTTCGGGCACGCCGAGCGAGGCCGCAATTTGCCGCCGGTCGGCGTAGGGAATCTGGCTGCCGACGTACACCTCGATGCGGTCATCGGTGGTGACGCGGGCGATGGCGCACTCGGGTTCCATAAAGAGGTGTTCGACGCTGGGGGTGTGATAGGTGCGCTCGATGACCACGTCAGCCTCGGCCAAGCCGCTCGCCGCGTCGCCCCGGCGCACCTGGATGTGCTTGAGCAGGTTGCCGGTGGGCCAGGTTTCGTGGACCAGCGGGGCGTCGGGCTGGCGGGCGGCCATGGCGCTGGCGACGACGGGCAGACGTTCGTATTCGACCTCGATCAACTCCAGCGCTCGCTGCGCGATTTCGGGCGTGTCGGCGGCCACGATAGCCACGGCGTCGCCCACGTAGCGCACCTTTTCATAGCATAGCACCGGCCAGTCGTCCACGAACAGGCCGTGGTTTTTGGCGCCGGGCACGTCGGCGTGGGTCAGCGCGGCGTGCACGCCCGGCAGCGTCCGCGCCCGGCTCACGTCTATGCGCCGGATACGGGCGTGGGGCAGGCCGGCCCGCAGCGTCGCGCCGAACAGCATGCCGGGAAAGGTATAATCGTCGGCGTAGCGGGCCGCGCCGGTCACTTTGGCCACGGCGTCGAGGGGAGGGCGAGGCGCGCCGATGACCGACCGCCGACCGCTGACCGCAGCCGGGGTCATTACTTCGGCGGTCGGTGGTCGTCCGTCGGCGGTCAAGTGTGTGCTGGCATCTCGGATGGCAGCGATGATGCTCACGTAGCCCGTGCAGCGGCACAGGTTGCGGCGCAGGGCGCGGCGGATTTGTTCTGCAGTGGGATGGGGGTTGCGGTCGAGCAATGCCTTGGCAGCCATGATGAGGCCGGGGGTGCAAAAGCCGCATTGCACTGCGCCGTGGCGGATGAAGGCTTCCTGGAGAGGGTGTAGACCTGGCAGGTCTTGAGTCAAACCCTCGATCGTCAACACTTTGGCGTTCTGCGCCCGGCGGACCGGATAGATGCATGAGCGCACGGCCCTGCCGTTGACCAGCACCGTGCAGGACCCGCAACGCCCTTCGTCGCAGCCGATCTTGGTACCGGTCAGGCCCAGGTCGTAACGCAAGAGGTGAGCTAAAGGTCGGTCGGGGGGGACATCAAGCTGGATAGGAGCGCCGTTGACAGAGAATGCCAGGTGGATCAACTCTCACCCTCGCTCCTCCCGCACATACGGCTGGCCTAGCGCGGCCGGGGCCCCCACTCGCTTGCTGAACGCCTCCCACCAGGTGATGATCACCAGCACGACAATGGTCAGCAGGTAGGGCAGCATACCCAAAAAGGCCGGCGGGATGGTCGCGCCCGCCGCTTGCAAGCGAAACTGGATGGCGTTGACCCCGCCAAACAGCACCGCGCCGATCACTGCCCGGAAGGGGTCCCAGGTGCTAAAGATCACCAGCGCGATGGCGATCCAGCCGCGCCCGCCGGTCAGGTTCTCGGTCCAGCCGGGGGTATAGGCCAGCGACAGATGCGCGCCGCCCAGCCCGATGAGCATGCCGCCCAAAATCGTGTAAGCGTAGCGCGTGCGGGCCACGTTAATGCCCATGGCGTCGGCGGTGGCCGGGTTTTCGCCCACGGCCCGCAAGTGCAGGCCGGGGCGGGTCTTGTAGATGTAAAACCCGGCCAGCGGCACCAGCACGTACATCACGTAAACCAGCGGGTCTTGTTTGAACAGCGCCGTGCCCAGGTAGGGGATTTCGGAGAGCAACGGCAGGGCCACTTTGGTGAATTTGGGGCCCACACGGCCTACGAGCGGTGTACCGTCCGGACCGAGGCGCTGGCCGAGAAAGCTGGCCAGACCGCCGCCAAAGAGAGTCAGCGCCAGACCGGTGACGACTTGGTCGGTGCGCAGCGTGATGGTGAGAAAAGCATGGGCTGAGGCCAGTATCCCGCCGACCAACATCGCCACCAACAAGGCGACAATGAGGCTTTGCGAATGGAACACGGCGGCAAAGGCGCTCATGGCGCCCATGATCATGATGCCTTCCAATCCCAGATTGAGCACTCCGGAGCGTTCGGTGAAAATCTCGCCCACGGTGGCAAAGACGAGCGACGTACCGGCCTGGATGGTGACGGTCAGAATAGAGACGAGCAAATCAGTGTCCATGGGCGGCCTCAGAGCACAACAACCAACAAGGGCAGCGCGATGATGCTGGGTAATAATACGGTGAGTAGGGCCTTACTGAGTGGGTAGCGGTGAGCGGCCTGCAGGGCCAGAGCATTCAGCCACAACACGTACAGACCCGCCAACAGATAGAGTGCGGCAAGCGGTACAACAGCTCCCCCAATCGCTGCGACGAGCAGCAGCGCCGCGAGCGCAGCCACGTCGAGTTTATGGCGGCGGGTGAGCAGCAGCGCCAGCACGTTCAGCCACAGAGCAATCAAGCTTGCCAAAAGGCAACGACTGGCTATGACTCCCGCCGTCTCTGAAACGGCTCCCGCGAGCACCAGCACAACTCCCACAAGCCCTGAAATCATCTGTAGGGGGGCTTGCAGGGCTGCCAACAGATACGATTGGCGACTCAGGTTGCCCTGTCCGCCCAACACCCTGGCAATGGCTAACAAGAGCACCGAGCTGACGACGAAACCCAGCAGTATCGTGAGGGGAGCTAGTAACATGAGAGTAAAGGTTCCGCCCAATACGGCGCTGATGGGTCCGACGATGAGCGCAGCGACGGCCACCCAGCCGAGCGCCTTGCGCAAAGTGGGGGCAGGCTCGTCTTGCAGCAGAGCTGTGTACGTTTCCATGAGAGGCCGCGTGATAGCGCGTCCCCATACATCGAAGATGGGAAAGCGGTAACGCACAAAAATCTCGCCGCCCAACACGAAAAACAGGATCGTTCCCTGCAAAACCGAGGCGACGGCCGCCGGCAGGCGCATCGTGATCATGATCTGGTCGCCGCCGACGCTGAGGGCGGCCATCAGGATCGCCACGACGAGCACGCCGATGGGGTGTAGCTTGGCCAGCCAGGCGACGATGATGGCGGTGAACCCATCTCCCACGGCGATGCCCTTTTGCAGGCGGTGGGCAATGCCCGCCACCTGACCATATCCGGCCAGCGCCGCCAGCCCGCCGCTGATCACCATGACCAGTAAAAAATTGCGGGTCAGACTGATGCCGGCGTAGCGGGCGGCGGTGGGGTTTTCGCCGATGACGCGAATCTCATAGCCCCATTTGGTGCGCGCCAGCACCAGCCAGATAAACACGGCAGCCGCGACGGCGATAATGAGGCCCAGATGAACCCGTCCGGCGTTCAGGCTGAGGTGAATTGGCCCGGCGTCAATCTCTGTGGGCAGCCGAGGCAGCACAGCGATGTCCCTAAAGCTGGCCGTGCCTGGAAAGCCAAAGCCTTGTTTATCTTTCCAGGGACCGGTGTACAGATGGTCGAGCATCAGAATGGCGACATAGTTGAGCATTAACGTGGTGATGATTTCGTTAACCTTGAGATACGCCTTGAGCAGAGCCGGGATCAGACCCCACAGCGCCCCGGCGATAAAAGCCGCCGCGCCCATGATGGCGAGCAACGACCAGGTGGGCAAGTCATTGTTCTTGAGAGCGAACAGGGGGATCCACGCCGTGGCGATGGCCCCCATCACCAGTTGGCCTTCGGCGCCGATGTTCCAAAACAACATGCGAAAGGCGATAGACACCGCCAACCCCGTCAGCATCAACGGGATGGCTTTGACCAATGTTTCAGAACGGGCATAGGTTGTGCCAAACGCGCCTTCGAACATCGCCTTGTAAGTCTGGATGGGGTCCGCGCCGGCGGCCAGGAGCAAGATGCCGCCTACGACCAATGCCAAAACAAAAGAGACCACCGGCACGAGTAGGGCTATCTTGCGGGAAGGCTCCAGGCGTCGCTCAAATGTGATTCTCATACCGCAGGTCCTTGTGGTACGTGATGCGTGAAACGTGAAACGGATTCACGCATCACGTTTCACGTTGTCACGCTCCCCGCCATCATCAGGCCGATTTCTTCCACATCGGCTTGCTCTGCCGGTACAACGCCCATCACGCGGCCTTCGTACATCACCATCACCCGGTCGCTGACGGCCAATATTTCGTCTAAATCGCCAGAGATGAGCAAGATAGCCGCGCCCTTTTGGCGCTCCTCAAGTAGCTTGCGCTGCACCCACTCGGTCGCGCCCACGTCCAGCCCACGGGTGGGGTGCACGGCGACCATGAATTTACCCCCGGCCGTGATCTCGCGGGCCAGGATGGCCTTTTGCAAATTGCCGCCCGACAACGCTTTGACCGAGGTCTCACGGCTGGGCGTGGCAATCTCAAAATCCCGGATGAGACGGTCGGAGAAGCGCCGGATGGCCCGTTGAGCCAGGAATCCCAGGCGTGACAGGGGTGGACGGCGGTAGTCTTTGAGGATCAGGTTTTCGCCCACCGACATGTTGGCAATCAGTCCGGTGTGCATGCGGTCTTCGGGGATATGACTCATACCCAGGTCAATGACCCGGCGGGGGGGCCGGTTGGTCACGACATGGTCGCACAGGCATACCTTCCCCCCTGTGGCGGGGCGCAACCCGGTGATGACCTCGGCCAATTCGCGCTGGCCGTTTCCGGCCACGCCCGCCACGCCCAGAATTTCGTAGGGGCGCACCGTGAATGAGACGTTTTGGAGCGCGGCCAGCCCTTTGTCGTTGCGCGCGTTCAAGTCTTCGACGATCAACGTCGGTTCGGCCTCAGCCTTGACCTCGGCCTTGACCGCATAATCTGAGCGGTCAATGCGAAAAACCACCTCGCGCCCCACCATTTCGCGGGCCAGCTCGCGCTTGCTGGTCTCGGCGGTGATCAGGTTGGCCACTGTCTTACCCCGCCGCAGCACGGTTACGCGGTCGGAAAAAGCCATCACTTCGTTGAGTTTGTGGGTGATAAAGACAACCGTTTTACCCTCGGCGGCCATGTGGCGCAATGTGCGCCCCAGCTCTTCCGATTCTTGCGGCGTGAGCACAGCGGTCGGCTCGTCCAGCACCAGGATGTCGGCCCCGCGATAGAGCATTTTGAGGATTTCCACCCGCTGTTGCTCACCCACCGACAGTTGCCAGATGTAGGCCTGCGGGTCCACCGGCATGCCGTAACGGGCCGACAACTCGCGCACCTCCTTCTCAACGGTGGGCATGTCCAGCCGAAAGCGCGGTTTGTCCAAACCCAGAATGACGTTCTCGGCCACGGTTTGCGGCTCGACCAGCATAAAGTGCTGGTGCACCATGCCGATGCCCAGCCGGGTGGCGTCGCGCGGCGAGCGGACGTCCACGGGTTGGCCGTGCAGCCGGATTTCCCCCGCGTCGGGGCTGTAAAGCCCGGCCAGCACGTTCATCAGCGTGCTTTTGCCCGCGCCGTTCTCGCCCAGCAGGGCGTGAATCTCGCCAGCGCGCACGACCAACTCGGCCTGATCGTTGGCGACCACGCCGGGGAAGCGTTTGGTGATGCCGCGCATTTCGACGGCGGGACGGTGGGGGGCCACGGCTGCTCCTTTACGGCTCGATGTTCAATACAATCGCCAGTGCTCTGGTGATGAGATGCATAGCGGTATCAGAAAGCATCCCCAACTGGCGGACGAATCTTTGCTGTGCAACCGAACGAACTTGAAAGGCATCTGCTGCCGACGGTTTATCTAGTCCGTTCTCTGCGCCAGGGTCTAACCGGACCATCCACGGCGCTATGGCGTAATGGTCCTTCCAGTCTGTGATAGGAACAATGACTTTCAGGGGCAGAATTCCAATGGCATCGTCGTTGACAATCACTGCCGGCCGGGTCTTTTTGATTTCGGCCCTCACGGTTGGGTCCAGATTAATGAGCCACACCTGGCCTCTATGCATACAAGTCCTCGCCGTCGAGAGACGTAAAGGCAACGAGTTCGGTATCCGTCGTGTAATCTGCTACCAAAGCCTCGGCGGCAGTAGCTAGCTGGCGCTTGGTTGGAATTAGCTCTTGTGCTTGTTGCAGGTCTTGACGAATCAGGCGCAAGGCAGCTTCAAGGATGGTTAAACGCTCAGAAATTGAATACTTTTGGAATTCGTCCAAAATCCGTGTCTGGATCATTTCTACTCCTTCAACCACTCACTTGCATCACTGCCCCCTATTGTACCACAACCTGAAGAAAAAGAAGACGACCGCATCGGGCAAGATCAACAAAAGGTCCCGGTCGGCTTGCTCACGCACCACGCACCACGGAACACGCACCACGCCCAACCGGGACCACCTGTCACGTTAAAACTCTATTGTGGAATCTCGCCGACGATGCCTTCGACCAACCAATCGAAGGAAAGCTTGGCCTCGTCGGTCATGGTTTCGCCTTCGTGCACGCGCAGCGCGCCGGTGTTGTCAGAGATGGGGCCGACGAACACGTCGAACTCACCGCTGAGGATGCGGGCCTGCTCGGCTTCGACCAGGTCTTGCACCTCCTGCGGCACAAAATCGGCGATGGGGGCCAGGCTGATCAGTCCCTCGGCCATGCCCCACCACACCGGGGTGTTGGTCCACGCCCCGGCCGCCACGTCCTCGACTACCTGTTTGTAGAACACGTCCCAGTGCCAGATCGGGGCGGTGAGGAAAGCGTCGGGCGACTGGTCGCGGGCCACGTCCGAGTTATAGCCGATGACGTAAATGCCCTTTTCCTGGGCCAGCTTGTCGGCCTCGGTCGAGTCGGACTCGCGGGCAATCACGTCGGCCCCCAGGTCATACAGGGCCTCGGCGGCCTCGCGCTCCTTGGGCGGGTCCACCCAGGCAAAGATCCAGATCGGGTGCACCTCGACGTCCGGGTTGACCGAGCGAGCGCCCAGCGTAAAGGCGTTCATGTTGCGCACCACTTCGGGGATGGGATACGGCGCGATGTAGCCCAGCACGTTGCTCTGGGTCATCTTGCCGGCCACAATGCCCGACAGGTACCAGCCCTGGTAGCCCCGCCCGTCGTAAATGCCTACGTTGTCGGCGGTCTTGTAGCCGGTGCAGTGCTCAAAGACGGTGTTGGGATAGTCGGCGGCCACTTCGATGACCGAGTCCATGTAGCCAAAGCTGGTGGCAAAGATGATGTCATAGCCCTTTTCGGCAAAGTCGCGCACCACGCGGGCCGAGTCGGGACCCTCGGCCACCAGCTCGACGTAGGCGGTCTCGACGCCCATCTCTTCCAGCGCCAGGCGGCCCTGGTCATGAGCGTAGGTCCAGCCCAGGTCGCCCGTGGGGCCGACGTAGACAAAGGCCGCGCTGGGCAGCTCGGCGCCCCCTTCGACCACCGGCGGCTCGGCCGGCGCCTCGCCGACGACGCCTTCGACGAACCAGCTCATGTTGAGCACTTCTTCGTCGCTCATGCAGGCGCCTTCGGCCACCGACAACTCGCCGTTCTGGCCTTTGAGGGGACCGCAGAACACGTTCCCTTCGCCGCCGAGGATCTTGGCCTTGTACTCGTCCACCAGCGCGGCGGTTTCGGCATCCACCATGGGGCTAAGCGGGGCCAGGTCCACCACGCCTTCATCCATCCCGCCCCAGTAGGACTCGCTGGCATAAGTGCCTTCCATCACCTGCTTGGCGATGTCCACGTATTTGACGCCCCAGTTCCACACCGGGCTGGTCAGTACCGTGTCGCCTACAAAGCCGCGCATGTCTGAGTCGTAGCCGATAGAGACGGCGCCCCGTTCGGCGGCGGCCTTTTGCGGCTCGGTAGTGTCCTGGTGCTGGGCAATCACGTCCACGCCCTGATCCAGCAGGGCCTCGGCAGCTTCTTTTTCTTCCGGCGGACCGAACCAGGTGTTGGTCCACACCACGTGCACCGTAGCCTCTGGATTGACCGTGCGCACACCTAACGTAAAGGCGTTGATGCCGCGCACCACTTCGGGGATAGGAAAGGCCGCCACGTAGCCGATCTTGTTCGTCTTGGTCGCTTTGCCCGCCACCAATCCGGACAGGAAACGCGGTTGTTCGATCTTGCCAAACACCGTGCTCACGTTGGCAGCGGTCTTGTAGCCCGAAATGTGCACAAACCAGGTTTCAGGGTACTCCTGCGCCACTGCGATTGTGGGGTCCATGTACCCAAAGCTGGTGGTAAAGATCAGGTCGTAGCCTTTTTCCGCAAAGTCGCGGATCACGCGCTCCGCATCCGGGCCTTCGGGCACGTTCTCGATATAGGCCGTCTCGACCTGGTCACCTAACTCTTCTTCCAGCATCAAGCGGCCCTGGTCGTGGGCCCAAGTCCAGCCCAGGTCGCCGATGGGCGCCACGTATACGAACGCCACCTTGAGCTTTTCCGCGGGTGGGCTGGTCGGTTCAGGGGCTATGATGGTCGGCGCGGTCGTGGGGGCCGTGGTGGGGGCCGTAGTTGCTTCTTCTTTTTCCTCCTCCTTGCCGCCGCAGGCCGTCAGAATCATAGATAGGATCACCCAGATCGCTATGAGCGTCCCAAGTATTCGCCTCATTTTCACTCCTCCTGGATTTCAAAACGAGTGTAACCGGTCGAACGATGCACCAGATGCAGAGTCGTTAGGCATCACCTCCTTGTTACTGAAATTACGGCATAGTGTATTTCGATAAAGCCAGACTGCCGCACTGTAATTTGCCGGTTTCTGCATCTTTGCCGACTAGCTTATATCTCGCAAGTAGTATGATTTGCGAAAGCCGGTCAGAATTGTCT
>DAOTXN010000154.1:0-59242 GCA_034435435.1 Anaerolineae bacterium | reverse complement strand
CAGGGCTAGGGGTGCGTCGCACGTGACTGTGCTACACCAAGCGGTGGTTGCGCAAGGCCTCCTCCAGTGTGGGCCTGGGCAGCGCCCCCACCTGCGACCCCACTTTCACTCCATCCTTGAACAATAGCAGCGTCGGAATAGACATAATACCAAATCGTTGCGCGACTTCTGGGTTGTGGTCCACGTCCAGCTTGCCAAACACCACCTGCCCCTGGTGGTCTTGGGCCATCTCTTCGATGATCGGCGCGATCATGCGGCACGGCGCGCACCACTCGGCCCAACAGTCCACCACCAGCGCTGGATATTTGGCGATGGCCTGGTCAAAGTTATTGTCGGTTAACGTCACCGGACCCGTAGGGTTGTCCACCAGCTTTTCGGCCAACGCCCGCTTGGCTTGCTCTTCGGCCACGATTTCCGCGTAGCGCGACGCGCCAAAGGCGAGCACCTGGTCTACGAATTGCGCTTCGGGTTGCGCGCCGATGGAAATCGAGGCGTGATCGCCGTTGATCACCTGTTGCGGCACCGAGCTGACGTGGAATTGCCGGGCCAATTCCATGTTCTGGCTGGCCTCCACACATTCCGCCGCCACCTGACCCTTGGCGGCGATGGCGATCTGGTTCGCCAGCACCACCGCGCGGGGACAATAGGGGCAGGTCGGCGTCACGAACACTTGGATCGTGGTGTCCTGGTCAACGTGAGCCAGCTTTTCGAGCGTGCCGGGCTGCAAGCCGCTCTCCCCCCGCGAGACGAGGGCGATGGTTTCGATAAAACCGCCCGCCTCGTGGCCCACCGGCGCGCCGGTGTAGCGGATGCGGTAGCCTTTGTCCCGGCCGATGAGCACGGTCGGCGTGCGGGTGACGCCCAACTCGGCCGCGCGACCGTTCTCGTGGATGGTGGGCTTGATGCGGGCGTCCAGATCGTGCAGTTCTTGCACCAACTGCACGGTGAACGCGCCATATTCTGCGTTTTCCGCGCCGACGAACACGTCGAGATAAACGTCGTCTTTTAATTCCCGCTCGAACTTTTCTACCAAGTGTTTACGCGATTCTACGTCAATCAATTGCTGCGCCATGATTTATGCTCCTGTTTCATCCATTATTTTGATCGTATAGCCGATTTGGGCGGTTTCGGCCAACATCGCCGAGACCGAACAGTACTTGTCCTGCGATAGCTTGACGGCGTCGGTCACGGCTTTTTCGGACAGATTGCGCCCGCGCACGACATATTCCAACTGAATGTCGGTGTAGACCTTGGGATGTTCATCGGCTCGCTCGGCCTGCACCTTGACCTGCAACCCGCTCACGTCCTGTCGCATACGCATCAAGATGTGCTTGACGTCCATCGCCGTGCATCCGGCCAGCGCCACCAACACCAGCTCCATGGGGCGCGCGCCAGTGTCTCGACCGCCATTCTCCGGCTTGCCGTCCAGCACGATGGCGTGGCCCGACCCGGCCTCGCCCACAAACTGCATACCTTCGATCCACGTGACTTGTGCGCTAGTGCTCATTGTTTGCCTCCATACGTCCCTTTAGATGCTGAAATGGCCTTTTGGTTGCATCGCCCCGCTCACTTGCCCACTGGCTAACCGGCAATGATTTCTCCGCCGTCTACCGGGATGACCACGCCGGTGATCCAACTCAAGCGAGGGTCGGCCAGCACCACCAGCGTGTTGGCGATGTCTTCGGGCGTAGTGATGCGCCCGCTGGGATTGCGCCGCAGAGCTTCTTCCAGCATCGTCTCGTGGCCGGGGATAGCCCGCAGCGCCGGCGTGTCGGTCAGGCCGCCCATCAGCGCGTTGACCATCACCCCGCGCGGGGCCAGTTCCAGCGCCAACTGGCGCGTGTGGCTCTCTAGCGCGGCCTTGGCCGCCGACACCGCGCCATAGTGCTTGACTACCCGCTGCGAGCCGCCGCTGGTCATCGCAAACACCCGGCTGCCGCGTTTCAACAAGTCGAGCCGCACCAGGTCTTGCACCCAGTAAACCAGGCTGTGGGCCATCACCCGCAAGGTCATGTCCATTTGCGTCTCATTGATCGCCGCCTCCGGCTCGCCGGCGATAAAGGGCAGCAACGCGCCAAAGGCCAACGAGTGCAGCATCAGGTGCACGGCGTCGGCGGGGTCGTCCGCCAACGTCGCTTTGATCTGCGCGGCGACCTGCGTCCGTTTGGCCGCGTCGGCGGCGTTGACGTTGAAAAAGACGGCCTTGCGCCCCATGGCTTCGATATCCGCAACGACCTGTTCGGCGTTGGCGATGGTCCGCCTGGGGTCCAGGTGCACGCCAAAAATATGCATCCCCGCCCGCGCCAGGGCGCGAGCCGTGGCCGCCCCAAACCCGCTCGACGCGCCCAAGATCAACGCCCAGCGTCCTTCCAATTCCATCGTGCTCACATTTCCCTCCTCTATATCAACAAATCACCAATCTACCAATGACTAATCTACCAAAACACCCCTTTACGCTAACCGATGCGCTTGTGCAGATTCCCATTATCGCCTATTATACCCGATGTATGTCCTGGCGTCCGTAACCAATCCCGTCCTTGTGGGTTTTCTAATCACGAAGGGACGAAAGCGGCGAAAAGAAGGAGGAATCTATGACGTATCACAGCATCGTGTTGGTCAAGCAAGTGCCCGATACGGCCCACATCACTGGCCAGGCCATGACCGACAGCGGCACGGTCAACCGCGCCGCATTGCCCGCCATCTTTAATCCCGAAGACCTCCACGCGCTCGAAATGGCGCTACAGATCAAGGATCGCTACGGCGGTCGGGTGACTGTGCTGACGATGGGACCGCCGCGCGCCGCCGATGTATTGCGCGACGCGCTCTTTCGCGGGGCCGACCGGGTGATCTTGCTCTCCGACCGCAAGTTCGCCGGATCGGACACGCTGGCGACTTCTTACGCGCTCAAGTGCGCGGTCGAGAAAATCGGCGATTTTGACTTGATCTGGTGCGGGCGACAGGCCATTGATGGCGACACGGCCCAGGTCGGCCCGCAGGTGGCCGAAAAGCTCGGTTTGCCCCAGATGACCTACGTCGGGTCCATCGAGTCTGTGCAGGATCACCAGATCGTGGCGACCCGGCTATTCCCGCTGGGCCAGGAAACGGTCCAGTGTTCCTTGCCCTGTCTGCTGACCGTGGTCGGCTCGACCCACCGCGGCGGGCCGCGCCCGCCGTCGGCTCGCCGCGCCGTGGCCTACAAGCTGGCCGCAACCCCGTTGGAATATGCCAGCTTGCTGGAAGCGTGGCCCGAGTTCGAGACCCAAGAAGCGCTAGATGCGTATCTGGCCGCGCGGGGTCTCAAAATCGAGCATTGGACGGCGGCCGACGTCGGCGCAGATGAAGAGCGACTGGGCTTGCACGGTTCGCCCACCAAGGTGCTCAAGGTGGATTACGTGGTATTGAAAGCCCTGGAGAGCAAACAGATCGCGGCCGACGCCGAGGGTGTCGAGGCGCTGATGCACGAATTGATCCAGGATTACATCTTGTGACGTTCGTGAGCTTTGTCGAACGAGGTGACACGATGCAGAATAGTCGAGACGTGTGGGTTTTTGTCGAGCAAGAGGTGGGCGGGATTGCTCCGGTCAGCCTGGAGCTGATCTGCAAAGCGCGCCGCCTGGCCGACGAGCTGAATAGCCAGGTAAGCGCGCTGCTGATGGGTCGCGACGTCGCCGGTCTGGTCGAGCCGCTATTTCACTACGGCGCAGACCGCGTGCTGCTGGCCGACCACCCCGAGCTGGCCGAATATCGCACGCTGCCCTATGCGCGGGTCGCCATAGACCTGGTGCGCGAGCGCCGGCCATACATCTTTGTGCTCGGGGCCACGCCCGTCGGGCGCGACCTGGCTCCGCGCATCGCCAGCGCCGCCAACGCCGGCCTGACCGCCGATTGCACGGCGCTGGAAATCGGCGATTTTGTGCGCAAAGGCGCGAGTTACACGGATTTGCTGTACCAGATTCGTCCCGCCTTTGGCGGCAACGTGATCGCCACCATCGTCAACCCCGAGATGCACCCGCAAATGGCGACAGTGCGCGAGGGGGTGATGCGCCTGAGCGAGCCGGACCCGGCCCGCCGGGGCCAGGTCGAACGCATCGCGCCGCAGTTCCAGCCCAGCGATTTGGCGCTGCGGGTGTTGAGCCGCGAGATGCGCCTGCCCGAATGCGACCTCAAGCACGCCGACGTGATCGTGGCGGGCGGCATGGGCGTGGGCAGCAAAGAGGGTTTCAAGCTAATCCACGCCCTGGCTGAGGCGTTGGGCGCTCAAGTGGGGGCGTCGCGGGCCGCCGTGGACGCCGGGTTCATCGGGCACGAGCATCAGATCGGCCAGACGGGCGTCACAGCGCGGCCCCGGCTGTACATTGCGGCGGGTATTTCGGGCGCGGTGCAGCACCGGGCCGGGATGGACCAGTCCAGCAAAATCATCGCCATCAACATTGACCCCAAAGCGCCGATTTTCGAGGTCGCCCACTATAAAATCATCGGCGACCTGCACCAGGTCATCCCGCGTATGATCGAGGCCTACAAAAAAGGACACGGCTAACCACAGACAGATTTCACGGATTTTCCTTTTCAATCCGTGTAATCTGTGGTTGTTTTCTTGTGACTGCTCAGGCAAAACGGGTTTTACCGCCAAGACACCAGGACACCAAGGTTCTGGAAGACACAAAGGCTTTAGAATGTGAGTGATTGACTTGTTTTTCTGGTATCATCTCAATATTTCGGGGCGCAAATCTGTAGGGCGGGTTTCTTACCCGCCATTTGAACGGCGCGTATGGAAACGCGCCCTACAATATTGAAAAGATACTTTTTCTGTAACTGCTCACCCTGGTAGCTCTTTGGACAAGATTTACAGGATTTACAGTATTTTTCCACGAATTCTATCCTGTGAATCTTGTGAATCCTGTTGAATGGCTTTGGGTTTGCCGCTTTAAAGTATCTGGGCTGAGCAATTACCTTTTTCTGCTTGTCTTGGTGACTCTTGGATCCCTTTGCGTCTTGGTGGTAAAAAAAAGCCGTTGACCGCGAGCAGTTGCGTTTTCTTGCTCAAAAAGCGAGCACTTGCCAAGATACTATCTCATTTTGGAGAACGCGAATGGCAGAAAACTTTTTTACCGACAACGTAGATTTGCAGTATCACCTGTCCAATCTAGACCTGCGCGAAGCTGTGGAAATACTCGAAGAGGGCTATCGCTACAGCCGGGAATATGCGGGCGCGCCGCGCAACTATGCCGACGCCAAGGACAACTATCGCATCCTGTTAAACATCCTGGGCGAAATCTGCGCCGAGCACATTGCGCCCAGGGCCGCCGAGGCCGCCGCAGAGGGGGCCCAATTCCGCGACGGGCGGGTGGTGTATGCTCAGGCCACCCAAGACGCGCTCAATTTGCTGCGCCAGGCCGGGCTGATGGGCGTGATGCTGCCGTGGGAATACGGCGGGATGAACATGCCCACCACCGTGTTCGAGATGATGGTCGAGATCATCGCGCGGGCCGACGCCGGGTTGATGACCATTTTCGGCTTGCAGGAAATCTCGTCGGCCATCAACGAGTTCGCCGCCGAGGAGGACAAAGCCCGTGTGCTGCCCCGCTTTGCGCGGGGCGAGGTCCACGGCGCGATGGTGCTCACCGAGCCGGACGCCGGTTCGGACCTGGGCGTGGTGCAGACGCACGCCACGTATGACGAAGCCAGCGACACGTGGCGGCTCGACGGCGTCAAGCGTTTTATCACCAACGCCAACGCCGAAGTGATGCTGGTGCTGGCCCGCTCTGAGGACCAGCCGGCCGACGCGCGCGGCCTGTCGTTGTTCCTGGTCGAAGCGGACGACTCGATCCGCATCCGGCGCATCGAGCACAAACTGGGCATCACGGCCTCGCCCACCTGCGAGGTGCAGTTCAATCACACGCCGGCGCGCCTGGTGGGGCAGCGCCGCTTTGGGCTGATCCGTTATGCGATGGGCATGATGAACGGGGCGCGGCTGGGCGTGGCGGCCCAGGCCTTGGGCATCGCCGAGGCTGCCTTTCGAGAGGCGCACAAATACGCCGAAAAACGCATCCAGTTCGACCGGCCCATCCACGACCTGCCGGCGGTGTATCGCATGCTGCTCTCGATGCGCGGCGAGATCGAAGCCACGCGGGCGTTGGTCTACGAAGTGTCGCGCTGGGTGGACCTGCAAAAAGCTTACGAGCATTTGAAAAAGAGAGGCGAGCTGTCCGGCGAGCAGCGCAAGCGGCTGAAGCAACTCGACCGGCTGACCGGCGTGTTAACGCCGCTGGTCAAGTATTACGCCACCGAGATGGGCAATCGCGTGTGTGACCAGGCCATCCAGGTGCACGGCGGCACGGGCTATATGCGCGAGTTTAACGTGGAGCGCCACTTTCGGGATGTGCGCGTGACCAACATTTACGAGGGCACCAGCCAGTTGCAGGTCGTGGCCGCCACGGGAGGGCTGCTGGGCCACGCGCTGGACGATCTGCTAAACGATTGGGCCGATCAGGATTACGGTCCCGAGCTGGCCCTGCTCAAGGCCCAGGTCCAGGAGGCTACGGCGCTGTTCAATCGTTCTATTGACCATTTGAAAGAACAGGACGATGGCGCGATGATAGACTATTACGCCGTAGACCTGATGGACATGGCCGCGTACACAGTCAGCTCGTGGCTGACGCTGCAAGACGCGCGCCATTCCGAGCGCAAGCGCGAGCTGGCCCGGGTGTACATGGCCGACGTGTTGCCCAGGCTGCGCGGTAGGGTGGCGGCCATTCAGGGGGTAGACCCGGCCGTCCTGCGGGCCAGAGAGCTGGTGCTGGCCGCGCCGTTCTAATCCAACCTGGTGGATAAATCTTCCGGGCGGGCCAGCCGGCGCAACCAGGAAATGGGGTCGAAATCGGCGTCAAAGCTGGCGATGGCGGGAATGCCGCGCTCGCGGCAGGCCAGGGCGATGAGCGCGTCGTTGAAATTCAGCTCGCCGGCCGAGGAGCGCATGAGGGCCAGGACCTGAGAATAGAGCCTGGGCGTGTCGGGCAAAATCCAGGTGATGTCCTCTGGTGTAATCTGGGCGTTCAACCGGTCCAGCAGGGCCTCGATTTCGGACGTGCGCTTTTTTTCGTACAGGCGGCGGGCGGCGGTGCTGACAGCCTCGGCTACGACGCAATCAAAGTAGAGTAATTCGTGGCCCGCATCAAGCAGAGCGTGGCGCAAAGCGAGAGACTGGTCACGCCACAGATCGCGGGGATTGATCAGGCCAACCAGTACGGACGAATCAACGGCGACTTGCATCACTATACCTCATCGTAAAGCGCCTCGGTATCGGCCAGTGCATCGCCTTCGTAACCTTGAGGTAGCAGGTCTATCCATTTGTCCAGGCTCGCGGCCGGCGCCGCCACCGTGGGATAGCGAAACCGGGGCCGCCCGGCCCGGTCGGGTGCAACGACGACCGGGCTTCCCCGTTGAGCCTGGTCGCGCAAAAAGCGCGCCAAAGCCTCCACCACGTTCAGGCTCTCCGGCGGTAGCTCGTCGAGCAAATCCAGAATAGATTGCCTGGTCGGTGAAATAACCCGCGTCGCGTCCATCGTAACCACCTTTAAGAATCTGTATCGTCGAGAGAATTGTAACACAGGAGCGGGGGGGCGTCAAAGGGAATCTTGTCCGCCGGTTTATTGAGCGCCTCACCCGACAAAACGGCGCAGGTCCGCGTAAGCCTCGTGCAGGTCGAACGTCGTGCGGTCGGGCGCACTCAGCGCCCGCCACACGTACAGCAGGCACTTTTGCAGACTGGCGTCGAAACAGTCTTCGACGAAAAAGCGGCTTTTCTCCGTCTCGCCCGTCGCCAATCTCAGCGCGAGCATAGCGGTCCAGCGATTGTCCTGGATTTGGACGAGCACGCTGGTGGTGGTCTCGGTGTGGGTCCATTTAAAGCCATCGGGTACGAGCGTGCGTTGCCAGTGTTCCATCGCAGTGTTGTGGTTTCAAAAGAGGCGGGGTTGCGGCGCTGCGCTCAGGTCGGGCGCGTGTCCGCCGGCCAGTTGGTGAGCCAGGCGGGTAGTTTCGGGCAGGCGGGTGGTGGGGGCGCAGGCGAGTACATAAAAGATCGCCGTTTCCAAATCTACCTGGTGGCCGACCGAGACGAACACCGGCTTGACGCCGGGGCGCGTGCGCAATACAGCCCCAATGCGCTCCCCGCCATCCATCAGCAGCGACCAATCCCCGCGCGCCGGCCCCGGCTCGACGTAGCTGCCGACCAAGCGGCTCTTGGCGCAGCCGATGCTGGGCCGGTCCAGCAGCAGCCCGGCGTGGCTGGCCAGGCCCAGGCGGCGTGGGTGAGCCAGCCCCTGCGCATCAAAAATGAACAGGTCAGGTGACAGGCGCAGCCTTTGGACGGCCGCCAGCAACGCCGGCATCTCCCGAAAGGCGAGCAGGCCGGGGATATACGGGAACGTAACCGGCGTCTCGGCCACGGCATAGTCGAGTGGCTCCAGCGTGGGAAAGCGCAGCACGACCACGGCCGCGTGGGCGGTGTGTGGGTTGGGAAAGCCCACGTCTACCCCGGCGACCGTTCCGACCGGCCCTAAACGATTCTCGGTCACGATCCGGCCCGCCAGGTCATTCTGAATGGCGACGGCCTGGTCGAGAGTGACATTCCAGGCGTGCCCAACTGGCTTGTTGGTGCGTGTTTCGGCCAAGTCTATCCCCTCGCGTGAGTGGGTATCTTGATTGTATCCCACAACGCTGGACACCGCAACCCTCAAGCGCGTTGCCAGAAAAAGAGCACCTCGGTATAATAGACGCCGCTCTGGGGGGATATGAGATGTCCTCCCGCTGTGAATAGCAGTAAAAGGAGCGGTGGGAAACGTATGCCCCGACCGATTTATCGCCAACGATGGGCGTGGGCCGCGGCAGTTGGTCCGGCCCGCCAGGAAAAGATTCTCGGCATTGAAGGCGCCGACTTGTCGTTGTCGGCGCTGGCCGACCACGGCTTACTGACGACGCGCCAGTTGGCCGATTGGCAAGACGCTACCGGCCTGGCCGATCTATTCTGGCGCATGTGCTGGAATCGGGCGGCCTTGGACCAGGCAGACGGCGATATGCGCAGTTTGCTGCGCCGGACTCAGGGCTTTGTCATCTTTATGCACGGCTGGGGGAGCAGCGGCCTGGTTTGGGAACCTTTACCGGCGCTGGTGTGTGCTGCCAATCCCCGTTTGGTCGCCCTTGTCCCTGACCTGAACGGTTTTGGCGGCTCGCCTTTTCTGGCCGATGTGCCCGCATTGGAACAGTGTAGTCCCCCGGCCGTGATGCAGGCTGTGGCCCATTGGGTAGATTTGCTCGGGCTGCGCAGTGGCTCGCGGGCGCAGCAACGTCGGCGCGTGCTCACTTTTATTGGACATTCCGTAGGGGGGGCGGCCCTCTTTTTCTTCGATGCGTGCGGTTGGCAGGATGACGAGTATGCCCGCTGCGCCATCGCCCCGACGCTGTTGCTCGCTCCCGAGATTCGCCAGGATTTCTACCGCGACTTGGGCGCTGAAGGGTGGAGTGGCAAATCCATCGATGAGCGCAAGGCGCGACTCACGGCGAAAACCGTGGAGCGTTTTGCGGCAGACCGGACCGATCACGGGCGTGTGTTTGAAACGACGCCCAAAGCGACGCTGGTCCAGACGCTGGTTGCGATAGGGGCGCTCCCGGCTGCGCCCCAGGTCAAGCAGCGGCAAAACTTTCGCGTCGTGTTGGGTCACGATGATCCGTTGTTGAATGTCTCCACGATGCTCAAGCTGCTGGACGACCTGGGCCTGGCAAGCCATCAAGTGCAAGTGGTGCGCGGCACGCATCATTTGCTCTCGGTAGGCGACCAGGGGCGGCAAGTCTATTTGCGCAACCGCGAATTGGTGGTGGGCGAGATATTGTATTTGCACGAAGCCTGCCGAGAGCGGCAAAGAGCGCGCTGAGCAGGCGCATGGCGATTCAACGTCCGCTCAAGGGTGTTTTCGAGTTTACCGATCGTTTTCGGCATATCCCCCTTGCGATTTTGTTAGGGGTCTGGCTGGCTGCGACGGCGTTGGCGGCGTGGGCTAACGCCTGGTTGAGCTTGGTTTTTGGCGTGTTGGCTCTGGCCGACGGCGCGTCGTTGGCCGCGCTGCCCCGTTTCGAGCGCTCCTTCGGTCCCCCTCAGTTGCCCTGGCTGGCGCTGCTGACGCTGCGCCTGGCGCTGGCGCTGGGCGCCAGTAGGTTACCAGATCCGTGGGCGCTGGCTACGGGTGTGTCGCTTGAGGCCGCTTTGTCGCTGGCGGCGACCTATGCCTGCTGGATCGAGCCGTTTCGCCTGGGGGTCACGCGCGTCGCGCTGCGCTCGGCGCGTTTGAATGGGTTTGCTCCACTGCGGCTGCTGCATATTTCGGACCTGCACGTGGAACGCATCACGGCCCGCGAACGGCGCCTGCTGGAATGGGTCGAGCAGTTGTTGCCCGATGTGATCGTGATCACGGGCGACTATTTGAACATCTCGTACACGTATGACGAGACGGCGCAGCGCCAGACCCGCGAGTGGTTAGCGCGGCTACGCGCGCCGGGGGGCGTTTTTGCCATCCAGGGTAGCCCTTTGGTAGACCCGCCGGAGGTGCTGGCGCGCGTGCTCGATGCGCCCAACCTGACTTGGCTGCGCGACGAGATGGCGCCTCTGACGTGGCGCGGCCATCATTTGCAGATAATGGGCGTCACGTGCAGCTATGATATGGCGTCTGATGTGCAAAAACTGGCCCATCTGTTGGACGGGCGCGACAACGGCAGATTTACGCTGCTGCTCTATCATACTCCCGACGTGATGCCGGAGGCAGTGGAGGCCGGGGTAGATTTGTACCTGGCCGGGCACACACACGGCGGTCAGGTGCGCCTGCCAGGGTTTGGCGCGCTGGTCACCGCTTCCATTTATTGGAAGCGCTACGAAATGGGGTTGTATCGTGAGCAGGCCACCACGCTGTACGTGAGCCGGGGCCTGGGCCTGGAGGGCAAAGGCGCGCCCCGGGCGCGGTTTCTCTGCCCTCCCGAGGTGACGCTGTTTACGTTGACCGGGGACGACGGGGTGGGTTAATCGGCCAAATCGGCGCACATTGGGGCCGCTAACAGAATGAGCAAAGTCTGGTACAGGCGCAAAATGAGCAATATTTTGCTCTCCACGGGCGTGTCGCCCTCCAGAGTCGGCGCGAGGGTCTTTTCGATGAGCGCCTGGCGCTCGGTAGAAGACAGGTCGGCCTGAAAGCGCAGCGACAATTGCCACAGCACGCCGTACAAGAACCACGCCGCACGCCGGTGGACTGACTCGAGCTCTTGTTCCCAGGCCTTGATATATTGGCGGCTGGCCAACACCATCAACCCTTCGCCGATGCCGCCCAGCAGCAGGTTTTTCCATACGTCCTGCCGTTCAAAGAGGACATCTTGCAGCGCCAACGTCCCGACCGAGCCGACGTCGAGACGCGACGCCAATTCGTTATACTGGCGGGCGCTCAGCTTGCTCTGCACTTCGCTCAGGTACAGATAAAACTCGCGGGCCAGCTCGTTCACCAAGGGGGCGTCGGGGTGGTCTTGCGTGCAGGCCAGTAGCGTGCCGTGCAACGACCACAAGCCGGCGGTCGTGGGTTGCCGGGCGATGCCATCCAATAATCGGCCGAGATGGGCCACGTTCGCAGAGGGGGTTTCGGTCATCTTGCCTCCTTTTTCTGACAGGATTTCACAAGATTACGATCTGTTTTCATCCTGTCAATCCTGTGAATCCTGTCGAACGAGCTTGCACCGGCTCGATCTTGGGTGTGAGCTGGCAGTCACCATTGTAGCCAAAATCACTCGCGGCGGCAAGTGGCCGTTGGTTTGGGCGGGCGTTTTACTTGCCCCGTGTGCGACCCCTGGTATAATGACGGCAGTGTTCCCCCAACCTGGATGATGACACGAGAAAGAGACTGGCATGAAAACGACGATCTATTATGGGGAAAGCGCTTTCGACGCTTTGATAACCGAGTGGGATGATCTGCTGCACAACAGTCGCGCCGACACGATCTTTATGACCTACATGTGGCAGACCACGTGGTGGCGATACCTGGGCGAGGGGGATTTGACCATCCTGGCCGTGCGCGACGACGACGGTGCACTCGTCGGGCTGACGCCGTTGTTTCGCGTGCCGCACGAGGGGCCAGGTGTGCTCAGCACCGTGGGCTGCGTGGACGTGTCGGATTACCTGGATTGGATCGTGCGTCGAGGTCAGGAAGAGGCCGTCTTGTCCGCGCTGCTCGATGCGCTAGACACGCAACTTGCGAGCGAATGGCGTGAGCTACACCTGTGCAACATCCCCGCCGACTCGCCCACGCTAGAGTGGGCGCCGGGCCTGGCCGAGGCCCGGGGTTGGCAGGTGCGGCGCTTCATTGACGATGTCGCGCCCCGCTTTTCTATTCCTCCTACCTGGGAGGCCTACGAAGAGATGTTGCCGGGCAAGGCGCGGCGCGAGCTGCGCCGCAAGCTGCGCAAAGCCGGGCCGTACAGCGGTGTGGATTGGTACATCGTCGGCCCACAGCACGACCTGGACGCCGAGATCGATGCTTTTGTGGACTTGCTCATCGCCAGCCAGCCCGAAAAAGCCGACTTTATGGATGAGCGCAACCGGACCTTTTTCCACGCCATTGGCCGCGCCACTTACGCCGCCGGACATTTGCAGTTAGCATTTCTGACGCTAGAGGGCCGGCGTGTGGCGGCTTATTTGAACTTTCTTTACGCCGACCGGGTCATGGTCTATAACTCTGGTCTCGATCCGACTGCCTACCATCTCAGCCCGGGCATCGTTTTAATGGCGTACCTCATCCGCTGGGCCATCGAGCAGGGACGCTTGACCATTTTCGACTTTCTGCGGGGAGACGAGTCGTACAAATACGACCTGGGGGGCGTCGATACCTATGTACATCGCCTGAATATCACACGACCCTGATTGCCAGTGATACATAACCACCAAGACGCCAAGACACAAAGCCTTGAACGAAATCCTCTAGTGTCTTTGAGTCTTGGTGGTAAACACGGGTGTTGAGGTTTTATGACCATACGACGGATTGCGATGCTCAGCGTCCATACCTGCCCGTTGGCGACGCTGGGCGGCAAAGAGACGGGCGGCATGAACGTGTATGTGCGTGACCTGAGCCGCGAGTTCGTGCGCCGAGGCATTTACGTGGACGTGTTTACCCGCTCGCAAAACCCGAATGTGCCGCGTATCTATGACAGACTGGGGCAGCGTGGGCGGGTGATTCACTTGCCAGCCGGTCCAGAGCAGCCCTACGATAAAAATCGGGTTTTTGACCACCTGCCCGAGTTTGTCGATGGCGTGGTCCATTTTGCCGAGAACGAACGAATCAGTTACGACGTGCTCTACAGCCACTATTGGCTTTCGGGCTGGGTGGCGCAGGCGCTACGCGAACGGTGGGGGACGCCTATCGTCCAGATGTTTCACACGCTGGGGCACATGAAGAACCGAGTCGCTCGGCAAGTCAGCGATATGGAAACGGAGCGGCGCATCGAGATCGAAACCGAGATCGCGGGTTTTGCCGACCGTTTGATCGCTGCCACCCCTGCCGAAAAGGCCCAACTCACCTGGCTTTATGGCGCAGACTCGCGCAAGATCATTGTGATCTCACCGGGGGTAGACCTGCGCCGCTTTCATCCCATCGAGCAACACGTCGCCAAATCGGCTATCGGCGTGCCGGAGCGCCAGCGGCTGATCTTGTTCGTGGGGCGCATCGAACCGCTCAAAGGCATTGATACTTTGCTCCAGGCCATGGCCTTGATCGCCGGGCGCCATCCCGACTGGTTGCCAGACCTGGGCGTTTCCATCATCGGCGGCGACCCCTCGCAGAACGGCCAAACCGAGAACGCCGAAATGGCCCGCTTGCAGGCGCTACGAACTGATCTGGGCATTGGAGACATGGTCACATTTCTCGGCGCCAAGGACCAGGATACGTTGCAATACTATTATTCGGCGGCCGAGATGGTGGTTATGCCGTCGCATTACGAGTCGTTTGGGATGGTGGCGTTGGAGGCTATGGCCTGCGGGACGCCGGTGGTCGCCAGCGAAGTGGGAGGGCTGGCCTTTGTGGTGCGCGACGGCGTGACCGGTTTTCACGTGCCCGAGCGCGACCCGCAGGCGCTGGCGGCCAGGATCGAGCTGTTGCTGGAAGACGAAGCGTTGCGCATGCGCCTGGGGCGGCGCGCGGCCTGCTGGGCCGAGAGCTACGCCTGGCCGGTCATCGCCGACCGCTTGCTGGAGTTGTTTCAGGAATTGGTCGGCGTGCAGTGGGCGGCCGTGGCGTGTTGCGGGGTGTGAGACGCATGAAAAGGCGGCTACCATTTGGCAGCCGCCTTTTTAGCCTTTTGCGGAAAAGACGCTAAGTCGCTTCAGCTTCTCCAGCTTCGGGTTGGCGCTGACCCAGTTCCCGGTCTAGCATAAACAACCCCATCTTGTGCTCGCCGATCATTTCGAGTTGTTCGACCACAGTCAGTGTGTTCTTTTCCTCCTCTACCTGTTCGTCAATGAACCATTGCAGCATACTGAGCGCAGCAAAGTCATTCTCTTTGACAGCCAGCTTGTACAGATCGTGAATCTTGGCTGTGATCTTTTTCTCATGCTCGTAGGCGGCCTGAAAAGCTGCCAGGGGCGAATCGAACTCGACCGGCGGCGCGTCGATAGCCAGCAGCGCCACCCGCCCGTTGCGCTCGTTGATGTGGTCAAAGAATTTCATCGCGTGGTTGACTTCTTCCTCGTACTGCAGGCGCATCCAATGGGCCGAGCCTGGCAGATTGAGCGACTCGAAATACGCAGACATTGAGAGGTAGATGTAGGCTGAGTACAGTTCTTCTTTGACTTGGACGTTCATCGCATCTTGCATAGTTTTACTAATCATCGTTTTTCTCCTTTATATTTTTCAAAACCCGTGCTCCCCCTTTGGGAGCGGGTAAGGTGACACAAAGCGTGTTAAACCGGCCCACCTGCCGCGTCTTGACAGCGGGGACACATCCCATAGTACGCGACCCGCATCCCGTGAATCTGATAACCCGACCGGGCAATCGCCTGCTCGGCGGCAGCGTGCAACCGCCCGTCGATTACATCTTCGACGCGGTGGCAGGTGGTGCAGATCAGGTTGACGTGGGGTGTGAGGTCCGCGTCGTAGTGGATGGCTCCGTCGCCCGCTTCACCGATCTCTTGCACCAGCCCGTGCACGACAAAGGCTTGCAGCGTATTATATACGGTCGCCTGACTGAGCGAAGGCAGAGTCGGCTGCAGCGCCTCGAACAGGGTTTGGGCCGTCGGGTGCTCGCTTGACCCGATCAGCGCGCCGTAAATCGCCAGTCGCTGCGGCGTGACCCGCAGCCCGGCGGCTTTGAGCCGTTCGACGAGCAACTCGATATCAGGTGTGAGAGACATTTGGAATTAATCTTTTATTAGAATCACTCCATATTATATCAGCGCCGGCCTTTTTGTCAAGCTGAATCTTGGAAAACACACACCCATTCGACATCTGGAGATACCGCGCTTTTCTGTTTATACCGTGCGGCGGCTTGACGAACAGAGAGAAGCATGTATACTTGAATTTATCTTGGAGAGGTAGCATAGTCCGGCCTAATGCGCGCGCCTGGAGAGCGCGTGTGCAGAAATGCACCGTGGGTTCAAATCCCACCCTCTCCGCCAATTGAATCGGGGCAAGCGCCCCGATTTGACATTTTGACCCCTTCACGCTACCATGTCGCTGGTCGTGCTAGACGGGGAGCTAGCGGTGCCCTGTACCCGCAATCCGCTATAGCGGGGTTGAATTCCCTCCAGAGGATTGACCTGGTCTGAGTCTGCTGGGGCAAGAGGGCGTTGAAAACTGGGTCCTGCGCGGCGAGGGCCTTCGAACCCCGCCAGGTCCGAAAGGAAGCAACGGTAAGGAGTCACCTTCGGGTGCCGCAGGGGCGCCTGGTTGGAGCCAGATGGTCCCACCAAGGCGGGTCAGGCAATTCGACCGGGGGTGCACGACCAGGACTCATTCTTGGCTCAAGGGACGGGATGTGCTCGTCCCTTTGGCTTTGTCAGTTGGAAGGTTATGGCAGTAGGAGAAAAAGTCTGGCTTTCGCAGGCGCGCTCAGGCGTACCGGCGAACCGGGGTAGGATAATCGGCCTGCTGACCGCGCTGATTTTTTTGGGGCTGGCGACCGGCTTGGTCGCGTTGTATCGCAGCACACAAATCTCCGTTACGCTCGCCGTGGATGGTCAGGTGCGCAGCGTGCGTACCCATCAAACCACGGTGGGCGGGGTCTTGCGAGAAGTCGGTCTCACGCTGCATGCTCAAGACATCACCCGTCCGGAACTCTCGGAGCACCTGTCTTTAAACATGCTGATTGCTGTGTATCGCGCCCGTCCGGTCGTCGTCGAGGTGGATGGACGCACCATCGAGGCGCGCACACAATTAACGCAAACCGGCGCCATCCTGACCGAATTAGGTATTGCAGTGAGTCCCCACGACGTTGTCCATCAGCTTTCGGATCCCGTCGCTGCCGAAACCAATCTCTCTCCCCTGCGTTTGCAAATCGAACGTGCTGTTCCCGTCATCGTGCAAGAGGCCAATCACCTGCCGCTGCATCTATACACGACAGCTTCTAGCGTAGGCCAGGCCCTATATGATGCGGGCATCATTCTCTATCTGGCCGACGATGTGCGCCCCTCGTTGAGCAGCCCGGTCAAGCCGGGCACACACATTCACATCGAGCGCTCGGTGCCGGTCACGATTCACGTGGACGGACACACATTGCAGACCCGCACGCGCCGCTTTAGCGTCGGCGAAGTGCTATCCGATTTCGGCATCTCGCTGCAGGGCTTGGATCAAGTCGCACCCGACCTGAACGCGCCCTTGGGTGAAGGGCAAGAGATCCGCGTGACGCGCGTGCGCGAAGAAGTACTGGTGCAGCAAGAACCTATTCCCTTTGAGACGCAATGGGCGCCCGACCCAGAGCTGGAAATTGACCATACCCGGGTGGGGCAAGAGGGACAGACGGGTGTTTTCGAGCGGCGCATTCGCGTGCGCTACGAGGACGGCGTTGAGGTGGGGCGCTGGGTCGAGGCAGAATGGGTCGCCAGACCCCCCCAGCCCAAAATCCTCAGCTATGGCACCCAGATCGTACTGCGCACGATTGACACACCCTCTGGTCCCGTGCAGTATTGGCGCAAGTATCGTATGCTGGCTACTTCGTACAACGCCGCGTCGTCGGGCAAGCCGGCTGACCATCCCCGCTATGGCGTCACGGCCATTGGTTGGAACATGCGCTATGGTATCGTCGCCGTCGATCCCAGCGTGATCCCGCTGCGCTCTCAGGTATACGTGCCGGGATACGGAGTGGGCGATGCGGGCGACACAGGAGGGGCCATCAAGGGCCTGCGCATTGATCTGGGCTACGACGATAATAACCTGGTGTTGTGGTATCGCTGTGTAGACGTGTATCTGTTGGCGCCGGTACCGGGCCAGGTCGAATACGTGGCGCCTGCGCTGGTACACCCACGCTGCCGATGAGTTTTAGTGACCCGCGCTTCCTGCTGCGCCAGCTCGGAATCCAGCCTAAAAAGAGTTTGGGGCAGAATTTTTTGGTTGATCAGGCAGCCGCCCGGCGCATTGTCGCGGCCGCCGACCTGTCGTCCGCCGAGACTGTGCTGGAAATCGGGCCAGGCCTGGGGGCGCTCACGCGCCTTTTGGCGCAGACCGCTGCTCGGGTTGTCGCGGTTGAATTGGACCAGCGCCTCATCCCCATCTTGGAGCACGAACTGAGCGATCTCTCCAACGTTCGCCTGATCCACGGCGATATTTTGGAGCTGGAACTGGCGAGTTTGCTGCGCCCGGCTTACAAGGTAGTCGCCAACATCCCCTACTATATCACCTCGGCGGTTCTGCGGCGTCTGCTCGAGGCCGCCGTCCAGCCCGCGCTCATGGTGCTGACCGTTCAAGAAGAGGTGGCGCGGCGCATCGTCGCAGCGCCGGGCGATATGAGTCTGTTGGCAGTGAGTGTGCAGTTCTACGGTCGCCCGGAAATGGTGGCGCGCCTCAAGGCGGGCGCTTTTTACCCCCGACCCCAGGTCGATTCGGCGGTGGTGCGTATTCATATACACCCACAGGAGCAAACGCTCTGCGCAGGAATAAATGCCGATCTGTTTTTCCAAGTCGTCAAGGCCGGATTCAACCAGCGCCGGAAACAATTGCGCAACGCATTGAGCGCCGGCCTCGGTCGCCCGCGAGAGATCGTCGAAGCGGCGCTGGCGCGAGCGGGAGTGGATGCACAGCGGCGCGCGGAGACCCTGGCCGTGCGAGAATGGGTAGCTCTGGTCGAGGCTCTGGTCGCTCAAGACAAGCAGGATGACTAGATCACGCCATCTCGACCCACGCGGGGCAGGCAGAAGCGCCGCTCGCGTCCAATTGTTCCCAATACGAAATCAAGGGATGTCCGGTGTACACGCCCCGGTACGTCTCTGGCAGCAGCGACGCCAGGCGGGTCATAATGAGGTCGGTGCAATAGCTGATGTGTTCGCTGCGAAGCCTGTCACCCTGGGGAGGGAGTTGAAAGGCCGGCGCGAGGCGTACCTGGACGGTGGCTCGGCGCAAGCGCTTTAGGCTGGGAAAGACTTTTTCGGTGCCGGCTACGGCCACGGGCAAAATAGGCACGCCAGCTTTGAGCGCCAAAAAAGCGGCCCCAGTTTTGCCCTCAATAAGAGCCCCCGTGCGGCTGCGCGTGCCCTCGGGCGCGACTCCAAAGGGTTGCCCGGCGGCCAGTACGTCGAGCGCCTGGCGCAGCGCCTGGCGATCAGGTTCGCCGCGGCGCACCCACACCGCCCCCGCTTTGTCCATCAGCCAGCCAATAAAGAAATCCTGGCGGTGATCGCTGGCCGCCATACCAATCAGTTTCAGCCGCGCCGGCGTCAGGCCGACGATCAGCGGCGGATCGACGGAGCTGAGGTGGTTGCTGACCGCTAAAAACGGTCCCTGGGCGGGGATGTGCTGGCGGCCCTGCACCGAAACGCGACAAAGCAGCCGCACATAGATGCGCAGCGCCAGATACAAAATATAATAAAACACGGTTTTAACCTCGTTGGGTGTGGGCTAGGGACTGGCCCATTGCCCTTGCACGGCGAGTGTATAGTCTGCTGGCGGGCCTTGACCGGGCATCAGGCTGATGGAAAAGGTGCTGCTGGCTCCCGGGGCAAGAGCGTCTGGCAGGCGCGCTTGGCGAAAGCCCGTTACGTTGCCCTCGGCGTCATAGATCGTCACGACGACCATGATCGACGCTACCGCGCGTTGGCCGGGGTTTGTGAGGTTGCCCGTCACTTCGAACAGCGAGCCGACCAGCCCGGCCTCGACCTGAGTGACTTGCAGCGTGGCATAACGGCTATCGGGATCGACAGCGGCCTCGGCCCGAATCGGCGTGACCCAGGGGCGATCAAAGCTATCTGGCGTCGAAGTGAATAAAATGCCAAACGGCGCTCGTCCACCCGGATAGATCATGC
Organism: Anaerolineae bacterium; assembly: GCA_034435435.1. Classification (GTDB taxonomy): domain Bacteria; phylum Chloroflexota; class Anaerolineae; order S140-20; family S140-20; genus DAOTXN01. The sequence goes on along the minus strand of DAOTXN010000154.1, from coordinate 39,717 downwards.
CCAGGGCGGCCTGGACGTTGCCGCCGTTCAACTCTTGACCCGCAGCGTTGTGCAGAGTCACACGCACCTCGACGTTCTCCAGCGCCGAGGCGGCGCTGTTGACGACCTCGCCCATGCACCACAGACTGCCAACCGGTTGTGCGTAACACTTGAGTCCTTCGACAGCAAAGGGAACCGGAGAGGGCGTCGGCAAGAGCAGGTCCAGATTGTCTCCCTGGCTTTCTTCGCCAGTGGGGACGATCAATTCCTGGTTGACTTGGAGCGTGGAAGGATCAGCAATGCCGTTAGCCGATTGCAGCGCTGCCACGGTCACGCCATATTTGATCGCAATCGCGATCAGAGTCTCGCCGGGCTGGACCACGTGCACGATGGGGGTAGGCGAAGGAGTGGGGGTATTGGGCGCTGTCGCAGTGGGCACGGCCAGCGTTACAGTAGGGCGGGGCGGGATCGTGGACAGTGAGATGGAGGCAGTGGATTGGATCGCTGGTGTAACCGTGGACGGCGGGGCCGTGACGACCTGCCCGCAGGCCGCCAGCGTCACCACGGCGCTAAGAAGAAAAAGTAGTCTCGAGCGCGGCCCAAGTCGTTTGTGACCCATAGCGCGATATTATACCATAACCTTCGTCGCACGCTAGCTCAGTGGATGGTAGGACGGCGCGTAGGGAAACGCGCTCTACTGGGCGTGGCTTGACAACCCGGCGAGCGGATGTACATTACATGTGCGTTGTGTAGCGACATCCTATGGCGGTGCGCCCGGCGGCGCGTCGCGCTGCAGAAAGGAAACGGTATTGAACAGGACAGTGATTGACAGTTTGTTGCACGGCTTACCCGATGCTCCCGTGCACGCTGTGCTCATCGGTGCACATTGGACGGCCGTCGTGGTGCAAGGTCAAGAGGAACGGCGCTGTGGCTTGGCTTCTTCGCTCGGTCGGGACGAGCATCACCACGGCAGCGGTGCGGGGGTGGCCCAGGCCGGACGTCTACACCGGTACAGCGGGCGCGAGTTGGCCGAGCTGGTGCGCTCAGACAGCCCGCCCGAGGTCAGTGTGGGCATGGCGGCCATCAACGCATTGCTGCCGCTGGAGGCGAGACGGTGGGCAGACCTCAACGCCGAAGCCGTCATCGCCGAGCAGGGCGCGGGGAAACACGTGGCGCTGGTGGGGCATTTCCCCTTTGTATCGCGTCTGCGTGATCAGGTAGGAAAGCTTTCGGTGCTCGAATTACAGCCGCACGGCGATGACCTGCCCGCCGAAGCTGCGCCGGAGATCATCCCCCGGGCCGACGTGGTGGCGCTGACCAGTATGACGCTGCTCAACCGCACCTTTGATGGGTTGATGCGCCTGTGCCGGCCTGGCGCGCTGGTGCTCATGCTCGGCCCGACCACGCCGTTGTCGCCCATCCTGTTCGACTATGGCGTGGATATTTTGTCTGGGGCAGTGGTAGAAGATGTGGATGGTGTGCTGGCTACCGTCGGTCAGGGCGGGAGCTTTCGTCAGGTGCATCAGGCCGGCGTGCGGCTGGTCACGATGACGAGTGGCGAGTGACGAAAGATCAGATCGTTAACTCGACGACTCGCGCGCCACAAAATAGGTCTCAAATAAAAGCAGAGCGCTGGCTAACAGCAGCGCCGAGACAAAGCCAAAGACCCGATTGATCAACAGCCAGCCACAGAGCACCACATAAAGTCCGGAGAAAAAACTTTCGCGCCAGGGGCGGATATGGGGCGCAGGAACGGAGCTCGACCAACGCCGCTGCAAAAGCCCTGCTACACTCATCATCGCGCCGCTCAACCCCACTCCCAGTAGGAGCAACAGCAGCAGCGGCGAGACGCGATGAAACCACGCATCGTTGGTCTGGGTCGCTCGTTGGTAATGGCGGGCGGTATCATACATCAGCGGCGCGGCTGCCCACACCCCTGCCGCTAACCAGGCTACCGGCTGCCACAGTCGAGACAGCCAGTAAACCGGCAAGGTGAGGCCAGCCGCTGTCACTCCCACCCATAGCAGCAGCGTCAGAGGGGCCAATCCCTGCGGCGCGGTGTGTTCCCACATCCACATGGATTGCCCCAGGCCGGTCACAGTAAACAGGAGCGCCGCCGGCAAGAGCCACCAGTTGGAGCGCCAGCCTTGAGATTGGTCGTTGCGTCGCTTTGTGGCCATCATCGCTATTATATCAGCCCTCCCCAAATTTTCCAAGTCTCCCAATCTACCAAAATATGGTATAATCGCCTGTTGTCAGGAGTGAATCAAGATGTCCGTAATGACTGCCAGTGGCGTCGGGGTATCCTACGGCGCTCAAGACGTGTTCAGTGAGCTTGCCTTTGAGGTTCCACCGGGTGCAAAAATTGCGCTGGTTGGTCCCAATGGTTGCGGCAAGACCAGTTTGTTGCGTATCCTGGCCCGACTGGACAAGCCCAGCGCTGGGCAGGTGCACTGGGCGCGGGGGTTGAGTATCGGCTATCTGCCTCAAATTCCCGACTTGCCCGCCGAGGGCACGGTATGGACCGAGATGTTGAGTGTTTTTGGGCCGTTATTGCGCCAGGCCGAAGAACTGCGCGAGCTGGAAAAGCTTATGGCCGAATCAGGGGCCGGGTCGGATGGCGCCCTCGAGCGTTATGGTCAGGCATTGGAAGCCTTTGAGCTGGCGGGTGGATACACTTTTGAGCTAGAGATCCAACAGGTGCTCACCGGCTTGGGTTTTGACGAAAGCGATTACGCGCGCCCGGTGGCGCAATTGAGCGGCGGTCAAAAGACCCGTGCGTTGTTGGCTCGATTGCTGCTCCAAAAACCCGATCTGCTATTGCTAGACGAGCCGACGAATCACCTGGACATCCAGGCCGTGGAATGGCTGGAAGGCTATTTGAAAGAGTGGCCCGGCGCAGTGATAGCTGTGGCCCACGACCGCGCTTTTCTCGACCAGGTAGTGGATCGGGTGTGGGAATTAAATTGGGGACGCTTGGAGACTTTTCCCGGCAACTATAGCAAGTACGTCGTGTTGCGGACGGAGCAGATAGAGCGCCGACAAAAAGAATACGAGCGGCAGCAGCAACTCATTACCAAAGAAGTGGATTTTATCCGTCGGCATATCGCCGGTCAACGCACGCATGAGGCGCAAGGGCGGCGCAAACGACTGGAGCGACTGGAGCGCCTCGAACGACCCCGTCAACGGCGACAGATGGGATTGGATTTGAGAGCCAGTGGTCGGAGCGGCGATTTGGTATTAGGTTTGTACGAGTTGGCCGTGGGTTTTGATCCACGGGCGCCGCTGTTCACTTGCGCCGAGATCGAGTTGCGCCGCAGGCAGCGCGTGGCTCTCATAGGTCCCAATGGTTCGGGCAAGACGACCTTGTTGCGTACTGTACTGGGCCAGGTTGGGCCGCTGCGGGGCCGGGTGCGCATTGGCGCCAGTGTACGTATGGGCTACTTTGCCCAGACGCGTGCCGAGCTCAATCCAGAACACACGGTGCTAGAGGCTTTGCTCGATGTCCAGGATATGCCAATTAGTGAGGCGCGTAATATGCTGGGGCGTTATCTCTTTTCGGGTGATGACGTGTTCAAACGCGTCGGAGACCTGAGCGGAGGTGAGCAGAGCCGCTTGGCCTTGGCGTGTCTTACGCTGCAAGGCGCCAATGTGTTGTTGCTGGACGAGCCGACCAATCACCTCGATATTCCATCCCAAGAGGTGCTCCAGGAAGTCCTGACTGAATTTGAAGGTACGACGTTGTTGGTTAGCCACGACCGTTACCTGATTCGCGCTCTATCTACGGCGGTATGGGCCATCGTGGATGGTGAGTTGCACGCTTTTAAAGAAGGTTATGACGAATATCGGGCCTGGCTAACCGTTCACCAGGAGAGGCAACGCGCCTCGCATTCACTCACCAGATCGCCCAGTGAGATCGAGCGCCAGGCTGCCAAAACCGCCCAACGCGAGGCGGTGCGCCGCACCCGCGAGATCCAAGATCTGGAGCAAACGATTCGACAATTAGAAGAACGGCTGGCTGATCTGACCAGCGCGTTGGAAGAGGCGGGCAGTGCACAGTGGATAGACCGGGTGCGCGATCTGGGCGTTGAGTATGACCAAGTCCAGATCGAATTACAGGAATATCTTGCCCGGTGGATAGAGGTCGCAGGGTGACACGCGCAACCGGTCAATATCTGATTTGTCTCACGGGCAATATCGCGACCGGCAAGAGCACCGTTGCGGCCATGCTGGCCGAGTTGGGCGCCACGGTCATTGACGCCGATCAAATCACCCACCAAGTGCTAGACCAGGACAGCACGGTTTATGAAAGAATCGTGGCCGCTTTTGGGCCAGGGGTGGTCGTTGCTGGCGGTGAGATCGACCGCCAAAGTTTGGGGCAGATTGTATTTAACGATCCCGCTGCGCTGCGTCGTCTGGAGGAAATCGTACACCCGGCCGTAGGCGCTCAAGTGCGCCAGCGGATCGAGCGGGCCGAAGCGGCCGTGGTCGTGATCGAGGCCATCAAGTTGATCGAGGCCGGCTGGCATCATATTTGCCAGGCGTTGTGGGTGACCGATTGTTCTCGTGAGCAGCAGATTGCGCGCCTGGTCGGGGAGCGTGGGTTTGATCGCGAGGAGGCCAAGCGACGCATTGACGCTCAACCGCCTCAGGCGCTCAAGATTGCGCTGGCAGACGTCGTGATCGATACGTCGGGCGATCTGCAAGAGACCCGGCGACAGGTAAATGTGGCCTGGTCTAGAATTGGAGAGGATCATGAACACAACGCAAGCGTATCACGTTGTTAGAGCAAAGCCATCGGATGCGCCAGCGGTGGCCGAATTTGTCAAAACAGCCACGTATGGTCGTGTCGCTGTTACACCTCAAACGGTGGTGGATCGATTTGGCGCCAAAGGGTTGTGGCTGGTTCAAGATCATCACGGGAAGATCGTCGGGTTGAGCGGCTGGCGCGCCGAGAATTTGATCGCGCGCGCCGATGATTTTTTAGTTTTTCCGCCCGAATTGTATGCCTCAGCAGGAAAAGTGTTGATGGGGGCTATCGAGCAGGCTGCACAGGAGTTGCAGTGCGAGGTGTGTATGCTCTTTGTGCCGCTACAGGCAGCGCCCAACGTGGTTGCTTTTTATGAAAGTTGCGGTTATCAACGTCCGGAGCTAGATGACTTGCCACGGGTGTGGCAAGAGACGACCCACGAAGCCACCCAACAGGGACGTTATGTGATGATCAAAAAACTGCGCGAAGACCTGGTTGTGCGTCCTATTTAGGGCGCTGGCTCTGAGCATCGAGGAGGATGATTTTGAACCGACTCAAAGCGTTTGTAGCAAACCATCCACAGATCACCGCCTGGGTGGTCCTGGCCGTGGGTATGGTGATCATTTTGCTGTGGTCGGCCAAAGATGTAGGTTTGCTTCCCGGACAGATGATTGCTCTGATCGTGGCGACGGTTTTGGTCGCTGGTCTGTGTGTCTGGATCATCGGCTGGGAAGATGAAGAGGCAGAACAAGCACAACAATAAAAACACTCTACCCACGCGAGTGAGTGAGGGCGCTCAGTGTGTGGACGGTTTTACCACCAGGGGAAGAACGAAGTATGCGCCTGCGCCGACAGGCCGCCGTATTCGACGATGGCGTCAATGATAACTAACTGTCCGCGAGGCGGGTTCTCTAGCCTAAAAGTGACTTGGCTGTGACCTTGTTGGTCCGTGGGGTTCATCACCATGTCACGGTCGCCGCTGGGATAGTGGATGATCAAGCTTATTGTTGCGCCGATCACCGGCTCACCATTTTGGGCATAAACGTACACCCACACGGTCTGGGAACCCTGGCGGCCAGTGATGGCATCCTGGACTAAAGCCGTCGCGTGCAGGGAGGTCACCGCTGGCGCGCTGGCTTCGCCGTTTCTGTCCAGAGCCAGAGATGGCACGGCGGTCCTCAAAGGCCGTAAATGGTCGTGTTGCTCCACCCATACTGTGCCCAAATCGTGGAGCTTGATTCTTTTCGGGTTCGGATCCCACTCCATCAACGCGCGCTGAAAGTATTGGACATAACGTCCGTTCTCTAAAATGAACTCAGTGACCGGATAGCCGAAAATATCCAGGCCGCCGTTTTCATTATAGAATTCCAAAAAGCTGAATCCTATTGTGTGCCCGGTCTCCGGCGCGTAGATGCGATTGCGGTCGTTGGACCTGGGCCGCTCCGATTCGGGTATGCGCGCTTTTCTATCTGCCGGCGCAAGAAAATCGCCCAACAGACCTAGCTGCACGTGGTAGGCTGGCGGATTTTCGGGGTGATATTCCATACGCGCCCGTTGAAAGTATTGTACTAACCGCCCGTTCTCGACGAATTGTTCGGTGATAGGATAACCAAAGATCTCCAAGCCGCCGCGAGAGTGGAAAAAGTCTAAAAACCGATCACAGACATTGTGACCAGTGTCGGGAAAGAATTCATACTCGATGCATACCGGTCCCGGCTGTTGCGCAAAAATGGGTTTGATGATGAGCAATGCGCCCATCATCAAAATGCCCAGAAAAAAAAGTCGTCTGATCTTTTTGGTCTGTGTGTGCCCGTCCATCTCCGCGTCCAAGGCTCGAGGCATAAAAAATTTGAGAACGACCTTTTTCATTGTACTATAATCTGTGGCTTTCTGCAATAGGCATTTGCGTCAATTCAAGTAAAGGCTTCATAAATTCCATTCAGTTCGTTTCCTTGATTGTTTACTTCCGCCGCGTAGTTCTCTCCAAAAAACTCAATGACACTCTTGAATTTTCGTATTGAATAATCAATAATATCAATTTTACACTTGACAAACTTGAGATCCTCGGATAAAATATCTTAAATCAGAACAGAGGAGCGTTGCCATGTATCCCCTTATTGGGCAATGTCCTGTATGCCAGGACGATCTGATTGTCACACGCCTGCATTGCCGTAATTGTGACACCGCGCTGGAAGGTCATTTTGAATTAGGTCGCTTTCACCAGCTCACCCCTGAACAACTTGGTTTTATCGAGACCTTTGTGCGTTGTGAAGGCAAAATCACTCGGGTTGAACAAGAGTTGGGTATATCTTATCCGACCGTAAGGAGCCGCCTGAACGAGGTCATTCGCGCGCTAGGATACGAGGTAGGAGAAGAAGAACCTGCGCCGGATGAGTCGAAGCGCAGGACGGTGTTAGAAGAGCTGGCGCAGGGGCGCATTTCTTCCGAGCAAGCCATAAAGGTTTTGCGAGGCGAGTGACACGCCGATGGCGTGTTTTCTGGGAGGTGAACGATGACTAGTTCCGAATCACTACATATTCTTCAAATGGTTGAGAGTGGACAGGTGTCGATCGAAGATGCGCTTGGATTGATGTCGGTAGTCAAAAAGCCCTTGCCTTCGCCAGCGACGCTCGATGCAAGTCGTTGGCTGCGCCTCAAGGTGCTGAATCTGGCAACCGGGAAGCCCCAGGTCCAGGTCAACCTCCCCCTTCAATGGGTAAAATGGGGACTGACGGTTGGGGCCCATTTTTCTCCCGAGTTGAAAGACATCGATCTGGATGAGCTAATTGCGGCGCTCGATCAAGATGCGGTAGGTCGCATTCTGGAAGTTGAAAATGTGCAGGAGAATCAGCGGGTCGAGATCTTTGTAGATTAGGAGTGTGGAGACCATGAAACTACAACGCTTTGAAGTATCGAACGCCCCTCACCTGACGCTGACATGTCATGCCGATCTGGAAATCGCCGGCGGCCGGGAAGGTGAGCTTGCTCTCAAGGCTTATGGAGGCGACGAGGATTTACAGGTCCAGCGCGAGGGTGAAAAATTTACCATTTTGTCGCGCGCCCGCTGCAAAATCGGCTGCCCGGCCGGTGCCAGCGTCACGGTGCAGTCGGTGCACGGCAGTTTTCGCATTCGTGGCGTGGACGGACCGGTGGCTATCGACCAGGTTTTTGGCAACACGGTGCTCAAAGATGTCGGCCCGACAACACTGGTCACGGCCAAGGGAAACGTGCGCGCCCGATTCATAAGGGGCGACCTGCAGGTAAAGCAAGTCGCCGGTAATCTATCGGTGCGCGGTGTGGAAGGTATGTTGGTTAGCGAGGCGACGCGCGGAAACCTGACGGCTGCTTATCTGCAAGGTGGCCTGGATGCCACGGTATCGGGCAACGCCATCCTCACGACCGATTTCAGTCCTGGCCGCAGCTATAATCTCGCGGCAGATGGCAGCGTCACGCTCAAGCTTTCAACGGATGCCAATGCGCGTTTCCAGATCCAGGCGGCGGGCGGCATTCATCACAAAAATATCGAATGGAACGAAATCCAATCCGAGCGAGATCGCCTGACAGGGCGTATCGGCGCAGGAGACGCCAGCGTGGCAATCGATGCCAATGGCAGCGTGACGTTGCGGGGCAAGGGCGACCCTGAAGCCTTTGTGCTCCATTTTGCTGTGGACGATGATGATCTGGACCTCGAATTGGAATCGATGGCTGAGGAGCTAGAACGCAACATCGAAGCGCACATGGCCCGTATGAACGCCCAATTGGAGGCCAAGTTGAGCCGCATTGACCACGAGGCCATCCGGCGCAAGGCCGAACAGGCCGCCGAAAAAGCCCGTGTTAAGGCCCAACGCGCCGCCGAGCAGGCCCGGCTCAACGCCGAGCGGGCGCAACGGCGCTGGGAGCGCGTTGACGCACGGCGACCTTCGCCGCCTGTACCACCTCCTCCCCCGGCGCGCCCTGTGGACTCTATTACCGAACAGGAACGCCTGATGGTTCTGCGCATGGTCCAAGAGGGCAAAATCTCCGCCGATGAGGCCGCCCGACTCCTGGAGGCCATGGAAGGATAAGCTGTGGTCGCCGATACCCTCCGTTCCGGCGCATCGAGCGAGGGATTGCGCCCCATCCATCTGGCCCGTGATTGGCGGGCGGTGCTCGCATTGATCGAGCAGGCCTTTGGCGAGGAATTGGACCTCGAGGCGCGCCGCTCTTTGGACAATATGCGCTTGCCCCGTTTGCTGGCGCCGCTTATGGGCGTGCTGGATAGCCTTTCGCCGCCGGGTGAGGGTATGATGCCTGGCTTTGTGTGGGTGCGCGGCGGGCGGGTGGTCGGCGCGGCTTCGGTGCGCCATATCTCTGCGTATAGCCGGGGTTGGTTGGTCAGCAACGTAGCGGTTCATCCTGATTGGCAAGGTCACGGCATCGGACGGGCGCTGCTGGAGGCGGCTATTGACTTTGCCGGGCGGCACAGGGGCGGCTGGGTGGTGCTGCAGGTGCGTGAGGACAATCGCACAGCGCGGCAGCTCTATGCCAGCCTGGGCTTTCGAACGGTCGGCGAGATTGTTCGGTGGCGCCGCGCGAGTTTCTCCGAGTTACGCGCTTCCAGTGTTCTCCCTTCATTGCGTCCTGCCGCCTGGCTCGACGGCGGCGCATTGGCTCGTTTGGCTCAGACACTCGTCCCGCACGACGTGCTATGGGCCGATCTCATGAATCGGCGCCTGTATCGCACGGGACCTTTGGATCGCTGGATGAACCAACTGGAGGGTCGCTGGCTCGAATGGTGGGTGCAGGATGATCTCGGTCACGCGCTCAAAGCGGCCGTGGGCGTCCAGATCGACCGGCAACTGCCGTGGCGCCGGTTGCGGCTGCTCATTCCACCACAGCGCCAGGATGAGCAGTTGGCGGCTGCCCTCATTCAGTTTGGCTTGCACCGCCTGGCTCAAACCGGCCAAGGCCGGCTGTTGCCTGTCGAAATCGAGCATCCGGCCTCCGATCAAGCCACTCGGTCTGCGCTGGCTGAGTCTGGATTCGATCCGGTTTATTCGTTGATTCACCTGCGGTTGGACCTGGAATAAAGCGAAAGGAAGACTTGTGGAACAAAGACAGCTTTTGAAAATGGTTGAGGCGGGGAAGATTTCACCCGAAGAAGCCTTGAAATTGTGGAATGTAATGGATGAAGCAGAGCCAGCAGTAAACGAGTTACCCGCCGAATCTGCCCCCGAGCTGACCTCTCCCTTCGCGTCACCGCAAAATAAAGGCTGGTGGGTCTACCCGACCGCGGCCGGCGCGGTAGTGATGGCAATGGGGGCGCCTCTCATGGCGCTGGGCCTAACAGAGCGCACAGCGCTGTTTTGGGCCGTGTTTTGCGGGTGGATTCCATTTTTCGTCGGTTTGCTCATTCTGACACTGGGCGTTTGGTCGCGCAATGCGCGCTGGCTTCATCTGCGCGTCACCGGCGCCAGCGGCAGAAATAAAAACTTTGCTCTCAGCTTGCCGCTGCCGTTGACACTCGCGGCCTGGGTGCTGCGTTTCCTGCGTCCTCACCTGCCTCAGTTTCAGGATACGAGTATTGACGAGGCGATTCTGTCCCTACGCGATGGGCTGCAAGACGGCGACAAGCAGCCTATTTTTATCGATGTGCAAGACGAACAGGATGGCGAACACGTGACCATTTTCATTGGCTAGCAGCCTGTCGGAGAACTCTGTATATAGGGCCTTGCGCCCATTTTGGACGCCCACAAGGGGCTAAATTACGTCTCTCCGACAGACTGCGAGTCGGAATCATCAACAAGGAGGACCGTCTATGGCCACAACAGAAGAACGTTTACAAATTCTCAAAATGATCCAGGAAGGCAAGATTAGCCCCGAAGAAGGCGCGCGCTTGTTGAGTGCACTGGGTGCAAAAAAACAAGCTCCTCCACCCCCTCCCGGCCGGCCAGCGGCGCGCTGGTTTCGCGTGCGTGTGACCGACATCGAAACCGGCAAGAGCAAGGTAAACGTCAACATCCCGATGGGACTGGTCAACGTCGGCATCAAAATGGGCGCACGTTTCATACCCGACTCAACGGATATTGATTTTGAAGCCCTCAGCGAGCAGATTCAAAGCGGCGCCTATGGCAAAATCATTGATGTGTTCCACGAGGAAGATGGCGAACACATCGAGATTTTTATCGAATAAGTGCAATGTCTACAGAAAATCGCGTGGATCAAACGTTTCCGGTGTCGGCCAGTCCGCGCCTTTCTCTTTCGAACGTGCGGGGAATCGTCACCGTGCAAAGTCACGCTCAAGATACGATAGAGGTCACGGCTATCAAACACGTGGACGGGCGACGCCATCCTGAGCGAACCGAGATACAAATGCACCAGGACGGGAATCACGTCACCGTGAAAACCCACTATCAGCGGGAGGGCGCTGACTTGTTTTCGCGCTGGAACGGGGATGAGGTGTGCGCTGTTGACTATATCGTGAGTGTGCCGACGCACGTTGACGTTGATCTGCACCAGGTCTCCGGCACGCTTCACGTCAGTGGAGTGACCGGTCGAGTGAAGATCAACGCCGTTCAAGGCGCGGTCAAGCTCGAAGAAATCAACGGGCATACCCACCTTCAGGCCGTCAACGCGGCGGTGGATGGCCGGAATTGGCGTGGACAGGCCAAAATCAACACTGTTTCAGGCCCGGTGTACATCGGCGCCGCCCAACTCTCGCATATCAAGGCCAACACTGTCAGCGCCGACCTGCTGTTCGAGACCGACATCGACGCTGGTGGACGTTACGACTTGCACTCGGTCAGCGGTGACGTCACGCTCCTCTTGCCGCCCGAATGCGGTTTAGATTCTAGCGGCGCCACCATCAGCGGAAATCTGATATGCGATCTACCGCATCGGTTCTCGCGCTCCAGTCGGGCCGGTTGGCAAGCTGTGATCAATGGCGGCGGGCCGCTTGTGCGCTTTAGCAGCATCAGCGGGGATTTGGAACTACTGGCCCAAAGACCGGCGGCGTAATCTGCTGGCGGATCGGTATTTTGCATCCGGCCAGAATGTGTTAAAATAGCGTCTCGCGCCTACCTGCCTAGCAGCCTGTGGGAGAACCCTGTAATATAGGGCCTTGCGCCCGTTTTTTGCTCGTTTTGCGCCCATTTTGGACGCCCACAAGGGGCTAAATTACGTCTCTCCGAGACTGCTAGGGTAGAGTTCTGGGCGCGGGACGGTTTGGTTATGACCGCTGCTGGAGAAAACCTGCACCGTATTCAACGCCCGGTTCTGGTTCTCTCTCTTTTTATCTTTGGCGCTGTCGTCGCTCGCAACGCCTGGCTCTCCGACGATGCTTACATCACCTTTCGCACGGTCGATAATTTTGTGCACGGCTACGGCTTGACCTGGAACCCCGCCGAGCGTGTGCAGGCCTACACTCACCCTCTGTGGATGTTTGTAGTCGCGACTGTCTATTTTTTCACCTGCGAGGCCTACTACACTAGCCTTTTCCTCTCCATGACTGTCTCGGTGCTGGCTGTCGGCGCTCTGGCCTGGCGCGGAGCCTGTTCTCCGTTTGCTGCGCTGCTGGCTGTTCTCGTGCTTACTCTATCCAAAGCCTTCGTGGATTATTCCACTTCCGGCCTGGAAAACCCGCTAACCCATCTCATCCTGGTGGTGTTTCTTTTGGTCTATTTCCGGGCTGCCCCTGGCCGGCGCAGGCTGTTTCTCCTGACGCTATTGACGGCCCTGGGCGCGACCAACCGGATGGACGTCGCGTTGCTCTTTTTACCGATGCTCGTTTTTGCGCTGTTCAAGACACCCGGTCCTTGGCGCGGTCGGCTGAGGATAGCGGCTTGGGGTTTTTTGCCGTTCATTCTGTGGGAGCTGTTCGCTCTCGTTTACTATGGCTTTTTCTTTCCCAACACCGCCTACGCCAAGCTGAACCTCGGCCTGATCAGCCGGACCGAGTTGCTGGAACACGGGCTGCGCTATTTCGCCAACTCGTGGCGTTGGGATCCGTTGACCCTGTCTGCCATCGTCGCAGGGTGCGTCGTTGCGCTGTGGCAGCGAGATCGGCGGGCGTTGTTCGCCGTCGCTGGCGTTTTGCTCTATTTGTTGTACCTGCTGTGGATCGGTGGAGACTTTATGAGTGGGCGCTTTTTCGCCGCTCCATTGCTGCTGGCCGTGGCCGTGCTCATGCAAACCGATCTCCGGGCGCTCAAAGCGGGGCGGTGGGCGCTTCTCGCTGCCGTTGTCGGCATCGGGTTGGTTTCGCCTTACTCGCCTGTGCGCACCGATGGGAGCCACGGCGCCGGGACCGACGCACACGGTATCACCGACGAAAAAGGTAACTATTGGTCCGCCACTGCGCTGTTTCGTACCACCCGCGACCGCCAATTCCCCGATCACGACTGGGCGCACCAGGGCCGCGCGGCCCGGGCCGACAATCCTGGCATCGTCCAAAAAGGCTCTATCGGCTTTTATGGCTATTTCGCCGGGCCTGATGTACACGTGGTCGATCTGTTGGCGCTGGCCGATCCACTTTTGGCCCGCTTGCCGCCCGTAGACCCTATCTGGAGCATTGGGCATTGGGGGCGCCGTTCGCCCGAAGGCTATATCGAGTCCCTGGCTACTGGCGAAAATCGCATCGCCCACCCCACACTGGCTTTTTACTATGACCGACTGGCGCTTGTGACCCGCGGTCGGCTGTTCGATCCCGCACGGCTCAAGGCGATATGGCAATTCAACACCGGCGCTTATGACCACTATCTCGACGCTTACGCTCGTTTCGAAGGCGACGTCTGGACGCTGCCGCTGCGCCTGACCAATACCGGCTCTTTTCCCTACGTGTTTGCGTATGTGTGGAACAACGGCGCTGCCGAAGCCTATCTACTGGACGACACATCCGGCCCAGGGCAGGTCTATAGCGTGACCTGGACCATCAGTGCGCGCAGTGTAGGCTTTGCGGGCAACTATGTCGCGCACACGTCTTCCATCGGCCCCTTGAGCGACGAAACAACCCTCAACGTCGGCCTCATCCTCAGCCCTGGTCCCGAATTGATAAACCACGAGATTTTCGAGCACCGCTACTGGTTTCGCCTGCGCGGCGACCGTCTCCTGGTCGCCCGCCAGGGTATGGGTTGGCACAACGAAAACGCATCTGATGGTTGGTGGTTCGAGGCCGACGCGGGCGTCGCTATCGAGCGAAAATAAAAACAGCGGGCCTCTCAAGCAACCCGCTGTTTCCGTCGCTATTCGACTCAGGCGATCATGGCTGCCAGCTTGTCCTTCAACTGAGCTGGAGAATCGGCCGCAATGGCCTGGTACTCCACTCCGGGGTAGAATTGCTCAAAGAACGCCTTCAAGTTGCCGGGCCAGCCTCCCGGGTTGACCGCCAAGACAATACGTTTGTCCAGATCGCCAATGCCGGCATCGTCGGCGCTGCGCCCAACCGTCCAGCCTTTCTGATCCCACGTGACGTCCAGCACGGCTTTGGCCCAGCGGGCGTTGGCTTGGGGCGGCAACAGCACGTAGGTGCGTTTGTATTGCTCACGTGGCTTGCCCCGCGTGATTGTGACCTCGTCTTTTTTATCTCCTATGTCTTCCTTTGGTCCGCCGATACGCCGGACGAGCTCGTCAAAATCAAAAGTGCGAGCTGGGTTCTGTTTCGTGTACGCAATCAATTTTTTCGCCACGTCTGACCCGGCTACGTCAAAGTCGGACCATGGCGGGCCAAAGCTGCCCCACGTAAAGAGCGTCGCGCCTACCACATAGTCATCTTTTTGTAGCTCCTGATCGTACCACACCAACTGGCGAAAGTAGTAATCGGCCTTGTCGTGTTCGTTATCGTGGGCCGACCAAAAACCGCCCAATTGCTTCCACGTACCGCCTGCTCCGGCCTGGGGTGGTTTGGGATTAATCAATGGATCGATGCCGCTTTCAGTAATGACCAGCGGCACGTTTCCTACTCCATTGGGAATAAAATGTTGCCGGTAAATCTTGCGGTAGCGCAGCGTGGTCCAACCTTCATCCCCCTGATCCTCATTAGGATTCATCTGGTGTTTGCCGGTCATCCACCACATCCACGGGCAGCTATACTCGTGCAGACCCAGCAGCGCCTTGAACTGCTGCGCCGCCTGCATCGCGGGTAAAAAGGCCGGCCACAGCGATAGGTCCGGTGAGCCTGAGGCAAAGTTGCCGATCACACAGCGAAAGCCCCGGTCGGCCATCAGTCGCATACGCTCCACTTCGAACTGGGCATACCACGCGATCCCCTCTTGCGAACTGAACACCGGCTCGTTGTGCCCTTCCCAATAGGTGATGTGCGCGTTCGACTGGTAGGTGCTCAGTTGATCCTGCACGAACTGCTCGGCGGCCTCGCGTGGCTTTTTGCCGGCGTTCATTTGCCCCTGCGCGTCATAGTTGCCCTGATGCCGCCGCCCGATGGCCAACGCTCCGGCGCGCACGTCTTTGGCTTTGCCCCATTCGCCCACAAACTTGGCTACGGCCACCTGCGTCTTGAGATACTCTCCCAGGTCTGCTGCATCCTTTAGAACGTGGGGCCCCCATTTGGTCGGCATTTCTACCCTCCTTTCGTCGTACAACGAAATCGTCGCCCGATCTGCTTGATTCCTAAACCGTCTGCCCACCCTCCCGCAGGTTACTAACCTGCGGGAGGGTGAGCAGTTACGTCGAGTGTACTATGAAACCCACCCCAGGGCAAGCGGAATTGGCGATTGCTCACATCTCTCTACGGCGAGACGATCAGCCCGGTAAAACCCAACGGCGCCATCTGGAACCAGCTATTGCCCGGCCGGAGAGGGATGCGTTGGCTGCCGTCTCGGGTCCAGAAAGAGAGCGTGTCGTTCCGATCCCAACGCCGCCAGATGCCGTCGAAGCGTTGTCCGTCTCGAAAAATGCTCACGGGTCCCTCGCCCCAAATCTGCACTTCGATAGACCAGTGCCCACCACCCCACGTGTCTTCTACAATGTCCGTCTCGACGTGGTTGGCCGCCACGACGATGACGTTGGCCGCCGATAGTTGCGCGCCGGTCAATTCCTCACGGTGGGCTGCGCCGCCCTGCCAGCGGTAGTAGCGCCCGCTGGTCGCGTCGTAGACCCACTCCACCTGGCTGATGCCCGCCGTGTACAGGATGCTCACGTCGCTGGCCGGCGCGCCGCCGGGGGGTGGGTTCGCGTCAAAAGTCATCCCCCGCAAATCCTTGCGCCCGCTGATGCCCCGGCGCTCCGCTTCGGCCCACAAGGCGCTGGGGTTGACGAACAAGGTGTGTTCGTAGGCCTTGTCCAGATCGCGCCGGAAAAAGGCGCTCCCGCCGTTCCACGGGTTGACGATTTGGTCGGGCCACAGGTCCGAGGTAGTGTAACGTTCCGCCACCCCGGCGCTAGAGCCGGAATAGGCAAACAGCGCCTTGAACATGGCCGGGATCTCCAGGTCGATCAGCCGCCCGCTGCGCACCGAGCCGACCATCGACGGCGTTTGCCCCAGGAACACGGCCGTCAGGCGGGTCACGCCGCCCTCGGCGTAATGCTCGAAAACCAAATCGGCCTGGTCCAGCCCGGCCTGCGGGCGCACCACCGCCGGCGCGTTGGAAACCTTGATCGCCAGTGGGCAGCGTTCCAGCGCCGCCGGGTCGGCGACTGGCAGCCCGGTCAGCGGGTTCACATCGGGCGGAAAATCAGGGCCGCCGATAGGGCCGCTGGTAGGGAGGGCATTAGCTGTGGCTGCGGCGGCGGTTGCAGTGAGACCGGCTCTGTTCAGAGTGGGGCGCGGCGTGCGGGTGGCGGTAGCGGGGGCCGTGGCGCTGGGAATTGGAGTGAGGGAAGGTTCATTGATTCGTGTAGTCATTAAAGTTGAAGAAGATAACAGCGCAGTTGTCGCTGAAACTGGATCAAGAGCTTGGGCCGGCGCAATTGTCTGCCCTGCAGAGCTGTGCGGCGCGGAGGTGTAGAGTTGGGCCAGGGTGGGCGTGGGCTTGTCACCGCCGCAGCCGCTCGAGGCCAGTAATAGCGCGGGTAATCCAAGCAACAGGAGGGTGATTTGATATCTGAATTTAGCCATCACTCGTTCGATGCTAATACCCGCACTCCGATGGCTCGACCCAACGGTCTCGCTTGACGATAGTCCCCGCCGAGTCAACCGTGTACAAAGAACCGGGCCAGCGGTGATCTACCTGACTACTAAACTCGTAGGCCGGGCCGGCTAACTTGAATTCTGGCCTGACGTCACTATGATAATATTCGTAGCTGCCGGTGCCGCCCCACGCCGACCAAACCAGCGTTCCACCCCAACGCCCGGTGTTGGGATCAGACCAACACGTGCCGGGCAAGATGGACGGGATGGACATATCCAGCGGCCCCAACGGTGTGGCGGTCGCCAGCGGCGTGTTGGTGGGGCGGGGGGTGTTGGTAGGGCGCGGCGTGGGCGTCGGGCCGACGTTGATCTGCACCGGAATTTCTGCGCCAAAGACGTTACCGTTGGGCATTTGTAGCCGCCACGTCGCGGCGTAAGCTCCATCGGCGGCGGGCGCGTTCATAGTCACGCTCACGTCTATCGTCTCGCCGGGCGCGATAGGCTCGATTTCGATTTGCTTTTCGGCCCCCATTTGATCGCCCGTCTCAAAGACCAGCAGTGTGCCTTCAGGCCAGGCGCAATCGCCGCTGTTGAGCAGTCGCCACGTTTTCTCGAAGGACGCCCCCGGCGCAAAGTAGCGCCCCAGCGGCACGCTGACGTGTTCCTGTACCGTCGCGTCAAAGACGCAAGCGGCCAAGGCCGTGGCCGTCATGTCGGGCGTGGCCGTGGGCGTCGGCGTGTCGGTGGCGAGCGGCGTGGGTGTGGCGGTCGACGTGGGTGTGCCCGTGGGTGTGGGCGCGATAACCGTCAAAAACAGCGCCCGTTCATAAGTAGCCGTCACGTCGGGCGTGTGGGTGGGTTGCGGAGTAGGGATTGCGGTGGGCGTTGCGGTTTGGGTGACGGTCGCCGCTGCCAGCGCCTGGGTAGGTGTTGGCGTGGCCTGGGGTAGATTGCGTCCAAAGAGCAGATGCCAACCTGCAAACAGCAGCACGGCCAGCCCTGCCAGACCCACGGCCCCCACTAGCACGCGCCGCCCGCGGAGAGCTTTTGCCGGGCGGGTGACTGGAACAGGCGTCGAAAGGTCCAGGCCGGCCAGCGTCGAGGCGCCGAACAGCGGCTGGCTGGCAGTGGTGATGGACGGGTCGACCGCAGGCACGGGGCGGCCCTGCATGGCCTGCTCCAGGTGATCCAGCATTTCGCGCACCGACTGGTAGCGGTCGTTGGGGTCTTTGGCCAGGGCCTTGAGAATGACGCGCTCGATCCCTTCGGGCAGGTCGGGGTTGAGCGTGCGCGGGATGGGCAGCGGGGCGCTGATGTGCTTGAGCACGATGGCCATGGGTGTGTCGGCGTCGTAAGGCAGGCGGCCGGTCACCAGTTGATATAGCACGATGCCCAACGAATAGATGTCGGAACGATCGTCGCCGGCCGACCCCATGCTTTGCTCTGGGGCCATGTAGGCCGGCGTGCCGACCATCGCGCCGCTGGCGGTGAGCTGGGTGGCCGCGCCGATCATTTTGACAATGCCAAAGTCGGTCAGGATGGCGCCGCCATCTGGGGCGAGCATGATGTTGGCCGGCTTGATGTCGCGGTGGATCATACCTTGGCGGTGGGCAAAGTCTAGCGCCTCACCCACGTCACGCACGATGCGCACGGCCTGCTCTAACGTGAGCCATTTGCCCTGGCTCTCCAAATCGGCCAGTCTGTTTTTGAGCGACGGTCCCTCCAGATATTCCATCACCATGTAGGAAACGTCGCCCTCGATGTCAAAGTCGTACATCTGGACGATGTTGGGGTGTCTCATCCGCGCCACGCTGCGGGCTTCGCGCTGGAAGCGTTCGGCAAAGCCCTCTTCGTCGGCCAGGAAATTGTGCATCAGCTTGACGGCCACGTAGCGGTCGAGGCCGGGATGGTAGGCTTTGTAGACCTCGGCCATGCCGCCACGCCCGATCTGTTCCACGATGCGATATTTGCCTAGCGTTTTTCCGATCAAGGTGTTGTCTCCTCAAGAGGGCGATGTGCTATTGCGGCCTCATGGTAGCAGAACGAGGCGGAATCGTCAAACGGCTGAGCAAGGCTTGGATGGCTCCCGGATCGGGCGGGTAACGCTCCACGAAATCGGTGGCACAATCGTCGCTATCGTAAATGGCCGGGCGGCGCTCCAACGAGTGGCCGGCGGCGCTCACGCCGGGGTGGGCGGTCACGCCGGGATAACTGCCGCTCCCATACACCAGCGCGTCCACCGGCGCGGCGTCGGCGTCCAGCAGGATGACCTCGTCGCCGGCGTTGCCCAGCGCAAAACCAAACCCTTCCCACGCGCCCGCCGGGTTCATATCGGGCACGGCCGGGTCGTTTCGCAGGGGATCGATGACGAACTCGAAATCGGGCGTCAGGCCGATCACGTCTGCGGCCTGGCGGGCCACGACGATCACGCCGCCGGGCGGCAGCGCCGCGCCTGCCGGAAAAGTGTATAGGCCGCTGCCGTATTCGCCCGCCGGACCGACGTCGCCCAGGCCCCAACCGGAGAGGTCTACGACTTGGCCGGTGGGATTGTAGATTTCCACCCATTCGTCGGGGTCGGCGTCGCCGACGGGGTTATAGAGCACTTCGCTGATCACCGGGTAGCCGACGGGCGGTTCCGGGGCGCTCCAGTTGCTCAGCACCAGCGGCAAATAGAGCGGGCGGGACGTGTACCAATCCCAGTCAAACACGGCTTTCAAATAGTCATAGACCGCGTCCGACTGAACCTGGATGACCAGTTCGCGGTTGGCTTTGCTGGAGGTTTCGCTGCCGTTCAGACTGCCCACGTGAACGTAACCGCCCGCGTCGTCCAGCCATACCAGCGCCATTTTGTTGTGGATGCCATATTGGGTCGGGTCGCCCAGCGCAGCGACGAGATCCAGCTTTTCGGCGCGGGCGACGGCGTTGGCATAATCGGCGGCGGCGCGATTGGTTGTGGCGTCGTAATAGTCGGCCCCGAACGCGCCGCCGTTGAGCAGGATGCGCACCCTGGCCCCGCGCCGCGCCGCCGCGAGGTAGGCCTGCATGCGCAGGCCGGGGTCGGCGTCCGGATCGCTGCCCCACGCGGCCCGTTCGTCCAATTGTTCCACATAGACCTCGTCGCCGCTCCCGGCGCGGGCCAGCAACCCGAATAAGGCGTCGCTCTGGCGCAGGGCGGCTTCGGGCGCGGTGAACAGCTCGAAAGCCAGCGTATCCGAGACGGTCAACGGCTGGCTAAAGACGACCGTATAGGTGGTGTGGTCGGTCACGCTGAGGGTGGGGGTAAAGTCGAGCGGCGGCGGGCCATATTCGCCGCTGTCGGGCGACCAGGCCCGCAGGTCCGTGTGGTGGGCCGGGTCCAGGTCGTGGTCGAAGATTTCGGCCACGCGGGCCACCACTGCCGGGGCGTCGATCCACAGGACGACGCCCCGTGAGCCGGACGTGCCGTTGCTGGGGTCGTCGTCGGGCATGCCGCTGTCGGTGAGGTTCTGGGTGCTGATGACAACCTGGGAGCGATCAATGAGCAGATATTTGGCGTGCAGGTAGGTGTAGCGGTCGAAAGCGCCGCCGTCGGCGTCGTTGACCATGAACCAGCACGCCCCGTTGCCGGTTTGCTCAAGTTCCTGGCAGGCCCACATTTCCTGGTACCAATCGGGGCTGGTTTTGGAGAGGGCCGCCGGATCGCCTTCTAACAGGAGGGTGACGCTGACGCCGGTGTTGGCTTTTTGCAGCAGGCTTGAAATCACGCTGGGGTGGCGCAGGGTATAAACGCTGATCTCGATTTGGTTGTGCGCCGACGCGATGGCCGCCAGCACCACCTGGGCGGCCTGGTCGGGGGCGACGCCGACGGTCAGGCTGGCGGCCTGGGCGACGTTGAGGGGATGGTAAAAGGCCTCCAGGTCCCAGCCGGGATAACGCACCCGCCGCCCAAAGACCGGGTCGTCGGCGTACGAAGCCCAGTCGGCAACCGTGTGAGTGTCGGCGACGGGCAAGCTGGTGTATTCGTCCAGGCGGCGGTAGAGGATTTGACCCTCGGCGGCGTAAAGCCCGGCGTTGCTCCAGGGTTGTAAGGCTGCGCCGCTCCAGTGCCAGGCCGTGGTGTCGCCGTTTTCATACACCAGCATATCGGCGATGGTCCCTTGCGCGTCGAAGAGCACGGCCTCGTCGCCGTCGTTGGCATAACCGGGCCAGGCGCCGGACAAGGCCAACACGCCGGGCTGTAACTCCACGCTGGCAAAACCGGGCAGCGCGCCAAAGGAGGTGAAAAAAGCCGTGGCCGACTGGGCCAGCCAGACCGATTCGCCGGCGGCCAGTGTGCCGCTGACCAGGGTTGCGCACGAGCCGTTCTCGACGGCGTCGCAGATTTTCCAGCCAGACAGGTCGGCCAGGGCGGCGCCCACGTTGACCAGTTGGAGCGCCTCGTCTTGTTCCTTGTTTTGGTAATTCAGGTAGCCGTCGTAAAGTAGCGCGTTGATGAGTACGTGCGCCTCGGGTGCGCCGCCAACCAGTTGTGTTTCCCACACGGCGCGGTTGTTGGCGGTGACGGTTTCACTGGTCGCGGTCGTGGCCGTGACGACGTTTTGGATGATCCCAACCGCCGTGGGGCTGATCTCGCCCGTCACGCTGATGCGCACGGCGGGTGTGGCGGCGGGCAAGTCGCCGACCGTCCAGAGCAATTGCTGACCGTTGTGTGTAAAGGAAAACGGGCCGGTCTGGGCGAGAAACACGACGCCGGCCGGCAGCGTGTCGGTGAGGCGCACGCCGGCGGCGGTGGCCTGCCCCGTGTTGCTCAGATGCAGGGTGTAGGTGATGCGCTCGCCGGGCGTGGCCGTGGCCGGGCCAGACTTGTTCAGGCTCAGGTCGGGCGCGGGCGGGTGGGGGATGGCGACCTCGGTGATCCATTCGGCGGTGTTGTTTACGGTCAGCGTCTCGGTCGAGGCGGTGGTGGCCGTGATCACGTTGGCCAGCGCGCCCTGGGCTGTGGCGCTGAGCTGTGCGGTGACGGCGATCAGCAGGGGCGGGGCGCCGGCGGGCACATCGCCAGCGGTCCAAAAGAGCTGGTTGGCGTCCCGGCTAAAGCTCAAGCTGCTGGTCTGGGTGATAAAGGTTACGCCGACGGGCAGGCTGTCGGTGAGGCGGACGGCGGCGGCCGTGATGTCGCCGGTGTTGCTCAAGCGCAGGGTGTAGGTGATGAGCTGGGCGGGTGTGGCGGTCAGGGGGCCGGTTTTGGCGACCGAGAGCTCGGGTTCGAGCCAGTGGATGAACGTGGTGGCCGTGGACACGTTGTTGGCGAAAGCAGTTTCGGTCACGCCAGCGGCGGCGGCGACCCGATTATGGACTGGCCCACCGGCGTCAATGCGCACGTCGGCGGTCAAGAAGATGCTGGCGTTGAACTCGGTCGAGATGGGCAACTCGTCCAACTGCCAGACCAGCGTGTGGCTGGCGGGTTGGGAGAAAGTGAGCGAGCTGGTCTGGGTGATCAAGTCCATCGCCAGGGGGAGGGTGTCGGTGAGCCGGAGGTCCGTGGCGGTGATGTTGCCCACGTTGCGCAGGCGCAGCGTGTAGCTGGCGCGCGCCCCGGCTGTGACCTCGGCCGGGCCGCTCTTTTCTATCACCAGGTCGGCGGCCGGGGAAGCCGCCGAGTTGCGGGTCTTGGGCGTGCCGTTGATCGGATGGCCGTCGGCGTCCAGGCCGTTGCGGGTGAGGCCGTCGTTGCTGGCCCAGTTGGCGTCGCTGTCGGGCGCGAGGGGGTTGATGCGCTCCATCGAATAATAGCCCGGCAAGGCGGAGCCGGCCGGCCAGGGACCGCCGTCGGCGTTGACGGTGTCAACCACTGCGCTCAGCTCATCCGTCAGCGTCAATACCTCGCCTGCGTTGGCTAGACCATTACCAAAGCTGCCCATCCAATCGGCCGGAACGTCGCTGACGGTGTCGTCGTTGGTGCGCTCAATCAGGTAGTAACCTTGAGCGGAAACGGTCCCGCTCAGGGTGAT
This sequence comes from Anaerolineae bacterium, assembly GCA_034435435.1. Classification (GTDB taxonomy): domain Bacteria; phylum Chloroflexota; class Anaerolineae; order S140-20; family S140-20; genus DAOTXN01. The sequence continues at coordinate 16,940 of DAOTXN010000154.1, read as the reverse complement.
GTTTGGCCCGCCGTCGGCGGAATAGAGCCGCCAGCCGGTCAGGGTAATCGGATGGGCGGTGGTGTTGTACAGCTCGATCCACTCATCGCCGGCCAGGCCGACGTGTCCGGCCCAGGCGATTTCGTTGATGACCACGTCGCCGGGGGCGGCGGTGGCGGCGGCGCGGGCCGTGTGGCGGAGCGCAGACCCGACGGCGGCGAGCAGCAGACAGCCGCTCAATACGGCAGACGACAACCACAAAAGACGACGGATGTTCATAGCGTTAGCCTCCTTGTAGGCAGAAAATATTGGGTTTTATAGCTCGATTTCTTCGGTCTCGGCCACAATGTCGTGCTGCCGCAGCGCTTCGACTGCCACGTGTCTCCGGCGGCGCTGTGACCACCCGTAGCGCGCGCTCAAGAGGAACACAGGCAGAAGCACGGTGGTGAGCAGGTAGAGCAGGGCCGGCAAGCGCGGGTTGGCCGAAAAACGGTCCAGGTTGAACAGGATCAGCGCGACGGCCAGCCAGACCGTGGTAAAGTTGGGCAGGACGTCGCCGGAGCGCAGCAGGCGCAGACCGTAGGTGCGCCGGTGGGTGAAGGGCCAAAAGAGATTCGACCCCATAAAACCCAGCTGGTCTTGCAGCACGTGGGTAGCGTAACCCAGTCCGCTCACCAGCCCGGCCGTCGGCCCTAACAACAGACCCATCATCAGCCCAATGGCGGCGGCTAGCGTCAGGCTGTGGCTCCAGCGCCGGTGCCAGGGTAAAAAGGTGACGTGCACGGCGTCGCCCTGTTTTTCAAAACGAAAGGACGGCCCGCTGAGGATGTTAATTTTGGTCTCGGCGTCGTAGGTGTGGATGATGGGCACGCCGACGACCGCTCGACCGGCGGCGTTTTCGGTCGGCGCGCTGCCGGGTAGGGGAGCCTGAGCAGTGCTGACCAGCGGCCCGATGCGCACGATGACCTCACCCGTTTCAGGTTGAAAGCGCAGGCTGTACTCGCGCCACAGGTCGGGGCCTAAACGGATGGTGTGGAGCATGACCGTTTGAGGTTGGCCGGTTTCACGGGCGGTGCGCATCGCAGCGGCGATTTGCTCCGCGATTTTTTGGGGGTCCAGGTCGTGCGGATCGGGGTCGATTTGGAGGGTGTAGTCCTCGAAATATCTTGCGAACTTGAAATCGAGCGTGTCGGGCAGGAGACCAAACAGGCCGCCCAGCGCCAGTACCAGAGAGCCATCGACGGCCCGGCGCACGGCGGCGGGGAGAAAGGTAGCTATGGCGATGCCGGAGATAAAGTGGGCAATACCTTTCACGACCGCGACTTTGTGATGCAGTGAAGATAGGTAGAGATAATTGTACACACAAGGCTGTATTTGTGCAAGTCGGGAGCGATGCTAACGCAGAGTATGAACGCTCTGCGCGTCGCGTAGCGCATCGCCCAGCAAATTGACCCCCAGCACGGTGAGCGCCAGGGCTAGACCAGGAGCCAGTGCGGCCCACGGAGCGTCACGCAAGGCGGTGCGCGCCTCGTTCAGCATCGCGCCCCATTCTGGCGTACCCAGCGGCGGTCCCAGTCCCAAAAAGCTCAACGCCGACACGTCGAGCAGAGCCCAGCCCGCGTGCAACGTGACCACCACCATTGCCGTCCCGGCGACGTTGGGCCACACGTGTTTACGCAGGATGAACCCATCGGCTGCGCCCAGCGCACGCGCCGCTTCGATATAGGTCTGGCGGCGGGCGCTGCGTGTGGCTCCGCGCACCACCCGCGCCACCACCGGGATGCCCGTCAGCCCGGTTGCCAGCGCCACGTTGAACAATCCCTTGCCGGTGAGTGCGACGATGCCCAGCGCCAGTAGCAGGCGCGGAAAAGCCAGCCACACGTCCATAGCGCGGCTGATGAAGGTGTCGGTGCTCCCTTCAAAATATCCGGCCAGCAGGCCCAATAGCACGCCCGGTCCAGCCGAGACGAGCGCAGCCAGCAGCCCGGCGCTCAATGTCCAGCGCCCGCCGTAGAGCAGGCGGCTGAACACGTCGCGGCCCAGGTGATCGGTTCCCAGCAGGTGCGTCGCGCCGGGCGGGGTGAGTGGGGAAGCGACGAGGGCCATTGGGTCGAACGGGGCCAGGCGCGGGGCCAGCAGCGCCGCCAGTCCCAGACTGATCAGCAGCAGCGCCCAGGGGGCTGCACAGCGCACACGCCGCGAGCGAGCGTTCGTGAGCGGCGCGCGGCCCGCTACGAGTTCCTGGCGGCGGTTCAATGCCATGGGGGCGCCTCGCGCAACCGGGGGTCGAGCCGATAGTGGGCCAGATCGGCGGCCAGGTTGGCCAGTGTGTAGATCAGCGCCGCCAGCAACACGACGCCCTGCACCACCGGCAGGTCCTGGTTGAGCACAGCTTCGACGGCCACCCGCCCCAGGCCACGCCGGGCGAACACGCTCTCGGTAATAACGACGCCGCCCAGCAAAAAGCCCACTTGCAGCGCCAGCAGGCTCAACACCTCGGGCAAGGCCGCTCGGGCTGCGTGCCGGCGCAGCACACGCCAAAGCGATACCCCGCGCGCGCGAGCCGCCAAGATGTAAGGTCGTTCCAACACATCCAGCAGGCGGTCGCGGGTCAGGCGGGCCAGCCCTCCCGCGCCGGCCCAACCCAGCACCAGCGCCGGCAGCAACAGGTGGCGCGCTCCACCCTGGCCTGTGGCGGGCAGCCAACCCAAACTCAAGCTGAAAACCAGAATCGCCGCCAGCCCCGACAGGGCGACCGGCGTCGAGAGACCACTCAGAGCGAGGGCCATGCAGAGCGCGTCGAGCCGGCGTAGACGCCCACGCCAGCGGGCCAACGCGGCGATGGCGCCCAGCGTGACGCCAGTCAACAGGGCGACGCCCGTTGCGGCCACGGTCAAGGTCAGGGTGGGGGGTAGCGCCTGACCGATAGTCTGCGTGACCGGCTGGCGGCTATGCCACGAGCGCCCCAAGTCGCCGTGCAACAGCCCCGTCAAATAGCGCAGATATTGCGTTTCCATGGGATCGTCCAGGCCCAGCGCGGCGCGGCGCTGGGCGATGGCAGCGGCAGGCGCGCCCGACTGCGCCAGCTGAGCAGTGGCCGGGTCGCCGGGGGCCAGGTGCACGGCAAAAAAGGTGAGTGTGGCGGCCGCCCATAACACGGGGATAGCCGTTAAAAGGCGGCGTAGCGCATAAATAATCATACAGAGCTATGGGGTGCGCCGGGCGCAGATTGACACAGTTCGAGTTCTGATATACAGTGCTGGCCGACCATACAATTATTCTACCGCGATATGGATAATACGACCAGTTCCAGCTTGTCCGAGATCGGCCAGGTGAAATCAATTGGAGAAACAAAACGATGACCATGATTCAGGGCCTATCCGCCGATAAAGTCCTTGAGCGCCGCGCCTGCGGCCAGGGCAACAACGTGCGTTTGCAAACCAGCCGCTCCTATGCCGAAATCCTGCGCCAGAACGCCTTTACTTTTATCAACTCGGTCCTGTTTACGCTGGGCGTCGTGCTCATCCTGCTGGGTCGCACTGGCGACGCCATCGTCACAGCGGGATTAGTGCTGATGAACGTCGTGGTCGGTGTGGTGCAAGAGGGCCGCGCCAAGCGCACGCTGGACCAGATCGCGCTGCTCACCCGCCCCCAGGCCACTGTCGTGCGTGAGGGCCAGGAGCACACCGTGGATCCCGCCGAGATCGTGTTGGGCGATGTGTTGGCGGCTCGCCCCGGCGACCAGATCGTGGTGGACGGGCAGGTGGTGGGCGATGGGCGCATGGATGTGGACGAGTCGCTGCTCACGGGCGAGTCGGACCTGATCCCCAAGCGGGCTGGCGACCCAGTATATTCGGGCAGTTTTTGTGTCACCGGCAGCGCCATGTACGAAGCGCAAAAGGTGGGGATCGAAAGCGTTGCCAACCAACTGACCGCCGGGGCGCGCAGCTTCAAGCAGGTCAAGACGCCGCTGCAGAAAAACATTGACTTTGTGATCCGCATCCTGGTCTTTCTCGCCACGCAACTGGGGATTTTGCTGGCCCTCTCGTTCGCCCTCAAGGGCGTCTCTATCGTCGAGAGCGTGCAGGTGGCGGCGGTGCTGGCTTCGCTGGTGCCGCAGGGCCTGTTTGCGATGATCACCATCGCCTACGCCATGGGCGCGGTGCGCATCGCGGGCCAGGGCGCGCTGGTGCAACAGGCCAACGCCGTCGAGTCGCTGAGCAACGTGACCGTGCTGTGCCTGGACAAGACCGGCACGCTGACCAGCAACCGCATCCGGCTGCACGCGCTGCACGCGCTGGGCGCGCCGGGCGTGTCAGAAGATGAGCTGCGGCGGGTGCTGGGCGACTTTGTGCGCAGCGCCGCCAGCATGAACCGCACCGCCGAAGCCATCGCCGAGGCGTGCAATGGGCAGGCGCGTCCGGCGGTCGGCGAGGCGCCCTTTTCGTCGGCCCACAAATGGAGCGCCCTGGCTTTCGATCAGGGTGCGCTGCGCGGGACCTACGTGTTGGGCGCGCCCGAGATGCTGCGGCCATCCGTGCAAACCTCGACCGATCTGGACCCGCAGATCCAAGCCTGGACCGAACAGGGCCTGCGTGTGCTCCTGTTCGCCTATCGCCCCGAAATCCTGCCCTTGCGCGACGCCAACGACCAGCTCCACCTGCCCGCCAGCCTCATCCCGCTGGGTCTGTTGAGCTTTGGCGACGAGCTGCGCCCCGAAGCGCAAAACACGCTGGCGCGTTTCGCCGAGGCCGGCATCCGGCTCAAGATCATCTCTGGCGACAACCCCCACACCGTCGCGGCGCTGGCCCGCCAGGCCGGACTGGGGCCGGATATTCAGGTGGTCTCTGGACTGGAGCTGGCCGGGATGGACGCGGCGCAGATGGCGCAGGCAGCCGCCGAGACGACCATCTTTGGGCGCATCACACCCCAACAAAAGCAGGAACTGGTGCGCCTGTTGAGCGAAAACGGCCAATACGTGGCGATGATCGGCGACGGCGTGAACGACGTGCTCTCGCTCAAACAGGCCCACGTGGGCATCGCCATGCAAAGCGGCAGTCAGGCCACGCGCGGCGTGGCCGACATTGTGTTGCTCAACGACTCGTTCGCCGCGCTCCCGGCAGCCTTTCGAGAGGGCCAGCGCATTGTCAATGGCATGCAGGACATTGTGCGATTGTTCCTGACGCGCACGTTTTATGTGACGCTGCTTATTTTAGGCGCGGCCATCGTCGGCCTGGCCTTTCCGATCACGCCCAAGCACAACTCGGTGCTGGCGTTGCTCACCGTCGGGATTCCCACGCTGCTGCTGGCGCTGTGGGCGCGCCCCAGCACGCCGCCCAAGAGCCTGCTGCGCGCGGTGAGCCATTTCGTGTTCCCGGCCGCTTTTACCGTGTTCGTCGCGGCGCTGGCGGTATACGTGGCCTACTTGCAGGCCACCGACGACATGGAGCTGGCCCGTACTGCATTGACCACCGTGACCGTGTTGTGCGGGCTGGTGCTCATCCCCTTTGTCGAGCCGCCAAACAAGTTTTGGGTCGGCGGCGACGAGCTGAGCGGCGACCGTCGGCCGTTCTGGCTGGCGCTGGCCATGCTGGCGTTGTACGGCTGGATCATGGCCCGCCCCACCCTGCGCGAGTCTTTCGAGCTAACCCCATTGCACCCGCTGGACCTGGCGATCATCGGCGGCGTGGTCGTGCTGTGGGCGCTGGCGTTGCGCTTTGCGTGGCGCAGGCATTTGTTCGAGCGCTGGTTGGGGATGGCGGTTTGAGTTGACGAAAGCCCGTCCCTGGGGCATAATGAATCAAGTCTAGTATTACAGGATCACCTGGAAAGGTAACAGGATGACCGAACAAGTTTTGGAGGGAATCCAGTTTGTCACGAACGCCGCTGGGGAGAAAACGGCGGTGCTCATTGATTTGAAGCGCTATGGCGAGGTATGGGAAGATTTCTACGATGCACTGGTTGCCCATCAGCGAGCCGAAGAGCCACGTGAATCGCTGGAATCTGTGCGTGATAGGCTAAAGCAACAAGGGCTACTGAATGCCTGAATATCGTATCACGCTTGCGCGATCTGCCCGCAAGGAATTGGAGCGCCTGAGCGTCGATTTAGACGAAAAGAGCATCTGCTATTAGATGCGAGCATTAAGAGCTGCAAGTGCGCCTTATGAGGTGTAATGGTCGGCGGGCGGTCAATAAAATGCCAAGCCGACTATCACGAAGATTAGTGCGAGCGTCATCCACAAAGTTAGCTTACAGCCGATGGGACTGAATCTGTAGTGTTGATAGCAGTGCTTGTTGAGTTCATTCAACCCATAAATAAAACCAATGACGCCAAAAACACCAGCAACTACTGCTGCCGCTTCCATTTTTGAGCTCCGTAGACTTATAGGCTGACCAAAAACCCAAGTTTTAGTTTAATGCCAAAACGTTAGCTAAAGAATTACAATCGTGTTACAATCCCATTGTCGCGTCCAACCAATGAGTCATAGTATCGAACGCTGACGGTTTTTTCAGCTACGCAGAACGGTGGGGTGTTTTGGAGCTAGGAAATGGATAATACGTTGACACGAGAACAATCACCTTTCAGGATTTCCGACGACGTCATTATTGCTCGTCCGGGTGAGCCTATCGTCAATATCACTGCTTTTACAGCCCGTCAAAAAGTAAGCGGATTCGTTGGTGATCGCATCAGTCATCTCATGGGCGGGGATGAGCCAACCCTGGTTTTGGCGCAGGAACGATTGGTTTGGCGCGTTCCTATCACCCTGACCCGACCTGCATTGGGCATAGTGGGTGTTGTGGGCATACTCGACGTTGACGCTCGGACAGGTCATCTCATCATTCCCTCGGATTTTGCGCAACAGGTGGAAAATCGTGCCCGGGCGCTTACTGAAGCTCAAGCATCATAGGCAGAGCGAATCCGATTGCCTGGCTGCCTGCGCAGCAATGATGCTAGATGCACTTGGAATTCGTATCCCTTATTCCACGCTGCTTTCCGTTCTCGACGTAGCACCATGGGGGACTCCCCATCGCAACATCTGCAAGCTGGACGAGATTGTGCCAAATGTCCATGTGCGCTATGGACAAGGGGAGTTGAGCGACTTGCTACACGCCTTGGATGCTGGGTTGCCACCGACTGTTTTTGTATGGACGGGCGAGTTGCCTTATTGGTCGGCGGCCATCTGGCATGCAGTGGTCCTGACAGGCTATGATCAGGATTGCTTTTTCGTCCACGACCCGGCATTTGAGGATGCTCCACTCCGAGTCGTCCATGGTGATTTGGATCTGGCTTGGCTGGTTTTTGATTCGTACTATGCTGTAGTTGAGCGGATCGAGTAGAGACGAACTTTAGTCAACCTGAGCGCAAGAGGAGCAGACCGATAGAACTCGAAGTGATGACGCGCCAGCCTCCATCCAACCCACGCCCAACCCCGTTGCTGTTCGTGCACGGCGCCTGGCACGGGGCGTGGTGCTGGGCCGAGCATTTCATGCCCTATTTCGCCGAACGCGGCTACGCCTGCCACGCGCTGAGCCTGCGCGGCCACGGCCAGAGCCACGGCCGCGAGCGCCTGCGCCGGACGCGCATCGCCCATTACGTGGCCGACGTGGCCCAGGTCGCCGCTCAATTGTCCGCGCCGCCGGTGCTGGTTGGTCACTCGATGGGTGGGCTGGTGGTCCAGAAATATCTGGAATCCCACCCGGCCCCGGCGGCCGTGCTGCTGGCCTCGGTCCCCACCACGGGCGTGTTGCGCACCGCGCTCAAGGTGCTGGCCCGTTATCCGCTGCCCTTTCTCAAGGCCAACCTGACGCTGAGCCTGTATCCGCTCGTGGGCACACCTCGCCGGGCGCGGGAGCTCTTTTTCTCGCCCGCCATGCCGGACGAGCAGGCGGCGGCCTATTTCGCCCGCCTGCAAGACGAGTCGTACCTGGCTTTCCTGGGCATGCTCGCGCTCGAGCTGCCCCGCCCCAGGCGAGTCAAGACGCCCATGCTGGTGCTGGGCGGCCAGGCCGACACCATTTTTACGCCCGGCCAGGTGCGGGCCACGGCCCGGGCCTACGCCGCGCAGGCCGAAATTTTCCCGAATATGGCCCACGATATGATGTTGGAACCCGGCTGGCAGGCCGTGGCCGGGCGGATCGTGGATTGGTTGAATGACCACGTGCGACGCACCTTCTTAGGTGCGTCGCACGTGTTTACAACCCCACCAGCGCCCGGCTCTCCACGTCAGTCAGCGGGTCGGTCTCGCCGCTGGCGGCGGCCCGGGCGAACACGATGCCCGGCCGTTTGGCCCGTCGCGCCCGCGCCAGCACGTTCATCCCACCCGGCAGGCGACGCTCGCCGGCCTCAGTGGTCATCTGTTCCCAGCGCGACCAGAACTCGGCCAATCCCTGCCGCGCCCCGGCCACGCAGGCCGCCATTTCCCCCGCCGTCAGCCCCTCGACAACGCTGTGGCGCACGACGACGGTCGTTCCGCCGGCGTCTTTGGCCGGACGCCGCGCCCCGACCAGCCAGGCCAGTTGCTCCAGTTGCTGCGGACGGCTGTGCGCCGCCAGGAGTTGCGGGCCAAGCTCGTCGCGCTCGTACCCGGTGGCCGCGACGAGCAGCTCTTTCCATTCCTCAACGTAGGCGTCCCACGCGCCGGGGTCGTCGGACGCAGGTTGGGGCGGGCGGGCCAGCCCGTCGCCCACGAACGGACTCAAGGAAGCGCCCGAGGCTTTGACGACATCGAACCCGCGCTGCGTCAGTCGCTCCAGCGCCGCCAACGTGGCTGCGACGCCGTCGCGCGCCAGCAGCGTGCGCAACGCATCGCCGAGCGATTCTTGGGTGATGACCCCCCTGGGCGCCGCGACCTCTACTCCGGCCAGGCGGTCTATCTCCTGGCGTCCCTGTGCGGCGCGGCTCAAGCTCGCCAGTCCCCATAGCGCATCGTAGGGCGGCAGCAAGCCCTCCAGCAAGCCGGGGTCGCGGGCCAGGTGCGCCGCGACGGACAGCCGCTCGCCCGCCTCGCGCTGCGCGGCCGCGGTGATGGGCAACAAGACGGCCACCTGGTCCCCGTCAAAGTCGGCGTTGAGCCAGGCGCACACCAGCGGGTGCAATCGGATCACCGCCGCCGGGTCGCGCACGGGATGAAAGGCCAGCAGCGCGGTCGGACTCAAGCTGGGGGCGCGGTTGAGGATGAGCCAGGCGCGGGCCATCAGCGCGTCCAGCGTTTGCGCGGCCTGGGCGCTGCGCTCGCGGACCGCCGCCGCGTCGCCCAATTCTCGCCCGACCAGCGGGCCGAACAGCGTCCAGGCGATGTCCTCGGCCAGGCCCACCTGGTCCAGGCGCAGGTCGGGGCCGGGGGCCACGACGGCGCGGGCGCTAAAGAGTTGTTGCTCGCGCAAGCGCAGGTGCTCGGGCGTGAGCAGCGCGTCGAAATAGGCTTGCAGGCGGCTTTCCAGTTGTTGAGTGGCGCTTTGAACCAGCCGCTCGGGCGCGCCGTTCGCCAGCATACGCGCCAGGCGCGCGTTGGCCTCGACCAGCGCGGCGTACTCGTCCAGCGTCGGGTACGCGCCCACCGCCGCCAGCTCGCGCTCGCGTAGCCAGGGGTGCGGCAGCGGGCGAGCCAGCGTCAGCACGTCGCCTGCCGGCGGCTCAAAGCGCAGCACCAGCTTTTCATCTTGCAGCGCCGCGCGCACCCCGGCGGCCTGCAAGCGCTCGACCAGCCCGGCGAACAGCGGGGTAGGCGGGCCGGCCTGTTCCACCGGGCCGGCGGCGACGCGCTCGGCCAGCGTGTCGGCGTCGGGGCGGCGGACGGCGCGGGTGTTGAGATATTCGCGCAGGTTTTCGTGCGCGCCCAACCCCAGCAGGATTTGATTCTCCAACTCGCCCTGCATCTGGCCGGTTCCGCCGCCGACCGAGGCCCTGACTTTAGCGCGAGCCAGGTGAACGGTGCGGCCCCAATAGACCCAGCCGACGGCGCTGGCGCGTTCCAGGGCCGGGTCATCCCGCCCGATGGTCAGCGTCTCCATGCCCGCTTCCGGCAGACCGGCGCGGACGAGGCGCTGGCGGATTTGGGCGGCGGTCGGCGCGTGGAAGGGGGGCGCGAGGGCGGGTTGGCCTTCGGCGCGGGCCAGGCGACCCAGCACGGCCTCGCGCACCTGGCCGAAATTCATCCGCGCGTGCATGCCGTAAAAGCTGTAGACCAGCTCCACCGGTGTGCCGTCGGACAGGTGCGGCATGTGCGCGTCGGGTAGCACGCGGCTGACCACGCCTTTAGTGCCGTGCCGGTTGCTCAGCTTGTCGCCCACCTCGGCGTTCAGGCGCTGCGCGCCCGATTCGCTGAGAACGATGCCGTCGGAAAAAGTGTCGCCGCCCCAGGCGATGAAGGCAGTGAGCAGATTGCGCCCGGCCCAAAAGTCGGGCGCGGCCGGCTCGCAGCCGGTCTGCACCAGCGCGGGTTCGGGGTCGGGCGGAACGAGCCAATGGCGCATCATGTTGGCCCCCATCAGCAGGCGGTTGGGGTCGCTGTGTTCCAGGCAGGGAATCATCGCGGCGCTCAGCCCCAGCCCCATTTCGGGCCGCTCGTCCACGACCACCAGCCGCCCAGCGCGGATTTCTGCGCCGTTGGCGATGGTGAACACGCGCCCCAGATTGGCCCCTTCGGGCGATTCAAAGGGGCACACGCGCCCCATTTGCCCCGGCGCGATGACGCTTTGCGGGTTCAGCACGACGATGCGGCGCAGGTGGGTGTGACGGCTGAGCCAGTTGGTGTCATCCAGAGGTTGAGCAAATTGGCGCAGAAACTCACTGAACCAGGTTTCGAGCGGCAGCCAGGCGCGGGCCAGCGCTGCGTCCCACGCCAGGTCGGCCGGGGCCTGGCCGAGGCGCTCGCTCACGTAATCGGCCAGTTGTTCGCCCACGCAGCGTATCTCGGCGGTGTCCAGATTTTCGTCAGCGGCGGTCGGCGCGACGAGATAGAGCTGCCCGTCGATTTCAAATAGCCCGTCGGCGTCGGGTTGGGGCAACGCGGAGAAGGTCAGCTCCACGTCGCTGCCCGCGCCGGCCAGCGCCGCGTCTACGCGACAGGTAAACGGACCGGTCGCCGTCACGTGATAGCCGGTCAGCGGCAGGCGCTCGGCCAGCAGTTGCGGCAGCCGGTCGTGTAAAAAATGGTCGAACGAGACTTTGTGCCAGTAGGCCAAAGGGTTCATAGACATTCGTTTCACTCCTGTTCGTTTTTCAGGCCTTGCCAATCACGGGCAAGTCGCTGTCTGGCATGATACAGCCGCGACTTGACCGTGCCCTCGGAGATGCCCAGCTCGTCAGCCGCATCCCGCATGCTCAATTCCATCTCGTGCACGAGTCGAAACACCTCGTGTTTCTCCGGCGGAAGGTTGGCCACCAGTCGGCGCAGCGTCTCGCGCTGCTCGGCCAGCTCGACGGCGGCGTCCGGCCCCAGCGCCGAGGCGTCCACCATCCAGGCCGGCGCAGGGCTGTCGTCGTCATCTCCCCGCTCCCAATCGTCTTTGACCTCCAGCGATTCCTCCCGGCGGCGCTTGACGGTCCTCAAGTGGTTCAGCGCCAGATTGGTGGCAATGCGATAGAGCCAGGCCTTGAAACTGCCCGCGCCGCTCCACTGCTCGGCCCGCTTCCACACGCGCCAAAAGACCTCCTGGGTCACGTCTTGGGCGGCCAGCTCGTCGCGGAGGATGTGCGCGACGTGCCGCCGGATCATCGCTTCGTAGCGGTCCAGGAGCGTTTCAAAGGCTTGCACGTCTCGCTTCAAGATGTGCGCGACGAGGGTCGCGTCGGTGGGCGGGGGATGGCTTGTGGTGTTCATACCTTCTATTGTACAAGACACCGCCGCGCAGCAAAAGTTCAACTTGTCTCCGGTGGTAACTGCTCAGCCCAAATGCGTAAAAGCGGCAAACCCAAAGCCATTCGACAGGATTCACAAGATTCACAGGATGGAATTCGTGGAAAAATCCTGTAAATCCTGTAAAGCTTGTCCAAAGAGCTACCAGGGTGAGCAGTTACCTCCGGTGAACAATGAGCTTGGGCAAGGTAGAGCGTCCGAACGTCCGACGTGTGTCAAACTGGCGTTATGCGCCGAATTTGGGTAGAATGTATAGAGATGGCGCACAACATCGCTCTCGACTGAAAGGAGGCTGCAATGAGCGAGACGGCCGCGATTTTAACCCAAAATCTGATCAAGTTTTACGGGAGTTTCCAGGCCCTGCACGGTGTGGACCTGGAGGTGCGGCGGGGCGAGATTTTTGGCTTTCTGGGCCCCAACGGCGCGGGCAAGACGACGACCATCCGCTGCTTGCTGGACCTGATCCGGCCTAACGGCGGCCATGTGCGCGTGCTGGGCATCGACCCGCAAGCCGACCCGGTAGCCGTGCGGGCGCGGGTGGGTTATTTGCCGGGCGAGCTGCGCCTGGATGAGAACCGCACGGCCGAAGGTGAGCTGCGCTACTTGAATGACCTGCGCGGTGGGGCGGCCGATTGGGCGTATGTGCGCCAACTGGCCGAGCAGATAGAATTGGACCTCAAGCTGACCATCAAGAATCTCTCCAAAGGCAACAAGCAAAAGATGGGCGTGGTCCAGGCGTTGATGCACCGCCCGGAGCTGTTGATGATGGACGAGCCGACGGCCGGGCTGGACCCGCTGATCCAGCAAGTGGTCTTGCGCTTGATCTGCGAAGCGCGCGATAACGGCGCGACGGTCTTTTTCTCGTCGCATATCATGAGCGAGGTGGAGGCCATCGCGCAACGGGTGGGCATCATCCGTCAGGGCCGGGTGGTCGAAGTGGCCGAGACCGATTCGCTCATCAACCGGGCTTTGCGCCAGGTGCGGGTGCGTTTCAAGCAGGCCGTGGATGGATCGGTCCTGTCGCGTGTGCCGGGGGTGACGATTCTTTCAGAGGACGATGGCCGGGGAGTGATGTTGCAGGTGGCCGGAGAGATGGATGGATTGGTCAAGGCGCTGGCGGCTTTCCCAGTGAGCGATTTTGAGACGCATCGCCCCTCGCTGGAAGAAGTATTTCTGGCCTACTATGAGGCAGATAAGGAGGGCAGGTAAGGTGAAGACGGTCTTTCGCTATCGGCTGGCCCGCTTGCGAGGCCAGATTTTGGGCTGGGGCATCGGCATGGCTCTGTATGCCTTGCTGATGGTACAGTTTTACGAGACGGTGGTGCAGCAAAAAGAACAGTTGGAGCAGTTGATCCAGAACTATCCGAAGGAGATGATGGCCTTTTTCGGGGCCGAGCTGGACAATTTTGCCACCCCATCCGGCTATCTGAGCATCGAGTTCTTTTCCTACACACCGCTCATCGTGGGCATCTTTGCGGTGGTCATCGGCAGCGGCCTGCTGGTCGGCGACGAGGAGAACGGTCGCCTGGACTTGATCCTGGCCCATCCGGTCAGTCGCAGGGCGCTGTTCTGGGGCCGGCTGGCGGCTTTTACGGCGGCCACGCTGGCGATTACGGCGCTGATCTGGGCCGGGCTGGTGGTGCCATCCCGCTGGACGCCGCTGAACGAGGCGAGCATCGTCGAACTGACCCAGCCCTTCTTGCCGTTGTTGGCGCAGTTGATATTTTTCGGCGCGCTGGCGTTGCTGTTGAGCTTGCTGTTGCCTTCGCGCCGGATGGCCGCCATGACCAGCGGCCTGGCGCTGGTGGGCAGTTTCTTACTGCTGGGACTGTCGCGCATCAACACTGACCTGGAGCCGTTCGCCAGGCTGACCCCGCTGTATTACTATCAAGGCGGCGAGGCGATTGACGGGCTGAAGGTGAGCTGGGTGGTGGGTTTGTTGGTGGTTGCGCTCGCCTTTGCGCTCCTGGCGTGGTGGCGCTTTGAGCGGCGCGACATCCGCGTGGGCGGCGAGGGCGGTTGGAGCCGACCGTCGCTGCGGGCGCTGGGCCGGCTGCTTCCGCGTCGCTCAGCGGTGTGAACATCCACGTGCGTCGCACCTCCGAGGTGCGTCGCACGTCAAAAAGGAGCCGAAATGTCCAAAATTACCGAGTTTCAAGCCGAGCGCGAGCGTTTGAACGAGAACGTGATGAAATACGCCGGGCTGACGACCAAGCGATTTTTCAATCTCGACACACACGCCTACCAGCCGGGGGCGCTGCCGGTCAAAGTGAAAGAGATGCTGGGGCTGGTGGCGTCGCTGGTGCTGCGTTGCGACGACTGCATCACCTATCACCTCATCCGCTGTCACCAGGAGGGGGTGACCAGCGAGGAGTTGGAAGAAGCCATGTCCATCGGGTTGATCGTGGGCGGGACGATTACGATTCCGCACCTGCGGCGAGCGTGGGATCGATGGGATGAGCTGGCAAGAGCGGACAAGTAGATTTTTCATTTGTATTTTTCGCGTTTGCCTTGTAAAATCCCCAAAAGGAGGTAGAAAAATGCAGACGGCAGTCACAAAACGCGGCCAGACAGTGATCCCTGCTCCTATTCGCAAGCGTTACCGAATCCAAGAGGGAGATCACTTGGCCTGGCTGGATGATGGACAATCCATACGGGTCGTTCCCGTTCCCGCAGATCCAATTCAGGCATTGCGAGGGCGCGGACGGGGAGAGCGATTGGTAGAGCGACTGCTCACTGCTCGGCGTGAGGAGCGAGACCGTGAGCGTTGAGCGCTACGTGCTGGATACTTCTGCACTGCTGACACTCATTGAAGACGAGGCCGGCGCCGAGCGAGTCGAGCAAGTATTGCGTCAGGAACAGGTTTTCCTGCCCTGGGTTGTTCTACTGGAAACCTACTATGTCACCCAACAGGAACGCGGGCAGATAGAGGCGGATCAGCGTTATGCGTATATCAAGCGTCTGCCGGTGACGATTCTTTGGAACGCGGATGAGCCGATTTTGCTGATAGCAGCGCGCATAAAAGCAGGTCACCGGCTGTCACTGGCAGACGCGATTATCGCAGCTTTTGCCATTCGCGAGGGAGCGACGCTTCTTCACAAAGATCCCGAATTCGAAGCCATAGCCGACCAGGTGCCGCTGGAGACATTGCCTTACAAAGGGACCTAAACAATGAACACGACCAAACCGACATTTCCGGCAATTGACCAACATACGCTACCCTCTTTGTTGGACAAAGTAATGCGACGCATTTTATCAGTCAGCAGCCCTGAACAGATTATTCTGTTTGGTTCTTTTGCGCGGGGCGATTTCGGACCGGATAGTGATTTAGATCTTTTAGTGGTCGAGTCAGGGATCGAATCCACGCGGCAGGCCAGCCTGCGCCTGCGTCGCGCTTTGCGCGGCTTGTTGGTCCCCATCGACGTCATCGTAGCTACGCCGGAGCAAATCGAGCGTCATCGGGATAGCGTGGGCCTGATTTATGGGCCGGCCTTGAGCGAGGGAAAAACGCTTTATGAGCGCACGCCCCTCTCCTGATACTCCCCAGGCGTGGCTGGAGCGGGCGCGTTCTGACCTGGCCCTGGCGCGAGCAGCGCTGAACACACCCGAGGTGTGGCTCGAAGACGCTTGCTTTCACGCCCAACAGTGTGCGGAAAAAGCCCTCAAAGGACTGCTGGTCCAGTGCAGTGTCGCGTTCCCGCGCACCCACGCCATTGAGCTGCTGCTTGACCTGTTACTGGACGCAGGTATCGCTCTGCCGGACGAGGTGAATGAAGCTTTCGTGTTGACGCAATACGCAGTCGAAACCCGCTATCCCGGGGCATGGGAGCCGGTCACGGTCGAAGAAACGCGGACTGCGATAGACACCGCAGTCCGCGTGTTAACCTGGGTAGAGACGCAGGTCTCAGCCTAACTCCTCACGCAGCCGCGTAAACTCGGCCTGAAACTCCTCTTCCAGGCGGGTCTTGTCCGCATCCGGCAGCAGACTGGCCCGCACGGCGTTCAGGCTGACCCGCTCGAGATCGGCGGCGCTAAAGCCAAAGTGCTCCACCAGCACGGTGTATTCTTGATTCAAGTCGGCGCCGAACAGCGGCGGGTCATCCGAGTTGATGGTGATAAACACCCCCTGGTTCCACAGGTCGCGCAGGGGGTGCGTGGCATAGTCGGGGTACACGCCCAGCCGCACGTTGCTGGTGGGGCAGATTTCTAGCGGAATCTGACGCTCGCGCAGGTGCTCGACCAGCGCCGGGTCTTCGATGCAGCGCACGCCGTGGCCCAGGCGGTCGGCGTGCAGGTGGCGCAGCGCCCCCCACACGCTCTCCGGACCGGCTATCTCGCCGGCGTGAGGAACGCGAGCCAGCCCGGCTTCTCGCGCCCGCCGGAAGGAGCGCTCGAACAACTCCGGCGCAAAGCGACCCTCGCTTCCGCCCAAGCCCAGCGCCGTCACGCCCCGGTCCCGCGCCGCCAGCGCGATGTCGAGCACTTGGTCCTGCGTCTCTGGGTGATCGCGCACAATGTCAAACACCCAGCGCCAGTCCACGCCCAGCTCGGCTCGGGCCTGCGCACGCCCGGCATTCAGGCCGTCCAGAATCGTTTCCCAAGGCAGACCGGTGTACTTGACGTTGGTGGTGATGGAAAAGGTAACCTCAGCGTAGTGGATGTTCTGGCGGGCGCAATCGCTGCCGAATTCGTAAGCGATCAGATAATAGTCGTCGGGTGTATGCAGGCAGCGTGTGATGGTAAAATACACCTCGATGAAATGGGAAAAATCCCGAAAGCGGTAAAATTCGCGCAACCCAGCTTCATCCTGCGCGGGGAGCACGGCGCCGTTGCGCTGGGCCAGTTGCAGCAGCGTGGCCGGGCGGATGGCCCCTTCCAGGTGGATGTGCAGCTCGGCTTTGGGTATGCGGCGGGCGAATTCGTGCAGGTTCATAGGCGTCCTTGGGTGTGTTTTGTGCGTTGAATAGATCTACTGAAATTACGGCATAGTGTATTTCGATAAAGCCAGACTGCCGCACTGTAATTTGCCGGTTTCTGCATCTTTGCCGACTAGCTTATATCTCGCAAGTAGTATGATTTGCGAAAGCCGGTCAGAATTGTCTT
>DAOTXN010000153.1:0-1980 GCA_034435435.1 Anaerolineae bacterium | reverse complement strand
CCCCACGCCCGGTCCCTTCGCTGCGCTCGGGAGGCTACGCACTAGCGCAACTCGGCCCCGCGCACGCCGTCGTCGTAGGCGGTGAGGGCGGTCGAGCCGAGGCTATAGTCCTGAGCGAAGCGTGGGATGGTCGCCCAGCAGGTAGTGCAGCACGCCGTTCTTGCGCAGCGCCACGCGCTGCCCACCGGCGTAGTAGTATTGCGTCGTCACCGCCGGCCCGGTCAGCGATACATCATCCCAGGCGATCCAGCCGCTGTTCTGATAGTGGTACAATTGGAGACGCACGAAAGCAGCGTTGGCGGGCGTAGTGAAACTGCCGCCTTGTTCGGTCCAGCTCGCCGAGACGGTGCTGCCCACCCTCATCATCACACGATGGCCGCCAGCGTGCTTCGGATTAGAGAGCTAGTGACTGATTAACGGTGAGAGCAATATGTTCCGGCGATGATTCTTTGGGCCAACCTGAAATCTGGAAAACTGTCGGGTGCTGGGCAAGTTCATCGAAATTGACTTCAACCAGATCTTCGGCTAATAGCTCGAGGGCTATGCAAACGAGAAAGTAATTCCGTAGCCCACTAGCGATAGGTTTTCCCTTGCCACCCGCCTGCAGATCAAGTTCTATCACCGCAAGCTCGCCGTTTTTCTGGACAAACCCTGCTACGTCACGTTTCTCTCCAAGGCAATCGATGGGCCACAAAACTGGAGAAGTGCTCACCAACACCTCGGCTTCGTTGAGTTCTATGCCCAACATATTTACCAGAGAGTACATCCAGGCTACTTGATATTCCTCTCTGCGTTGTTTCCATTTGCGCCAGCCATCTCGCAGCAAGCCGAACGGGTAAGCGTTGGCATAATAGATTTCCAAGTCTCTCGGTACGTGCTGATTGATGATCCCAGCATACTCTTGGATTTGTTCAACGGGCGAGGGGTGCCAATCTGCTAACTTGACAAGTAATTGCTGTTCTAACTCACGAAGCCACATCAGGAACTGCTGGTTAAACTCATTAGGTGCTTCCTGCACAATTTTATTCCACACGGTATCTTACTCCCAAGGTATTTCTCTGATTCTCCCTTTGAACTGCTTTCGTGTCATTCCTGGGCCTGGTCTGATTTCATAATGGTAAGGTTCCAATTCCGGGATATTTCCAGGTGTTTTAACAACGGTTAGGTCTAGCTCACCAACAGAACTACGAGGTACTGCCCTCACCTCACCTTCAAGATGGCTCAGTATCTGTTCGTCTGAGGCCCCGATGTGTACTGAGAGGCCTTCCTCGCCTTGCTTTAGGTATTTATCTTGTTCATCCCGAAAAGCCCGTTTGAGTATATTGTCACCTTTGTCATCAGCTTTCTTGGCAAACCCCAACGCCCCCAAGGCGTCATCCCATTTGGATCCCGCGATCGGTAAAAAGATCGACGCCACATCCCAGGCGTTACAATTCCCTTGCAGACACCTCACGCTGGTGGCGACCGCATCGATGCTGTCCGAGGCCACCATAGCAATCAGGCCGGCAGCATCAGCGAAGACACCGGCGTCAACAAACGAAGTTCCTCCAGTCCCAGGCTGGCGGGGCCTGGCAGGGTTACTCTCCGGCGTCTCGTCGTAGTTGAGAAAGCGACTGCCGCTGTGATGCCGGGTGGATACCGGGTCGATCCAGTAGTTGTGGCCGGAGTCGCGGGTCATAACCAGGCACTGGCATCCAGGCTCATAGTACCAATGCCCCGAGGGGTCGCTGAACCGGAGCGGGTTGTTCGCGGCATAGCTGTAGCGGTTCAAGTCCTGCGGGTCGGCCGGATTGGGCACGATCGTATCGGCCTGAATGAAGCGCCCCAGCGCGCTGTCGTAATATCTGGCGTTGTAAAAGTACAGCCCTATTGTAGCATCCTCGCGCTGGCCTGTAAAGCGGTAGGTGGTGGGCGTGTCGCTGGGGGCGTAGCCGCTGTCCCGATATTCGCCCCAGGCTTTGTAGCGTAGCTCGGCCAGCT
>DAOTXN010000152.1:0-17953 GCA_034435435.1 Anaerolineae bacterium | reverse complement strand
GTCGCGGCTTATCTCGCGGCCAACGCGAAATTGCTGGGCATCATCAAACGCACGCGAAAGAACCATCGAAAAAGCCCTTTGGCCGAGTTGTCGCACTTGACAAATTCAGGAGATCCTTAACTTGTGAGTAATGACTTTAGACAAACATAACTATCCCGACTTGCGGTCGGGTTGAAAAACAGCACCTTAGCAATCGAGCATCAAGCCGTTTTCACCACTACAGGCGTCTTTTTGACCACCTGATAGCGTGGTTTCGGCAGGGCAATCGCATCTTAACTGCCGGTGAGGACCTTGGACAGATATGCTTCGTTCCAACCGGCTTTCAGGCGCTTGGCCTTGACGCCACATTTGGCCGACCTTTCCTGTCCCAGCAGATTGAGGGCCATGTGACGCAAGAAAGTTCTGCGCCGCGTTACCTTGGCGCACGCGACTGTCATCTTCGCGAAAGGCCGCATCGAGCACCCAATGCACGCGGTTTTCGATGCCTCAGTTCGCGTGCCTTTCCAGACAGAGAGGAGATATAGTAGCGCGTTTCGCGCGTGGTTTCATCGCCGATGCGCCGCTCGGCTAGGCGTCGTGCGCCACATGCTCAAAGTTGCTGGCTTGCGCAAGGGCGAACGTCTCTTGCACGTCCTGATGCAGCGTGCCTTGGTTGGCCTTGGGCGCCAGCACATAGTCTGCTCCCACTGAAAAATGCCAGGTCAGATAGAGCAGCTTCCGGCTCTGGCCCGATGGTAAGTGTGGACGCGGCGATGACCTGGCCGTCTTGACCGATTACGACGACGCTGTCCAGGTCTAGCATCATTGTACGGGAACCACTTTCCAGCTTCATTTCGATGGCAACGAGATGATACGTGTTGCCAGCGGCGGGCTGGAAAGTTTGGTCTACACATATTCCCGCCTTGTACACATCATTCTAGGGCTTGTTGGCCGCCCACGCGCCGGTCTGATTAAAGTAACCGCAGCCGTAGATATAGTAATTGGTGTAAGTATAGACACCGTTGGCTGTAGTGGAAGAGATAAACTGGCCAGAGAAGGAGTAAGTGCCGCCGCCCCCGCTAAACTGGTTGTCCGTGATGGCGCCGGGACCGTAAACGGTTGTGGTTATTGTCACGCTACAAGGGCCGACCTGGCCGCTGGTTTTTAATGTAAAGTTGCTCCACTGTTGCCCATCTGCCGAAACGTCGAACGACATAGGATGTCCAAGATTGGTGATTCCTATCCAATGCCCAGGCACTGGAGTGGGTATCGGGGTGTGGGTCGGCGTGGCCGTGGACGTCGGGGTGTGGGTCGGCGTGGCCGTGGATGTTATTGCTGGCGGAGGATATTGCCTGACCACATAGGGCAAATACTCAAAAGCTGTGGGCGTGAGTGTCCCTTGTAAGAGTGGTATACCTGACACAGTCACTGACGATAGGGTGCTTGCTAATACCAATGCAAGTGCAATTATGAGGCTGACAAAAGTCGCAAGGTAACGATGCGCATTCATCTTGTTCATCTCGCACCTCCCAAACTTGGGCGAATTTCGGTTACTCGCTGGCTGGCACAAGGTCCGCGCCTCGCTGCTTAACGCTTGAGTTCACTTATGCCGAGTTTGCCCCAGGCGCTCAAGTCCTTGGTGACTTTGGTAATTCCTGTACTCGTTGGGGGTCTGTGACCTCCGACAGCGCCACTTTTGGGTGACCAGTTCACCCAGTCCCGCTCTCTGGTTTCCTGGACCAGGCGAGTTCATCTCTCGTAAACGACTACCGGCTCCCTGGCGCCTCTGAGCCGGATCGGACCCACGCAACGGCACGCGCACCGCTGCTGCAATCGGTCAAAAGTGGCCTGCGAGAGCCACACCCGGCCGGGAGGCGCCTGCTGCTGCAGCCGCTCGGCCAGGTTGACCGGCATGCCGATGACCGTGCGCTCCTGGCGCTCGTGCGAACCCAGGCTGACCAGCGCCACCGGCCCGGTATCAATCCCGATGCGGGTGGGAAAGACCAATCTGCCCCTTCGGTTTTCCTGATTAAAGTCGTCTATCGCCTCTTGCAACGCGGCGCCGGCCTGAACCGCGTCATCGGCGCTGAGGAAAACGGCCAGGAACCCGTCGCCCAAAAACTTGTTCACGTCCCCACCGTGGAGGTAAACGATCTGGGTCAGCCTCTCGAGAAAAGCGCATAGGTCGGCGAGGACCTGCTCCAGCGGATGGCTGTCGGTCAACTCGGTAAAGTTGGCAATGTCGAGCTGCAAGATGGAGGCCTCGGTCATCTCTGTGGGCAGGGCGCATCCGCCGTTCTGGGCCACCTCGTTCACCTCATCCCAGGTCGTTAGGGAAAGAAAGGGGCGGAAAAAAGACAGCCAGTCCTCGAGGCCGGCTTGCTGTGTCGCACTCCCGTTATGACGCCTGCCATTGACAGGCCAGGCCGTGATTTGTTTTTCGCGCATCGCACCCCCTCCTTGCAGTACGCTTTTCCGCTGGCTGCGCCGACCCCTTCTGAAGATAAAAGAGCCGGCAGCATACGAAACATTACAGCAGTTAAAGAGAGCAACGCGTAGAAAAAGCGTGGTATAATGTATATGCTGGGTGCTGTCGGCGAGGGACTGCTCATGAGGAACCATTTAGACAACGCGGTTGAGCCAGACTTGCGCTTGATCTGCCAGCGCGTCGTACACAGCCTGTGCGAGCGGTTCGGCTGGGGTTTGGTGGGGAAAGACGAGCTGCTGGAGCAGGTGCTCGGCTTGGTTCAGTCGGACGCCGCACCGAGCGAGGTAGAGCGGCTGGCCAAGCACCTCTATACGACTGTCCTGTATCAAGCCTGTCGGCAGACGCAGGACGTGCACCGTCGCGAGTGTGGGTACGCCGAGTTGTTCCGCCATCTCTATCGCGCGGCCTACAACCGCTGGCCCGAGCTGGTCGAAGACGCGACGCAGCGAGCACTCATGCTCGTGTATGAGCAGATAGACCGTTGCCGGCATCCAGGCGCTTTTCTGGCCTTTGCGCTGGGCAAACTCAGACACGCCATCCAGCAGGAACGGCGGGCGAGGGGTGAGGAGCTGGCTCTGGACGAAATGGGGCAGGGCTTTGGCGTGAGCCACCTGCACTTCGCGCAGGCGCAAGTGGCTCAGCCGAACGGCGGCGCTGCGACAGACCCAACCGTGGTTTCGCCGTCATGGAGCGGAGAGGAACTCGGCCGGGCGCTACTGGATGCCATCACCCGCTTGCCGCAGGAACCGATGCAAAAGGCCATCCTGCTCAAGTTCTTCGGCGGGTTCAGTGATGCCGAGATCGGCGCTCGTCTGGGGATTACCGCGGGCCACGTGCGCGTGTTGCGCCACCGCGGCCTGGCGCAACTGCGGCAGGACGAACGCTTGCGAGAGTACTCGGAGCAGGGTGGTGAAAGGGTGACTGGTTGTAACACCTGACGTTCAATCGCCTCTTTAACTTCAGAAAGCGAGAAATATCTATGCTGACGGCGGAATGTCGCGTGGCGACGGAGCGTTTTATGGCCTACCTGGAGCATCCAGATCTGCACCGCGCCGAGGCAGATGCGGCCATGGAGCATATCCGGGCATGTCTCTATTGTGAGCGCCGATTAGGACATTTCATCCGGGCGTTGGCTGTGGCTGAGGAAGACGAGCTGACGTGCCAGGCATGCCAGGACGCGCTGCCGGATTTCGTCCAGGCCGGGCAGGAAGGGCAGGCCGGCGAGGCGCACTGGCGCAGGGTTGCCCGTCACCTGGAGACGTGTCCGCATTGCTCAGCCGAGTACGTGTTACTGATGGACGGGATTGAGCTGGCGTTTGGTGAGCAGGGTGTAGAGCCGCCGCGTTTTCCGCGACCGGATCTGTCGTTTCTGCGCGCAGAGCGGCAAACGGCCAGGCGGGCCTGGCGCATGGACGAGCTGGGACGGTTGATCATCGAATTCTCGGCCGGGTTGCTGCGCGCGCTGCAGCCGCCGGCGGCGCAGCCAGCTTTCGCCATAGTCAAGTCGGACCGGTCTTCAAAAGTCCTGTGCCAATTCTCCTTGAAGGAGCAAGTGAAAGACCTGGACGTTACTATCACGGCCGAGGAGCTGCGGGATGACCCGCATCACTGCACCGTGATCGTTGAAGCGGAGGTTCCCAGCCGGGGGGGCTGGCCCAACCTGGGTGGCACACAGGTGATCCTGAAGCGCGGAGAACGAGAGGAAATTCGACGCACCGACGCCTTTGGCGCAGCCGTTTTCGAGGGGGTCGCCACGGACGATCTGGCCCAGCTCGTCGTTGAGATCACACCTCATCCCTGACCCGGCCATCCACCATCCGACGTTCCTGCGGTGCGATCCCCCACCAAGATGAACGGCGCCCAATAGTAGGCGTCCGCAAATACCTTATCGTTGTCTGCGCCGTCCGTCGCTATCTCGGGGTCATCTTGTGCGCACCGACTGGTCACTTTTTCTTTACCACAAAGACTCAAAGACACAAAGTTTTCATTTCTTCTTTGTGATTCTTGGTGTCTTGGTGTCTTGGTGGTGGTTCCTTTGAGGTACGCGCCGGCCTGGCGCGGGGGGTTAAAGGGGGCGGATAGCCCGGCGCGATTTTCGCTGCTGGGTGTGGCGGAACGCAGGATCTTGTCTGTGAACAAGCGGACCAGAATGCCCAGCACCTCTTTGCGGGTCAGGTTCTTCAGATAGAGCTGGGCTTGTTTCAGAGCCTCAGCCGGATTTGTCCCTGCCCGAACGAGCTGATAGAACCTTTCCATCAGAATCAACGTCGAACGCTCGTCCACGCGCCACAAAGTGGAGAGCAACACTGGCGCCCCGGCGTACATAAAGGCCCGGATGAGACCCACCAGCTCGTCGCCACGCCGCACCCGGCTCAGACCGCTCTCACAGGTGCTCAACGTCACCAGCTCGCAACGCAGGCGCAGGTGTTCCATCACTTCCAGCGCGGTCAGGGCTTCTCCGGGAGCCAGATACAGAGCCGAAGCCAGGGGCGACTCGGGATCGAACTCGCCGTGACAGGAGAAATGCAGCAGCCGATAGTTCCTCGCCTGAGAATAGAGCGCAGCCTTTTTGGGCGCCGACCCGACCCACGCCTGGCCGCCGGTCAACTGGGCGATACCAAAAGCTTCCTCCTCGGCAAAACGCAGGGGCTGTTCGCTCCTACCGTTGTAGCCCAGCGCCAGGCAGGGAAGCGGAGCCGGCTCGGATTGGCGCTCCCGGCGCAAGAGAAGCGTGGCGCTGGGTGCATAGACCAGCGGCGGGCCATCCTCCCGCAGCAGGGTCTTGCCAGTGGGGGAAACGAGCGCCTGGAAGGGGATATAATGGAGCGGACCGTGGGGTATCAGATACAGGCGACGCCTGTCGGCCAAACGCCCTTCGACGGGAGCGATGAGCCGGCCGTACAGCGCCCGTTGGATTGAGGGCTTTAAAAAGTGTCGTTCCACGATGCTTTCGAGCTGGCGCGGAAGCAGGTCGTTGGGCGAAAGGTCCGCGTCGTACACCTGGATGCCGTCGCGGGTCACGGCAAAGAGCAGCGTGCGGGATGGGGGGAAGCGGTGGCGTTGAGCGGCCGGAGGCGGGGACGTTCCATCATCGCGCGCCTCGACCAGCCCGGTCGTAAAGTATTCCAGCAGCAGCGCGTCGGCGGGCAGGGCGGCCTGCACTTCGGCCAGGGTCATGGGCGTCACGGCGATCTCGCGGGAGAGTTGGGGCGAGTGGGCGGTCAGCGTGTCGAGAAAGGCGCGCGAGCGGGCCTGCTCGACGTAATTGAACGCCTGTTCGTGGCGGCCTGTCTCCAGGCATAGCAGCACGGCGTTGGCGTATGTGTCCACCACCGTCCCAAAAAAGCCGGCCCGGGCCGCTTCGGCGGAAACGCCGGCGCGCAGAGCTTCAATGAGCTCAATAGCCTGGCTGTAATAGTCCAGCGCCGCGTCAGATCGGCCCATCTCCTGGTGGAAAAAGCCCAGGTTGGCCAGCGCCTCGATCTCTTGATAGCGGTCGTCGAACTCGCGGATGATGCCGAGCGCCTGCTGATAGGCTTCCAGGGCTTGAGGCCAGCTATCTGGGCCGCGTTTCTGATACACCTCCCCCAGATTGCCCAGGGAGAGGCCCATACCAAAGCGGTCATCCAGCGCCTTGCAGATAGCCAGGTCGCGCTGGTAACAGGCGATGGCCTCATCCCACTGTCCCAGGCTGCGGTGCGCCAGGCCCAGGGTGTTCCACAGCGAGCCTGTGAGCCAGACGACGTCCGGCGAGGGGGCCGGGACAGGCTCGAGCGCCGCCAGCGCGCATTGGCAGCACTCGATGGCCCGCTGGAGCGCCTGGGAGCCAAAAGCGCCTCGGGTGAACCCGCGACGATACGAGATAGCCATCTGCTTCCAGGCTTTGGCCTGGTCAACGAGCTGGCCCAATTGGGTAAAATGGGAAACGCTGCGCTCAAAGACCTGGACGGCCTCTTCCCAGCGGCCCTGGTATTTGTGGATGTTGCCCAAAGCCATGAGCACGCGGCCACGCAACGCTGGCTCCAGGTCGGTCAGCAGCAAGCGGCCAAAGATGCGCTCGGCCTCGGCCCAGTCGTAGTCTCGCTCGCTGACCAGGATGCCGCCCAGGTAGTCGCACCAGGGGGCAAAGGCTGGCTGTTCGCGGGCGAACGCCTGTAGTTGCGCCAGCACGGCTGCGCATTGGTCCAGGTGTCTTTTTGACAGGGCGGCCAAGAAGGCCTGGATGAGGTCCTGACCGCTCGTTTCGTTCTGCATTCGCAGAGCCTCTCGACAGGAGGTAGAGATGTCTCGGCTAACCGCTGCCCGCTTCAAAAAGCGCCCCTCGCACCGATGGGTGATCGCAATGGGGGTGATAGGTTTTGTCCTGTTGTTGGGGACCATCGGGTATTCTACCGCAAAAGTCACGTCTATACCAACCGCCGCCAACGTTTCTACCGCTGCTCAGAGCTTCACGCCCTTTCTGGACATCGTGCCCGCCCAGGATGGCACAGAGCTTTACATCAGCGCCGGCGGTGTGGGTGAGCTGGGAGGGACGGTCTTTGTGAACATCGGGGTCGGGCCGGGCCACGACAAAGACTCCTGGACGATGACCTACTCGGACACCGTTCGGGCCTACGTGGCCACCGCTACTGGCTTTACCCCGAACACCGGCGCCTCAGGACCGCTCAGCATCACGACGACGCTGGGGCTGGATAGCGGAGCGGTGGAGTTTAATCGGGCCTACGTGCCGGCCGCGACGATCCAGTCCATCCCTTCTATGGATGGCAACCTGGAACTGACGCTGGTCACGACGGATACCATCGCTCATGATACCTACGTCGCGGTCGTGCCCAGCTATGGCCCGCCCGGCCCGGTCCCCCTGGGCTATCGTCTGGTCGGCAGCGCCTACAGCGCCCGCGCCGCAGGGGCGCTGTTGGTGACCGACCGGCCGATGGGCCTGCGTCTCTACTACAGCGACGTGACGCTGGCTGGCGCCGCCCCCCACACCCTGTCTATCCAGGCCTGGGACGCCTATTACAAACGTTGGAATGACCTGGGTGGGCGGCTTTTTTACGACCAACACTACCTCTCCGTGGCGACCTCTCGCTTTACCACCTACGCCATGATGACCACACCGGCCTGGCGCGACGAGTTTGACGATTTCAGCGGCCTGAGCTTCCCCGGCGAGACCCATCACGTGACGCTGGGGAGGACGCTGGAAGACCGGACGTTGGTCCTGCAGAGCACGGCCACCAACGGCGTCGCCGTCTCCAAGCCCATCACACCCACGGCTGGTTTTGCCGCTTGGGGCAGCCTGACCTTCACCCGCACTGCCGACCCGCCCACCACCACGCTGACCGTGGACGTGTTGAGCCTGGATGGCACGCCGCTACTGACCGACGTGGTTAGCGGCGTCAATCTGGCCGGGCTGGGCCCGGCGCAATACCCCGCGCTCAAGCTGCGAGCCAACCTGTCCTCGACGGTAGTGGGAGAGACGCCCGCGTTGGATGCCTGGCGACTGGGGTGGGAGGTGGAGGAGTACAGAATTTATTTGCCGGTGGTGATCAAATGGTAGCATGAGAGCACCATTAGGCTACGAGGTGGCAGGATGAAAAAATTGTTTGGTATGCTCGTTCTTCTGGCAAGTGTGTTGGCCTCTAACCTGAATCGCTCCACTGCCGCCGTCACCGAGCAATGGGGACCGTCGGGCCTGGCCTCCTACGACGTTTTGGCCCTCGCCATTGCCCCGACGGACCCGGACATCTTGTACGCCGGGACAGGGAATTACATCTATAAATCCACCAACGCCGGAGTAGACTGGGACGAGGTCCATTTCGGCTTTGCAGCCTATTCGTTCGCCATTGACCCCACCAACGCCGACGTAGTCTATGCCGGACAATTCGGTTACGAGATCCTGAAAACGGTCAACGGTGGGGAGACCTGGGTCGAGCTACCCAGCATCGGCGCGTCTACTCACACGGCGCTGGCGATCGATCCGGTGTATACCAACACGGTGTACGCCGGGGTGGATGCCGGCTGGGGCGTGTACAAAACGACCGATGGCGGGGCGCACTGGGATAACGTGCTGTCTGGCGTGGACGTGACATGCCTGGCGTTGGATCCCGCCAATTCGGGTGTGGTCTATGCGGGCAGCGAAGATTATTACTCGACGCCCGGCGGAGTGTACAAAAGCACCAACGGCGGAACAGATTGGACGCGGGTCGTGACCCACACCCAGATCAACGCCCTTCTGGTTGACCCGCTGAATTTCCAGGTAGTTTATGCGGCGACCGAAGGAGATGGGATTTTCAAGAGCGTGGACGGCGGCGCGCATTGGATGCCGGTCAACGCCGGTCTGACCCACCTCAATGTGCGGGTCCTGACGGCGGACCCGGTACATGCAGACGTGCTTTACGCAGGTGCGTGGGAGGGGGGTGTATTCAAGAGCACCGATGGAGGAGCCAACTGGAGCGGCTTTAGCGAGGGGCTGACCAATACTTACATCCGCTCGCTGGCGCTGGACCCGCTGGGGGGACGGCTGCTCTATGCCGGCACTCAGGGCGACGGTGTTTTCAAGGTGGCTGTGCTTCCCCCGCCACCCCCACCCGACTCAACCTACGCTCACGTACTCGACGAGAGCGGCCATCCGGTAGAGGGTGCACAGATTTACCAAAATGGCCGGTTGGCGACCGACGTTCTGGGCCAACCCCAAGTGACCGACGCCGCCGGCAACCTGATCCTGCAGGACGTCCAGACGGGCGACGCGCTGGTCGCCCTGCTGCCCCTCTATCAGCAGCCGACTGTCCGCCAGGGTCACGCAGGTTGGGCCTACCAGACTCACCAGACGGATCTGAGCGTGGCCGGCGACGGCAGCTTGCACTCCTACACTGTGACAGCTACCCCCGGTCCCCAAACACTGACCGTTCGGCCAGACAACGTGCTGGTCCTGTTTAACCTGCTCGTCTCCATCGAGTGGGACGCCACTCTGACCTATACACAAGAAATCTCTCGCGCTGTGAGCTACGCTTCCGACTATCTCTACGACCTCACCGACGGGCAGATGGCTTTCGGCCAGGTGAGCATTTATGACAGCGGCCAATTTTGGGCCGACGCCGACGTGCAGATCTCTACCAAGAACATCGTCTGGCCTCACGCCTACGTCGGCGGCCTCACCTCGGACGACAAATCCCACGTCATTCGTGTGGGCCGGGGCTGGGATGGGAATTCCGGCAACCAGGGGCCGTGGGACCAGGCCGAGGGCTTTCGCACGCTGGTCCACGAGTTCGGCCACTATGCGCTCTATCTCTACGACGAGTACTTTGCCTACCTGTTTGACTCGCACGGCAACCTGATCGGCGAGCTGCCCTCCTACTGCACCGGCCCGGAGAACCGCGACCCTTCCACCGACGCCAGCAACGCCAGCCTGATGGACTATCAATACACCACCAGTGAGCTGAGCGCCCGGGATGTGTCCGGCCTGTGGTCCGACCTGTGCGAGCAGACCGCCCAGTGGCAGCTCAACGGTGAATCGGCCTGGGAGACGCTGGTTCGCATGTACGCCGATCTGAGCCAGCCACCTCGCTGGCAGTTGCGCACCCCTGCCGACCGGGGGGCGGTGATGGCCGGGCCGGCTGGCCTGCCTGACACTGTCTTGACGCTGCCGATGGTAACGGTCTACAACAGTGGGACGTCAACTCCGCCCCAGCGCCTGGCGGTGTATGATCCGCAAGGCGCGCCCTACCGGGGGGCCATTGTGGCCCTGTACAAGCAAGACGGGCAGGTCATCGGGCAGGGTTTCACCGCCGAAGACGGCCGGCTAGATGTTTACGGAGCCGCCGCGGGCGACACCGTGCGCGCCGCCTCCATGGACGGGGGACTTGGGGGCAGTACCACCGTGGGGACGGAGACGGGCCTCACTCTGACCTTGGTCCCCACCTGCACTGCGCGCAGGCGCAAGTGGGTAGGGGGGCTGATGATCCAGACAGTGGAGGCCATCCCTCACCTGCGGGTGATCGCCGAGCCAGGCCCCGACCCGAGCCAGATTGACCTGTTGATCGCGCTCCACAACTTTGGCCCGGCCGCCGACCCCAGCGTGATCGTCACCGCGCCGGGCAGTGAGGCGGGCTATGCCCCCCATCTGGGCTACAGCCCTACCAGTGGCGCGTGGGAAGGACAGATCAGCTTTGGCGCCACCGAGCGCGGCACAGGCCGGGTGCGAGCCGCCGGCGCGGTGGGCAGTAGTATCGTGCGCCTGCAATCCACCTATCGCTTGCAGCGTGTCCTCAACAGTCAGAGCCGGGAAGTGTTTTCGGACGATGGTAATCTGAGTCTATACCTGGAACCAGGGAGCCTGCCGGGAAACGAAGCTAATTTTGTGGTGATGCCACCCGGGGCGCTGCCGGGCGCGCTGCCAGAGGGTTTGACCCTGATCGGTGACGCCTACGACATCACCGCTTCTGGAGCACTGGTGGCGCTGGAACAGCCTGCTATCCTGAAACTGCGCTACGATGGTACGTTGGTCGGTTCGGCGCCGACACCGGCAGGACTGGGCCTGTATCGTTGGGATCCTAACACTGGGACCTGGCAAGTGATACCTGGGGAACAAGATGTAGAGCAGCGGGCAATGATAGCCCCGGTGACGGCCCTGGGCACCTATACGCTCCTGGCACCGCTCCAGCAGCAAATCATCTTTTTGCCTATGGTTCTCAAGGGATTGCCTTAACTTCAGTGGAGCGGTGCTTCGGTGCTTTCGGCCCCGCCCATCCCGCTCATCGGCGCGCTGATGTGGGCATCCTTCCTGGCCACGTTGCGATGCATCCCCCAGGAGCGCGAGAACCTGCTCTTTCGCCACAAGGTGCTCATCGGCGGCTTTATTCTGTCGTGGAACTGCCGCACCTTCGAGAGCTGTGCCAGCACCGGCGAGCCGGGCGACGACGGGCTGGACCCACCCTGCGAGCCGACCCTCACCGATGGCGGCGTCGAGCTGGAGTGCGACGGCGACGGCGAGCACGGCTTCGACTGGGGCTGGTACATCCCGGTGTGGGCCAGCATCCCCCCGCATCGGGTCAAACGCACCCCCTTCCCGCGCGGGATGGTCACCGTGCCCAAAGAGTTCGACTACGAGACGGCCTTGTGGGGCAAGCCGCCCAACGGTCCCCGCGCCGATCTGGAGCGCGGCGTCGTGCCCGACGTGTGGGACCTGGAGAGCTACCAGGTGCGCGTGCCGACCTATTGGGTGGTGGAGTGGCGTGACCGCTGGTACGAATGGGAGGCCGCCGGCGCGGTCGAGTGGGGCGAGTGCGGCCAGGTTTTATTGGTCATCGTGACGACCGCATCTTTTTTATCGGATGCGGTGCTCTCCTGTGCGTTTGGTCTGGTTCGGCGCTCCCACAGTGCAGAGCGTTTGAACGCACCTGCGTTCAATATTATAACACAGTGTACCGCGCCGGTCAAATGCCTCAAAAACTCCCGGTTCCCGATGAGTTGAAAATCGAGCGTTTGGGTGAAAAGCTTCGCACCATTCGCCAGCGTGCAGGACTATCAGCAGACCAAATGGCCGCGGAACTTGGGCGGCGCGAAGAAGGACGCCGTTCACGGGTTTCTGAGTGGGAAACCAGTAGGCGGATGCCACCTTTGCCGATTGTATTAGCTTACGCTCGTTTCGCGGGTATCTCCACTGATGTGCTTTTAGACGATGAACTGAATCTGCCGCCGGAAATTGGATCGGAGTTCACGGAATAGGACTCTGGAAATCCTGGTGCGTCGTGCGCTTGTCTCACAGCGAGCCGCTGTAGTATAATCGACGCAAACCGAATGAAACCACCGGCCATCGGACAACCTCAGCTCGCCGGGCGTCAACCTGGGCGGGCTTTTTTGGGGGGATTGGATATTGGAGATCGGATAAATGAGCGCTGGCGACCGACAACGTATCTACGACCTGCTGAAGGCAATGCCCGCGCAAGGGATGGCGGCAGCCAAAAAGCTCTTTTGGACCGAGCTGAATTACGACCGGACCAACGAACCGCTCTCACGCCGCGACTGGCCGGATCGGGTGCGCGAGGCCCTGGCCGACGATCCGCGCATCCTGGCGCGCCACGCATCGCAGTTTGGCGACTTTCAAATCATCTACGCCCCGCTGACCGAGGAACAGGCCGGCCGGGCGTTTCCGCTTTCGCTGACGGCCGAGCGGCTGGCCGTGACCGAGCTGCTCAAGAACCATCCCTATGCGCTGTTCGTGTTCAGCGACGCCGCCGAAAAGCACTGGCACCTGGTCAATGTCAAGCTGGAAAAGGTGCCCGGCACTTTGGAAGTGCCGGGCACCTCGGGCACGTCGCGCCGCCTGTTCCGGCGCATCGCCGTCGGCCCTTACGAGCGGCTGCGCACGGCCTCGGAGCGGGTGGCGATGCTTGATGTGGCTCAGATGCCCGTCACTTTGGAAGTGACGGGCATCTCCCCCCTGGCGATTCAGCAGCGCCACGACGAGGCGTTCGACGTCGAGGCGGTGACCAAGGGCTTTTTTGAACGCTTTGCGCGGTTGTTTTACCGGGTGCGCGACGAGATCACGGCGCTCCCTGGGTTGGCGGACGCCGCCGACGAGCACGCCCAGATGTTGCTGGACCGGCTGTTGTTTCTGTATTTCATCCAAAAGAAGGGCTGGCTGGCCCAGGACCCCGATTATCTGTACAACCGTTTCGTGGGCGGCCACGCCGACCGGCCCGGCGAGACCAGTTATTACGGCCAGGTGGTTTACCCGCTGTTCCTGGCCCTCTCGGACCGGGAGACCAACCGCGACCTGGCCGGGCAATTGGGCGCAGTGCCCTTTCTCAACGGCGGGTTGTTCGAGCTGGGCCTGGCCAGCGGCGGCCTGGCGGCGAACCAGGCCCGCCTGCCGGTGAGCAACCGCACTTTCCGGGCGCTGTTCGAGGAGTTGCTGGAGCATTACAACTTTACGATCAGCGAGGACACGCCCCTGGATCAGGAGGTGGCGATTGACCCGGAGATGCTGGGCAAAATTTTCGAGAGCCTGGTGCTGGAGCGGGAGCACGACCCCGAGGTGGACCTGCGCAAGGCCACCGGCTCGTATTATACGCCGCGCCCGGTGGTGGCCTTTATGTGCCGCGAGGCGCTGACCGAGTACCTGAGCGGGGAAAGCGGCGTCGAGCGCGAGCGAGTGGCCCGGCTGCTGGACCCCGTAGGGCCGGCCGACCGGTTGAGCGATGCGGAGCGGGCCTGGCTGCGCGAGGCCTTTTCCCCGGCCGAGGCCCAGGCGCTCAAGGCGTTGTTGCTGGACGTGCGCGCTTGCGACCCAGCGGTAGGCTCTGGGGCGTTTTTGATGGGGCTGTTGCAGGCCATTACGTGGGGGGTGGGGCTATTGGATTGGCGCTTGGGCGGCGACGCGACGCTGGCCCGGCGCAACTATGCCTACGATCTGAAAAAACAGGTGATCGAGCGCTGCTTGTACGGGGTGGACATCCAGGCCCAGGCGGTGCAGATTTGCGAGCTGCGCCTGTGGCTGAGCCTGGTGGTGGATTACGAGCTGCCCGAAAATGTGCCCTTTGAGCGGGCGGTGACACAGGCGCCGGCCCTGCCCAACCTGGCCTACCAGGTGCGCCAGGGCGATAGCTTGTTGGAGCGGCTGTTCGGCCAGGTGGTGCAACTGGACGTCTTGGCCCGCGACGCACAGACGCTGGACCTGATTGACGACCTGCAGAAAGAAAAGGCGGCCTATTTTACGCTGGCCGACAGCGGAGAAAAGCGCCGGCGCGAGTTGCGCATTCTGGGGCTGCAGACGGCGCTGGCCGGGCGGCTGGTGGAGGCGCAGCGGGAGCGGCTGGGCGCTTACCAGCCCTCGCTGCTGGGCGGGGAGACGGCGCAGGAACGCCGCGAGCGCGAGGCGTTGGAGGCGCGGCAGCGCGAATACGACGAGCTGAAGGCGCGGGTGGAAGCGGCGCGCCGCCGGCTGGCGCAACTGGAGCGCCAGGGGGATGCCAAAGGCTTGAGCGCCGAGCAATTGCGCCGCCAACTGCTGGGCGACCCGCAGCACCCCACGTTCCTGTGGCGGGTGGACTTTGCCGAGGTGTTTCAGCACAAGGGCGGGTTCGACGTGCTGATCGCCAACCCGCCTTACGTGCGCCAGGAAAAAATCACCCACCTCAAGGCCGGTCTACAGCGCGTGTTTCCCCAGGTCTACCACGGCGTGGCCGACATTTACGTGTATTTTTACGCCCAGGGCCTGCGCCAACTGCGCGAGGACGGGGCGTTGGTGTACATCAGTAGCAACAAGTTCATGCGGGCGGGTTATGGGCAGACCCTGCGCCGCCTGTTGGGGCAGGAGGTGACGCTGCGCACGGTGATTGATTTCGGCGACCTGCCCGTGTTCGAGGCCACGACCTATCCGACCGTGCTGGTGTTGCGCAAGCGCGCCCCGACCGAGGGGCACACCTTGCAGGCGTTGAGCGTGGACGACATGGCGGTGGTGGGTCGGCTGGCCGAGACGGTTAAAGCAGAGGCCTGGCTACAGCCCCAGGCCAGCCTGCGCCTGGAAGGGTGGGCGTTGGTGCGACCCGAGGTGCGGGCGCTGCTGGAGAAACTGCGGCGCAGCGGAATATCGTTGGGAGAGTATGTGGGGGGGAAATTCTACCGGGGCGTCGTGACTGGCCTGAACGAGGCTTTTGTGATTGACCAGGCCACGCGCGACCGGCTGGTGGCCAAAGATCCGCGCAGCGCCGAGATCATCAAACCCTGGCTGCGGGGGCGGGACTTGAAACGATGGCGAGTAAAGTGGTCTGGACTATACCTGATTTATGTGCCGTGGGAGCTTCCGGTTCAAGATTACCCAGCTATCTACAGCTATCTCAAGCAGTATCAGATTCAATTGTCACGTCGGCCTGAAGTTAGAGACGGCAGATTCCCGTGGTACACTCTGAGTCGCTACGCGGCGCATACGTAGAAGGGTTTGACAAACCCAAGATTATCTATCCGCATTTCAACATAGAACCCAACTTTGCTTATGAGGATAGCGGGGCCTTGAGCAATGACAAGACCTACATCATCCCAGAGGCGTCGTTGTTTCTATTGGGCTTGTTAAATTCTCAAGTGGTTGATTTTGTCCTGCGGCAGTTAGCGCCGTCCGTGCAGCAAGGGTATATGGAGTTTCGAACCATCTGCGTCGGCCAGATTCCCGTTCCCGACGCCTCGAAAGCCAAACGTACCGCCGTCGAGGCGCTGGTGCGCAAGTTGCTGGACGCGCACCAGGTGCCCGGCACTTCTAAAGTGCCGGGGGCCTCGGTCACCTCGGAGTGGGAGGGGGAGTTGAACCGGTTGGTGTATGAGGTGTACGGGTTGACCGAGCAAGAGATCGCGCTGGTTGAAGCTACGTGCCCGTCACCTTCGAGGTGACGGGCACGTGACGTGAGGGCACGTGAAGGGAGCGCCATGCCATACCGAAGGATTCAATTTGCCGCCGACCAATACTATCACATCTACAACCGGGGCAGCGGACGCCGGCCCATCGTTCGAGAAGAAGAAAACTATGTGTTCCTGCTGCGCCGGATCAAAGAACACGCTGACGCACTCCACGTTGCTGTCATCACCTACTGCCTGATGCCCAATCATTATCACCTGTTGCTGCGCCAGGATGGCCAGGAGCCGGCCGGGCTATTGCCTCAAAGAGTGTTCAACAGCTACACTAAAGCCTTTAACAAGCGCTACGGCGCGAGCGGCACGCTCTTTGAAGGTCGCTTCAAAGCCATCCACGTAGACAGGGACGGCTATTTGTTGCACCTGTGCCGCTACATCCACGCCAACCCCGTAAAACATGGCCTGGTCCCCGATCTGGAACAGTGGCCCTACTCGAACTACCCGGAGTGGATCGGCGCTCGCCAGGGCAAGCTGGTAGATCGGGTCTTTGTGCAAGAGCATTTCCCGCAAGCGGGGAGCTATCAGCGATTTGTCTTGGATTATTTGAGCGGAGCGACCAGACTGCCAACAGGGATTGAAGACTATTTGCTGGAATAACGTACCTCACGTGCCCGTCACCTCGCAGGTGACGGGCACGTGAAAGGAACAACGCTGATGCGTGTGCAGGTCACAGTCGTGTGTGCTCCACATCCCCGTCAGGAGGTGCAAGCCGCACTCCGGGCAGCGGGGGAGCAACTGGCCCTGACGGCGGATTCCGTCTCCGTCAGAATGGTCCCCACAGAACCGCGCATCGCGGTCCTGGAATTCGAGATGCGCCGGGCGGCGCAGTACAAGGTGGTGGATGACATTTTTGCAACAGTCAAGCGTTGGGCGCAGGAGTTTTATAAAGACATCACGGTTCGGTTTCCAAAGAGTTGAGGGGCCGCCGGCAAGCCTGCCCCCCGGCGTCGCTGAGCTTGCGAAGCGAGTCTGTCACTCGGTTTCCAATTCCTGGGGAAAGGCCAGAGCAAAAAAGTCGTGAATCGTCACAATGGGGATGTCGGCATATTGACCCAACGCCAACAGGTGATGGTCGCCAGAGACCACATACGCTGCACCCGCCGTCACTGCACAATGCAAGAAAATGTCGTCATCCGGGTCGGCAGCCACCAGGGGTGCGGCTTCCAGGTCGGCCGGCGGCGCATCAAAAAAGGTCGCCCAATGCAAGGCAAAGGCGACCAGCTCGTCGGGATGGCTTTCTATCTGGCGCAGGCGCTGCTGCAATCGCTCATAGCGCAACACCTCTGCCAACTCGTCCAACATCGGGGCGGCCATACAGAGTTCAATCACACCCGCTTCGGCCAGACGCAACAAACGCCAGGGCAAACCGCGCCACAACAGACCCGACACCCAGATGTTGGTATCAATGACGATCCGCATGGCTCAACTGGCCCGGCGCTGTCGGCGTACTTGATGGACGATAGCGTTAATCTCGTCCAGCGAGAGTGGTTCACCCTCTGGGGCCTGGGCCACGCGCTCGGTCACGGGCGGCGGGGTGATGCGCTTGAGATGCAGCATGTCCCCTTCCACCCAGACGACAAAACGATCCAAAGGTCGGAATCGTGTGGCAACGTCGGCGGGCAATTTGAGCAAGTCATTGGTGGTCAACTCGGCTACTTGAGCCATCGTGCGCCTCCTGATGTGCTTTCACATACAGTATACAACCGCCACAGGAAAGCGTCAACGCTGCGGACAAAAAATCACTCCTCTGTAGCCAGGCCCGGTTACCGGGCGCACGGCACGTAAAGCCAACTTGCGCGTACAGAGAAGCGATTTGTCATTGTCGGGGGACATAGGGTCTCCCGGCCACAGCCAAAGGGTCGCACGGCGTAGGGCCGGATTTCGTCCCCTGGCGATGAGAATGTAGCACGACTTGCCAACGTTTGTCAAGATTTGTCAATCGCAAATCTCCTGACCTAGTGGTCTGTCAAGGATCATATTCCTAGTGCGAGTGACAAAATGCCCTCACGTAGTTGGATCATGAACGACACAGCGAGATGCGTTACGACGCCAAGCCCGCATTACTTTCTGCTTGGGTGGCGATGCACA
>DAOTXN010000151.1:0-35156 GCA_034435435.1 Anaerolineae bacterium | reverse complement strand
GGCATAGGCATTGCCAAAAAGGACCAGGCGCGGTTGTTCGAAAAGTTTTCGCGCGTCAAGCGTCGTGAAACCATCAACATCAAAGGCTCTGGTCTGGGGCTGGCCATCGTCAAGTCCATCGCCGAGCGTCACGCTGGGCGGGTGTGGGTCGAGAGCGAGCTGGACCAGGGCAGCGCCTTTTACGTCGAAATCCCCGCCGGCGAGTTGGATTGAGCAAAATAAGGAGAAAAGCATGTCGCTTCAGGCCGGGATTGTGGGCTTGCCCAACGTGGGCAAATCCACGTTGTTTAATGCTTTGACCCATGCCGGCGCCCAGGTCGCCAACTATCCTTTTACCACCATCGACCCCAATCTGGGAGTGACGGCTGTTCCCGACCGCCGTCTGGAGCGCCTAGCTGAGATCATCCGACCGGAGCGCGTGGTGCCATCCAGCGTCGAGTTTGTGGACATCGCCGGACTGGTGCGGGGGGCCCATCGCGGCGAGGGATTGGGTAATCAATTCCTGGGCCACATCCGCGACGTGGACGCCGTGATCGTCGTGGCGCGTTGCTTTCAAGACAAAAACGTCGCCACGGCCTCTGGCGCAGAGCCAGATCCGCTGGATGACCTGGCCGTGCTCGACCTGGAATTGGTGTTGGCCGACCTGGCCGTGTTGGAGCGGCGCATCGAAAAGGTCAAGGGGCTGGCCAAAGCCCACCCGCGCGCCGTAGAAAATGAACTGGCGGCGCTAGAAGGACTGCGTGCGCATTTTCAGGCCGGTCATCCGGCCCTCACCTGGCCTGAGCGCGCCGCCGCGGCCGAATACATGAGCGCAACCGCGTTCATCACCGACAAACCCCGGCTGTATGTCGCCAACGTGGGGGAAGACGATTTGCCCGCTGGCGGACTTTTAGCGGCCCAAGTGCTCGCCCGCGCCGTCGCCGAAGGCGCGCGCTGTGTGGTCGTGTGTGCGCAGTTGGAAGCTGCATTGGCCGATTGGGAACCTTCAGAAGCGCTGGCCTATCGCCGCGAGGTAGGCTTGGAAAAGTCAGGACTAGAAGCCCTCATCGCTGCCACATACGCCACGCTCGACCTGATCACCTTTTTCACTACGACGGGCGGGCGCGAGGTCAGAGCCTGGCCTCTGCCCCAAGGTACACCGGCAATTCAAGCCGCCGGTCGCATCCACACCGACATGGAGCGAGGATTTATTAGGGCCGAAGTGTTACGCTTTGAAGACCTGGATCAGGTAGGTAGCATTGTGGTGGCGCGTGAGCGTGGTCTGATGCACGTAGAAGGACGCGACTATACCATTCAAGACGGCGACGTGTGTCATTTTCGCTTCAATGTGTAATCACTCGCGTGTTTGACAAAAGCCGCAAAGAAAAGTATAATCTCAATCTCAAGGACGAGCCACGGCTCGTCCATCGCTGCGCTATGAGGAAACGAAAGGCGCGCTGCCGAGACCGGTGCGTGGGCCTAGTAGCATTGTGGAGGGAGTCGTGTACGCAGTTGTAGAATCGAGTGGACGACAATATAAAGCGATTAAAGGACAGGCTATTGAGGTTGAGCGCCTGCCTCATGCGGCAGGTGAACAGATCGAGTTGGAGCGCGTCCTGTTGATCGCAGATGGTCAGGAAATCAAGGTCGGTCAACCCGTGGTAAAAGGCGCCAAAGTCAAGGCGACCGTTTTGGGCGAGGCCCAAGGCCCCAAGATTCGCATATTCAAGATGCGCCCTAAAGAGCGGTATCGCCGGCGCCAGGGTCACCGGCAGACCTACACGCAACTGAGGATTGACGAGATTGTAAAGGGTTGAGAGGTGTAACATGGCACATAAAAAGGGCGGCGGCAGCAGCCGCAACGGGCGCGACAGCCATTCGAAACGCTTGGGCGTGAAAAAATACGGCGGCGAGCAGGTCCGGGCAGGCAACATCATTGTCCGTCAGCGCGGCACGACGTTCAAGCCCGGTAATGGCGTTGGGTTGGGACGCGATTTTACTATTTTTGCGCTGATCGATGGGTATGTCCAATTCGAGACGGTCCAAGACGGTCGCAAACGGATCAGCGTGTACGCGGAACAGGTGTGAGGGAAAAGTCGATGAAAAAAGACATTCATCCTAATTGGTTCCCCAACGCGCAGATCGTGTGTAGCTGTGGCGCGACGTATACGATTGGCGCAACCCAGGAAGTGATTCGCACGGACGTTTGCGCCGCGTGCCATCCCTTCTTTACGGGTGAGCAGCGCATCGTGGACAGCGAAGGCCAGGTGGACCGCTTTATGCGCCGCTTGGAAAAGCGCCATGAGCTGCTGGTCGAGGGGAGTGACGCCGAACGGCGTGAAAGCAAAACCAAACGTCGCCGCGAAAGGCGCGCCGTGATCGAAATTGTAGATGAAGAGGACGGGGCCGCCGACTAGGCGGACCAGTCACAGCGCAGGCCAGGGGGCAGGTGAGCGCATCTGCCCTCTTTGCTTTGACGCGAGGAGCAACGATGGAATCGTTCG
The DNA here is from genome assembly GCA_034435435.1 of Anaerolineae bacterium. Lineage (GTDB taxonomy): Bacteria > Chloroflexota > Anaerolineae > S140-20 > S140-20 > DAOTXN01. Next base: position 32,673 of record DAOTXN010000151.1, on the reverse strand, counting down.
GACGCACCGGTTGGCTTGAGGTGATCTGTGGCAGCATGTTCAGCGGCAAAACCGAGGAACTCATCCGGCGCGTGCGTCGCGCACAGATCGCCCGGCAGCGCGTTCAAGTTTTCAAGCCGCGCCTGGACGACCGCTATGGCGTCGAACACGTCACCTCTCACAACGGCGTGAACGTCAAAGCTTTTGGCGTAGAGAGCGCCGAAGAGATTATGAGCCTGGTCCGGCCGGATACCGACGTCGTCGCCCTGGACGAGGTGCAATTCTTTAGCGACGAGATCACTGCCGTGTGCGACGCGCTGACCCATCGTGGGCTGCGCGTCATCGCTACCGGTTTAGATATGGATTTTCGTGGCCAACCCTTTGGCCCGATGCCGCAGCTCATGGCCCAAGCAGAAAAAGTGGACAAGCTGCGGGCAATATGTGTCGTGTGCGGCCACGAAGCCAGCCGCACCCAGCGCCTCATCAACGGCCAGCCCGCCAGCTACAGCGATCCGGTGATCCTGGTTGGCGCTAAAGAGGTATACGAAGCCCGCTGCCGACACTGCCACCAAGTACCCCACGAGCGGAGCGAAAACCATGCTTGAGCTGCCCTCTTTTCGCATCAACGATGAGCTTGAGAGTATATTGATCGATAGCGCCACGATAGAACGGCGGGTAGACGAATTGGCCCGTCAGGTATCAGCCGACTATGTCGACGCAGGCCAATTGATTGTGGTGGGAGTGCTCAAGGGGGCGTTTATTTTTATGGCCGATTTGTGCCGCCGCCTGACCATTCCGCACCGCGTGGATTTCATCGCCCTGTCCAGTTATGGGCAGACCGCCGCGACCACCGGTGTGGTGCGCATGCTCATGGACCTCAAAACAAACATTTCTGGTCGGCACGTGCTCGTCGTCGAAGACATTGTAGACAGCGGCTACACCCTGGACTATTTGTTGCGCAACTTTTCTACGCGCAACCCGGCCTCGCTGCGCAGTTGTGTGCTGTTGAGCAAGCCCGACCGGCGCAAGGTAGAAGTCGAACTTGATTATTTGGGCTTTGAAATCCCCGACGTGTGGGTGGTGGGCTATGGGCTGGACTATGCCGACACGCATCGCACTCTGCCCTACATCGCCGAGCTAAAGGCCCGCGTCTACCAGAAATAACGTGCGATGCACGTCGCACGTTGGAGCAGCAAGATGTTAACAGACCCCGTAGGTCGCATCCTGATTTCCGAGACGCAGATACAACAGCGCGTCGCCGAGCTGGGCCGGCAGGTCTCGGCAGACTATGCCGACACCCCCCCCTTTCTGGTTGCCATACTCAAGGGCGCCTATATCTTTTTAGCCGATTTTTGCCGCTACCTCAGCGTGCCGCACGAGGTCCACTTTATGGCTATTTCCAGTTATGGCCGAGCAACGCAGTCCAGCGGCGTGGTGCGCATCCTGATGGACCTGACCGCCAGCCCCGAAGGGCAACCCGTGCTGGTCGTCGAAGACATCGTGGACAGCGGGCGCACGCTCGACTATATTCTGCGTAACCTCAAAACGCGCAACCCGGCCAGCATTCGCGTGTGCACGCTGCTCAGCAAACCCAGCCGCCGCACGATTAACGTGCCGCTGGACTATGTCGGTTTTGAAATCCCGGACGAATTTGTGTTGGGTTATGGGCTGGACTATAACGAGCGCTATCGCAACCTGCCCTACATCGGCGTGCTCAAGCCCGAACTATACACAGCCGTCGGCCAGCAGCCTAAGAACTGATGGCTGAAAACCGTCATCTGCGCAGGACGAAATCGAGTGTGACCCAATCCAGGCCATTGTCGGCGACGCGAAACACCGCCAGGCGCTCGTCGCCGCGCATGCCATAGACGTACATGTGCCCACGCATCACCGCGTTACATTGCCGGCTGAAGCGGTCGCGAGGCAGCGAGGGATACTCGACCAACGCCGATAGGGGACGCGGTCCCAGGTCACGTCCTCCCACCTGATGGGCGTTGTTGGCCCAAAAGCAGGCCGTGCCTTGCGTGGGGCTAAAAGCCACGAAATAAAAATCTCCTTCGGTAAAGGCGCCTGTTTTTTCCTGGCGAAAGTCGAAACTCTGGTCGGATTGCAGTGTCACCGTGCGCCAGGCGGGGAAATTGGGGGCAATGGGCGTAGGGGTTGAGCGAGCCAGTGTGGGGATGGGAGAGGGGGTGCTCGAAGGCGTCGGCAACGGCGTCAGCGTGGGGACCAGGGTCGGCGTCGGGCGCGGCGCGCCGCACCCCGTCAGCGCCAACGCGCCCACAAACCAACAAGCGAGCAAACCGGCTAACCAACGCATCGCCATCTGAGCCTTACTCGCCCTCATCAGGCGCCAGAAAACCGTGCCGGGTCAAAAAGGTCCGCAGCGCCTCTCGACTTGCCTCCGTAATCATATACCCCCGATCCACGTCGCGCGGGCTTTGACCGGGCGCCAACGGCGACGGCGGTTCGATGGGCAAGTCTTGGCCTTTGTGCGCCACCACGATGACCGGCATAGCCAGGCAATCGTTCCACTCCAGGCAACGCCGGTGCGCCGCGGGATCCTGGCGCACGTCGATCTCGCGATAAGGCAATTTCCACAATTGAAAAGCGCGGCGGGCGCGGCTGATGTCCGGGCAAAAACCGCCCCGGGTGTACATCACGATCTCTTGGTCCATGCCACTTTTCTCCGCAGCAAGTTCACATCCCGGTGACGCTGCATTGTACTCCAAGCCGCGTAGACGGGCAACTTGTCCTCAGACGTCAGTGGTCGGCTAAAAGCTGAACGCCGGATATTGCGCATCTGCCGTTCGGTGCTATAATCTCCAACGAGGTGGATTGTGAGCCTTGATACCAGCGCCCTGTCAACAACTTTTAGCGATCCTTCCCTGGACCTCTCTGTTGTGATACCGGTCTACAATGAGGCCGAGTCACTACCCCTGCTACACGGCGAACTGACCGCCGTGCTGGCGGGACTGGGGGTGTGCTATGAAATATTGGCTGTGGACGATGGCAGCCAGGACAACAGCGTAACGGTATTGCGGCAACTCCAGGCCGAGGACCCGCACCTGAAAATTATCCGCTTGCGGCGCAATTTTGGTCAGACCGCTGCCTTTGCCGCCGGTTTTGATCTGGCCCAAGGCGCGGTCGTCATCACCATAGACGCCGACGGACAAAACGACCCGGCCGATATTCCACGTCTGCTGGACAAGATGGCCGAGGATTATGACATTGTCAGCGGCTGGCGCATAGCCCGCAAAGAGCCGCTCTTTACCCGCCGCCTGCCCAGCATCATCGCCAATCGCCTCATCTCACGGGCGACCGACATACGCTTGCACGATTATGGTTGCTCACTCAAAGCCTATCGGCTAGAAGTGGTAAAAAACGTCCATCTGTACGGGGAGTTACATCGCTTTATCCCGGCGCTGGCGGCCCCCCTGGGGGTGCAAGTGGCCGAAATCCCTGTCAACGACCGCCAGCGCAAGTACGGCAAATCCAAATATGGCCTGTCGCGCACCATCCGCGTCATCCTCGACCTGCTCACCGTAAGCTTTTTGCTCAGCTATGGGGGACGACCGATGCAATTATTCGGTCTACTGGGATTGCTATCGGGCGGCGCAGGCATGCTTTTGAACCTTTACCTGGTCTCGTTGAAGGTGATCCACGGCTATCGCTATCGGATCGGCGACCGGCCGCTGCTCATGTTGGCGGTGTTGTTGGTGATCATTGGCGTCCAATTTTTGATGATGGGCTTGCTGGGAGAAGTCATCACGCGCACCTACCACGAAGCGCAGGGCAAACCGATTTATTACATCCGTGAGGTGGAAAGTCGGGAACGAATATGACCAGATTGCTCATTTTTGGGCTGGATGGGGCGACGTTTGACCTGATCCGCCCCTGGGTAGCAGAAGGTTTTTTGCCTCACCTGGGCCAGTTGATCGAAAATGGCGTTTCGGGCGACCTGGCCTCAACTTTACCGCCGGTCACGTCACCCGCCTGGCCATCATTTATGACCGGGATGAATCCCGGCAAGCACGGTGTGTTCGATTTTATCCGCCCCGCTGCGCTCAAGGATGTCGGCGCAGTCCGCCCCGGCGTCGGCAGTTTTTCTCTGGTCAACGCCACCTCTATTCGCGAGCCTACGATATGGCAGATCATGTCCGACGCGGGACTGCGCGTCGGAGTGATCAATGTACCTGTAACTTTTCCACCCCGACCGATCAACGGTTTCATGATCGGCGGATTGCTCTCGCCGAGCAGCGGCGACATCACTTACCCCAAGGATTTGCTGGCGCCCTACGCGGCAGAGTTGGGTCCCTATCGAGTAGGTCTGCGTGTGCAGTACAAAGAAGGCAACGAAGCCGCCTTTCTGGCCGATGCACTGGACCTGATCGAGACCCGTGGTCGCTATGCGTTGCGCCTGATGCGCGACCACCCCTGGGACGTCTTTATGGTTCATTTTATCGCGCTGGATAATCTGCAACACGCTTTCTGGAAATTCATCGACCCGACCCATCCTCGCTATCGCCCTGATCTGGCGGAAAAATTTGGCGATGGCCTGCTGCAAGCCTATCAAAAAGTGGACGAACAGGTGGGACGACTGGTCGAGCAAGCCCAGGACCTGGCAGGCGACCTCAACCTCATCGCTTTGTCGGATCACGGCTTTGGGCCGCTGCACTATATTATCAACCTGAACATACACTTGATGAAGCACGGCTTGCTGCATCTCAAGCGCGACCCGTGGACGCGGTTCAAAGCCCTGCTTTTCCGGGCCGGTTTGTCACCGGCGGGGGTGTATCACTGGCTGGAGCGTATGAGGCTGCAAAACATCGTCGCCCGCGTCTCCAAGCACTCTCGCAATCAGGTGGTGGGCAAGTTTCTTTCGTTCAACAATGTGGACTGGAGCCGTACTGTCGCCTACTCGATGGGCCACGTCGGTCAGATCTATCTCAACTGGCAGGGACGCGGGTCACACGGGATCATCGGCGCCGGGGCCGAATACGAGGCCGCCCGCGAGCGCGTGATTGAGGCGCTACGTCAATTGGCGCATCCTATAACAGGCCAACCGCTGTTAGACGAAGCCATCTACGGTCCGGCCGTGACCGCCGGACCCTATGCCCATCAAGGCCCCGACCTGCACCTCATCTTTGATGGCTATCGTTGCATCGCCTTTCCGTTGTTTGCCAGCAATCACCAGGTGGTCACGCGCCAGATTCGCGGCGATTCGGGTTGCCACCGCGGAAACGGCATCTTTATCGGATACGGCCCAGTCTTCCGGCAATGTACGACGGTGGAGGGAAGCCGTATCATTGACCTGGCTCCTACCATCTTGCACTTGATGGGGTTGCCCGTCCCTGACGACATGGACGGGCGTGTGTTAGAGACGGCTCTCCAACCCCTGTTCATGGAGACGCACCCTGTGCGGATCGCCCGCGGCGATAACAAGGAGACGGATCAAGAAACGCTGCTATCTGCCGAGGACACGGCCGAGATTGAAGACCGGCTACGGGCGCTGGGCTATCTGGGGTGAAGACGGCGGCAACGGATGCGAGAACGGATAAGCGGATGGGTGGCGCGCGTGGGCCAGTGGAGGAAAGTCAGGCCAGAGGGTACGCTGGCTGATCTGGACCAGACCATCGCCCGCGCGCCCGACGACCCCATGGCCTACTATGATCGGGGCCTGGCCTTCGCCCGCCTGGGCCAGCCAGACCGCGCTATCGCCGACTATGACCGGGCCATCGCGCTCCAACCCGATGACGCCGACGCCTACGTCTGTCGCGGCATCGCTTACGCCGATCAAGGCAACCCCGACCGTGCCCTGGCCGATTACGACCGGGCCATCGCGCTCCAACCCGACCACGCCGCCGCTTATTACAACCGGGGCGTCGTTTTTGCGGATCAGGGCGATTGGGAGCGGGCCATCGTCGAGTGGACGCTGACGCTGGTTTTTTGCCCGGATGATGCGGCCGCCTACTACAACCGGGGTCGCGCCCACCTTCACCGAGATGATCTGGAGCGCGCCGCCGCAGACTTGGGTAAAGTGTTGGAAATGGACTGCGACCCCGCCCTCAGGCAGCGCGTCGAGGCGCTATTGCACGCTCTTACGAAGGCTTGAGAGCCCGCGTTGTGTCTGCCAGCGCTCATCGGCGTTTCATCCTTCGCGGCAGAACTCGAATGGCGGTCAGCGATCAGGGCAAGGCAGAACCCATCCAGTCGCTAACCAGCTGGGCGTAGCGGTCGAAATCGTCCAGATGACGCCGGAGAATGCCAAAGACGGCGGCGTCGTCTATCCGCGCATAATCGTGCACGATGAGGTTGCGAAAACCGGCCATATTCAGCAGGGCCGGAAGGAATTCCTGGGGCGCAATGCCCTCTTCCGCGAGTACGCCCAAGATGTCCTTGTTGTCTTCAGGGTGCCGAAAACCGCACTCGGCGATCAGGTGCGCGCCGATGTCCAGACAGATTTGCACGCAAACCTGCAGCGTGCGCTCGACATAACCCCGCAGGACCTTGTTGCCCTTGTATTCCTCAAACGTGATCTGCTGCAAGGCTTTCAAGTCGCTCACGCGCTCGGCGAGCATTGCCAAGCGTCTATGGCCAAGGCCCACCTCCCTGGTCTGCTGCACCAGGGCGCGGTGCAGCAATGTTAGTGCGGGTTTGAAATCATAATATGCTTGCCGGCTCTGCACTTCAAATGCGACCCGCCGACGGTGGTCTGCTTCATACACCAGCCGACCATACTTGAGCACCTGGTTGCGCAGCACGAGAGGGGCCTGGTTGAGGATGACCAGGTCCACAGGCCGCCGACAGCGCATCTCTAGCTCGACCATGCGCTCGATGCGATACATGAAATGTTCCTGTAGGTCAAAGCCAGGCTCCAAAAGGGCGGCCACATCTATGTCGCTATCAGGGATGGCTTTCCCTTTTGCCCAGGAACCAAAAAGATAAGCCGCAACCACCTCTGGCCGTTGGGCGAAAAATTCTTTCAAGCGCGTCTCAAGGCTTTCTAATGCCGACATATCTCTCAGAGCAGCCCATGCACCCGATTGCTACCGTTTCATTATAACATGCTGCGCGGGTAGAGCACCCGGCCCGCTCACGGCAAAACCCGTACCGTGGTCAGCACGACGTGGTTGGTCTGCAAGCGTCCGCCGGGCGGCGTGACCACCAGCAGCTCCTGCGGGTCGTCGGCGGGATAGACGGTCACGTACACGCGGTAGACGCCGGGCGGCGCGCCCTCAAAAACCGTCAGCTCGCGCCGCTCCTCGATCACCTCTCCCGGCTTCCAGATGGAAGTGGGCGCCGCGCCGTCCAGCGGCCAGGCGTCCTTTTGCGCTGCTTTGACCTGCATGGCGTCCACGAACTGCGTCGAGATGGAGTAATTGGTCTTGATCGAGCGGCGGGCGCGCCAATAAAGACTCAGCGTGGCCGTCTCGCCAGCTCGTAGCGCCCGCCGGTCCAGATCATAACCGATCAGTTCCATCTGTCCACCAAAATCCACCGAAATCGGGTTGGGCCAGTCGGCGGGGTCTTTGACCAGCACGTTCACTCGCCCAAAGCGCACGTGGTCGCCTGCGATCTGTCCAGTGGCATCTACAACCGCCAAACGCTCGTCGGTAGCGTAATCGTACAGGCCCACCTCGAACACGGTCTGGTTGGGGCTGTAGGCGGTGTCGGGCAAAGTGAGCACGCGCCGTTCGGACCAGCGATAACCCGGCTTGAGCCACTGCGTCGAAAGCGTCCCCATGCCGGGGAGGGCGTCGCGTTGGGCCGCGATCAGGTCGTATTCGTCCACCAGATGCAAAAAGACGCTATAGTCGCGCTGAAACGGTTCGACGGCCTCCCAGTAGAGCGTGACAGGGACTTGCTGACCGGGATAAGCGGCTGCGACGGGCGCAGCATAGCCTAAAAGTTTCAGTTGCCCACCCGCCGGATGGAAAAACACGGCGTCCACGCGCTGCGGAATGGCGGCGACTTGGGCGTCGGTCAACGCGGGCGGGCGGGCGTAGGCGGGCCGAATCCAGGCAAAGGGCGCGACGAGGCTGACGCTGAACATAAGAAACGGGATGCAAATAAACGCAGCTAGTCGCAGATTTTTCGGTAAAAGACCGGTCAGGGCGTGCCAGCCCAGCGCCAGCAGAAGCGACCACACCGAGATGGCCGAAAAGACCAGCCGGCCCTGCGACGACCAGGTGGTGGCGGCCCAGGTGATCCACAGGACGACGACGAGGGCGGGCCAGAGCAGGGTGAGGAGCCAGGGGAGGTGTTGGTAAATTGGTAAATTGGTAAATTGGGCGTGGCGCAATAGAGTGAGCAAAAGGCCGAGGGCAGCCAGAAGCAGGAGCGCGTCGAAGGCGGTGTAGACCCAATCGGGCATGGGGACGTTGAGGCCGCCAAAGTTGCCCCAGTAGCCGCGCGTAAAGCTGATGCGCTCGCGCCACAGTTGGGCCAGGTCGGCGGGCGCGTCGCGCTGGCCCAGGATTTCAATGAACACATTTTGACCGGTGAGGTCGCCGTAGAGTCGCCAGTTCCGCCAATACCACCAGCCGGCAATGAGCACGGTCGGCAAGCCGCTTGCCAGCCCGCCGACGAGAAAAGCGCGCAGCGAGCGCTCGCGCCAGGCGACGAAAGTTACCGTCAGCGCGGTGAGCAGGACCAGTCCCCCGGCGCTCTCTTTAGTGAGCAACGCGAGCCCGACAGTGAGACCTAAAAACGTGAAACGTGAAACGTGAAACGTAACTTGAGATTCAGGATTCGTCTTTTGTCTTTCGTCCTTCGTCCTTTTGATAATACGGACCATCAGGAATAGGGCCAACGAGCACAGCGGCGCGACCAAGTTGTCGTTGTTGACCGCGCCCGAGATGAACACGAACATCGGCGTAAAGGCGTTGATGGCGGCGGCGACCAGGGCCACGTCGGGGTGGTTGGGCAGCAGTTCCAGCGCCAGGTGGTAAGTCAGGTAGACGGTCGCCGCGCCCATCAGGACCGAAAGGAAGCGGATGAGGTGCACGGCCAGCGTCGCGCCACGCCAGGGGAAGGATTCGGCATCTGGATTGTGAGAAATGAGATTGACGTTGCCGTCGGGCGTGGCGATACCGTTGTCGGCGTGGGGGTTCAGGCGGCGCACGGTCTCCACGTCGGAGGTGTCAATCCAAAAGGTGGCGACAGCGGCGATGAAATAGTACAGCGGCGGCTGGCTACCCTCCTGCCGCCACGGGCCGACGTTTTCGGGGTCCTGCACGGGCAGCGCCCAGTTGTCGGCGATGTGCTTGACCATCGGGTAATGCCATAGTTCGTCGGAGGCTTCAAAGGGGGGGACGACGACAGAGTACAGCGTTGCGAGCGCGACAAAGACGCTCAAGAGGGCGCCGATTTTAAATTTTGGATTTTGGATTTTGGATTCTAGCTTCACCGTGACATCGCCCGGGTTGAGTGACGAGGCCACAGTATAACACCGGTTGCGCGGTCTTGCCAGCCCAGACTAGGGCGTGACTACCTGCACCGGCGCCAGCAGCACCCGGTCGGACGGTTGGCCTGATGGGTCGGAAACTGACAACCGCTCGCTCGTCGCCAGATTGTACATCCCGACCTGGAGCGTATACCACCCTGATGGCGCGTCTGAAGCGATGGAAATATCATAGGGGTCGGCCACATACTCGCCCGGACGCCAGCACGTGGTGGGCAATTCTCCTCGCACCGGCATGTTGTCCTGCTGGCCGCGCAGCGCGCCGCTTTCGTCCAGCAGATGCGTAAAAACGGTATAGGGGGTGTCCATCTGCGCCAAGGCCTGCCAGTACAGGGTCAGGTGCAGGGTGTCGCCCGGGCGAGGGTGCGCCGGCTCTAAATCATAACCGACCAGCGCGACGCGCCCACCCAATTGTGTGTCCAGCGGATAGGCGGCGGTGGGCGGCGCGGTCACGAGTGTGCGGGGTTGATAATCGGGCATGCCGGTGGCCGAGACGCGCAGAAAAAGCGCGGAAAAAAGCGTTTGCAGGACCATGAGCGCCAGCGCCAGCCTGAAAACGCCGGCTCGCTTTTGCCGGGCCAATCCGATGGCGGCAGACAGGCAGGCGAGCGGCATCCACAGCAGCCACATACGCCCTACTTCTCCCCGCGCCACCCCTGTCAAGTCGAGGGCCAACAGAGTGACACTGAGGGTGAAAGCAAGCAACATCTCGCGCGATAAAGGGTCGCGTTTGAACAGCTTGGGCACGCCGCGCCAGGCCCGTGCGCTTTCGACGACGAAAAACACTGCGACGGGCAGGCCGACAAAGGTTGCAAAATCGTACAGATTGTAGCCCACCCACACCCCGTAGGACCGGCCAAGATAAAAGTGCGTCTGCATGGCCGTGGAAAACACGTCCCAAAAGGAAACACCATACATCATTTGGTAGACCAGCCACACCGAGGCCACTCCCAGTGCGACCAGCGCCCACCCGGTCCAGGTCTGGCGCAACCACTCGCGCTGCCGCCGCAGGCCGGCGGCAGCCAGGTGAGCCAATCCGTACACCGCCAGGGCCGCCAGGATTGTGGCGTTGCCAAAACTCATAAAAGAGGCCACCGAGACCGCCAGTCCCGACAGGAAGAAAAACTCGTTTCGGTGATCTGACAGTCCCCGCTGAAGCCAGTAAAGGGACAGGCATAGGAACAGGGGGTAGAGCTGGTCCCAGCGCATTGTGAACAGATTCAGGGCCGGGACCGCAATGTAGAGCGCAGCAGCGCGCAACCCCACCCGCGGACCGACCAACCGCTTTCCCAAAAAGTAGAGCGGAATCACTGCCAGCCCGCTGAATAATGGGACGAGCATTTGCGCCAGGGCGCTGGCAATTTGGGCGTCTTTCAGAGTCACGAACCACAACTGCCCACAGTGGTAGGTGCGAAAGTACTGCGCCACCACTCGCGATAAGCCCGGCAGCGCCTCTAGCCCCTTGCGCCACAACCACACGTAAACAAAATCACCCGGCGGGTGAACCGGTGTGTGTACAAAGGGATACGCTTGCATCTGCTGCGGGTAGGTGCGTAAATAATGCGCCAGGTTATCGTTACTGATGGCGACCTGCCAGAAGCCATTATGCGGACCGATAGTGCGGGAGAGATAAAACTCGACCGGGTGGCGGTAGTGGATGTAGGTGAGAGCGATCTGGAGCGCCGGGGCTGCCAGCAGCAGGAGGAAGAGCATCGCCCATTCGCGGCGGCGTGAGGGGCGCTCGGCCCAATGACCATCCAGCCGCCAAAATAGCAAGACATAGCCCGTCAGAAGCATCACAGCCGGCCACCAGCGGCTATAGGTGCTGGACGCGGGCGGGCGGGTGTGCCACTGCCACTCGGCGGGACCGAAAAAAAAGGGGCTGGGGCGGGTCGCCAGGATAAGCAGATAGAGACCGGTCAGGGAAACAGCCCACCAGAGGGGATTGCGTATCAACATTCGCATCTGTAAACGCAAGGGCTACTCCCTTTTACCGCACCAATTCATCGAAAAGTTGAGCCGTCCGCGCCGCGATGCGCTCCCACGTAAATTCCTGCGCCAGTTCTGCCGCCCCCCGCGCCAACCGCCGACGGCGCTGCGGGTCGGCGGCCAGTTCGGCGATGGCAGCAGCCAGCGCAGCCGGGTCTTGCGGCGGCGCCAGCCACACGTTTTCGCCGTGGGCCAGCTCCGGCAATTCGACCGCCGGCCGCGTGCTGACGATGGGCTGGGCGTGGGCCAACGCGGCCATCAGCGTGCCGTGGTGAAAGGAGATGCCGTCGGCGTAGGGTAGCACACACAGGTCGAGCGCGGCAAAGGCCGCTGAGACCTTTTCCGGCGAAACGTAGCCGGTATAGTGCACGCGGTCAGTCAGCCCCAATTCGGCGATGAGCGCGGTCATACGGTCGGCGTAGGCGCGGTTGGTGGCGTCGCTGCTGCCGACGGCGCCGCCGATAAAGAGGAGATGGTAGATTGGGGATTGGGGATTGGGGATTGGGGATTCGTCTTGCCGAAGGATTGCTAATGCCCGGATGAGCGTCTCGACGCCTTTGCGGGCGTTGAAAAAACCGAAAAAGCCTAACACGAAATGCTCGGACGAAAGGCCGAATTGGGCCCGCCAGGCGGCGCGGTCGAAATTGGCGGGCAGGGCGGGGGCGATGTTGCTGCCGATGGGAATGCGCGCTACGCGGCGGACGCCGCGAGCGGCCAACGTCAATTCGTCGGCCCGGTTGGTGACGATGGCGGCGGCGGCGCGGCGGGCCAGCAGGGTCACGACCCAGCCGCGCAGCGGGCCGGCCTTGGGGAACAGGTAGGGCGTTTTGAGGTCGTGAAACGTCACCACGATTCCCCCCCTCTGTCCCCCCCGCAAGGCAGGGGGGAAGTTGGTGCGGAACGGCGCGAAATTGATGGCCGGGTGCAAGTCGTAGGCGGCAGCTTGATATTGGATATTGGATATGTCGAGTTCGAGCCGCCGGACCAGTGTCAGCGCCTGCGCGACTCCGCGCCAACCCCAATTGGGTATGACGGGGTGATGCATGATTCGTCGTTCGTCGTTCGTCGTTCGTCGTTCGTCCGTCCGACGGGTAATCACGTGCACCTCGTGCCCCAGGTCGGCCAGCGCCAGCGCCAGCTCGCGGGTGAAATCGCCCACGCCGCCCTGCATGGGGGGATACTCGCCGGTGACTAATCCAATTCTCATTCGGCCTATTTCAGCTTTTCCTCTCCGCCAAAGGCGCGATACAGCGACAGTTGGTCCAAAATTTCCTGTGTCTCCTGGTCCACCTCGCCGGTGACCAGCTTGCGCAGATACACGGCCAACCCTGGGCCGAGCATGTAACCCTGCCCGCACATGCCCACGGCGTTGATATAGCCGGACAGTCCTTCCACCGGGCCGACGATGGGCGCGCCGTCGGGGGTCATGGGGTACAGGCCGCGCCACGTCCGCCGCACTTTGAGGTTTTTGAGGCGGGGCATAATGCCGATCATGCGCCGGGATACCTGGGGCAAAAAGACGGAGGTCTCGCGGCGGTCCACGCCGATGATGGGCGGATAGGGCGTGATGCAAAACACAATTTGCCCGGTGTGATGCTGGTAGAAATAATAGTTGGCTGAACCCTCGATGGGCTGAATGTCCACCACCATGGGGCGCAGAAAAGGCGCTACCGGCTCGGTGATGCCGCCTTCGTGCGAGTCGGGCTGCACCGGCGCGTCCACGCCGACCATCGCCGCGACTTCTTTGGCCCACGGCCCGGCCGCGTTGACCACGGTCGGCGCGGCGTAGGTTCCCTTGTCGGTGCGCACGCCCGTCACGCGCCCGTTCTCGGTCAGGATGCCGGTCACGGTCTCGTGGTAGTGGAACACCGCGCCGTGCGTTTTGGCCTGGCGCTCAAAGGCCAGCGCCGACAGCAGCGGCGAGGCGCTGCCATCGCCCGGCGAGAACGTGCCGCCGATGAGTCCATCGGGGTTCAAGGCGGGGATGATTTCCAGAAACGCTTCGCGGTCGTACCAATCAATGTCCAGGCCATATTGGTGCTGGGTGGTCAACAGGTTCTTGAGGATTTTTTCCTCGCGCTCGCGGTAGGCCACGAACGAGTAGCCGCCTTGCAGCCAACCGATGTCGTCGCCGTAACGCTCGCGCCAGGCGGCAAAAATCTCGATGCTCTTGAGGCAGATACGGATCTTGGCCGGGTCGGAGTGGGTGGCGCGGATGCCGCCGATGGCCGTTTTATTCGACCCCTGGCCCACACTGGCAAAGCGGTCAATCGTCAGCACGCGCAGCCCGGCCTCGGCCAGTTGCCACGCCAGCGGCGCGCCGACGCTGCCGGCCCCGATGATGATCACGTCGTAGGTTGAATGGCTCATTTTGACTCCTCGCAGTCGGGGTGTCAACGGATGGGTAACGGATAAACGGATGGGGCATTCGCTGCTATCCGTTCATCTGTTTGCTATCCGTTGACAACCCCCGCCAGCACGCCAAAGGGCACTTCGACGAACAAGGGACGGTGGACGTGCTCGGTCACTTGGCCCGGCGGCACACCCAGCTCGCGGAAGGCCCGCTTGATCAGGTCGGTGCAGGTCTTGCCGCCGCACGCGCCCATCCCGGCGCGGGTGATACCCTTGATCTCGTTCATATCGCGCACGCCAGACCGGATCACTTCTTTGATCTCGGCCAGCGACACCCGCTCGCAGCGGCACACAATCATGTCGTCGGTCAGCCGCTCGACGTAATGGTCCAGCGGCTCGCTGACCTGCGCCTCCTGCACCACGATACCGGCGACGCGGGTGGCGATCTCGCGCGGGGCGCGCACCTGCACCAGCACGGTGCGGTCGGTGGCCTTGCCGACCCGCGTGCGCGCCACCTCGACCTCCCCCAGCACGTGGCCGGCCGTGTCGGTCACGGTGACGACGTCGCCTTTTTGAATGCTGCCGCGGTCGAATTCGTAAGGGATGGTCACCAGCGCGTGCTCGCCGTCCTTGCGCCAGTCTACCAGCGTAATCGCCAGCCCCGGACAGACGTTGACGCATTTTTCACAGGCGATGCACTCGGTCCCCAGTTGTTCGGCGATGTAATCGGGCACATGGCGGATGTCGTCCTCATTGATGAAAATAGCCCCTTGCGAGCAGACCGAGGTACACGGGTTGCAGGGAATCTCCTGGCTACAATGTAGCACCGGAAAGACCTTGCCGGTGTCGGGTACGGTCTCGTGGGTGATTTCGCCGGGCCGTGACTTGAGAATCTCGGCGGTACGGAACCAGTCGGCGGGGACCTCGCCCGCCGCGTATCCCAGCGCCCTGGCGATCTCTAGCCCGCGAATCTTGCCGGAGAACATGGCCGCCGACGCCTCGGCCACCTCGTCGGCGTCGCCCGCCGCGAACGCGCGCATACCGAACTCGATGGCCTTGTGATAAAACTCGTCCACCGGGTCCAGGCCGACGGCGATGAGCAGCGTGTCGCAGGCAAACGAGCGCTCGCTGCCGGGGATAGGCCGCCAGTTCTGGTCGATCTGGGCGATGGTCACCGACTCGACCATTTCTTCGCCATTGGCGCTGAGCACGGTGTGCGAGGTATAAATGGGCACGCCCATGCGCGCTAGCTTGTCCTCGTGGACCTTGTAGCCGCCGCACTGGGGCAGCGCCTCCACCAGCCCCACCACCTGGATGCCGGCTTGCAGGGCGTGATAACCGGCGATCAGCCCTACGTTGCCGCCGCCGACGATGAACAGTCGCTCGGCGGCGCGCACCAGGTCGCGGTTGACCAAGGTCTGAAAGGCCCCCGCGCCGTACACACCCGGCAGTGTGTTGCCCTTGAAGGTGAGCGACTTTTCGCGGGCGCCCGTCGCTACCAGCAGGGCTTGCGGCTCGATCAGCACGTACTCGCGCCCGTCGCGCACCACGCCCACTTTGTGATCGCTGTACACGCCCACGGCGGTGGTGTTGGGCCACACGTCCACGCAGTCGTATTGAGCCACCTCGTCGGCCAGGCGTGTGGCGATGTCTATGCCGCGCGTCCCGGCGTAGCAGGCGTTGATCGAGCCGAAAAAGCGGTGCGTCTGCAGGACCAGCTTGCCGCCCAAGCGATGTTTGTCGTCCACGACCAGGGTCCGCACGCCGCGCTGGCCCAGCTCGACCGCCGCCGACAGCCCCGCCGGCCCGCCGCCGATGATCAGGCATTCGACCTGTAGCGTCTGAGTGGGCCGAAAGCCCGTCACCGGGGCGACCTCGGGCAGCGTGGGCAGGCCCGTGACCGGCTCGATCACCATGCCGGGCCGCACGGCGACCATGCAGGATTTGACCGGCAGCCCGTCGGCGATGACGGCGCACTGGGCGCACTGGCCGTTGGCGCAAAAGATGCCCTGGGGCGAGCCGTCTTTGGGGTGGTAGCCAAAGATACGGACGCCGTTGGCAAACAACGCCGAGGCGATGGTCTCGCCGGCTTTGGCTTGCAGCCTCTGGCCGCGCCACGTGAATTCGAGGGTCTCTCGGTCGGGGATAGGGAGAATGGGATGAGATTCGATGCGCCAGTTGGTCACGTTTTTTCTCCGATCATTTTTGAACGAGGGGCAAATAGAGATGCTCCGGCAATTCACCGATAAAAAAGTGTTGGGTGTAGGTCTGGCCGTTGAACACGACCTCGAAACGCCAGGTTCCGGTCGGGACACTGTAGTCAAAATCGAAGGACCACCACCACCACGACGCGGCATAGTGCTCGTCCTCAGGCGGCATGCTGTGCGACCAACTGTCGTAAACCGAGCCGTCGGGTTCGTAAATCGTGTATTGGCTGGGCAGAGTGGACAGTTGGTCGTGATAGTAGGTGGTGAAATAGAGGGTGTCGCCGGGCATAAAAACGGTTTGCTCGTAAGAGGTTTCAGGGTCGCAGTTGGGCAGGTCGGGCGGGGCGCTGCCGGTGGTGATCAGGTTCACCGCCGAGTCGTAATAGGGCCGCTGTTCATCCCACCACGATTCGGACGTGTTGCACGGGCCGTAAAAGGGGTCTACCAGCAGGTCGCGCCAGTCATAGATCGCAAAGTGCAGGTGCGGGCCAGTCGAGTAGCCCGAACTCCCCACCACGCCCAAGTATTCGCCCTGCGCGACGGTATCGAAATCGCCTTTGGCCGTCAGCGAGCCATTTTTCAGATGCCAATACTCCGCGACAGATCCATCTCCGTGCAGGACGACGATGGCATTGGCTTCGCCTTGCGGTGAACTGCAATTCCTGTCATAGTGACCGTCCTCTTTATAGACGATGACGCCGTCGGCGGCAGCGACGACCTGCACCGCGTCCTGGTCCATCCAGTTCCAGGCAAAAGGCCAGGTGAAAAAGTCGGCGCCGTCGTGATTGTAGCCGTCGCTCGTGTCATACGTGCGCTCGCCGCAATTATAGTCCAGGAGCTGGTTCGGAAAATTCGGATTGTGATCCACGAAACCGGATACGCCGTGATAGTCGTACACGTCCAGCCCGTCTGTCGCCCGCAGCGGCCAGGTCAGGGTGACGCGAGTCGGGGAAAGCGTGGTCTGGTCTAGCCTCAATCGCTGGATATTGTGCTCGACCGCGGCCCGGACGCGCTGGCGCTGCGCCTCGCTGGCGTGAGGACCGGCGGTGTGCGGAGTGTATGCGCCGCCGCCTGAAGTAGCTGACTCGATACCCGTCACAGACGGCGCCAGCGTCAACCAGGTGCTCAACAGCAGTGCAATAGTCACCAGTGATGGAAATGCACGGGGCGTTCTATGGCTGATTCGATTTGACACTGTTAGCCTTCCTGGCTAAAATAAAGCCTGCCAGGCTTTTTCCTATCAGGAGGAACGACATGCCCATAACTCGGTTTGCCAATGAATACGAGCTTCAAAAGGTCGTCCAGCGATGTCACAACGTCCTCTGGGAGCGCCATGGTTTCGACCCCGCCCAGGCTTTTGACGAATTCAGCAAGCTGCTCTTTGTCAAGCTGTACGATGAGGCCACCATGGCCGGGGCGCGCACCGCTATTCAACGCCACGAGTCAGTAGAGCAATTTGCCGCCCGCGTGCGCTGGCTGTTTAACCAGGCTAATGCAACTCCAGGCTTTGATCACATCTTTTCCCAGGATGACATCGGCGTCGATGACCTGTCCATTCACGATGTTTTTAGGCAGCTTCAAAATTACAGTCTACTAGAAACAACCTCACAGGTCGAGGGCGCCGATATCAAGGGCACGATTTACGAAAACATCATCGGTAATACGTTTCGCGGCGAATTGGGCCAATTCTTTACCCACCGCAGCATCGTCGAGTTCATGGTCCGCATGGTCGGGATAAATGAAACTCAGGTTGTGTACGACCCCTCGTGCGGTTCAGGCGGCTTTTTAATCATGTGCGCCAAGATCATCCGCGAGCAGATCCGGCGCGAGCGCTCCGACCTTTCCCCACAAGCGCTCACTCAACAGCTTCAAGCGTACAGTCGGCGCGGCTTGATTGGCACCGAGATCAATGAGCGCACAGCCCAAGTGGCCCGTCTGAACTTGCTGATGCACGGTCTGGATTATAGCAATATCTTTACCGTGAATGCTCTGAAAATCCATGAATCCGGTGATGAACGACTAGACACCTTACTTGGCGAGGGCGCAGTAGACGTTGTTTTTGCCAACCCACCCTTTGCGGGTTACGAGAAAGACCCTGCCGTTTTGTCCAGGTTTGAATTGGGACAGAACGGTCAAGGAGCGGTCGCTTCCGTCACCCGCGAAGTCCTCTTTATCGAACGCATCCTCCGAGTTTTGCGCGATGGGGGCGTGGCGGGCATTGTCATCCCCCAGGGCATTTTTACCAACCGCAATCTCTGCCACGTGCGAGAATATGTCAAGCGTCACGCTCAAATCCTGGCCGTGATCGAGCTGCCCGACTGGGCATTCATTCCCTCGGGTACCAGCGTGCGGGGGAGTCTGCTGTTCCTCCGCAAATCGGCGCAAGTTCCCGACGATTACCCTGTATTCATGAAACGGGTCGAAAACATTGGGTTTAACTCGACAGGCCGCCCGACCGATGAGAACGACTTGATCGAAACCATCGACCAGTTTCAACGTCAGGATACCCGCTACATGGTGCGTATTTCCGAAATCCAGGACCGCATTGACGCCAAGTTTTACATTCCAGAGAACCGGGAAACTATGGCGCTGTTTCGCAGCAATCCCAAACACAGACTGGTCAAATTATCCGAAATCGGCACGTTTTACACTGATAAAGTCAACCCCCGCCTTAACCCGGACCAGGAGATCGTCCTGATTGAAACCAGTTGCGTGGACCCGGAAGCTTTGACGATTAACCCAAAACGGATCAAAGGCCGAGAGAGCAACTATACTTCGCTCCGCCGCGTGCAAGCGGGCGACATTTTGATCAGTCGCCGACGGGCCTATCGCGGCGCGGTTGTCGTGGTGCCGCCGGAACTGGACGGCGCACTGACCATTTCCGAGTTCTCGGTCTTGCGTTTGCGCGAGGGCTACGACCGGGATTTCGTCGTCGAACTCTTGCGTTCTGCTCAATTTTTAAGGTTGATGACGATTTACTCCACTGGCGAGATGTCGGGTCGCATTGCCGAAAAGGATTTACGTCATCTGCGTATACCCCTGCCGGAGAACCATCACCGGCTGGGAGCCACGTTTCGAGATTACCGCCAACACATTCTTGACCTCAAGCGCCTCATTACTCAACAGGAGCAGCAAATCGCCCAACTATGCTCGGACGTGATTGCCGGTGAATGAGCTTCAGCGCGTCACTTGAAAGCCGTGGGCCAGATACCGTATTTCGCGCCAGCGCCACGTTTCGTGGCCCGCCAGGGCAAGCAAATTGACGCGATAGCGGTGTCCTCCACGCCCATCTTTCCCCGCTTGAAAGATGTCACTGTAGTCGTGAATTGTCCGCAGAATGCCGTTGGGTACGATGAATAGTTGCAGGCGGGTCAAGTATTGATAGCGGTTGGCCTCATCGAATTGATAAGCGCAAATGACAAACGCCGTGATAGTGACTTTGAGCAGGTTGGGTCCAAATTCGTAATACGGCGGCAGCTTGGGCGGACTGTCACCTAATGATCCTGTGGCATCCTTCACATAGTTTTCATCCTCGTCACTGCTGATTTGTTCCGGTCGAACGTCTTGGGTTCGGTCCAGGTCCGTATCGCCCTCTTTGTGCGTCTTGACGTCGAGGTGGATGATGGCGTCAGGCGAACTCAGGCGCGTTTCAGAGCCAATGGGCAAACCCACGGGAAACCACTCCGGGAACTCGCGATTGATCAGGCCAACGATGACGATTTCTCCCACTTGCTCCCACGGCGCAGAGGGTTCGCGGGGGCTGATGACCATCTTGCCTACCCAGGCATCCGGCACTTTATTGGGTTCGTTGTACCATGCCTGGACATTGCCGGCGTTTTTGTATAGCGCATGAAAGAGCCTGGCTGTGTAATCTCTTTCGAGCTGGGCGATATATTGAGCGAACTCCTCAAGCGTGCTCAAGTCACGACGTTGCATCGTCTTGTCTCCGTAAAAGTGCGCGGTAAGTCTTTCTCAATGTGTCGAAGAAGGGGATGTCTTCATCATAGTAAGCACAAAGGGACTCCCAAAGCGCCATGTGTGGCATGGCCTCAGGATGTCTTTGCGTGACGGCTCGCAAGGCGTCCAACAGATCCAGTCCCTCGGTTTCTTTCAACGCCGCCACCGCAAAAGCCGCCGAGCGGCTGATACCCGCTCCACACGCGATCAGCACCCGCTTGTTTTCCTCTTTATTCGCTACGACAAAGTTAACGCCCCGGTGCAAAAGATCAAAGGGCAGCGGGACGCCATCTTCTACAGGTAAGTAGAGAGTCGTCATACCGGGTTGTTCCACCAACTCGGCCAGTTGCAGCATCGCGCCGATCTGGTTGGCGGCGAGCAGGTGCAGGTCGAGCGTGTCCCTGTATTTTCCGACGTAGAGCCAGGATCGAATCTGGTTCACATTTCCGACCCCTCGAATTCCTCAGCCGTCATCCCCAGGATGAACACGTCGTGATAGACTCCATCGGTGTAGATCATTCGCCGCAGCCGAACCCTTTGTCCTTCGTCTCCCGTCCTTCGTCTCCCCTCACACCACGTTATACTCCACAATCGCCGCGCCCTTCTCGAACCGCTCAATGTACAGCGCCGAAATATCCAGCGTGTGGGCCGCGCCGTCCAAAATCTCCTCGGCCAGCAGCAGGCCGCAGATCGGGCCGTGCATAAAGCCGTGCCCGCTGAACCCGCCCACGCAGTAAAAGCCCTCGACTTGTGGAATACGCCCCAAAATGGGGTGCGCGTCGGGCGAGACCTCGTACAACCCGGCCCAGCGGCTGGCGATGCCCGCCCGCTCCAGCAGCGGCAGCCGCGCCAGCGCGGCCTCAAAATGCACCAGCTCCCACTCCGGGTCTACGGACTGGTCAAAGCCGATCTTTTCGTGCGGGTTGGACATGCCCGTGAGCAGGCCGTCCCCCTCGGGGTGAAAGTAGAGCGACTGGTCGAAATCAATCACGAAAGGAAAGTCGCGCGGCAGCTCGGGTATCGGCCCGGTGGTGGCGATCTGCCGGCGCAGCGGCGCGATGGGAATTTCCACCCCGGCCATTTTGCCAATCTCGCCCGCCCACGGCCCGGCGGCGTTGACCACCACCGGTGTGGACACCTGGCCCTGGTTGGTGACGACGCCCGCGATCTTGCCGCCCACGACGCGGATGCCGGTCACTGTCACGTCGGTGAGCAGCTTGACGCCCAGGCGGCTGGCGTTGCTCACGTAACCCTGCACCACGCTGTTGGGGTCGGCCAGGCCGTCCTCGGCGTGGTTGGTGGCGGCCAGCACGCCCTCCAGATTGAGCGGGGGAACGCGCCTGGCTATGTCGTCGGGTGTGAGCCATTCGGTGTTCACGCCCAGCCGGCGCTGCATCTTGACGATCTCGCGGAAATTAGCGACGCTCTTGTCCGTGGTCAATAGGAACAAATAACCGATGCGCCGGCGGTCGATGGGCTGGCCCAGCTCTTCCGCAAAACGGTCCAGCATGGGCAGGCTGAGCAGCGACAGACGCACGTTGATCTCGGTGCTGAACTGATAGCGCACCCCGCCCGCGCAGCGCCCGGTGGCCTGCGTGCCAAAAAAGGACTCTTTTTCCACCAGCAGCACGTTTTGGCAGCCCTTGAGGGCCAGGTGATAGGCGGTGCTGGCGCCCATCACGCCGCCGCCGATCACCACGACATCGGCAGTAGAGGGAAGGTGACTCATCGGTCGCTCCTTAAATGGGCAAATTGTCACTTCAGGGCATCGGCCAGACTCAACCTGTCCAAAAACAGATCGAGTTCGCTCTTGACTTGTTCCCACACTTTTGTCAGCGGCGTCACCAGCTTTTCCAGCTCGTCCCATTCCAAAAAGAAGGAATAGGAGTGGCGGTAGAAATGCCTGAAACCCAGGTAATCGGCCAGTTGGTGTGCTGTCTCTGTCGTTATAACCAGGGGTCTGAGAGGAGTTCGTTCTGCCATCTGAGCAAGCAGATCGCGATGCCATTGAGCGCCTGTAGGAACGCTTGCATCAAGCCCTTTGGCGATGGACAAAAAGATGTTTTCCAGGCCGTTGTAGAACGAGTGTAACACAGAAGCCACAGCCGTCACCTCGACCAGGTCAGGGGAGCGTGTCTGGACTCGACTCAAGAGATCGGCGTATGACTCAAAGAGGTCATCCAGTTGCCCCATCTCAAACCTGACTTGTGAGATGGCTCTTTCAACCAACACGGAGTAACTCTTTCTTCTCTTCGAGGTAGCGTGCAAAGGCGTCTCGGCTGTCCAGATTGACCAGGTCTACAGGATGTTTCAGCTCAAACACAAGTCGGCCCAAAAGGTGAAAAAACTTGCCTTTAGGGCAACCTCGAACGGCCAAGTCAATATCCGACTGGTCCGAAACTTGCCCGGTAGCCAGAGAACCAAAGAGAAAAATCTGAGTACAGCCAGCTCCCTTGAGAATTTCTACGGCTCGATGGAGGTCGCTTTCGTAAATTGGGGCAAGTTGAACCTGTCTCATACTGCAGCCTGGTTTCCTTTCATCTGCATACTCAATTTCACCATCTCCCAATCTACCCACCTATTGTAACACGTCGCCCCTGGCCTGACAATCCACTATAGTTTTCGCTACAGGATACCCATCAATCACAACTCCACCTCCACCCCCAACCCCAACCGTCCGGAGGCGGCGAGCACCCGCGCGGCGGCGGCCACGTCTTGCACCGCCACGCCGACCGACTTGAACAGCGTGATCTCGTCCTCCGAGGCGCGCCCCGGCGTGCGCCCGATGACGATCTCGCCCAACTCGGCGTGGATGTGATTCTGGGCGATCAGGCCTTGCCTGATCGGGATGAGCAGGTCGCCCGCCTCGGCCATGCTGGATTCCCAGTGGTCGATGACCACCCGCGCCCGAGCCACCGTCTCGGCAGGGATTTCTTGCATGTGCGGCGTGTACGCGCCCACGGCGTTGATGTGCGCGCCGGGCTTGAGCTCGGCGTCGGCGAACACGGGCCGGGTCGAAGTGGTGGCCGTGCAGACCACGTCGGCGTCGCGCAGCGCCTCGCGGGGCGACGCGGCAACCCGCACCGGTAAGGACATCCGGGCGCTCATCTGATCGGCGTAGGCGGTCGCCTGCTCGCGGCGGGCGTCAAACACCCACGCCTGCTCGATGCGGCGCACGGCGCACACGGCCTCTAATTGCGTGCGGCCTTGCACGCCCGCGCCGAAAATGGCCGCCACGCGCGCAGCGGGCCGGGCCAGCAGGTCAGTCGCCGCGCCCGACACGGCCCCCGTGCGCAGCGCCGTCAGGTAGGCGCCGTCCATCACCGCCGTGGGCTGCCCAGTCGTCGCATCTACCACAACGACCAGCGCGTGGATCAGCGGCAGACCGTGGGCCGGGTTGTCATTGAACACCGATACAATCTTGACCGCCATCTGGTCGTCGTCGGCCAGGTAGGCCGGCATGAAAAGTGTCAGGCCGTTGTGGGCAGACACGTTTACTGGCGTGCGTACCGGCACAGTAGCGCGGCCAGCAGAGAGTTGAGCAAAAGCGGCTTTCATCGCCTCAACCGCCTCAGACATAGGCAGCGCCCGGCGCACCTCAGCGGAAGACAGAATTCGCAGCTTCATCATCTCCTCCTCTCAAAAAGCGCCCCTATTTTACGAGCGCCTTCCGTATCTGGCAAGTGGCGAAAATCCCCGCTGTCTTGTGACCTTTATCACCTTCCAGCGAAAAAAGCAGTTGCAGCAGTCAGACTCTTGTGGTATAGTTTCCTCCCGCACAAACCCACTCGGAAGGAGGTCCATGGTCAACTTTTTTTCCTCACTGCTACTCGCGCTCATCGTGCTGATCATCGTTCTGCTGACTACCTTTGTCGTCACGCTGGGATTTTTGTTCGTCGGCGGCGTGCTGGCCAACTGGTTCGATTTGACTCGCTTGGAGGCCACGGCCATCGCTCTCGTCGTGGGCTTTATGCTCATCTATTTGGTCGTGCGCATCCTGGAAATTCCCGGACCTTTTATCCCATTATCGGATGATTGGGAAGACGAAGAAGAGCCAGAACCACCCCGGCGACGCGCCCACCGTCGCCCGCGCAAAAAATAACAAGGAGTACACCATGTCTGAAACACCACCCAAAATGCCCCCTTTGTGGGTCATCAAGACTCGTGCGCCTTTTTTCACGGCCACCATCGTGCCCATCCTGCTAGGCACTCTCATTGCCTGGGCCCGCGTAGACACCTTTTATCCTGGTTACTTTGTCCTCACGCTGTTCGGCGGTATCTGCATGCATGCCGCCATGAACATGCTCAATGACTATTTCGATCACGTCTGGGGCAGCGACGCGGTCAACACCGAGTTTGCTGCCCCCTTTACCGGCGGCAGCCGCGTCATCCAATTGGGCATTGCCTCAGCCCGGACCATCCTGTGGCAGGCGCTGGCCTTTTTGTTGACCGGCGGGTTGGTGGGTCTGTTCCTGGCCTACACACGCGGGCCGTGGGTGTTGTGGTTGGGGCTGTTCGGCGCATTGACCGGCTATTTTTATACCGCGCCGCCCGTGCGCCTGGTCGCTACGGGTTTTGGCGAGTTGTTCATCGCGTTAGATTTTGGCGTGCTCATGGTGTTGGGGGCCTATTATACCCAGACGACTGAGCTGGCGTGGGAGGCTGCTATCGCCTCATTACCGGTGGCGTTGCTCATCGCTGCCGTGTTGTACATCAATCAGTTCCAGGATATGAAGGCCGACGCGGCGGTGGGCAAAAACCAAATCGTGGTGCGGCTGGGGCGGCGGCGGGCCGCCATCGGTTACGGCATGATCATGCTGGCGACTTATGGCTCGCTGGTGCTGGGCGTGCTGCTGGACGGCGTCTCACCCTTTGCCTTGCTGGGTCTGTTGACGGTCCCACTGGCATGGCAAGCCTACCAGGTCGCCCGTGTACATTATGACAACTTGCCGGCGCTGATCCCGGCCAACGCCAACACCATCAAGGCCCACTTGCTCACCGGATTGTTGATGTCGGCGGGATACGTGGTGCAACTGGTGATTGGACAGGCTTGACGACCCCCGGCGCGTGTGTTACCATGTGTTAGCGATGGATAGTGTTAGCCCGTGCGGTTAGCCATTCGAGGAAACAGTGATGCTGCCCGCTGATTTGGAAACCCAGATACGCGAGATTGCGCGGGAAGAAGCGACCCTGCAGGCCGACCTCGAAACTCGTCAATGGCGACGCAGCATTGACGAGCAAATGGAACAGGTGTGGCGCACCATTGGCCGGACCACGGGGCAGATAGAGGCGCTGACCAACGCCCAAAAGCGCACCGAGCAGCGCGTCAACGAGCTAGCCGAGGCCCAAAAGCGCACCGAGCAGCGCGTCAACGAGTTGGTCGAGGTTCAAAAGCGCACCGAGCAGACGGTTCACATGCTTGTCGAGAGTCAGCAACGGCTTGAACAGCGTATGGACCATCTGGAGACAGGTCGCCAGCAGCTTCAGCGAACTGTCAATCAGATGCACGAAACCCTTGATCGCACTCAACGCCACGTCGGCCAGTTGGCCACGCGCCTGGGTATGGAGCTGGAAGTAGACGCCGAAGAGGTGCTCATTTATGCCCTCAAACAAAGGGGGTACCAGCTCCTGGGGGAGCCACGTTCCGTGTTGTTGGATGGCGAAGTGGATGTGGCGTTGCCCCTCAAAGATCCCACCGGACAACGCCTGTGGGCGCTGATCGAGGTCAAGGCGCGGGCGCGCCTGAAGGACCTGGAAAAGTGGAGCGACCGACTGCAAGACACGGTCTTTCAGAAGCGACTGTCGCAACAGGGAATCGAACCGCCCTATTTGCCTTATCTCTTTGGCCTGCGCGTCTATGAGGCCGTGGACCAGACGGCCGAGGCCGAAGGGATTGGTGTGTTAGATTCGCGCCAGGAACGGGTGGCAGCGCGGCTGTTTGCGCCGGGCGCAGAATCTTGAATGGCAGCATGTCTGAAAACCAGAGGGTCAGCGAAAAATTCTCGCCGACCCTCTTTTGTGTTGGTCCGCCGGGTCGGACTATTTGAGCACGACCGGCAGGTAGACTCGCTTTGGCGGTATCGTCACGACGACGTGCTCGTCGGCGACGGCAGTGGCGATACAGTTGGTCGCCGTTACGGTGAGCGTATACGCGCCCTCCCCTAGATTGCGGATAGAAGTAGCCGTCGTGTCGCCGTTGTCCCACAAGTAGGCGACGGGCAGCGTCGCGCTGATAGGCGTATAGGTGGTAGTGAACGTATAAATACCCGTCACACCGCTGACGGCCCCGGCGATAGTAATGCCCTCCAGATGCACACAGCGGCCTGCATACAAATAGCCCACCGTGCGCTGGTCTATAGCCAGCGTCCCCTGCACGTCCAACGTCTCGGTCACAAAGTCGTAAATCCAATCGCCCTCGGAGACGACAAAGGTTTTCGTGAGCACGTGCCAGGTGTCAGTCGGCACACCCGACGCCTGCCAATCCAACACGCCTGTTGCGGTTGTGAGGCTGCCCGCAGTGGTCTCCCAATCCACCAACGCCAACGAGTTGTTCCACTGCTCCGAGAGAGTGAACGTGACCAAGTCGGTGTGCGAAAGGGTGACGCGATCCACAATCTGGATCGTGTCGCCGGGCGCGACGGTGAGAGGCGCGGTCAGCGGCCAGATCGCCGTCAGTCCGTCGTTGACCCACGCGATCTTGTCCCAGGTGGGTTGAGGGGATGACTGGACGCATTGAAGCAGGATGGGCAGCTCAAGGTCCTCCGCGCAGGGGTCGTTGTGGCGCACGACCAGCGTGCCGGTATAGGTTTGGGTCTGGGTGCAGAAAAAGGTCACGTCGATACCGATTTCGCCCATGGCTGGCAGCGTGCCGCTGACGGGGTCGGTCCACACCCACGGCAGGTCGGCGCCACAATAGTTCTGCGCCGCCTGCACCGCCGCCAGAGCGTTGATCTCGCCCCAGCCGGTGGCGTTGTTGGGGACGCCACCCGGACCGTCGTAGGGCTGCAAGGTGTACCCTGGCCAGGTCGTCGGTGTCGTCGTTTGCTCGATGAGCGTTTCAGTATTGACATAATCTCCGATTAAGCAGGGCGCGGCGTCCCACATCAGAGCAATGACGCCGGCCACGTGGGGAGTGGCCATAGAGGTGCCGCTCATATCCTGGTAGCCGGTGTCATTGAGACCATAGACAGAGCGATTGGTTCCCGGCGCCGACACCTGGGGTTTGAGATAGTCGTAGGGGGACACCGGATTGAGCGTGTCAGCCACATCCGACGGCCCCCAGAGTGAGTAACTGGCGAGGGCCGCATTATTGCGTCCCAGTGCGCCGACGCCGGTCACGTTGCCATAACGGGCCGGGTTGCCCACCGAACCCGGCGCTACCGGACAGTCGCCATAAGGAGGCACACGCAGGTTGCCATTGGCAAACACGGGGTAAACACCCGCTGCCACCCACGCATCGACGACGCCTTGGTACCACGGGTCGTAAGGTTCGGGATTGCCGCAAGACCCCCACGAGTTGTTCACCACGTGCGGACGCATGTCGGGGGTAGGGTTGCTGCCGCTGAGGTCCCAGGGCGCGAGGATAAATTGCCCGCATTCGAGCAGGTCTACATCGGTCGCCGTGCCATCGGCCGCAAAGCCCTGACAGGCCATCCATTTGGCGCCCGGAGCTACACCGATCTGATTCACACCGCCATCGTCGCCGACCATGGTGCCCATGGTGTGTGAGCCGTGCGTAGGAGAGACAGAGTCGGGGTCGCGGGGCGACAAAGTGTGATCGTAGGGATCCCACCAGTTGTAGTTGTGATCAAAATTCCCGCCGCCCAGATTGCCCCGGTAATGCTCCACCAACGCCTGGTGGGTATAGCGCACGCCGGTGTCAATGTTTGCCACGACCATCCCATCGCCCGTTACACCCCAAGCCCACACATCGTCAACGTCAATGTGCGTCAGGTTGGATTCGACGGCGGCGAGTTCAACGTCTGACAGATGGGTCTCGACCGGCTCGTGCAAAAAAATGGTCCGTTGCGCTCGCAGCGCTTCGATCTCGACCAGATTCTTTAACCCCTCAAAAGTTGCCCGATTTGACGATTTGACCGCGATGACATTGGCGATCCAAAAAGCTTCATACTCGGCTCCCTGCGCGTCCAGGTAGGCGCGCACCCGAGCCTGAGAGCGCGCGGCCGTCTCGCGCAGCGCGTTCACCACGAACCAACCCCGTTCGCGCCAGTCCAGGTTAAAAGCGGGCGACAGATCGGGCCGCTCGCGCAAGTAGATGAGATAGCCGGTCGATTCATCGGCGGCCAGTTGAGCCAGTAATTTCGGCTCCACCTGGATGCCCGGCTGCGATTGGGTTTTTCCCGTCGCGCCGACCGCTGGGGCAGACTGCTGCTCGTCAAGCTCAAAAGTCAGCGACAGGTGCCCGTTATTGACGAGGGTCAAGGGTAAAGTCAGCTCGCGGCTGAGATAGGCCGTGATGGAGAGAAAGTGAGTGGGAGATACAGAGATCACCGGTCGCCACAGGCCAAAGTCCTGGGTGGTGGTGAGGCCATCCACGATGCTCACGGTGGCCGTCTGTACTGAAAAGCCCGGAGCCGTGGCTGTGACGGTGTGCGTGCCGGAAAGGATCAGCGCAGGGCCATAAGAGCCATCGAGGTTGGCGAGCACGTCCTGACCGTCGTCAATGGACACGGTCGCCTGAGTACACACCGCTTCGGCGCCGCCCAGCTCGGCGTCCAACACATCGCCTCCTAACCAGCCAGCAGGCCCGGTGATTCCGGTCAGCATGATGTCATCCAGGGCCACCTGCGCGCCATCGTTTCCTGAATACTGAAAGCCAATACGAATCGGGCCACCCGGCAAATGGGGCGTTAAATCCGTGACCGACTCGGCGTAGACATAACTACCCGGCCAATCATCGTCAGCCCGGGTAAGAAAAATGTCATCCCCGTCGTTGACGTCCGGTCCGACCACTATCCAGACATTGAGGTCGCAATTGTCAAACGTGTCGCGACACCAGTAGAGGCTGCCGAAGGACCAAAAGTCAAGCTCGGCGCTTTTCACGTCCGCCAGTTCGGGGGAGATCAGCCATTCATCTTGATCGGCAGGAGCAGGGTCATATTCAACCGATGCCTCATAAACACCATCGTGGGCCACGCTGTCACTTTTGTACCAGGTATAAGCGTTATTTTGAATGTGGGTCCAACCTGCCGGCGGAAACACACTGCCTTCAAACCCTTCCGACAACAGGACGGCTTGTGTCGCCATCGGTTCAGTCACAGAAGCAACCGAGTGTCCAGGCAATCCAACAGCAACGCGTTTGGCCGTCCTATCCACCCCTGTTTGTATCGAAATAGCCGGCTGGGCTGCCGTCGCCACAGACAGGGCAGCCGCGACCATAGCCAGGACCGTCACCAAAAAGAAAGACTTGAGCTTCATTGAACGGGACTCCTTTATTGTCCCCGGCGCAAGGACACCTTGGCGAACAGGGAGAATCAATCCGGCGGCAGATTCGCCGCCACGCTATTCAGTATCGGCAGCCGGTTATTACACTTGAGCACATGCATCGTCCCCATACAAGGCGCGCCGATTTGCCCATGGCAGGTAGAGTAAGTATAATCTGCTCGGCATCAATACGTGTCAATTACCCAACATGAACCAGGAACCCGAGTTTACCTACGAATCGCTTTTACGGCAAGGAGGAGATGCCATGCTGCGCGAGGCCAGCGCCTATTTTGCTGGCACAGGGCCTTTACACACGGCGCTGCGGCGCCTGGTCGAGCGACTTGAGGCCGCCGGCATCCCATACGCCCTGCTGGGCGGCCTGGCCCTGGCCGAGCATGGTTACCCCCGCCTGACTGAGGACATAGATCTGCTGCTAACACCGGCCGGCTTGGAACGCTTTCGCCAGCTTTGGATGGGCCGGGGTTACCGGCCGGCCTTCCACGCCGCCCAGAAGAGTTTTCGGGACACCGAGACCGGCGTGCGGGTTGAAATCATCACCACGGGTGAGTATCCGGGGGATGGGTTGCCCAAGCCGGTCGCGTTCCCCGATCCGGCCGCCCCCAACGTGACCGTGGCGATTAAAGGCGTACACGTGGTGACGTTAGAAAAGCTGATCGAGCTCAAACTGGCTTCCGGGTTGAGCGCGGCGCACCGCATGCGCGACCTGGCCGACGTGCAGGATTTGATCATCCGGCGGCAATTGCCCCTGGTATGGGCAGAACAGTTAGATCCGTCGGTGCAGGCTGCCTACCGGGACTTGTGGGAAAAGGCCCAAACCGGGCAGCCCGAAACTGACTAACCCCCGATGTACGACATCTCCACTTTGGGCAATTCGACCGTCTCCTCGGAGCGAATTTCCGAATAGCGGTCGGCGCGGACGCGCCAGATAGACGCGAGGGTGTGCGAGATTTCAGCGTCCGAAGCGCCGCCGCGCAGCAGCGCGCGCAGGTCGTGGCCGTGAGTGGCAAAGAGGCAAGTATAGAGCTTGCCTTCGGCCGACAGCCGGGCGCGGGTGCAGTCGCCGCAAAAGGGCTGCGTCACCGAGGCAATGATACCGATCTCGCCGCTGCCGTCTTTGTAGCGCCAGCGATTGGCCACCTCACCGCGATAGTTCGGTTCCAGCGGCTCCACCGGCATGTGAGCGTCAATTTTGGCAATGATTTCACGCGCGGAAACCACATCGTCCAGCCGCCAACCATTGCTCGCCCCCACGTCCATATATTCGATGAAGCGCAAAATGTACTTGGTTCCACGAAAATAGCGCGCCATCGGCAGGATGCTCTCTTCATTCACCCCGCGTTTGACGACCATGTTGATTTTGAGGGGGGTCAAGCCGACCGTCGCCGCCGCCTCGATCCCCTGCAGCACCCTGGAGACGGGAAAATCTACGTCGTTCATCGCCGCAAAGACGCGCTCGTCCAGCGAGTCGAGGCTCACGGTGACGCGCTGCAAGCCGGCCGCTTTGAGGGCTTGGGCTTTTTTCGCCAAAAGCGAGCCATTGGTTGTCATCGTCAGGTCCAAGTCGGGCAGACCGGCCAGCATGGCGACCAGTTTTTCGATGTCACGGCGCACCAGCGGTTCACCGCCGGTCAACCGAATCTTCTTGACCCCATGCGTCACCGAGATGCGCGCTAGGCGAGAAATTTCCTCAAAAGAAAGCAATTGCTCGCGGGGCAAAAAGGGATGATCCGGCCCGAAAACCTCTTTGGGCATGCAATAGACGCAGCGGAAATTACAGCGGTCGGTCACCGAGATGCGCAAGTCGCGCAGCGGTCGTTCGAGCCTGTCGGACAGCATTGTCAACGGATAAGGCAGCGGATAAACGGATGACTTTTGATGTACGTTATGTGATTGTGACATAGCGCAAACCATAGAAAAACCCGGTTCGTCTCGACGACCGGGACAGCGTCACTCGTTCGGTTTGGGGTGATAGTCGCCTTCCAACCACTCCTCGCCGTCGGTCCAGACTTCTTTTTTCCAGATGGGCACGATCTCTTTAGTGCGGTCAATGATGTAACGGGCGGCCTCGAACGCGCCGTCGTCTCGATGCGGCGCGCCGACGGCGACCAGTACCGCTGTCTCGCCAATTTCCAGGCGACCGGTGCGGTGCACCACGGCCACATTGCGGATGAGCGGCCAGCGCTGGCGAGCCGCATCCACAACCTGGCGCATTTTGGCCGCGGCCATTTCGGGATAGGCCTCGTATTCGAGACAACGCACCTGGCGACCCAGGTTGTTATCGCGCACCACACCGGCAAAGGTGACGACGGCGCCCGCTCCCGGTTCTGCCACTTGCTCGGCCAGGGCCAGTGGGTTAATGGGGGCGGCGCTGAGGGCGGCGTAGGTGACAAAGGTCTCGTCTGCCCCGCCGCTCACCGGTGGAAAGATGGCTACCTCGTCGCCCGATACGAGTGGATGGGACCTGTCGGTGTAATCTTGATTGACCGCCACAATCGCCCGCGACAGCAGTGGGGTCACGGCAGGATAATCGCCCCTCAGTCGTTCGAGCAATTGCGCCACGGTCGCGCCGGTGGGCAGGTCGAGGGACAGGTCGGAGGCGCCAAGGGTTTGGCGCAGCGAGGCGAACGCCCGCACACGTACCCGCATCGTCTCACTCATCGACTTTTTCTCCCTCGACATAATCGCCGCGCTGACCGCCACGTTTTTCCACCAGCCGCACGTTCTGGATACGCATGGTGCGCTCGACAGCTTTGGCCATGTCGTAGACGGTGAGCGCCGCCACGCTAACGGCAGTCAGCGCCTCCATCTCGACGCCGGTGCGGCCTTTGCTGCGCACCGTAGCCGTGATTTTAACGCGACTCCCGGCTTTGTCAAGGGTTACATCCACGTCAATGTGGGTCAAAGGGATGGGGTGACACAGCGGAATCAGCTCGGCGGTGCGCTTGGCTGCCATGATGCCGGCCAGCCGGGCCGTGTTGAGCACGTCTCCTTTGGCCAACTCGCCCTTTTCGATGAGGCGGAGCGTTTCAGGTTGCACAACGACTTCAGCGGCAGCCACCGCCAGCCGCTCCGTCTCGGCTTTCGGGCCGACGTCCACCATGCGCACCTGTCCATGGGAATCTATGTGGGTAAGTTCTTGAGGGATCAATCAAGCACTCCGCTTGCGGACCATCAGTCGCAAAAAAGCCTCTCGGCGATTAATGCAAGTCTATCACATCTTGGGCGCTGAGGCAAGGAAAAAGAGGGGCGGCCCCCCCC
>DAOTXN010000150.1:0-36881 GCA_034435435.1 Anaerolineae bacterium | reverse complement strand
CTTGCTGGGTGCGTCGCACGTTACTCCTGGCAAAACGGTGAGTCGAATTCGTAGGTAATTTCGGCGCTCTGGTCATCAGCGGCCTCGACACGGATCGCGCCCCGCGCGCCGTCGCACAGCGGCAGCGTGACCTCGAACATTGACCCGACCGGCTGACCGTTGGCATAGTAGCGTAAATCGCCCGCGGCTTCCGCACCTTCGACTACGATGACCACCTGCTGTGTCCAGGTCCGGTTGTCGTAAGCATTCCAGGCGTCGCCAAACTCCCACGAGAGAGCCAGACCGGTGACTTGCGTCGTGGATTCTATGACAGGGGGGCGCAACCGCACAGCCAGCGCGATAGCTCCCCACAGAAGCAGTGCAACGAACAGCGCCACACGCACTCTCCGGCGGTGGGCTGGCTTTGGCTGATGGACGGCCGTTTCGTCCGACGCAGCCTCTCCCTGCGTCTCCGGCAACGACTCTGTTCCCATCACGGGCGTAGGCGCCGCCGACGAATCCACCGGGACAGAGACCGGAGCTGGTAACAAACGCTCCAACACCTCCAAATTGTGTTGGCTCAAAGTCGCACCGACCGCGTCGCCCAGGGTCTGGCGCAATCTGTAGGCCGTTTCAAGCAAGTACAGCGCTCTCTCCCCCTCCCCCTCACTGCTTCTTGGAATCGATCGGTGCGACAGTGGTCCGTCGGCAAACAGCGCCGATGCGCCCCGCAGAGATCCTAACTGGTGCATGGCCCAGGCCTCTAATCCACGGTCGCCCCCCGACTGCGCAGCGCGGCGGGTCAGGTCGAGCAGATGTTGCCATTGCGCCCACCAACCCAGGCGAGCCAGGTTGCGGTCGGCGGCTCGTACCATCGGCTTGAGCGCTTCCAATAGCCCGTGACGTTCATGAGCACTCTCAGCTTGGGTGTTCGACTGTGGGCTTGCGCCGAAGGCTCGGCTCGAAGGCTCAGTCGAACGGTGCGCGGCGTCCTCAATGGCCCCTAACAGGTTGAACAACTCGTCGCCGGGCAACTGAGCGCCCCGGCCCAATTGGGCCGCATAATAGTGCACGATTTCGAGGCGCGCTTTGTCGTCCACCAACCAGGAGCGTATCGCGTGATAATAGGCCGGCGCCAGGGCCAGGCGCGGCATTGGCTTGAGGCCGGTGGTCGCTGCAATACCACGCGGGGCCGGCGCCAGGCTTGACACGAGCTCAAGTTGTTGCAGGCGCCGAATGCGGGCCTGAAAGTCGTCGGGCGCGAGACGGGTCAAACCGCGCACGCTCTCGATGGCGGCGCTCGGCCCGCTAAAAGCGGCCAGCAACGTAAGGATGCGGCGGTCGATTTCGTCCAAAAAGAGCACGATCTGTTCCAGAGCCGGGCCGATGGCCGGGTCGCCGCCGGGTCCCGCCCAGGCTTTGTGCCTTTGTATTTCGCTGAACAGGCCAGACAGCGAGCGTTGGGTTTGCGCGGCGTGAGCTGCAAGACTCGCGACAGCCAGTGGTACATCGTTGAGCACAGCGCAAATCTGGTTGACTGGCTCTATCTCATCGGCGCCCAACCTGCGCCCCAGGGATTTTTCGAAAAGCTCAACCGCATCCGCGCGGGAAGGGCTGTTCATCGCCACGGCCTGCCCTCGCCCCAAAGCAGTACGTTCCGGGCCAATGATGAGCACGGATGCCTCGTCCAGCGCGTCCAAAATGGGATCGGTTTGCTGAGGCGTCAGTTTCACGTCGTCCAGGATGACCCACACCCGCAAGTTGTGTAAATAGGCGCGCGTCTGCTGAGGCGAGACCTTGACGGGCGGCGCAGACTCGTAAAAACTGTCAAACAGGGCCTGGAGCAAGTCGGGATAAGGCGCCTGGCCCGTGATGAACACCGCGCCATCGGGAAAATGTCGCAGGTCGAGGGTGTGGGCCAGCGTCGCCGCCAGGGCGCTCTTGCCGATGCCGTCGGGACCATACAGGTCTGTGACCTGGCGGTTGAGCACGTTTTGGCTCAAATGACTCATTTCGGCCGGGTGGCTGACAGTCAGCGTAGGACGCGGAGGTAACAGGTAATGCGGGCGGCGACGGCGGACAGTGGTCAGGCCATGCATGCGGGCCGGATCCAGACGTACGCCCGCCAGATGGCCCGGATGCACTTCCAGACGATCGGCGATGATTTTGATGTCGCTTGCGCCGTCGCCGGTGCTGAGTGGATAAGCGGCGGCCAGGTTGCTCAGTATACCATTGGCAATCGGCAGCGCTTTGGTCATCCTTTGGCTCTTTCGGGTGCGACGTCTTTCCACAGAATGGGCAACGTGAATGTGAAGCGGCTGCCGCGCCCCTCGACGCTCTCCGCCCAGATACGCCCACCGTGCAACTCGACCATGCCGCGAGCGATAGACAAGCCCAGGCCCATGCCGCCCTGATGCCGGGTGAGGTGCGATTCCACCTGATGGAAGCGGTCGAAAATATGTCCCAACTCATCGGCAGGGATGCCGATACCCGTGTCGGCGACCGACACGGCGACCATGCCCGTCTGAGGACGCACGGCCACCTGGATGCGCCCACCGGGCGGCGTGAATTTGATGGCGTTGTTTAACAAGTTGTTCAGTACGATGCCTATTTTTTCACGGTCGGCGCGCACAGTCATATCGGTCGCCGGCAGGCTCGGCATTATCTGCAGCGTTTTGGCGTCGGCGAACTGCCGCTGCGCTTCGATAGCTTCCTGGATAGCCTCTCCCAAATTTAATTCACACAGTTCAAGCCCGGCGCTGCCCGCTTCTAGGTGGGTCAAGTTGACCATATCTTCAATGAGGCCTTTGAGCTGCGTGGCGGCCCGAAGCACCATGTCCAGTTGAGCGCTGGTCGTCCCGTCGGCGGTGTCGCGCAAAAAGGAGGCATAGCCCAAAATAAGCCCCAGCGGTGTGCGCAACTCGTGCGAGGCGATGGCGATAAAGTCGCTCTTGAGCCGGTCCAGTTCGGCCAGACGAGCATTAGCCTCCTGGAGCTCGTTCACCAGACGGGCGTTTTCTATTGCCACCGCTGCCTGCGCGGCCAGAGTAGAGAGTGTCTGCACATCGTGATCGCCGAATAGAGCCTGGTTGAGCTTGTTGACGGCTTCCAGTACGCCAATGGGGCGCTCTTTGAACATCATAGGCACGGCCAAGATCGACTGCGTTCTGAATTCGATGTCCCGGTCTACCTGGTCGTAATGACGAGGATCGCTTGTGGTATCCTGTACAATGAGTGGTTCACAACTTTTGAATACCGTACCAGCGATGCTGCCTTCGACGGGGATTTGCATGTTGAGCAATTCATCGCTCTTGGGACTGTGAGCAGCGCGAAAGACCAGGGCCCCGGTGCGTGGGTCCTCCAGAATAATGGAAGCGCCCTCGCTGTTTACCAGATCGACCGCGATACGGATGATGAGCTTGAGCAGGCGTTCCACGTCCAGGGTGGAGGTGAGCGTGCGCGTGACCTGGATCATCACTTCCAGCTCGCGCAGCCGTTGCGGCAGCGGGGTTTTGTCAGCGGGAGTTCCGTCACTCATATCGTCTCCTGTTCTATTAAAGCCAGGGCGGCCTCGACCGCAGCAGCGGCTATCTGCTCTGATGGCCGATCAGGCTTGAGATAGACCAAAAACTCGACATTGCCTGCCGGCCCGCGCAACGGTGAGGGAATGAGTCCCCGCAGACCCCACCCATGCGCCGTAGCCCAGGCCAACACATCCAGGAGCACCTGGCGGTGCACCTGTGGGTCGCGCACCACGCCTTTTTTCCCCACCTGGCGGCGCCCGGCCTCAAATTGGGGCTTGATCAAGGCGATAACAGCGCCGTTGTCGCATAGCCAGCCCTTTACTGCGGGCAACAGCAGCCGCAGCGAGATAAACGAAGCATCAATAGTGACCAGATCGACCGCTTCGGGCAGTGTTTTCAAAAAACGAGCGTTGGTCCGTTCCATCACAATTACACGCGGGTCTTGCCGCAACACCCAGGCCAACTGCCCATAACCCACGTCGATGGCATATACACGGCTGGCCCCGCGCTGTAACAAGCAATCCGTGAACCCGCCAGTGGACGCGCCCACATCGGCTATGACCCTTGCCCTCACATCCACTGCAAAGTGGTCCAGTGCAGCCGTAAGCTTGAGACCGCCGCGTGAGACGAAAGGAAAACCCTCATCCACGCTGAGCTGGGCATCGGCCTCGACCTGCCGGCCGGGCTTGTCGGACACCTGGCCGGCCACGCGCACCTGCCCGGCCATAATAAGTCGCCGACTCTGCTCTCGCGTGGACGCCAGACCTCGTTCGAGCAATAATATATCCAGACGTAGTTTACGCAATTCAGACACAGGTTTTGGCTTCACCACACGAATTGTACTCGGACCGGCAAACTCGCGCAAGCGATGACGCCAGTACACATCCGGGGCCGTTGCGCTCTTACAAGCGCCGCTTGTTGATGCGCCCTGCCACAACTTGACAAGATTCGAGTTTGCACTATCATTGTAGCAATGATACAAGGTTACTGGAATTTCTCATCGGAAAGCAGCCCAGGTAGAACCAAGTTGACCAGAATGTGGGAGGCGCTAATGAGCACATTGGCCGAAATGCCGTTCAAAACTCTCCGGGCAGGCATGAAATTTCGTCATCCGCAACACGGCGAGCAGGTCATTCTGGACCTGGGTCAGGGAATGTTCGGCCCGGCGATCTGGTTTCATGACAGCGACGTGTATTCTGGCCAGATGCCCCAGGTGGACCCGGACGAGCAAGGGGATATCTTTCAGGCCGTAGCCCAGAGCACGTTTCCATACGGAGCAGAAGCCTGGGAATACCTGGGCATGATCAGCCCACAGCAAGCAGCCGCACACGGATGGCAATGGTTTCAGGCGACTTGCCCGCATTGCGGCTTTGTTCACCGCGTGCTGGCCACGGCTGCTCCCTCGAACCGGCGCCACTGTCTGAGCTGTGGCATGGTGTTTGTACGCCCGGCAGAACCTATCTTGCCCTGATCCGTCGCGGGACAGGTAGGGTGTGCGGCGCGGCGTTGAATTGCGCCTCTATGCTTTGGAGGACAAGCTCTTACGAAAGGAGGTAATGGAATGACTCAAACTGCGCTCAGGCCGCATTTGCGGCTTCTCACCGACGACGGTATGCACAAAATCCACGCACAGTCGCTAGAAATCCTGGAACAGGTCGGTTTGAACATCAACCATCGCAAGGCCCTGGAAACGCTGGAGCAGGCCGGCGCCAGATTGGAAAAGGGCAGCGCCCGGGTGCGCTTTCCCA
Source organism: Anaerolineae bacterium (assembly GCA_034435435.1). Lineage (GTDB taxonomy): Bacteria > Chloroflexota > Anaerolineae > S140-20 > S140-20 > DAOTXN01. Next base: position 31,630 of record DAOTXN010000150.1, on the reverse strand, counting down.
AGCGCCTGGTAGAAGAATGTATCAAGCACGTACCCCGACGCATCGTTTACGGCGCCCGTGCGCCCGAGCACGACCTGGCGGCGCAAGTCGGCGGCGAGTTTCACACCCGCCCGCTGACCGGCGGCGAAGGCTACATTGACCTGGAAACCCGCCAGTGGCGCAAGGTCCTGACCAAAGACCTGGTCGAGTGGATCACTCTAGCCGACGGACTGGAGCAAATCGACTATGTCGCGTCCATCTATCCTGACGACATGAACCTGGACACCCGCGACGTGCACATCCTGCGCCTCATGCTGGAACATAGCGTCAAACACGTCGAGGTGCAGCCCTACACCGGCAAGGGCGTCGGCTACATGGTCGAGATGATTCAGGCCGTGCAGGGCAGCGACGCAGAAGTGAAAAAGCGCCCCTTGCTCAGCGTACTGACCTCGGCGCTGTCTCCCCTCAAATTTTTACCCTACGCGCTGGACATTCTGTTCACCGTCGGCCCGCTGCACGTGCCCATCGAGTTGAACACCATGCCCATTGCCGGCGCTACCTGCCCGGTGACCCTGGCCGGCGCGCTGCTACAGGCCAACGTCGAGATCCTGGCGGGCATCTGCATCGCCCAGAGCGCCTTCCCTGGCATGCCGCTGATGTATGCGCCGCGCAACCTGATCCTCGATTCCTGGACGGGCCTGTCGTTGCAGGGCCGGATGGAGGCGGCCATGATGTCGGCCTGCCAGGCGCAGCTTGCCGCCGAGCTGTATCACATGCCGTCCAACCTGTTCGGCGCGGTGGCCGATTCGATGCTGGCCGACTCACAATCCGCGACAGAGCGTATGGTCAACATGCTGCTGCCTGCGCTGAGCGGGGCCAACGTGCTCGCCGGCCTGGGCCACGTCGAACATTGCTACACCTACGACCCGGTATTGCTGGTGATGGACAACGACGCCATCGGCATGATCCGACGGCTGATGCGCGGCGTCGAGCTAAGCGATGAGACGCTGGGCATGGAGGCCATCATGCGGGTCGCTCCCGACGGCAACTATCTCATCGACCCCCACACGCTCAACTATTACAAGACCGAGTTCTTTGTGCCCAAGGCCATCAACCGCTTTGTGCGGGGAGTGTGGGAGAGCCGGGGCAAAAAAGACGCCACCGAAATGGCTCGCGAGCGCGCTCGCAAGATCCTGGCCGAGCACCGCGCCGAACCTCTGGACCCCAGGCTGGCGGCCGAATTGGACCGCATCGTCGCCGCCGCCGACAAAGCGGCCGCGGAAGGCAAACTCTCTCACGCCTGGGGCGGGGCCAGCGGGCCGGAGGAATATGGCTCGTATGGCGCCCTCGTAGACGCCGTGGCCAGCGGCGGGAAGAAACTGTAGAGGAGGCTTGCTTATGGAAGCGTTAGAACAAGTCAGGCAGACAGTTATCGCTGGCGATGGGGATGCCGCACGCGACGCCGCACAAAAAGCTTTGGACGGCGGTCACGCAGCGCGGGCCATCCTGGACGTGATGGTAGCAGCGATGGATACGGTAGGCGAGGAATGGCAGATCGGCGCCATGTTCATTCCAGAGGTGATGCTGGCGGCTCAAGCCCTGCACGCCGGCCTGGACGTGATCCGACCCTACCTTTCGGCGGCGGACACCAAGCTGCGAGGCAGGGTGGTCATTGGCACCGTGAAGGGAGATCTGCACGACATCGGTAAAAACCTAGTGGCGATGATGCTCGAAGGGGCCAGCTTTGAAGTGCATAACCTGGGAGTGGACGTCTCGCCGGCCGCTTTCGTCGCGGCGGTCAAAGCGCGCCAACCCGAGATCGTGGCGATGAGCGCCCTGCTGACCACCACACTGCCCTTTATGCGCGACACCATCCGCTCCCTGGAAGAGGCCGGGCTGCGCGATTCGGTCAAGGTGTTGGTCGGTGGGGCGCCGGTCACGCAACAGTTTGCCGCGGCCATCGGGGCCGACGGCTATGCGCCCGACGGGGCAACAGCGGTGGCCAAGGCGCGCGAGCTGCTGGACGGGGTGGTCGTACATTGAAGCTGGCGATTGGCATTGACACCGGCGGAACTTACACAGACGCCGTGCTGCTAGACGTGGACAGCGGCCAGGTGCAGCGCAAAGCCAAGGCCCTCACCACGCCCCACGACCTGGCCCTCGGCGTGGCCGAGGCCATCGCGTCGTTGGGCGCTCTGGACGGCAAACAGGTCAAGTTGGTCTCTATCTCGACCACGCTGGCTACCAACGCCATCGTGGAGGGGCGCGGCGGTCGCGTGGCGTTGCTGTTGGTCGGCTATGACCAGGAGATTATGCAACGCAGCGGCCTGGCCAGGCGTCTGCCGGTAGAGGCCATGCGCTACATCGCCGGCGGGCACGACGTCAAGGGCGAGCCGGCCTGCCCACTGGACGTCGAGGCGGCCCGCCAGGTTATCCTCGAATTTCGGGAGCGGGTGGACGCTTTTGCGGTATCTGGCTATTTTAGCGTGATGAACCCCGATCACGAGCTGCGCCTGCGTGAGATGATCGACGATCTGGCTGCCGCGCCGGTGGTCTGCGGGCACGAACTGACTAGCCAACTCAACGCGCTGAAACGGGTGTCTACGGTGGTGCTCAACGCCCGCCTGCTGCCGATGATCCAGCATTTGATAGATTCCGTAAAAAAGGTGCTTGCAGAAAAAGGGATCGCTGCCCCGCTGATGGTGGTCAAGGGGGATGGCTCGCTCATCAGTGAGGACGTCGCCCGCCAGCGCCCGGTGGAGACGATTCTCTCCGGTCCGGCGGCCAGCGCCATCGGCGCCGAGTTTCTCACCGACCAGCGCCACGCCATCGTCGTGGACATGGGCGGCACCACCACCGACATCGCCATCTTGCAAGATGGTCGGCCCTGGAACAACCCGGCTGGCGCGACGGTGGGCGGCTGGCAGACCTGCGTCCAGGCCGCCGATCTGCGCACCGTCGGCATGGGCGGCGACAGCCACATCCGGGTGGACAAGGGCGACATCTTGCGCATCGGTCCCCGCCGCGCCATCCCGCTGTGCCGGCTTGGCGCCGCCTGGCCTCAGGTCGTCCGGGAACTGGAGCGCGCTGCCCACGCCGGCCTGGACGAGGTGGGCATCCAGCCGACCGATTTTGCAACCCTGGCCCGCTCGCCGGACGGTTGGAATCTGGGCGCGGCGGAAGCCTGCGTCATCGACGTGTTGCAGCAAGGCCCGGCGCCCCTGTTTCAACTGTACCGCACCCTGAGCGGCCATCTGGCCCCCGTCGAGCGGCTGGAGACGATGGGACTCGTCCGGCGTGCCGGCCTGACGCCCACCGACATCCTGTGGTCAGAGCTCGCCGGGATCGGCGGCGACGGCGACGCGGCCCGCGCCGGGGCCGAGGTGGTGGCCCGGCAACTGGACATCGCGGTGGAAAAGCTGGCCGAACAAGTGCTGGAACAGATAGTCAACGCGGTGACCCGGGAGATCCTGGACAAGCTGGTGAGCGACAGGACCGGACACGGCCTGTTCCCCGCGCCGCGGGCCTGGGATTTCCTGCTGGAGCGGCTGCTGGGCGGCGGAGTCGGGGCCACCCTGGGCGGCTCTTTGCAAGTGCGCGATCCCATCGTCGCCATTGGCGCGCCCGTGGCCAGCTTTATGCCGCAGGTTGCCGCCAAGCTGCACACTCGCTGCATCATCCCGACCCACGCCGAGGTGGGCAACGCCGTAGGCGCGGTCGTCGCCGGCATCACCCACACGGTAGAGATCCTGGTGCAACCCCACGTTCAGGGGGCCGGCACGTTAACCTACCTGGTCCACTCGCCCCGGGGCCGGGAAGTGTGGGATTCTCTGGCTGGGGCCGTGACCCGGGCCGAAGCCCTGGCCATCGAGCTGGCCACTCAAGCGGCGCGCAAGGCCGGAGCCGAGACGATCTCGGTGCAGGTGGATCGGCAGTGCGTGGCCCTGGGGGGTTTGTCTGAAGTGACGTTGAGGGCCTGTGCGACGGGCCGGCCTAGTATGGTCGGGGAGGTCACGTGCCCGACAGCCTGAGATATTCCATCAAAGAGGCGGCGCAGTTCGTGGGCGTGAGTCCGGCCACGCTGCGCCTGTGGGAGCGAGAGGGGTTGATTTTACCGCAGCGCAGCCAGGCGGGGCGCCGCCTCTACTGCGAGGACGATGTCATTCGCCTGCGCCGGATCCAATACTTGCGCGGCGTTCAAAAGCTGAACCTGGCCGCCATCCGGCGTGAATTGGCCAATGTGCAACCGGAATCCGGCCCATTGTCGCCTCAGGCCGGCGCCGGACAGCAGGATGAATTGGGCCGCAAGCTGCGGGTGCTGCGTTTACAGCAGAACCTGACGCTGGAGCAGGTCAGCAAACAAACCGGCCTATCTGTTTCTTTCTTGAGCGCGGCCGAGCGGGGCGCAACGGGCATCTCGTTGGCTTCGCTGCTCAAGTTGTCTCTCGCCTACAAGATTCACCTGCCGGATTTGTACAATGGCGCGTCGAGCGGCGGTCGCAAACTGGTAAAAGCCGCCGAGCGGCAGGTGTTTGCACACCCGCGTGCGGGTGTGCGCATTGAGCAGTTGACCCACGGCCCGGCTATGATGGAAGCGCAGTACTTTGTGCTGGAGGCGGGGGCCAGCAGCGAGGGGGCCTATTCCCACGAGGGAGAAGAGCTGATTTTCGTCTTGCAAGGCAGCCTGAACTTTTACCTGGACGAGAGCGAGCATTATCACCTGGAGGCGGGGGACTGTCTCTATTTTCCCAGCTCACAATTTCATCGCTGGGAAAACAATGGCGACAGTCAAACCCGTCTCGTGTGGGTAAACACCCCGCCTTCTTTTTGAGGGGGGCGGACCCCGGAAATTCAGATGTCGAGCGCCAACGGAAAATCGGGGTCTGTGATGGCCGGACGCCGCAAGCTGAACGCGGCAATCGGATAGACGGTTTTGCCCTCCACCGCCAAATCACACAAGATGCGGCCCAGCAGCGCCGCGAACTTGAAGGCATGCCCGGCCCCAATCACCACGGCGATCTGGGGGTGCTCTGGGAGGGTGTCCACCACAAAGTTGCGGTCGGGGGGCATGGTGTAGAGGCAGGGCTTGGTGTACAGCACCGGTCCCAGAAAACCCGGGACGCGCTCGGCCAGAAACGCCTGCAGCTTTTCCAGGGGGCGCGGGTTGGGTTTCAGCGTGCGCGTGTCCACCGTCACCACGTCGCCTCCCAGGTCCTGGCCAGCCTTGGTCGCCACCTCGCCGTACACGGGAAAGCCGTAAAAGTTCTCCCGCCCGTGCCAGATCCAGATCGGAAAGCGGTCGGGCGCAAAATCGCGCAGGTGCGGCGTGGCGAAATAGGTCACTTGCTCCTCCGTCACGGTCAGCGGCAAGCGGACGCCGAGGCTTTGCAACACTTGATTCGTCCATGCCCCCGCTGCGACGACCACGCGCCGGCCCATAAAACGCCCGGCCGGCGTTTCAACCTCCACGCCATCGGCCAGGAGGCGCAAACGCTGAATAGGAGTCTGTTCCAGGATCGTGGCCCCGCGCGCCCGGGCCAGTGTGGTGTGCACCGCGTTGGCCTTGCGCGGGTCCACCAAGCCGTCGTCGGGCTGATACAGCACCCGGTCGGTTTCGTGCAAACGCCACTGCGGAAAGCGCGCCATGGCCTCGGCGGGCGTCAACTGCTCGAAAGGAATCCCCGTCGCCCGCATCGCCGCGGCGTATGCCTCGACCACCTGACCGCTCTCGTCGCCCGGGCCCAATTGCAGCCCGCCCGTCTTGAAGACCAACTGCACCCCCGACTCGGCCTCGACCACCCGCCAGGCGGTGTAGGTGTGCGGAGTGAGCGCCGTGTAAGCGGGATCGTGATACGACAGGCGGATAATGCGCGAGTGGTCCTGCGACCCGCCATAGTCGTGGCCCAGATGGAAGCGCTCCAGCCCCAACACCTCGCGCCCCGCGTGACGGGCCAGCCAGTACAAGGCGGCGCTGCCAATGCCGCCGCAGCCGATCACGATAAACTCATAGTCTTTTTTCACGCTTCACCGTCTTTCCAATAGCTCAAGAACTCGCGGTCCTGCTGCTGGACGTTGGCCCCCAGCATCGGATGCAGCGACAGATCGGGCGAATAGCGGCCGGCCGGGGGTGTGCGACCCAGGGCTTCGGCCATAGCCCGCACGTGATGCGGCGCGCCGCCGCAACATAAGCCGATATAATTCACCCCCAACTGGCGAGCTTGCAGCGCAAACTCGGCCATCTCGAAGCGCGTGTGCACAAAGGGATCCAGCGCCACAGGGAACGCCCGGTCGCGTCCTGGCTCTTTTAACGCTTGAAAGGTCGGCTGGGCCGGCGTGGTGCGGTAGGGCACAGGTTGGGCGGCCACGTAGCCTTTGACCGTCCCTCGAATCTGCTCCAAAAGTGGGAGCATCGTGCGCGGTCCCTGGGCGCAGTTGAGACCGATCACGTCCGCCCCCTCTTCCTCCAGGATGCGGCACGCCTGTGCATAGCTATGACCCTCGCGCAGCGTGTCTTCCACCGCGCCAAAGGTGATCATCGCAGGCAGGTCAAACTTTTTGATGACCTCCAAAGCCAGCAAGCCCTCGCCGAGATAGCCCAGCGTTTCAGCGATCACAAAATCCACGCCCTCATCTACCGCCCATTCCACCTGCTCGGTGTAGATTTGCCGCACTAGCCTGGCCGTTTCGGCGTGGTTGCGATGATCGTAAACCCAGGTGTTGGCAATGTTCCCGGCCACCAGCGCCTCCCCTTCGGCGGCCACCTCGCGCGCCAGCCGCACGGCCTGGCGGTTGAGCCGCTCCAAATCCCCCTCCCGGCCGACCGTTTTTAGTTTTTGGCGGTCGGCATAATAGGTCAAGGCGACCATCACCTCGGCGCCGGCGCGTAGAAACTCGCGGTGCAGTTCTTTGACGGCCTCGGGGTAATCCAGCACGACTTCGGGCACATACGGCCCGGCCTTGAGATAGCCGCGTCGCTCCAGCTCAAACACATACCCTTCCGCGCCCAAGACCACCCCCTGCTCCAAACGCTCCAAAAGACCTTTCTTGTTACTCATCATATCACCCTCCCTGGCAGATGTGGACATTATACCGTTCGCCGCGAAATCGAAAAACCGCCTTGCGAAAAAACACACCCGCCTCCGATTTTATACCCTGACCATCATTTTCTTGACGCCGCTCCCTATCTGCTGTAAACTCAGGCCAGTCGACCCACCGGCGCGAAAAAGGAGCAACCGAGGTGAACGAGACCATCGTAATGGACGAAATCGTCATCCCTATAACAGTGAACTATTTAGAGCAAGACCAGGTCTATCAGGTCAGTTGCCCGTGGCTGCAAGGCTGCCACGCCTGGGGTGAAACCCTGGATGAGGCGATGCGCGCCATCCCTGGTAACATCCGGGCAATGATCGCCGCCCGCAGTGAAAAGGGATCGCCTATTCCAGTGGAGCTAGACAAGCTGGACCTCAACCGTTCCTTCACCTTACGGATGATGGCAGCGTGAAATATCGCCTAAAATAGAGTGGAGAAAAATCTTGGACGATCTGACGCTTATGGCCGTATTTGCCCACCCCGACGACGAAGCGTTCGGGACCGGCGGCACGCTCACCAAATACGCCGCCGAAGGAATTGACGTGTACCTGGTCACCGCCACGCGCGGCGAGGCGGGTCAAATCGCCGAGCCAGACCTGGCCACGCCCGCCAACCTGCCCGCGGTGCGCGAGCACGAGCTGCGCTGCGCGTGCGAGATTTACGGCATCCATCCGCCGCGCTTTATGGATTACGTGGATGGGCAGTTACCCATCGTTCACCAGGGACAGGCGGTGGGCAAGCTGGTGCGGCTGATCCGCGAGTTGCAGCCGCAAGTGCTCGTCACGTTTGGGCCAGACGGCATCTACGGCCATTACGACCACATCGCCGTACACCGTTGGGCCACCATCGCCGTGTATATGGCCGCCGACCCGGATTGCTTCCCCGACCCCGAAGTGTGCGAGCCATACCAGGTCAGCAAGCTGTACCACCGCGCCTTGCCCGAGGAACAAGTGGCCGCCATCGGTCAATTGGCGGGGGGCCGCCAGCCTCCGGCGGTGATGATGGACGGCGTGCCCTTTTTCTTCGTCGGGCGGCCGCGCCACGAGATCACCACCGTCATCGACGTGAGCGATTACGCCCGAACCAAGCTAGACGGCATCCGCTGCCACGCCACACAGGTCGGGCGGCACAATCGTTTCGCCGACACCCCCGACGAGGTATTGCGCGAAGAATGGTTCCGGCAGGAGACTTTTGTGCTGGCTCATTCGACTGTCGGCCGGCCGGAGGGCATCGAGACGGACCTGTTTGAGGGCTTGAGATAGAGGAGCATCATGACCACCATTCACGGATTTGAACTCATACGCGAGCAAAACATCCCCGAAATCAACACCCGGGCGCGGCTGTTCCGTCACGTGCGGACCGGCGCGGAATTGCTGGCGCTGGAAAACGACGACGAGAACAAAGTATTCAGCGTCAACTTTCGCACCACCCCCACCGACTCGACCGGCGTGGCCCACATTATGGAGCACGCCGTGCTGTGCGGCTCGCGCAAATACCCGGTCAAAGAACCCTTCGTCGAGCTGGTCAAAGGCTCGCTCAACACCTTTTTGAACGCCTTTACCTACCCCGACAAGACCTGCTACCCTATCGCCAGTCAAAATCTCAAAGACTTTTACAACTTGATGGACGTCTATCTGGACGCCGTGTTTTACCCGCGCATCCCGCCCCACACGCTGGACCAGGAAGGCTGGCACTATGAGCTGGAGAACCCGGACGACCCGCTCACGTTCAAAGGGATCGTCTTTAACGAGATGAAAGGGGCCTACTCGTCGCCCGATAACCTCTTGAACCGCTACAGCCAGCAAGCCCTTTTCCCGGATAACCTATACGGCTTTGATTCAGGCGGCGATCCGCAAAAAATCCCCGACCTGACCTACGCCCAGTTCAAGCGCTTCCACGCCACCTACTACCACCCCTCCAATGCGCGCCTCTTTATCTACGGCGACGACCATTCGGACGAGCGCTTGCGCCTGCTGGACGAGTACCTGCGCGATTTCGAACCGCTTCAAGTGGACTCGACCGTGCCCTTGCACCCGCGCTTCGCGTCCCCCCAGCGTCGCACCTTCCCCTACGACGCCAGCGATGGCGAGGGCAAAGGCTTTGTGACGGTGAACTGGATGTTGGACGAACACGCCGACCCCGAGACCACCCTGGGGCTGAACATCCTGTCGCACATCCTCGTCGGCGCGCCCGCCTCGCCGCTGCGCAAGGCGCTCATCGACTCCGGCCTGGGCGAAGACCTGACCGGCGGCGGTCTCGAAAACGACCTGCGCCAACTGGTCTTTTCCACCGGCCTCAAAGGCATCGCGGTAGACAACGCCGCACAAGTCGAGGCGCTGATTCTGGACACGCTGGCCGGCCTGGCAGATGGCGGCATCGAACCCGATATGGTGGCAGCCTCGGTCAATACCGTCGAGTTTCGGCTACGCGAAAACAACACCGGCCCGTACCCGCGCGGTCTGTCGCTGCTGCTGCGCGCGCTGACCACCTGGTTGCACGGCGGCGACCCCTTGGCTCCGCTGGCCTTCGAGGCGCCCCTGGCGGCGGTCAAAGCCCGGCTGGACGCGGGCGAGCCATATTTCGAGAATCTGCTCCGCCGCTACCTGCTGGACAACCCGCATCGCGTCACTGTGGTCCTACAACCCGACCCCACGTTGCGCCAGCGCCAAGAAGCCGCCGAGTCCGAGCGACTGGCCCAGGTCCGCGCCGGGATGAGCGCCGCCGACCTGCAAGCCGTCATCAAACACACCCGCGAGCTCAAGCGATTGCAGGAGACGCCTGACCCGCCCGAAGCCCTGGCCACTATCCCCACCCTGGCGCTGGACGACCTGGATAAGCAGAACAAACACATCCCGCTGCAAGCCATCTCCGAAAACGGGACCGAAATCCTGTACCACGACCTTTTCACCAACGGCATCGTTTACCTGGACGTGGGTTTTGACTTGCGGGCGCTACCCCAGGAATTACTGCCCTACGCGCCGCTGTTCGGCGAGGCGCTGGTCAAAATCGGCACCGAGCGCGAAGACTTTGTCAAGCTGTCGCAGCGCATCGGACGCGAGACCGGCGGCGTCGCGCCGACGACTTTTACCGCCGCGACTCCCGCATCCGCCGACGGCGCGGCGTGGCTCTTTTTGCGCGGCAAAGCCACGGTGGACAAAGCCCCGGCGTTGCTGGACATTCTGCGCGACGTACTGCTCACGATCAAGCTGGACAACCGGGAGCGTTTCAAGCAGATGGTGCTGGAAGAAAAGGCCGGCAAAGAGACCGGTCTCGTACCGGGGGGCCACCGCTTGGTCAACGTGCGCTTACGGTCCAAGTTCGACCCCGCCGGGTGGGCCGCCGAGCAGATGAACGGGGTCGAATCGCTGTTTTTCGTGCGCCAACTGGCCCAAGACGTGGAGCAAAACTGGCCCGCCGTGCTGGAAAAGCTGGAGCAAGTCCGGCGATTGCTGGTCAACCGGAATAACATGTTGTGCAACGTCACGCTGGACGCCGACCATTGGGCCAGGTTCCGCCCGCAGTTGAACGGATTCTTGAAAACCCTGCCCGTGGCTCCGGCCCAGCCCTTCCAGTGGGCGCCGCCCGCCGCCCCGGCCCATGAAGGATTCACCATCCCTGCGCAAGTCAATTACGTGGGCAAGGGGGCCAACCTGTACCGGCTGGGTTACGAGCTGGATGGGTCGGTGGCGGTCATCGCCAAGTACCTGAGCACCACCTACATCTGGGAAAAAATCCGCATCCAGGGCGGCGCGTATGGCGGCTTTTTCGCCTTTGACCACCGCTCCGGCGTGCTGACCTACCTGTCGTACCGCGACCCGAACCTGCTGGAGACGCTGGACAGATACGATGGGACGGCGGCGTTCCTGCGCCAGCTCGACCTGTCCCCAGACGAATTGACCAAGAGCATCATCGGGGCCATCGGCGACATGGACCAGTATCAGCTCCCCGATGCCAAGGGCTTTAGCTCATTGGCGCGTTATTTGACCGGCGACACGGACGACAAGCGTCAGCGCCGGCGCGAAGAGGTGCTGGGCGCGACCGTCGCCGATTTCAAAGCTTTTGCCGAGGTTTTGGAACAGGTCAACGCGCGGGGTCTGGTGGCCGTACTCGGCTCGCAGGAAGCCATTGACGCGGCCAACGTGGTTAAAGGAGGCTGGCTGGCAGTCCAGAAAGTACTGTAGGACAAGATGGCATCTTGTCCTACAGCGTGGAGGGGTACATTATGTGCGCCAAAAAACGCCGGGGTACACCCCTGGAAACACTCGAAAACTTGTTCAAGCCCATGCCATTGCCGCGCAAAGTGCGCCTGTTTGTGCGCAACAATTGGATCAAGCTGCGCACGGCATCGAGTTGCTGCGGCAACTATGGCGAGCCGGGCTGTTGACGGGACAAGGACACCCCGTGAGGGTGTATCACGGTCTACTTTGCGCCGGCAAAGTGTAACCCAGCTCGCGCAGCGCCCGCCGAAAGGCGCTCTCGGCGTCGGCCGGGACGACGATGTGCCGCTCGCCGGCCAGCATACACAGCGAGCGCAAGCGGCTATCGTTGGCGATGAGCTGGGCCAGCGCAGCGTCTTGCGCTTCGATGAGCAGCGCGGGACCACGGTTCACCAGGCGTTTAGCCCGCTCGGCTGCCTCGTTGAAGAAAATCGTCACAGCGCCCGGCAGGCTCTCGCCGGACTTGGCCTGCAAAAAGGCCACTATATCGGCGACCGCGCGCCCCTCTTCTACCGCCTTGAGCAACCGGGACGTTTCAATCTTCCACACCACGTCTGAGGTTTGTTCGGAAAATTGCTCCAAGACGAGCACGTCTCCGGGTGGGAGCGGTTCAGTCGCCACCACATCCATGGTGGGCAGCACCTTGAGCACCTGCTTTACCGGCAGCGGCGTCGGGACATACTCCTCGGTCAATCCCAGGCAATACGCGCCCAAACCATTGATGCGAATGTGCATCAATCCATCGTAACGGCTCAAACAGTCCAGGTCGTCTGTACCCCATAATTCACCATAGTCGCTGCGCGCGCCTGACGGATGGATGTAGGCCACGTCAATCACTCCCAGCGTGGCCGCATACTCGAACAGAAAGGCCATGGCGTAGCGCCCTTGGACGATGCGCCAATCGCCAAATCCTGAGTAGCCCAGGCTGCCATAGTTCCGATCCGAGATATACAGCGTCCACAGGTCGCGGCTGACCTCAAAGGTGTGCCCGGCGGCCTGCATAAAACGGGAAAACTCGTCAAAAGCGATCCATTGATGCGGCGAGCAGGCCCGCAGCGCGTCTACAATGGCCGTGCGCCGGCCGGCTACCGCCGTCATCTGCCGTTTGCCCTGTCCGGTCTGCCCCTTGATCGTGTGGACGCGATTAAATTCGTCCAGCAGCGTGCTTTTGAGCCAGCGCTTCCAGGCCTCGCGGATGACCTGATGCGGGGGGGAGGTCAACGCCTTTTTGCCGGCGGGCGTCAATTGGAGCTTGGCGCCAGACAGATTCGCCAGGCCCGCGCTCTGCAAAATGAGCGGCCAGGCAAAGGCCCGCATCGGTCCCGGTTCCGTCGTCCAAGCATCAGATTCTTTCTCGGGTGGATAAAAGTCTCCCCCCAGCAACACTTCAGTGATGGCCCGCGCGCCGGCCGCCGTCACTTGCTTGGTCTTGTCACTGACCCGCACTTTGCCGGCATCTATCAGACGCAGCACGGCCTGCAGGTCGTGCTGGGCCACGTGTTCGGTCTCGCAGCGGAACACCTCGATCTCTTCGATGTGCGTTTTGTGCGAGCCGGTCTTGTGGTCATATTCGTGCCACGTCTGGGGGATCGTCGTAGGGGCGTCGGTCTGTCCGCTGATTTGGGCGGCGCGGGGCGGCGGCACAAAACGTTTTAGGCGTTCTTTCAGGTCACGCGGCATCTCGGCGTTGTAAATAAAAAGGCAGAGGGGTGAGGGCTTTTCCATCTCTCCCCACTGGCTGAACTTGCCCCAATCAGGATCGCGGCCGTACTTGGCCCGAAAGCGGGTGCCGTCAAATTCAGACCACGCATGAACCACCTCGGCGACGGCTGCTCGCTGCAAATCGTTCAGCTCGGCCCATAGTTTCCGCAGGGTGTCCGGGTTTTCCAGATGCTGCTGGATGAGCGCCACCAGCTCGGCCTTACGCGTGGGCAGACCCGACGTCAAAAGCGCCGCCAGTCTTTTGAGGATGGGGACGGTGTAGCTTTCCAAAAAATCTTTCAACATCTGCGGGTCGGGTTGATAACCGGTTCGTGACATTATGTGCGCGCCTCCATTGGCCCAGGCAAAATGCTCGCTATGCGCTATACTCATACGTGTACATCACTTTTTCGCCACAAACACCATCGCGCCGTGGCGCTCGCAGAAATCCTCATCGGACCAACCGTCCTTGACCTGCACCTCCCGAAAGCCGGCCTTTTCCAGCATCAAGACCATCTCGTACTTGCCGTACCAGCGCTCGTTGGAGTCGAAAATCTCTTCCTCGAGCACCTGCCCATCGCGGATGAGCTGGTAACGCCGCCTGGCCCACAAGATCTGCTCCACGCGGTCGATTTTTTCGATCTTGAGGTGCTGAGCGATGACGCCGCCGTCAGGCTGGGCGTGGCTCCACAGATCGCCCCACTCGCCGAACGCCCCCAACGGCTTGTCCGAGAGCGGCCCGCCCTGGTCGAACTGCCAGAACAAGTTAAAGATCAGCGTGCCGCCTCGCTCCAGATGGTCGTTAAAGCGACACAGGGCTTCCATTGCCTCGTCACGGTCAATGATCAGGCATAAAGTGCCACACGGGATAAAAATAGTCCTGTAACAGCGCGGCAGGTCGAGCGCCTGCATGGCTTGCTGGTAGAGAACCGGGGTCAACCCTTGCTGCCGCGCCTTTTCACGGCAGATGGCCAGCATATCCGCCGAGGTGTCCACACCCTCCACGTCCAGCCCGGCAGCCAGATAGCGCAACAGCAGCCGCCCCGTACCACAGCCCACGTCCAGCGCCGGGTCGCCGTTTTGCTCGATGATGCGCTGGATGAAATCGTGGTCATAAAACGGCTCGTCGCCGCCCGAAGGATCCCACGCCTGAGCGGCCAATCCGGTCCAGTTCATTTCTCGCCTCCCCTTTCCACAATCATTCGTCCTGCCTCCTATTCTCTCCATAATTCAAGCTTCGTCAAATGAAGAAATGAAAACGCGCCCGTCGCCTTGCAGGCTAGGGGCGCGTGACTAAACCCTGGCAATGATTTACCTGACGACGAACGGCAGGTACACCATCGGCTGGAGCGCCAGCGTGCCGGTGACGTATTCATACGCGCCGAGGTCGAAAGCCAGTCCCTGCGGCCTCGGCGCGCCCAACAGGTCCCCGGCGACGACGGAAGCGACGTTCCGTCCGGCGTCCACGCAGGGGCTACTTACCTGTAATTCCAGGTCGAACGCGCCTGCGTTCACGAACAGCGGATCCTCGTTGATGGCGGTGGTATCCCAGGCCGGGGCCGGACCGTCGCCGTACCAGCAGTTGCGGTGATCCCCTGCCGGCAATGCCGCCGACTCGCCCGCCAGATACGGCTCGCCGGTCGAATAGATGACGTTGTTGCTGAAATACACGGTCGTCGAGCGATCCAGCATCCCCTGGTCAATTAGGATAGCGCCGGTCTGCTCCGGCCACGTCGCCCCCGACCAACCGTTGGCGTACAGCGTGTTGTTATAGACGTACAGCCGGGTTTGGGCCACCTCTTCGTGTCCGGCGACGAGGTGTAAACCGGTGTGGTAGGAGGCGTCATCCCCTCCCGCGCCCCACTCCGGCCCCAGCCCGGCGTTGATGACCAGGTTGTTGTAGACCCAGTTGTCGCCGGTGACAGAGTAGCCCAGCAGGATGCCGTCGCCGCGCTGGTTGACGATCACGTTGTCGTGGATGCGATGCCCCTGGATAAAGGCCGAGTTTGCTCCTTCGCTGTAGACGTTGATGGCCCGGTTTGACATGCCGTCGTGGATATAGTTCCAGGCCACCTCGCGGTCCGATTCGGTCGGGGCGCGCGGGGGATCGCCGGGCCGGGCGCCCGAAATATAGATCGCGTGGTAATACTTGGAACAATCCGCCGCGCCGACGTTTTCCAGCTCGTTGCCCAGGATGTACACATCGTCGCCCACACCGCCGATGGCCCCGTCCCAACTATCGCCGTCGGGGGCCGTGACATAGTTGCCCACCACCCGAAAGCCGCTGTGGGCCGAGACGCCGATCTGGCCGGTGGTCATGCTAAACCCGGCCAGCACCCAGTGCACGGAATAGCTGCCTGCGCCGGCCGGGTTCCACACCCCAAAGGCGCGCTCGATGGCCGTGTTGCCCACGTAGGAGGTCGCGCCGGGGTAAACCACCAGCGCCTTGGGCGCGCCTTCCGCTCCGTCGCTGTCCAGGTTGACGGCGGCGCCGTAAGCCGTTTCGGTCGTCTGATCCACGCCGTCGCCGACGTAGGCGACGTCGCCAGGGGCCAGGCTGCTGGCGGCGTGAGGAATGGTGCGCCAGGGGTTGGCCCAACTGCCGTCGCCCGTGTCGTCGCTGCCGCCGGTGGTGACAAAGTAGATGTTTCCGGCGCGCACGGTGAACGGCAGGGTGTTGGAGGACCGGCCATTGACGACCACCTGGATCGCGCCTGGCCCGTCCTGCGCCAGTTGACTGACCTGAAACGAGACCTGCTGCATCCGATGATAGGTGTACAGGTCGGCGGGGGCGGTGGCGTTGCCCCAGGAGTAGTACGAAGCCGCCTCGACGCCGTTGACGAACACCTGGCTGTCGCCCTGTGCGCTGCCCAGGTTGCGGCCCCAGATCGTGACGATGGCTCCATCCTGCCCGCTGCGCCCGCCGGAGGTGTCCGAGTTGCCGCTCTTGGGGCCGCTGGTGAGGTCGGAGAAGTACAGGACCGGGTCATCGGCGGCAGTGGGCCTGTGGATATTGGAGATTGGATATTGTAAAGTGAAAGATGGCGTCGATTCGGGTGAGGCAGTTGCGTCCTGGTTCCGCTGGTGTGTTGCTGCAAAGCAGATCATCGCTGCGAACAGCAGACCGAACCGGACGAATAGAGCGTATTTCATCCTGTCCCTTCCTTTAGAACCAGCGGCAGGTAGACCCGCCACGGCTCCTCCGCCCTACACCAGTAACCCAGGCAGGCCTGGTAACTCGAACTGGAGGCGGAACCGACGGCCGTCTGTCCGACGGTCAGGTTGACCGCATAGCTGGCAGACCCGGCCGGTCCCCCGCCGCCCCCGGTCAGCGGGGTGAACCAGTCCAGACGGTAGTTGGCGGAGGACATGGCCAGAACACTGCCGACCAGCGCAAGGAGCGCGATTAAAGTCAAGAGCATCGAGATTTGTCTCATGGCCCGCCTCCTGCTAATCGTGTTCCAGGGTGAGTCGCACCCCGCCGATCTGAATATACTGCACCTCACCGCCAAAGGCAAACCGCAGGACGATGTGCAGAACCCCCTGTTGGTCGCTGAGCACGTTGTTTTGATCCACATCCCAATGCATCGAGCATTGTTCTCCTGCTCCGCAGGTCAGGTCGGTATCATCAAACAGGATGAGATCGCCGGTCCCAACACCGTCTTGTCGCCGGACGAAAACAGCATCGATCACCGTAAATTCTCCGTCAATGGCGTAGTAGAGATCCATACCGGTTACGGTAACGTTCTGACCATATAACTGCCCCGGGATGGTCACCGGCAGCACGACGCGCTTGAGGTTCACCCAATCCGAACCGGCGTAAACTTTATAGCCCCCGTAATCGTCATATTGCCAGCGGGTGGTGTCATCACTGTTGGCTTTTTGCAGGCTGTTGCCACTGATCCAGAGGTAGGAGTTCGCCGTGCTCTGGATGATGCCAGAGCCAGCGGCTTTGAGGGCCACACCGCCACCGGGCGGTAACGTAGTACTGGCAAAATAACCGCCATAGCCATCAGCCGAGTAGCTCTCACCGTAGACGCCGTAGGTGGTACCGGTCAGGCTGTAGGCCCGGCCATACACACCCTTACTGCCGTTGGACGTGCTGCCGTTGTGCACCTGTAGCACACTATCGCCAGCCACATCACCCGCGATCACCGCCCCCGGCCGCAGGCTCCAGGCATAAGGCACGGGGTAGATGCCCTGCCGGGGATCCATCTCCCCGTCGCTCTCCACCTCGATGCCCAGGTCGAGCGCATCGCCGTTGATGTCCCAACTCGTGCACCCGTCCGTTCCGTCCAGATGCATGATGAATAACCCGTTGGATATGGTCTTGGAATCCGTGTCCCAGCAGCGCAACGTACCCGTCTCGGCATCATAGATCCTGGCCGTGATGTCGTAGGTGCCGCTGAGGGGATTGCCGCTCGCGTCGGCCAACTGCCCTTGGATGTCAATCACATCGTGCACCGCCTCCTTCGGAGCCGCCACACCCGTTTCTTCTTCTACGTTCCGCTCCGGCGGCGCCGGCCCCTGGGCCTGACTCAATCCCACCGCCAGCGCCAGGAGCAGCCCCAGCGCCAATACGCATACGAGAATCTGTCGTCCTTTCATCGCACACCTCCAATTTTACTCCTTTCAATCATTGGGCAGAGTATCATCTTTTTGCCCGCTCGGACACTCGTCCACGTGCAGATACTTCTGGCACTCCTCATCGGTCAACCCGCGCGTGACCCGCTCTCGCGCCAGCGCGATCAAATCCTCGATGGGCAGGACATAGACCCGCACCCGGCCCTCAAATCCGCCCGTCGCCAGGCGCGTCCCATCCGGACTGAAAGCGACGTCGGTCAAGGCATCTGGGCCGGCCGACAACGTCAGCCACGCTTGGCCGGAGGCGGCGTCCCACACTTTGGCCGTGCCATCAAAGCTGGCCGTTGCGAGGTATCGGCCGTCAGGACTGAACGCGATGCGTGCAACAAGCGCCGTGTGGCCGGAGAGCGTGTACAAGACGCGCCCCTCACTCGCCGAGATGCCTGTGTTGAGCGCAGCCGAAACATCCCATACCGTCGCCGTCCCATCGTTGCCCGAGGCGGCCAGACGCTTCCCATCTGGGCTAAAAGCCACATCGGTGAGTTCCGTATCTTTCGACAAGCTAAACAACTCCTGACCCGTCATAGCGTCCCACACTTTGACCGTGTGATCCCAACTGGCGGTGGCGATGAATTTTCCATCCGGGCTAAAAGCGCCGCCTTGAATGGTTCCGGTGTGGCCGGACAGGGTCAGGACTTCTTGACCCGAAACGGCATCCCAGACTTTGGCCGTCCCGTCCTCACTGGCCGTGACCAGTTGGGTTCCATCCGGACTAAAATTGACTTTATAAATGCGATGGGTATGGCCGGCCAGCGTGAACAAGTCTTGCCCGTTTGTAGCGTCCCATATTTTGGCCGTCCCATCCCAACTGGCCGTGGCAATGAGTTCGCCGTCAGGGCTGCGCACATAGTCGAAAATAAAAGGGTTCTGGTAAATCGGCAAGGTGCGCAATTCCTCGCCTGAGGCGCTATCCCAGATGACGATGCCATCCGCCAGGACCGTCAGGGACCGACCATCCGGGCTAAACTTGGGTAAATCGCCCTCCACCGTGAGCCATTCCCGACTGGTCGAAAGATCCCAAACTTTTACCGTCTGATCCTCACTGCTGGTCACCAGGCGTGTACCATCTGGACTGAAAGCCACGTCATCAATCAATCCGGCGTGACCCGCGAGGACCAGCAATGTCTTGCCAGAGACCGCATCCCACACCCTGGCCGCCCCGTCCTGACTGGCGGCAGCTAAACGTGTCCCGTCTGGACTGAAAGCCAGGCTGCGAGCCGGTTGCTCGTGGTTGATGGAAAGCAACAACTGCCCTGCCGTTGAGTCGGAGGCAACGCTCCACACTTTGACCAGCCCATCGTAGCCGGCCGTCGCCAGTCGCGTTCCATCGGGGCTAAAGGCGATAAAGATTTCGCTCGTGTGGCCGGCCAGGACGAGTAGGGGGTCGGGGCTAGCCCCACCCCTACCAGAAGCCACGTCTGTACTGAGCGCAGCCGAAATATCCCAGACGCGCGCCGCGCCATCCGCGCCGCCCGTAGCCAGTCGTTTCCCATCGGAGCTGAAGGCGATGTCCACGACGCCGCCCGGATGGAGGCTGCCGGCCCTGGCGGCCGGCGCATGGCCGGACAGGGTGTGCAACAACTGCCCCGAAGTCGCATCCCAAATTCTCGCGGCAGCGTCGCCGCAGGCCGTCGCCAGGAGCAGCCCATCCGGGCTAAAGACCACGCCGTTGACCGCATCGGCGTGGCCGGAGAGGGTGAGCAATTCCTCCCCGGTAGCAGCATCCCATACTTTGGCCGTGTTGTCCGCGCTGGCCGTGGCGAGCCGCTTCCCACACCGCTCCGCTGGCGCTTCGGGTGGGCTGACGCACTCCGGGCTGAACGTCACCCAGAAGGTATGCTCCATGTGAGCCGAGAACTTGACTAACTGTTGACCCGTATCGGCATCCCACACGATGACGGTCCCATCAATTCCCACCCCAGCGATGCGCTTCCCATCCGGGCTGACAGCGACGCTTTGCACCAGGCTGGTTTGCCCCTCCAACGTGCGCAACAGGTGCATAGCCGGCAGGCTCTTGTGCAGGGCGTTTTCCGCCTCCAGCGTATAGGCGACTGAAAGCCCCTGCAAGGCCAGCAACACGCTGCGCTCCGGATCCACGTCCAGATTACTGAGCCCAGCCGCGGCCAGCTCGCGTGAAGTCGTCAAATCCGCCTCTCGCCGCGCCTGCCGGCCAAACGTAAAGGCAACGACGGCCAGGATTGCGGCTACGGCCAAAGCGCCAGCCAACAAGAGCGCCCGTCGCCGCAGCCGTCTGGCGGCGCGGCTCTGCTCTTCCGCCCGCGCCTTTTCCGTCTCGGCCAGCTTGCGCGCCGCTTCCAGCTCGCGCTGGCGTTGCGCCTCGCGCTCGGCGGCTTCGCGCTCGCGCAGGTGAAGCCCGACCCGCACAAAGGCGCGCTCCGTTTCGGTCAAATCGCTCGCCCGCTGGTGCAGCCAGTTCTCCGCTTCGGCCAGCGGCGCGCCGCGTAACACAGCGCCCTCGTCCTGTTCGCTGGCATCCCATTGGCGCAGCGCAGCGCGGAGCCGCTGGTGCAACAGCAGAAATTCGCGGTCTTTGTCCAACCACTCCCTAAGCTGCCCCCACTCGCGGATGAGGGCCTCGTGAGCCACTTCCACCGTCGGCCCGCGCGTCAGCGGGTCCCGGTCGAAGGTGAGCAAGCGGTGGCGGCCGTACTGCTCGATAGTTCTGTCCATCGCGGATGGGGGACGAAGGACAAAAGACGGATGACCGGAGTGAGTTTCGTCTTTCGTCCCTCGTCCTTCGTCCTTCGTCAGAGCTTCTAGCTCGGCCCGCAGCACACGCCGACGGGTGTCCGGCGCGGGCAGGTCATCGCTGGTCACTTCGCCCAGGGTGATGAGCCGCAGGAACAGTTTACGAGCGGCTTGCTGACCGGCCCCGTCCAGCCCGTGGTACAACTCATCGGCGCGACGGGCCAGGGCCCCGCGCACGCCGCCGCTGGCCTGATAGGCCCCCAGGGTCAGCGCGCGCCCCACCCGCCGCTCGAAAAGCTCGGTCAGGGTATATTGGAGCAGCGGGAGCGTGCCCGGCTGGTCGCCCACCTCGCGGATGATGGCCTCCGGCAGACCCGGTTCCAGGATTAGGCCGACCCGTTGGGCCGGCTTGACGATGGCCTGCTCCAGCTCGTCGGGCGTCAGCGGCAGCACAAACTCGGTGCGCTGGCGCAGCAGGTCGCCAAAATCTACGTACTCGAGTGCGCGCCCAACAAAGTCGGCCCGCAGCGTCAGGATGATGCGCACCCGACTGCGCGGGTCGAGGGCCGCCGTCACCAGGCTGTCCAGCAGGTGGGCGCGGACCGATTCATCTGCTGCCTGCGTAAATACCTCCTCGAACTGGTCAATCACTAGCACCAGCTCGATGCGCGGATCGGCGGGCAGGGCGCGGCGCACGGCCCGCAGCAGGCCACGCTCGT
Organism: Anaerolineae bacterium; assembly: GCA_034435435.1. GTDB lineage: Bacteria > Chloroflexota > Anaerolineae > S140-20 > S140-20 > DAOTXN01. The sequence goes on along the minus strand of DAOTXN010000150.1, from coordinate 10,572 downwards.
CCTCGCGCAGTTGGGTCAGCAGGCTCTCCGGCGGGTTGACGGCAATCCGCAGCAGCGCTGCCTCCAGCTCTTCCAGCGGTTGCGCCCCCGGAATCAAGTCCACGATGAACCAATTCTCCGAGCCGGGCAACGCGCCCCGCCGCAGCGCAGGGATAAGCCCTGCTTTGACGGCCGAAGACTTGCCGCTGCCCGACGGACCTACGACCGCCAGAAAGCGCGACAGATCGTTCTCTTCGGCCAAACGGCCCAAAAGCTCCTGGATCAGCGTCTCGCGTCCGAAAAAGTCATCGGCGTCGGCCTCGCCAAAGGGGCGCAAGCCCTTGTAAGGGTTTTCCAGGCCCTCGTCTAAAGCAGTAATCCTATGTGAAATCTCAGGGAGAGCCGCCAGACTCTCCGCCGCCACCGCCTCCCGAAAGTCGCCCAGCAGACCGGGCACGTCGGGGTGGCGTTCGAAGGGGTCTTTGGCCGTCGCCCGGCGAATAACCGCGTCGAGGGCGGGATGGGCAGCCAGAGGCGGCAGCGGCTCGTTGAGATGTTGCTGGATGTACTGAAAGGGCGTCGGACCCTGGAAGGGTTTGCAGCCAGTGAGCAGCTCGTACAACAACACCCCCAGCGAATAGATGTCGGCCTGGGGTTTGACCGGCTCGGAGCGAATCTGCTCCGGCGAGAGATAGGCCGGCGAGCCAATGATCGCGCTGGCCTGGGTCAGGTCTTCCAGGCTGGGGTCGCTCAGGTTCTTGGCGATGCCAAAGTCGGCCAGATAGCCGTTGCCGTCCTCGTCCAGCAACACGTTGGCGGGTTTCAGATCGCGGTGAATCACGCCGGTGCGGTGAGCCGCATGTAGCGCCGCGCCGACCTGCTCCAGCAGCAGCACCACGGCCTCCAGCGCCAGAGGACCCTCTTTGAGTCTGTCTGCCAGGCTGCCGCCGCGCAGCAGGCGCATCACCAGATAGGCCACGCCCGGCTCGCGCCAATAGTCGTACAGCGGCACGATGTGAGGGTGTTCCAGCCGGGCCACCAGTTGCGCCTCGGCCTCGAAGCGGCGGATAAAATCGGGGTGATCGGCGTACTGGGGCAAAATAATCTTGATGGCCACCTCGCGCTCGACCAACGGCTGCACCGCTCGATAAACGGCCCCAAAGCCGCCCGCGCCGATGCGCTCGCCCAGCTCATAGCCGCGGATGGCGCGGCCGCTCAGGTCGGCCGCGCCGATCTCTTCGGGCAATGGGGGCGGGGTGGGCAGGGGCAGCGGCGATGGCTCAACCAGGTGTGACATGCGGGCCAGCCGCACAAAGTCGGCCCGCCCTTCCAGGGGGATGGCTAACGCCATCGCCAGGCGCTCGGCGATTTGCTGGGATGGGCGTAGCGCGTCGGCTTCGATTTTGCGGATGGTGATGGTCGCACAGGCGACTCGTCGCGCCAGCTCGGCTTGGGTGAGGTCCAGCGCCCGGCGTTGCTCCCTGACAATGCGCCCAAAGGACGTGTCCGGGTTCATCATGGGGACCTCCTTGCCTTGGCTCTCAAACATCAGTTACAATGGATTATACAATAGCCACGGGTGGTTTTCAATGGGTTTGAAGCCGTCATATCGTTTTTTGTATCGGTAGCGATCTTGCCCTCCAACTGGGGCGATATATCCTCCAGATTAAGTTTCACTTTCCGCCAGTCTGTGCTAAAATTCGGCCAGCCCATAGCCATCAGTGTTCAGCTATCAGCTTTGTCTTGCGATGAACTGTCCAAACTGCGACTGCGAAAACCCAATCTCGGCCAATTTTTGCGCCCAATGTGGTCGCGCCCTGCGGCCCGCTGCCCGCCCGCGCAGTTTTGTCCAATGGTTGCAAGGCGGGGTCCGACCTGAGGGTGAGCGCCGCCAGGTGACCATCCTGGCCTGCGACACGGTGCAGTCGAGCCTGCTGGCCGAGCGCATGGACCCGGAAGAGTTTCTGGACTTGATGAACCGCGCTTTTAGCGCCATTCTGTGCCCGGTGTTCGACTATGGCGGCTATTTGGCCCGGCTAGAGGGCGATGGCTTCAAGGCTTTTTTTGGCGCGCCCGAAGCCCACGACGACGACCCTTTGCGCGCCGTGCGCGTCGGGCTGGAGATCCAGACCGCCGCCCAGCGCATTGCCGCCGACCTGGAGCGCGAGGGGCGGGCGTCCGATTTTTGCGTGCGCGTAGGTGTGCACACCGACCGCGTGGTGGTCGGGCCGGTGGGCGCCGACGATGTGGTGGAATACACAGCGATGGGTATTGGTATCGTGCTGGCGGCGCGCCTGGAGAGCATCGCACAGCCCGGCACGGTGCTCATCAGCGAATCCACCTACCGATTGGTGGAGCCATACATCGAAGTCGTTCCGCTGGGACCGACGCAGGTCAAAGGGCGTTCACAGCCTGTGCACGTCTTTGAAGTGACCGGATTGCGCACCCGCACCGACTTGGGTGAGGTGCGCGGGGTGCAGTCGCCGCTGGTCGGGCGCGAGGTCGAGCTGGCGATGGTGCGCAAAGCCCTGGCGCGCTTGTTGGATAGCGCGCAGCCAGCGCAGTGCGGCAGCATCGTCACGCTGATCGGCGAGACGGGGGTGGGCAAAAGCCGGCTGCTGCGCCACATACGCAACGAGGCCGTCCAGGCCGACTCACAACCGATATGGCTGTACGGGCGGGCGCTGGCGCAAGGCCAGGGCGCTTATGGCGTGCTGGCCGATTTGCTGCGGCGCTACCTGGGCATCGGAGCCGACGACCGGGCGGGCGACATGTGGACCAAGCTACGGCGGCGCATGGCCCAGTTGTTTGTCCCCGTTCCTCCTGCTGCTGTGGAGCCGATCGAACCAGAGGTCGAGGCGCTCATCCCGCACCTGGCCAACCTCATGTCGCTGCACTTGGCCGGTGAGACAGCCCGCCGGGTGAGCGCCCTAGACCCAGAAGGACAGGAGCGGCACATCTTTCGCGCCCTGCGCCGCATATTTGAGCAGTTGACCACCATGGCCCCCCTGATACTGGCCTTGGATGACTTGCAGTGGGCAGACGATGGCGCTATTCGTCTGTTGCGAGATCTGCTGCCGCTGATCGACGAACGCCCGTTGCTGCTGATCTTTTCATTCCGCCCGGAGCCAGGCGCGGCCTGTTGGGAGCTACGCGACCTGGCCCGGCGGGCCCACCCCGCCAGGCATATGGAGATCGTGTTACACGGGCTGTCGGCAGAGGCCAGCAACGACTTGATAGGCAATTTGCTGGAGAGCCAGGACGACGAGGGGCTATCCGAAAGCGTGCAGACCCTCATTCGTGAGCGCTCTGGCGGCAACCCGATGTTCATCGAAGAAGTTGTGCGTTCGCTTATTGACCGGGGCGCACTCAAACGCTCTAACGCGCGCTGGCAAGTGGTCGGGGACGTGCCCGCCAACTTTATCCCCGCAACCTTGCAAGGCGCGCTCACCGCCCGGCTGGACCGGCTGGACGCCGTATCGCGGCGCGTTTTACAGGTGGCGGCCATCGTCGGACGCACGTTCAGCCTGCGCGTGCTCCAGGCCGTGACCGAGCCGGGCGTTGACCTGGGCCATCATCTGGCCCATTTGCAGCAGGCCGAGTTGATCCGCGAAACGCGCCGGACTGCCGATCAAGAATACACCTTTGTTCACACCTTGACCCAGCAAGTGGCCTACGAAACGCTGCTCCGCCGCCAGCAGCGCGACTATCATCGGCGCGTGGCCCACAGCATTGAAACCCTCTACGCCGACCGTCTGGAAGAACAATACGAGCGCCTGGCCCATCACTATGCTGGGGCCGAGATGTGGCCGCAGGCGCTCGACTATCACATCAAATTCGCCGCCCAGGCTCAGTTGCGCTACGCCAACGGCAAGGCCGCCGAGCACTTTCAACGGGCCTGGGACATCGTGCAGGCAGGCCACGCCGGCGACCGGGCCACCCAATGCTTGTTGCACGAGGCTCAGGGCAATCTGGATCTGCTGGCAGGCAATTATCAACAAGCCGCTTTTCGCTACGAAGCGGCGCTCCAGCTTACGCTCGAACCCGGCGATCGGACGCGCCTGTTACGCAAGCTGGGCAACGTGTGTCAGGTGTGGGGCAAATACGAACAAGGCATCCAATACCTAGAACAGGGATTGGAAATGGCCGTCTCGGCCGGCCAGGACCCCGAGACAGCCGCACTTTACACCGGCCTGGGTCAAATATTCCACCGCCAGGGCGACTATCAACAGGCGGCCCGGTTGGGTCGGCAGGCGTTAGAAATCGCCGAGCAGAGCGGCGACCAGCCAGGCACGGCTCGCGCCAGCAACCTGCTGGGCATCACCTATTGGGCTATGGGCGACCTGAACACCGCGCACACATTTCACGAAAAGAGCCTGTTGATCCACGCCAGCCTGGGCGATGTGTACGGCTTGGCCGCGTCGTACAACAATCTGGGTCGGGTGTGGGCTGATCGGGGCGAGACTGAAAAGGCGCTGCATAACTATCGCCAGAGCCAGCAATTGTGCCGTGAGATCGGCTATCAGCACGGATTGGCGACGGCCCTCAGCCACTTGAGTGAGCTGTATCAACACATCGGGCAAACCGAACAGGCTTGGGCCTGCCAGGAACAGGCATTTGAGATTTACAACCGCATCGGGTTCGACGGGCGGGAGGTGCAGCCCGAGGTCTTGAAAATGCAGGTTTGGTAAATGGACAAAACGCACGTCATTGAGCTAAAAATTCCCAGCGAAATCGGGTACGAAAAAGTCGCGCGCAAGCTGGCCGGAGCCGTGGCTCAACAGATGGGCTTTGTATCGGAGCGCGTCGAGGACCTGAAAACCGCCGTGGCCGAAGCCTGTTTGAATGCCATCGAGCACGGTAATCAATTAGACGCCAACACACGCGTGTTGGTGCTGCTGCGCATCGAGCCAGACCGTCTGTCAATTGACATTCGAGACGAAGGCAAAGGCGGCCCGCCGCCCGAGCACTTTCCCGAACCGGACATTAGCCGCAAGTTGGCCGGCCAGGAGCCGCTACGACACATGGGTATGTATGTCATCCAGCGCCTGGTGGACGAAGCGGGCTTTGTCGAGCCAGAAATGGGCAATGGAAATCAGTTTCGCATGGTTATCCACCTCCAACGCCCCGCCAATCCCAGAGACGACGTGAGCACCACAAGGGGGGAATAAAGCACCTATGAAACAAAGCACAGAAGCGCGAGTGCGCCAGGTCGGCGCCGCCGTCATCATCGATCTGATAGGCGACGTAACCAACCAGGGACAAGCGGTCATACAGCGGGCATACACCGAAGCGCAGCGCAAGGGACCCACGCGCATATTTTTCAATTTCCGCGACACCGAATACATCAACACTTCGGGTATTGCGGTGCTCATCTCTTTGGTGATGGAGGCAGAAAAAAGCGGGCGCAAGATTGGGCTGTTTGGCATGAGCGCCCACTATCGCAAAGTGTTCGAGTTGGTGCGCCTGCCGCTCTTTGCCGACCTGTATGCGAGCGAGGCGGAGGCGATGGAGAGAGGCGAATAGCGAATGGCGAATGGCCCCTACGAGTAGCGAGCGGTTGTGGTGGCAAATGCCGCTCATCGGGACCTTGTTGGCCTTCCCGTTGAGTGGTCCGGCGTCGCTGTTTCTGGCCGTGTATGGCAGCGGCGTGTACGGCGACTTTTGGACGCTCTTTGGAGGCAGTCTGCTCGTCACCGTGGGCAGCGTAGGGGTGGGAGCTATGTTGGTAGGCGTGCCCTTTGATCTGCTGGTGGTGCGACGGCGGGAATTATCGGCCCGGCAAACGGCAATCGCCCGTTGTATGACCTACGCCCTGGTGGGCGGCGGCGATGGTTTTTTCGTGTACCACGTCGTGACGCGCTGGATTCTTCAAGTTCCCCCACCCGACACGCTGCTCCCGGCGCTGTTGGTGTGGTTCCCATTGGGCGGCGCCACTATCGGCCTCGGCTACACCTTGTACGAGCAGGTGTTGGCGCAGATGCATCGCTCGGCGCGGCTGGCTCAAGAGTTGGCGGTGGCCCGCGCCATTCAACAAGACCTGTTTCCACAGCATTTCCCCCAGGTGGATGGGCTGGCCTTTGCCGCCCACTGTACGCCCGCCCGCGAGACCGGGGGTGACTTTTACGACCTGATTTATCTGGGGCGCGGGCGCGTGGGCGTCGTTGTAGCCGACGTGGCGGGCAAGAGCATCGCCGCCGCCTTATTGATGGCCCATGCCCGCGCCTTGTGGCGGGCCGAAGCGGCCACGGGCGCGTCGCCGGGCCAGGTGCTGGCGCGGGTCAACCGCGCCCTGTGTCAAGACATCCATTCTCTGGCCTTTGTCACGCTGTTTTACGGCATTATCGACGTGAGCGAGCCAGGGGTGCGTTTTGCCGCCGCCGGACATCCGCCGCCGCTGTTGTGCCACCCATTGTCGGCGTCGCAGCGGGCCGGGCACGCGCTGCGCGAGCTGAATGCTAACGGTCTCCCCTTGGGGTTGGCGCCGGGGGCCGAATATGAGGAAACGTGGGTCTCGCTGCTGCCGGGCGACCTGTTGCTGTTGTACACCGACGGCGTAGTGGAAAGCCTCAACGCCCAGCGCCAGATGTTCGGTTTTGAGCGCTTTCAGACCACGTTGGCGCACATTCCGGCCGACCATCCACAGAACATCATCGAGGAAATTCGGTTCACGTTGGATCGTTTCCGCGGACCGGTCGAGCAGGTCGACGATGTGACTATGCTGGCAATCCAGGTCGAGCGACGGGACCCGCTTCTGTCGCGTGAAGGAGTCGGCGCATGAGAGAATGGGCGCGGGCGTCAGAGTGGTGGCGCATGCCGCTCATCGGCGTGCTCATCGGCGGGCCGATCAGTCTGACGGCGTCTCTATTTCTCGCCAGTTATGGCGCCGAGGGGCCGTATGGCGGCTTTTGGAGGCTGCTGCTGGCCGGGTTGGCAGCGTCGGTGCCCATCTTTACCACGGGCGGGGTGTTGTTCGCCCCGCTAGAAATCTGGCTGACGCAACGGTCCCGGCGGTTGCGGGTGCGTTATGCGTTACTACTCCGGGGGGGGGTATTGGGCCTGGCGGGCGTGGCCGGGGCTGTCGTGGCTCACCTCATTGTGGTTGCGTTGCTGGTCGCGCCGCCGCCCCCCACCTTGTTTCCGGTGCTGCTGATGACCTATATGTTTATCGGGACGATTATCGGTCTATCGTACACCTTTTACGACGCCTACGTCTACCAGTTGCGTCTCTCGACCGAGCTGACTCAAGAGATGCGCGTGGCCCGGGGCATCCAACAAGGGTTGTTTCCCCGCCAATCTCCCCGCATACCCGGCTTTGACGTGGGGGCGCTGTGCCAACCGGCTTTGGAAACCGGCGGCGACTTTTACGACTATATCGAATTTGGCGATGGTCGGGTGGGTCTGGTCATTGCCGACGTGGTAGGCAAGGGCATGCCGGCGGCGCTGCTCATGGCCAATACCCGCGCTTTGTGGCGGGCCGAGGCGCAGTTCCAAGATAATCCGGCCGAAACTTTGCGCCGGGTCAATCGCTCGTTGTACCGCGACATCAACTCGGACGGGTTCGTCACGCTGCTCTACGCTATACTCGACCCGCACACCCGCCAACTGTGCGTCGCCAGCGCCGGCCATCCGCTGCCGGTGTGGTATGGCCGGGCCGGGGTGAGCGAAATCGAGGTATTGGGCTTGCCGCTGGGTCTGAAACAAGACGCTGGCTATGACGAGTTGAGCGTATCACTGGAGCCGGGTGACGTAATAGTGGTCTATACCGACGGCATCACCGAAGCGGTGGATGGGACGCGGGAACTGTTCGGACTTGAGCGGCTGGTCGCGCTGATCAAAAGCGAGGCTACACGCCCAGCGTCTGATCTGGCCACAGAAGCTTGCTCCCAGGCTCGTCGTTTCAGTGGACGCACGGGACAGGCAGATGATATGACCGTCGTGGTACTCAAGGCGCTGCCGTAGAGTCCGACGTCAGCCCACCTTGCCGCTCGCCATCCCACGCCGCCGCATCTTCTACAGGTTCTACGTGGATGGTGACAATGGTGCGTCCCAGCGCCTCTTTGATACTTGCCTCGACTTGTTCACACAAAATATGCGAATCGCGCACGGTCATCTCGCCCGGAACGAGCAGGTGCAGATCCACGAAACGCCTCGGCCCGGCCTTGCGCATGCGCAGGGCGTGATAGCTCGCGTAGCGATGTTGATAGCGAGCCAGGACTTGTTCGATGACAGCGACTTCGTCGTTAGGCAAAGTGTAATCCATCAACCCTTGCGCCGAGCGCAACACCAGGTTCGCGCCGGTGCGGACAATGTTGAGCGCCACGGCGATGGCAATGATGGCGTCTAATATGTGCCAGTTCGAGATCATCACAACCATCAGCCCTGCCACGACGCCGCCCGTCGTCCACACGTCGGTCATCAAATGCCGAGCATCCGCCTCTAGCGTAATCGAGTCGTAGCGCCGGGCCGCGCGAAACAGCAATTGCGCCACGCCCCAATTGACCCCCGAAGCCAATACAGAGATGAATAACCCCCACCCCAACTGTTCGATTGGGGTAGGGAACAGTAACCGGCGTATGGCGCTGTAAATAATCGTCCCGGCGGCGATCAGAATTAACCCCCCTTCGGCGCCGCTGGAAAAGTATTCCGCCTTGTCGTGACCAAAGTGGTGATCGTGGTCGGGCGGTTGGCTGGCGACTTGCAGCGCCACCAATGCAAACACCGCCGCCGCCAGATTCACCACCGACTCGGTGGCGTCGGACAGCAAGCCCATCGAACCCGTCAAGGCATAAGCGGCAAACTTGAGCGTAATGGTGACCACCGCCGCACCTATAGAGATCCAGAGAATTCTTGATTTCGGCATAAGCTCGATTATAAATCCGAAAACAACAGTTGACAAATTAGAACATCAGTGCTATTATTAACCATAGATTTACCCGTTCAGATAATAGATACCAGGAGAAAGTCTCATGTCCTTCCAATGCGAGTTAGAAACACAAACAGCACAACCCACACTTTCCATTCGCACCCGCACATCCATACAAGAGTTGCCCCAGGTTTTTGGCAAAGCATACGGCGCGATTGCCCAATATATCGGCGAGCTGAGAGAGCTTCCCGGCGGACCTCCCTTTGCCGCTTATTACAACATGGATATGCAAGACCTGGATGTGGAAATAGGCTTTCCCGTCCCCAAAAAGCTGCCCGGCAAGGGGGAGATCAAGGCTGGCGAGATTTCGGCGGGCCTGGCAGCCACCTGCCTTTACACCGGCCCTTACCAGGAAATCGGGCCAGCTTATGAAGCGCTTTCCCAGTGGATGGCGAACAACAACTATGAGGCGACGGGGGTCGCTTTTGAGTTTTATTTGAATGACCCTTCTGAGACACCGCCTCAGGCTCTGCAAACGCAAATCGTGTTCCCACTCAAACCGATGTGATACCTTTGTAATGGAAATTCAAAGTAGGAGGAAGTAATGGCGAGCGGAAATGGTAAAGTTGAAGCACTGGACCGCACCTTGAGCGATCTGACCAAGCGTTTTGGCGACGGGGCGATCATGCGGCTGGGCGAGGCCTCGCACTTGAAGGTAGAGGCCATCCCCACCGGCTCGCTGGCGCTGGATCTGGCCCTGGGCGTGGGCGGCGTGCCGCGCGGGCGCGTCACCGAAATCTATGGCCCCGAATCCTCCGGCAAGACCACCATCTGCCAGCACATCGTCGCCGAAGCCCAAAAGATGGGGGGACTGGCTGCGTTCGTGGATATGGAGCACGCCCTTGACCCCGTTTACGCTGCCCGCTGCGGGGTGGACGTGGACAACCTGTACATCGCCCAACCCGACACCGGCGAACAGGCCCTCGAAATCGCCGAGGCGCTGGTGCGCTCAGGGGCGATGGACGTGGTGGTGGTGGACTCGGTGGCGGCGCTGGTGCCGCGGGCCGAGATCGAGGGGGATATGGGCGACGCCCACATGGGCCTGCAGGCGCGGCTGATGAGCCAGGCCCTGCGCAAGCTATCGGGAGCCATCAAGCAGAGCAACACGGCCATGGTGTTCACCAACCAGTTGCGCATGAAGATCGGCGTGATGTTCGGCAACCCCGAGACCACCAGCGGCGGGCAGGCGCTCAAGTTCTACGCCTCGGTGCGCATGGACGTGCGGCGCATCCAGTCGTTGAAGGAAAAGGGCGAGGTGACCGGCAATCGCACGCGGGTGCGGGTGACCAAGAACAAGGTGGCGCCGCCGTTTCGGCAGGCCGAGTTCGACATCATGTACAACGAAGGCATCAGCCGGGTGGGCGACATCCTGGACATTGGGGTGGAGATGGGCGTGATCGAGAAGCGCGGGTCGTTCTACAACTATCACGACGAGCGGCTGGCGCAGGGACGCGAGAACGCCAAGCTGTTCCTCAAAGAACACCCGCCCATCGCCGATGAGATCGAGGCCCGCATCCGCGCTACGGCCGACACGATCCCTCTGCCGACCGGCGGCCTTTCAGACGACGGTGGATTCGATGGAGAAGCGGACGAGATGGAAGCGCTGGCCGAATTGGAAGTGTAAGAGTTTGTCGGGTTTGTAGTAGCGACTCGGGTCGCTACTACAA
>DAOTXN010000149.1:0-57286 GCA_034435435.1 Anaerolineae bacterium | reverse complement strand
CCCCCCCCCCCACTCCTCAGTTATAGGGCGTTTCCGTTTTTGAGGGAATCGGATAAAATCGCATTATGACTTACCTGAAACAAGCCAGCGTGGGGGCCGGATACGCCCTGGCTCTGGTATTGCCCCTCTCGGTCTATTGGCCTATCGGCTCGTCGGTCGCGCCAGACGTGTTCGACCTGTACGCGCGGCCGGGATTGTACCTGACCGACCCGGTCGTCGGCGTGCTGTTCCTGGCTCACCGGTTCGGATCGCAGAGACCAGCCGGGCGGCAGGTTAACCTCCGGCTCACTGCGCCGCTTCTGGCGCTGGTCGTTCTGGCGCTGCTCACGGCTCCGCTGGCCTTGTCGCCGCGTCTGGCCGGTTACGTGGCGCTGCGCTGGCTGGCGGCGAGCGGCGTGTGTTGGGTGTTGGCGCGCGCCCCTCTGTCTCTGGACACGTGGGTGCGGGTGTTTATGGCCGGCCTGGGGGTGCACGTAGTGGTGGGCGTGGGGCAGGTGCTCCACCAGGGCCGCCTGGGCTTGCCCGGTGAGCTGGCCCTCGATCTCACCCAACCGGGCGCGGCCATCCTGGCCGTGGGCGGCCGGCATTGGCTGCGAGCCTACGGCCTACGGTCTGACTTTTCATCCCAACGTACTGGGGGGTTTTGTGGCCGTGGGTCTGCTGCTGGGTCTGCCGCTGCTTGGCTCGCGGCGCGTGCGCCTCTTGTGGTGGCTGCTATGGCTGGGGCTGTGGCTCAGTTTTTCCCGCTCGGCCTGGTTGGCGGTGGCTCTCGTGCTGCCGATCACGGCGGGTGGGCTGGCCTGGCGCGACCCGCCGCGTCGGCGTGCGTTGAGCGTGGCGCTGGCAGGCGCGGCGGTGATGGGATTGGCGGCGGCTGTGCTCCTGGCTGGACAATTGTCCTCCCGCTTCCGGCCCTGGGCGACGCCGACAGAAGCGCGCTCGCTGCGCGAGCGGGGCGAATTGATGGCCGTTGCGTTCGACCTGATCGGGCAGCGACCTGTGTTTGGCGTGGGGGCGGGGAATTTTCCACTGGCCGTGCGCGACGCCTACGCGCCGGTCTTGCCGCAACCCGTGCACAACGTGCCGCTGTTGCTGGCGGCCGAGGTCGGCGTTTGGGGCGCGGCGGTGTGGTTCTGGCTGTGGCTGGCGCCTGCCTGGGCGGTGAGTCGCTACGACCGGCAGCCTGGACCCTGGCTTGGGGTGTTGCTCGGCGTCTGGATGGCTCTGGCTATCGTGGGTTTGTGGGATAGCTATCCGTGGGCCTTGAACGCCGGCCTGTTGCTCACTATGACGCTGCTGGGGTTGCTCAACTCTGCTTTGTAGGTAACAGCTCAGTCTGTGCGGATATGACAGCGCATCAGGGGATTGAGCGAAATTCGGTTAATCCCGAAAATTCGTTGTCATACCCCCTCTAGTCGTTCGAGGTGAAGACGATGCCTTGCACCAGGTAGCGCTGTGCGATGAAAAACAGGACCAGCACCGGTAACAGCGCCACCAGCGCCATAGGCATCATATAGTGCAGCTGGTTGTAATGTAGCCCCTGGAAAAACGACAGCCCCAGGCTGAGCGTGAACTTGTCGTTGGTGCTCAGGTAGATCAACGGCCCCATAAAATCGTTCCAGGCTCCCACAAGCGCAAACACCGCCACCGTGACCAGCGCCGGACGTGACAGCGGCAGCGCGATTTTCCAATAGCTCATCAGCGGGTTGCAGCCATCCAACTCGGCGCTTTCAAAAAGCTCAGGCGGCAGTCCTTGGAAAAACTGCCGGAACAAGAACACGTAAAAGGCATTGGCGAAAAAATGGGGCAGAACGAGCGGCAGGTAGGTGTTGACCCAGCCCAGCTTGCTAAACAGCACAAAGGTGGGGAGCAATGTGACCGAGGCCGGCACCATCACCGTCGCCAGCAAGAGGTTGAACAGCAGCCGTTTTCCACGCGCCGGCAACGTGGCAAAGGCATAACCCACCAGCGACGATGAAGCCAGCGTGCCCACCACCGACAGGCCTGCCACCAGCACCGAGTTGCGCACAAAACGCCCAAAATCGAGCAACCCCCATGCTTTTTGAAAATTCTCCAGCGTGACGCGGTCAGGAATCCACTGCGGCGGGTTGGCATACACCATCTCGGTCGGCTTGAAGGCGGTGGAGACCATCCACAACAATGGCATCAGGAAGGGCGCGATCGTCAGGGCTACAATGACATAAAAGGCGCCTGCGCGCAGGGGGCGGCGCAGCGTCATAGCTTTCCTCCGGCGTAAAACACCCAGCGCTCGGCCAGGCGAAACTGGAGCCAGGTGAGAGCCAAGATGGAGAGAAACAACACCAGCGCCAAGGTTGAAGCATAGCCCAGCCGACCCCAGGCAAAAGCGTTCATATAGATATACAGTGGAAAAGTCAGCGTCGCGTTATTCGGTCCGCCCCGCGTTAGAATATAGGTGGGCGTAAAGACCTGGAAAGAGCCAATAGCATTGACCACCAGCAGATAAAAGGTGACAGGAGTGATCAGGGGCCAGGTTACGTGGCGGAAGCGGTCCCAGCGCCCGGCGCCGTCCAGCGCGGCGGCGTCTATCAACGCGCGCGGAATACTCTGCAAGGCGGCCAAATAGACGACCATGTTGGCGCCCACACCCCACAAGCTCATCAGGATGAGGGTGGGCATGGCCCAGATTTCGTCCTCCAGCCACCCCGGTCCGCGCACGCCGACAGCAGCCAGCAGCGCGTTGACGATGCCGTACTTGGGGTTGAACACCCACCCCCACAGCAGCGCCATGGCCACGCCTGAGACCACGCTCGGTAGAAAAAAGACCGTGCGAAACAGGACCACCCCACGCCGCTTGCGGTTCAGCAGCACGGCCAGGCCGAGTCCCAGCGCCACGCCGGGCGGCACGCTCCCTAGTGTGTAATAAAGCGTGTTAGTAAGGGTGCGGCCAAAGAGTGGGTCGCTCAATAGCATGCGAAAGTGGTCCAGGCCCACAAAGTGCGGTGCGCGCGGGAGGGGCCATTCGGCAAAAGAGAGCACAAATGCCCCGGCGATAGGACCGGCCTGGAACAGGAGCAGACCGATCAGCCAGGGCGAAGCCAACGCATAGAACCAGCGCTCGCGCCGCCGCGCCGTGGCACTTTGCGGGGCAGGCCGCCGCGCCATCGGCCCCGCCGCCACCCGCTGCAGAGCACATCGACCACAGATTACACGGATTGCACGGATGTCGCCGATTGTTTGACGCACTCTGCGCAATCCGTGGAATCCGTGCAATCCGTGGTTTATCTTGCGCGGATTACGGCTCGCGGTCACGGGTGAGAATCTCGTTGGCGATGCGCTCTATCTGCGCCATCGCCTCATCCACGGGCGTCTCACCCTTCATCGCCTTGACGAACAGATCCGCGGTCTTGCCGTATACCTCGAAGGCGCTGGCAGTGTGAGGCTTGAACACCTGGCCGTATTCCATGGCTGCGAGGATGGCTTGTTGATGGGTGGGTGGGTGCGCAGGGTTGAGCACAGAATCGGCCGCCGAGCGGCGGGCGGGGACGCTGTGGCCCGGCTTACCCCACGTGTCGGTCAGGAATTGCGGCTCGATGAGCGCCTGGATCAACGCCCAGGCCTGGTCGGGATGCTCGGAGCTGGCCGCAATCACATAGCCGTTGGTGCTCAGGGGCGTGTAGCGCCGCCCGTCCACGCTGATAAAGGGTTGCGCGATGTCATAAGCGATGTTCCCGACCTCGTTCAGTTGGCCCACAGCAAAAAATCCGTTGAAGCCCATGGCCGCTTTGCCAGAGATGAACGGGTCGCCAGGCACGCCGGTCTGCGAGCCGCCGTAGGGGTCATACAGAGCCGCGTGGTCGTCGTGCACCAGCCCGGCCCACCACGCGGCGGCGGCGAGCGTCTCGGGCGTGGTGAAAGTCATCCGTGTGCAGTCGGCGTTGCCGCACAGGTCGCCGCCCAACGCCTGCACCAGATGGCGCTGCCAGAAAAAGGTCAGCCCGCCGTTCCAGCCCCATTGCTGGATGGCGTTCGGATCAAAGTCGGGATCGGTGGGGTTGCGTCCCTGAGCGTCCAGCGTCAGTTGGATGGCGGCCCGGCGCATATCCTCGAAAGTCCAGTCGTCGCTGGGATAGTCCAGGCCAGCTGCGTCGAACATGGCCGTGTTGAAAAAGACCACGTCGGGCGCGGCGGTGTCGGGCAGACCCCATAGCCGGTCTTGCCAGCGGAACTGCTCCAGGGGGCCGCTAAAAAAATCGTTCAGGTCCAGCTCGCTTTTTTCGATGCGCCCGGTGAGGTCCACAAAGGCGTTCTGGCGTATCCATTGCTGGGCGAATAACCCTTGCACGCGCACCACATCGGGAAGGTCATCCGCGGCCAGTTGGGCATTGATCTTTTCCACGACGCCCGCCTGGGGTACGGCTTCGAGGACGATACGCCATTCGGGGTGTGCAGCGTCCAGCGCCTCGATGGCCGGCTCAAAGGTGGACAGCTCTTGCGGAGTCAGGCTGACGCTCAGGCGCAAGGTAACCGCCTGGGTTTCCTTTTTCTGCCCGCCGCAGGCGACCATCCCCAAAAAGACAAATGCCAGACATACAAGCTTGCGAGTGTTTACGAGCAATTTTTCCTCTCCCTGGCTGTGGTCTGTCATGATGGTCTGTCATGACTGGATGTCTCGCTTTAGCGAGGATTCCCCGAAAGACGGACATCCGCAAAACCACTGCAAAGTATATCCTGGTTTCGAGACCGCGCAATGATGCGCTGAAAAAAGATACGTAACGATCCGAGGTTTGGATGCCACAGGCAGAGGAATGAAGCTCAAGATCGGGCGGGGAATCTATGGGACCGTCTGGTGCGTACTATAATATATCAGCGCATGGGGCAAATTGCCAATTTGCTCCACATCCTGACGGAGTGGGATACGATGCTATCTGACAACGGGAGACAAATTCCAGAGCTTGGCCTGACCGAACAGACCAATCCGGTGAATCTTTTTGATTGGCTGTCCTTTCAAAGCGACGTGCCGTTTGTGCCGGCGAGCGACGCATTGGGCCGCACGGCGGCGCTGAAATACTATTATTCGGTTCCGCTGCTGGGCGTGCCGTTAGAGGTGCACAGCAACAGCTCGGAGGTGCTGGCGGCCACAGAGCGATCCTTTGGGCGCTGGCGGTGTTTAGCGCCCGAACACGTTTCGCCGCTGCCGCCGCGTGAAATCCACATCGTCGTCCATCCGGGCCAAAGCAAAGCAGCGTTCCGGTTGCCTCTGGTGTATCGCCTGCACGGTAACACTTTTGTGGCCGCCGCCGGCGATAATCTGTTTACGGTGCAGTTGGACCGGGGCGCGGCGTTGGCCTTTGTGACGCCCGAGATGGTGGCCGACGACCTGTACTTTCGTCACGCGGTGCTAGAGTGCATGGCGTTGCTGCTGGCGGCGCGCACCGATCGCACGCCCGTACATGCGGGAGCGGTGGTGCGCAACGGGCGCGCCGTGCTGCTGGCCGGCCACAGCTTGAGCGGCAAATCTACGCTGTGTTACGCCTGCGTGAGGACAGGGTTTGATCTGCTGGCCGAAGATGTCGTATACGTGAGCCGGGCAGGTGGATTGCGGATTTGGGGCAATCCCTGGCGCATCCATTTGATGCCCGACGCGCTGCGCTTCTTTCCCGAATTGACCCACACCGCCCAGCTTCAAGTCAACGGCAAGCTCAAGCTCGCGGTGGACGTGGCGACGGCAAGCGATGAAAAGTGGTGTCTGTTTGCCGAACAAGCCGCTGTGTGTCTGTTGCAGCGCCACGATGGTCCGCAAAGCGAGCTAGAAGTGATAGACGCGCCCACGGTGATTGAAGCGTTGTCTCAAAACCTGGAAACGGGGTTCGACGTGTCCGGCGATCCGCTGGCGGCCGCCTTCGCCCTGGCGCAGGGAGGGGGCTATCGCTTGTGGCTGGGGCGCGATCTCGGCCAGGCCGTGGCGCTGCTGGAAGGGTTAACGGATCACCAGCGACCTCCCCGGTCTCGCTGAAGCCACGACAACCGGGGCAGGCGTAATACCTGGCGCAACGGCCACATCAAGGCGCGCAGGCCGTGCAGCAGATACGCCAACGGCAGCAGGATGGGCAGAGCCAGGCGCGGGTACAGGTCGCGCATCTCGGTGGGGGTGGGCAGGAGCCGGTAGCGCAATCCCCACCAGCGCTCCCAACCGGGGCGATACAGACCGAGTTTTTCGCGTAGCGAGAGCGGGTAAGGGTTACAGAAGGAGAGGTGATACAGATCGGACCGCTCGACAAAGGCCCGCAGGTTTGGCGGCGCGCCTGCCTCCAGTTGTGCCAGCACAGCCGGCGGGGCCACAGGGCTCAGGTAGCGCCCGGCCAACTGCAACGGGAGGTACAGCAGGCGCTCTTCGCGCCGCCGCCGGCCCGCCGCTGCCAACTCCTCCCACTGCTCGCAGGTCAGGCGCGCGCCTACCAACGCGATATCATAGAGCTGGATCCAGCGCACCCGGCCCGTCCAGGCGTCTTTGCTGGCGTGGATCAGCAGGTGCTGCAACAGCGTGGGCGCATCCATCAACAAGCCGGTGGCCTCGCCAAAGGCCGCCGGGCGACAGTTGGCCCAGGCCTCGGCCGTCAGCGCGTACTTGACGCCCCAAATCTGTTCTCCGACGTGGGTATGCAGTTCCAACCGGCGCGGGTTATCGGGGTGCTCGCCGTCCGCGTACACGATTTGCGCTGCGGGCGCTCCCAGCACAAAGCTGCGATGGCGGGGCGTGCGCTCGGCGGCATAATAGCCCAACCCGGCCAGAATCTGGACCAGCCGCGCCTCATCTTCTGGGCGCGCCAGCACGTCCAGGTCTGACATGGGCCGCAGAGCCGGGTCGGCGTAATAGTGAAAGACCAATGCGCTGCCTTTGAGAGGGATCAGCGCCACCCCGGCCTGGGCGGCGACCTGCAACAAGGCCGTCAGCCCGGCCTGCATCGCAGCCACTCGTTGAGCGTTGAGCTCGTATTGCTCGGTCAGGTAGGCCCGCAAACTGTCGGGCAGGCGCTCCAACTGCCCGGCGTCGGCCAGCCGCCGGTACAGCAGCGGCGCGATCCCATGCACCCGGATGGCCCAACGAGCCGCGTCCCAGTCGGATGCGCGCCAATGAGCCGTAGAGTCGCCGTAAGGGTCGGCGGCAGCCGGACGCAGCCAACGCAGCACCGTTTCGCATATCTGATGGGCCGTTTGTTCGTCCGCTGTCATCGCGGGTATGATACCACAAGCGGGCCGGCCTGACTATGTGAATGAGAGAACGCCGATGCTGGATTTGACGAATAGGGCGATCGTGATAAGCTAAACCACTGGCTCAATTTCAGCCAGCACTGCATTCATCTCGACTGCCTGGCCCGGCTGCACGTGGATCGCCTTGACGACGCCGGGGACAGGCGCACGCAACTCATTTTCCATCTTCATCGCTTCCAGCACCAGCACCACGTCACCGGCGCTCACCTCGGCTCCCTCGGCGACCAACACACGCACGATGGCGCCGGGCATGATGGCCCGGATGGCCCCGGCCCCGGCAGCTGCGGCCCTGGGCGGCGGAGCGGCGCTTCTAGGGGCGGAAGCAACTTCCAACCCACTGATCTGCAACGAGTGAGCAATGCCGTCCACGAGGGCCACGTCGCCATCCAACCTGACGTCGTAGGCGATGCCATCCACGGTCACGGCCCCGCTGCTCTCCAAGCCCACAACAAAGGGTGTGCCGTTAACGATGAACGTGTTGCCGTGCGCCTCGACCTGATACGCAATACCGTCCAGGGTGAGAGTAAATGTCTTGTCCATAGTCGTCATCCGTCCTTCGTCCTACGGCAGTCCCACCCAACGGGCGGCTTGCGGGCGCCAGGCAATCTTCCAGGCGTTGACAGAGGTCGCCGCGCGTGCGACCACCTGGGAGGTGCGCTCTTGTTGCTGTGTCGCCAGCGCGGCGATGGCCGCCACGAGCGCCTCTTTTCCGGCCGAGCCGCGGGCGCGGCGCTCCAAGAAGGGGCGCGCCACCTGAGGGAACAGGGCATAAGAAATCACGTCTTCTTCGCTGTGGGCCAGGTCGCCAACCTCTTGTCGCGCCTTATCCATCAGCGGCTCCAGCAGGTCGGCCGGGCGGCAGTCGATGGGTTGCTCGTCGCCGATGACCAGCCGTTGAACCTGCGGGTCTATGGGCGCAGGCGGTCGCCCGTAAAAACCGCGTACATAATTTTTGACCTCGCCGGGAATGACTTTATAACGCTCGCCCAAAATAACGTTCAGCGTGGCCTGCGTGCCGACGATCTGGCTGGAAGGCGTCACCAGCGGAGGGTAGCCCATCTCGGCGCGCACGCGGGGCACTTCGGTCAGCACTTCTTCGTAGCGGTCCTCGGCGCCCTGTTCGCGCAACTGCGACATCAGGTTAGAGAGCATACCGCCGGGGATCTGGAACTGGAGCACGCGCACGTCCACACCCTGCATGCCGCTCTCGAACTTTTGGTACTTTTTGCGCACCTCGGCAAAATAGGCGCTGATCTCGGCCAGCAGGTTCAGGTCCAGGCCCGTATCGCGCGGGCTGCCCTGCAGTGCGCTGACCAGCGACTCGGTGGGTGGCTGCGAAGTGAGGCCGGAGAGGGATGAGATGGCCGTGTCCACAATATCGACTCCGGCCTCGACCGCCTTGAGCGCCGCCGCCATGGCCATCCCGCTGGTGTAATGGGTGTGGAACTGCACCGGCAGGCCAACCTGGGCCTTCAGCTCGCCTACCAACTCGTAGGCCGCGTAGGGCGAGATCATCCCGGCCATATCTTTGATGCAGAGCGTATCGGCCCCCAGGTCGGCCAGTTGGCGGGCCAGGGCGACGTAACCGGCAATGGTGTGCACCGGGCTGATGGTATAGCTGATAGCGGCCTGCACGTGGCCGCCCTCGCGCCGGGCGAAACGCATCGCCATTTCCATGTTGCGAATGTCGTTAACGGCGTCGAAAATGCGAAACACGTCGATGCCGTTCTCTTTGGCCTTGACCACAAAGCGTTCCAGCACGTCATCAGGATAGTGCTTGTATCCAACAACGTTTTGCCCGCGCAGCAGCATCTGGAACGGCGTATTGGGCATGGCGGCCTTGAGCCGGCGGATGCGCTCCCAGGGGTCTTCGTTGAGAAAGCGCATGGCCGAGTCAAAGGTGGCGCCGCCCCACATCTCCACCGACCAGTAGCCGACCTGGTCCAGTTTGGGAGCGATGGGCAGCATGTCGTCGGTGCGCATGCGCGTCGCCAGCAGCGATTGATGCGCGTCGCGCAGAATCGTGTCGCAGATGCGAACGGGGGTGATTTCCATTGACGCTCTCCTAAACAAGATCGTTCTCGATAAGCAGTTCTTCGACCTCTGCGAGAAACTGCACAAGAGGCCGGTGCGAGATACTTTCTGGTGTTGGGCGATGAGCCTTTGGGGCCTCAAACGGATGCAAATGCCACGCGCCGCCCTCTCTGTCGCGACCGTAGAGCCGTTCGCGGCTTTGAATCAGCGCCAGGCTGAATCGGTCGGTGATCACGCTCAGAAAAACTTGAACGAAAAGCGCCTCGTTGATAAACAGCCTTAACCGTATGGCTTTATCAGTCTGCTCAATTTCACTGCGTTGGATGAACCAAAGGCGCGGCTCGCTTTCTGCTAACTCAGTGAGCAGATCATCAATGTTCATAAAGGGAAGGTCCCGCCAACTCAGTCAAACGGCGACTCAAGGTCTTGATACCGTCAATAGCCAGATCCCATTCTATAGCGTCCGATTCGACATCCCATTCAAATCCAAGGTCTTGAACCATATTGCGGCGCTCAAATTCCTCAAAGGTCACTCCGTACTTTTCTTGCAAGCGCCGATCTGTCAAGCTGTAGCGGCTTAGCCGTCGCTTATACTCGGCCATCAGCAGCATGCGTAGCTTACTGTCGTCATCCGCCTCATCGGATGACAGGTTCTTTAGATGGTGGGCTGTCTGTTCAGAAACAACCAGTCTTACACTCATAGCCAATCTCTCCTCTACACAACGAATGGGAAAGCAGACGAATTTTCGTCTCATTCGTCCTCATTCAGCAAACAAGTCGCGGGCCTTGAACATCAACACCAGCGCCTCTTGCTCGGCGCCGGAGCGATGCACCTCGCCAGCTTTGAGTACCAGCGATTCGTGCGGGCCAAGACGCACGCGCCGACCATCCTCGTAATCAATGAAAGCTTCGCCTTCGAGCACCATGTACATTTCGTCGCGGTCGTGGGTGTGGAATTTATAGACGCCCAGAAAACGAGCCAGATAGGCGCAATAGTCGTCCACCTGGCCCAACACAACGTGGAACCACGGGCGCGACAGTGTGGCCGCGATAGAGCCGACGTTTTGCTTTTCAGCCATTGCACCTCTCCTTCGACTGACGAAGGACGAAGGACGGATGATAAACTTTGTCCTTCGTCAACCGTCCTTCGTCATCATAATGGGATGTTGCCGTGCTTTTTGGGCGGATTGGCGTCTCGCTTGTTCTGCAGCATCTCTAGCGCCTCGATGATACGCGGACGGGTCTCGCTGGGTTCGATCACGTCGTCGATGTAGCCTCGCGCAGCCGCGACGTAGGGATTGGCAAATTGCTCGCGGTAATCGGCCACCAGCTCGGCCCGGCGGGACTCGGGGTCATCTGCCTCGGTTAACTCTTTGCGAAAGATGATGTTCACCGCGCCGTCGGGGCCCATCACGGCGATCTCGGCCGTGGGCCAAGCGTAACTGATGTCGCCCCGGATATGCTTACTGCTCATCACGTCGTAGGCTCCACCATAGGCTTTGCGGGTGATGATGGTGATCTTGGGCACGGTGGCTTCGCAGTAGGCGTAGAGCAGCTTGGCCCCGTTGGCGATAATGCCGCCGTGCTCCTGGGCCACGCCA
Organism: Anaerolineae bacterium; assembly: GCA_034435435.1. Lineage (GTDB taxonomy): Bacteria > Chloroflexota > Anaerolineae > S140-20 > S140-20 > DAOTXN01. The sequence continues at coordinate 46,400 of DAOTXN010000149.1, read as the reverse complement.
GGCAAAAAACCCGGTACGTCCTCAAAGGTGAGAATCGGGATGTTGAACGCGTCGCAAAAGCGTACAAAGCGCCCAGCTTTTTTGGACGAGTCGATGTCGAGCACACCCGCCAGCACCGCTGGCTGTTGCGCCACGATGCCTACCGAAAAACCACCCATCCGCGCAAAGCCGCAGATGATGTTGCGGGCGTAATGCTCGTGTATCTCGAAAAAGTCACCATTGTCTACGATGTGCCGGATGACCTGTTTCATGTCGTAGGGTTTGCTAGGGTCTTCGGGCACGATGCTGTCGAGCGCGGCGTCACGCCGGCGCGGGTCGTCGTCGGTGGGCGTGTAGGGCGGGTCGGACATGTTGTTCTGGGGTATAAAGCCGAGCAGACGGCGAATGTTGTACAAGCAGTCTTCTTCACTGTCGGCGGCAAAGTGGGCCACGCCGCTGCGGGTATTGTGGGTCATTGCCCCGCCCAATTCCTCAAAGGTGACCTCTTCGCGGGTGACAGCCTTGATGACTTCTGGGCCGGTGATGAACATGTGGCTGGTGTTTTTGACCATGAAAATAAAATCGGTCATAGCCGGGGAATAGACCGCCCCACCCGCACACGGGCCCATAATGGCCGAAATCTGCGGGATAACACCTGAGGCTATTACGTTGCGCAGAAAAATGTCAGCATACGCGCCCAGGCTGACCACACCCTCCTGGATGCGCGCGCCGCCCGAATCGTTCAGCCCGATGACCGGCGCGCCATTTTTCATCGCCAGGTCCATAATCTTGCACACTTTTTCAGCGTGCACCTCACCCAGGCTGCCGCCAAACACGGTAAAATCCTGCGAAAAGACGTACATCAACCGACCGTCAATCGTACCCCAGCCGGTGACAACGCTGTCGGACAGGTACTTTTTCTCTTCCATCCCAAAGCCGGTGGTGCGGTGGGTGACAAACATATCCAACTCACGAAAGCTGCCCTTGTCTAGCAGTAACTCGATGCGCTCGCGGGCGGTCAGCTTGCCCCGCTCGTGTTGGGCCTGGATGCGATCTGCGCCTCCGCCGAGCAGGGCCTTTTGGCGTAGGTCGCGCAGGTGTTGGATTTTGGGGTCAACGGGCATCTTGTCCTCCTGAAGCGTAGAGTGGTTTGAGAGTATAATCGTTTTTTGGCGAATCTGCAAACCGGCATGCCAAGCTGAGCGGTGACATCAATTCGTAGAATGGGTAGCAAAGGCCCAAAATTTGTTGGCCACAAAGCCGACGCCGAGACCCACGCCGATGGCCAGCGCCTTGACCGGCAGGGCAGGCCAGCCAAGCCCTTTGTGAAACAATACCAACATTCCTTCGTGGAGCGCCCACACGATCACGGTGACAAAGGTGAATCGGGTAGCCTGGGCTACCGTCTCGCGTCCGCCGCCGCCTGCGCCAAAGGTCCAGTACTTGTTCAACACAAAGCTGTTGGCCGCACCGGCAGTGAAGGAAAAGACGTTCGCTAGCAGCGGGTCCAATCCCACGTTATAGGTCAGCAGCGCAAACAATCCCAGGTCAATGGCCGTGTTGAGCACACCGACCAGCGCAAAGCGGACGAGTTGTGTAGCGACCTGGGGGCTATTCAAGGCAATGGCTCGTCTGACAACCCTAGCGCGCGCGCGTATTCTGGAATTTCTACGGCGTCAGGGCCGGCGTCGAGTAGCTCGCCCAGCGCGTCTCGCAGGCCGACCAGTTCTGCATCGGTGTTGTAAAAGCCGGCGCTGACCCGCAGACAGTATGGCGCGTGGGGAATGGGGCGAATGAGATAGCCGCGCTCGACGGCGGCCTGCGACAGCGCGGCCAGGCGCAGCGGCGACCAGCCTGTAGGCCTGAAATTGATCAGCCCTGCCTGCCGCTGGGAGGGGGTAATAACCTGCACGCCGTCCAATCCTTCCAGCAGTTCACGGCAGAGGCTTGCCAAATACGCAATGCGTTGATAGGCCCATTTCGGCCCGACGGTTTCTTCGAACCAGCGCAGCGCGGCCATTTGGCCCAGGATGCCAGGCCGGTAGACGGTGGCGGTGTGAAAGCGGGCCGCGCCGGGCATGGGGATGAAATGCCCCTGCCAGTCCTGGCGCTCGAACGAACCGTAGCCAACGAAGGTCGGGTGTAGATCGGCCAGCCGGTCGGGGCGGACGTACAACGCTCCGGTCCCTTCGGGACCGCACAGCCATTTTTGACCGGGGATGGCGTAGAAATCAACGTCCAGCGCGGTCAAGTTGATCTCGAACGCGCCCGCCGACTGCGCGCCATCTACAGCCACCATCACGCCCCGGCTATGCGCGAACTCGATGATCTCGTTCAGCGGAAAGCGCGCCCCACTGGAATAAGAGACATGTGAAAGGGCCAGCAACCGCGTGCGGGGCGTAAAGACACGCTCGATGGCAGGCAGGGGGTCTTGTCCCAAGCCGACGTCGGCAAAGCGCAGCACCGCGCCGCGCCGCGCTCGCACGATGTACAGCGGATATAACCCACCTTCGTGCTCTAGCGTGGTCGTGACGATCTCGTCGCCGGGCTGCCACTCCAGCCCCCAGGTAACGATGTTCATCCCCTCGGTGGTGTGGTGGGTGAGGGCAATAGCGTCTAGCGGGGCATTGAACAGCCGGGCCAGGGCGGCCCGGGTCTCCTGGACCTTTTCGTGAAAAACAAAATAGTCACCCACATTGGCCCGACCCCCTTCCAGTTCGCGCCGGGCGGCCTCGGACATCACATCGGCGGCGACGGTAGGGAGGGGGCCGCTGCTGCCGGTGTTGAGAAAGGCCACGCGCTGCGTGACCGGGAGTTGAGCGCGGATTTGTCCCAGTTTGGTGGCGTCATGAATCGTCAAATCTCACCTCGCAGGAAAAGAAAGGATGATTATAGATGCCATTATAGCACACCCTGGCAAAGGTTCCAAAACCCTCGCTGGGGATCGGCTCACTTTGCGCTGGCGGGGTTCTGTGCTATACTTGCGATAGATGCGTCCATATTTTCACAGTGATTCATCAGATACCGGTCGAGGAGCAGCGATGACCGAACACGATCCTCTGGAACTATTGCGTCCGGTCTTTCCGGGGATAGATGCGGCGGATCTGGCCGAACTCGCCGGGGTGGCTGAAATCCACACCTACCCGGCCGGCACGGTGCTATGCCATGAAAACGAATATGGCGATACATTTTATCTCATCGTCGAGGGAGAGGCGTGCGTAAGCAAATATCTCGATGAGGAAACTCCCCGTCGTGTGTTGCACATTTTGCAACCAGGGAGCTTTTTTGGCGAGATTGCGTTGGTGCAAGGTGGTGGACGCACAGCCACAGTGGACACCGAAGGCCCTATCACCGTGCTGGAAATTCACCGGGACGCCCTTTTGCGCGTGCTTAATCGCAGCGCGCCGATGGCAATTCGGGTTGTGCTGCAAGTGACCTCGCGCCTGCGCGACGCAGATCAGACCGCCATTGAGGATTTGAGGAAGAAAAATCAAGAGTTGCGCAAGGCTTATCATAACCTGGCGTTGCTGGACAAAGCCAAGGCCGACTTTATCGGTGTAGTCGGCCACGAATTGCGCACACCGTTGACGGTTATCTCAGGTTACGCCAATATGTTCAAAGCATCCCCGCTGGTGCGTGACGATGCCAGTCTAATGATGTTCTCCGATGGCATTGTTACTGGCATTGACCGCCTACAAGCCATTATCAACAGCATCCTGGATGTGTCCAAGCTGGACAGCGCCGTACTGCAGGTGCGTAAAGTGCCGGCCTCTATCGTTGTACTGATCAAGGAAGCCGAGGCCAGTTTTGAAAAGGCGCTCCGGGAACGACATCTGGAATTCGAAACCGAAGGACTAACCAAGTTGCCCTTTGTTATGGCCGACAGCGACTTGCTCCACAAAGCCTTTTATCACCTCATTATGAATGCCATCAAGTACACGCCTGATGGCGGCAAAATCACCGTAAGCGGGCGAGTGATCCAGGATGTTAATGGACAAGATGTAGTAGAAATTGTCTTTGCCGACACCGGCATTGGCATTGATCAGGAGCACCACGAGCTGATCTTTGAAAAGTTTTACCAAACCGGCGAGGTAAAGCTGCATTCATCGGGTGTCACCAAGTTCAAAGGCGGGGGACCGGGACTTGGTTTGGCTATTGCCAAGGGTGCGATTGCCGCGCACGGCGGCGAGATCTGGGTAGAGAGCCAGGGGCACGACGAGACGCGCTACCCTGGCAGTCGGTTCTATGTGCGGCTGCCGTTGATGACGTGGGAAGAAGGAAACAGTTGATGACGGCGGTCCTCTTATTCTTGTCGCATGCTCAACCCAATGCGCCCGCGCTGCAAATCCACCTCCACCACTGTCACATCTACCACATCCCCCACGGCCACCACGCTGTAGGGGTTTTTCACGTAACGTTCGGCCATCCGACTGACGTGCACCAGCCCGTCTTGCTTGACGCCGACATCTACGAACGCGCCAAAATCCACGACATTGCGCACCGTGCCTTTGAGGCGCATACCTGGCTTCAAATCCTCCATCTTGAGCACATCCGAGCGCAGCAGTGGTTTGGACAGGTCGTCGCGCGGGTCGCGGCCGGGGCGCGCCAGCGCATCGAGGATGTCGGACAGGGTGAGGGGACCGAGCTCTAGCAACGCGCTCAACTCTTCCAGCGTGTACTGTTGGCGCAATTGCGTAATTCCTTCATCGCCCACCAGGTCGAGCAGCGCTCGCACGGCCGGGTAGCTCTCGGGGTGAATGGGGGTGTTGTCCAGCGGCTCGTCGCCGTCGCGCACGCGCAGAAAACCGGCCGCCTGCTCAAAGCTCTTGGGACCGATGCCGGGCACGTCCAATATCTCGCGCCGGCTGCGGAACGGCCCGCGCTCATCGCGTTTTTTGACCAGCGCCGCCGCCGTTTTGGGGCCGATGCCGCTCACATAGCCCAGGAGGGCGGGTGAGGCCGTGTTCACATCCACCCCAACAGCGTTCACTGCCGACTCGACTACCGTGTCCAGCGCCTCGCTCAACTCTTTTTGATCCACGTCGTGCTGGTACAAACCCACGCCGATGCTCTGGGGGTCGATTTTCACTAACTCGGCCAGGGGGTCTTGCAACCGGCGGGCAATGCTGACCGCGCCGCGCATTGACACGTCCAGGTTGGGTAACTCTTCCCGCGCCAGCTTGCTGGCCGAGTACACCGAGGCGCCCGCTTCGTTGACCATGACATATTGGGGGCGCGGGGGCTGGCGCATCGCTCCGATAACCTCCGCGACGAGTTGTTCGGTCTCGCGGCTGGCTGTGCCGTTGCCGATGGCAATCACGCCCACGCCCACCCGCTCGATCATCGCCCGCAAGGTTTCCTTGGACTTTTCCCATTCTTTTTGGGGTTCGTGGGGATAAATAGTTGTGCCGGTCAGGTATTTACCGGTGGGATCCACCAACGCCACCTTGCAGCCGGTGCGATAGCCGGGGTCGATACCCATCACGGTCAGGTTGCGCAGCGGGGGCTGGAGCAGCAACGCCCTGAGATTGGTGCCAAAGACGCCAATGGCGTGTTCGCCGGCGGCCTCTAGCAGCTCGCGGCGGATGTCTCGCTCGACGGCAGGGGCCAACAAGCGCTGGTATCCGTCCTCGATGGCCGCCCACAGGTCGTTGGCCAGGAGACTGGTCCGGTTGGGGCGATATTTCCCGGCGATGATGGCGAGGGCTTTATCCTGCGGCACGTCGAGAGAGACTTTTAGCACGCCTTCTTTTTCGCCGCGATGGATGGCCAAAATCTGATGCGGCTTGAGCGCGTTGGCCTGCTCGACGAACTCGTAGTAGTGGCGGTAGACGCCGCGCTCGTCCTTGCTTTCATCGGTCACGGCCATGCCTAGATAGCCGGTGCGGCGGGCCAAGTCGCGGGTCTGTTCGCGCACTCCGGCGTCATCGGTCACGACTTCGGCCACGATGTCGCGCGCCCCGGCCCAGGCCTCTTCGACTGTGGGGACCTCTTCCGAGAGATACGGCCGGGCCAGCGCGGCTCGGTCTTTTACATCTATTGGCTGAGCCAGGATCAAGTCGGCCAGCGGTTCCAGCCCGCGCTCGCGGGCGACCGTGGCGCGGGTGCGGCGCTTGGGTTTGTAGGGCCGGTACAGATCTTCGACCTGTTGCAACGTCGTGGTGGCTTCGATGGCTGCTTGAAGCTCGGGCGTGAGCTTGTCCTGCTCTGCGATACTGCGCAGGACAACACTTTTGCGCTCGGCTAACTGGCGCAGGTAGGCCAGTCGCTCGGCGATGGTCCGCAGTTGTTCTTCGTCCAGTCCGCCCGTCATTTCTTTGCGGTAACGGGCGATAAAGGGGATGGTATTGTCCTCGTCCAGCAGGGCGGCTGTGGTTTCCACTTGCCGCAGGGTGATATGTAGCTCGGCGGCAATCGTTTGCAAGATCGAGGTTTCTGGCCAAGTGCGCATCTGGTTTACTCCGCAAGTTTGTCGCACCAGTATACCATAGACGCGCGATGAGGAAAAATGGACCGAAGAAATATGTAAAACTCGCGCTTTCTGTGCTTCTTTGTCCATCGTCTCATCGCTTGCTTGACAGAACCCTCACATCGTCCTAAAATCGCCATCGGTTCATCCCGACTCTGTGTGAGGAATAGCCGATGCCCCCCTCTCCTTCTGAACCGCTCTTTTTCAGGAACACTTGGGTTAAACCCTGGCGCCGCCGCCTGGCGCAGCAACTCGATCAGTTTGAAGTATCTGAAGAAGTCGTGCTCACGGGCACAGCTGTCCTGGTAGGCTTGTTGACCGGCCTGGGCACTCTCGTTTTTATCTGGCTGATCGCGCGCTTTGGCGACGGTTTCGGTTGGTTGAGCGAGCAGTTAACGCAAATCCATCCTTGGGCGGTGGCGATGATCCCCGCTTTGGGAGGACTCATCGCCGGGCCGCTGATTCACGCTTTCGCCCGCGAGGCCAAGGGGCACGGCGTGCCGGAGGTGATGCAAGCCATCGCGTTGCGCGGTGGGCGCATCCGTCCTGCCGTTGTCGTGGTCAAGGCCACAGCCTCGGCTGCTTGCATCAGCTCCGGCGGCTCGGCCGGGCGCGAAGGACCCATCGTTCAAATCGGGGCGGCCATCGGCTCAGTCACAGGGCAGCTATTTCACCTTTCGGCCGAGCGCATCCGCAACCTGGTGGCCTGCGGGGCTGCGGCTGGCATCGCCGCCACGTTCAACGCCCCCATCGCGGGAGTCATTTTTGCTCTGGAAGTTATCCTGGACGAGTTCACCACACGCTACTTTGCCACTGTGGTGATTTCGGCCGTGACCGCCGCCATCGTCAGCCAGAGCGTATTGGGAGAGAGTCCGGCCTTTGCGGTCCCGGCCTACAGCCTGGCCCACCCAGCCGACTTGTTGTTCTACACTGCTCTAGGCTTACTCGCCCCGCTGGGTGCGCTGGCCTTTGTGAGCACGCTGTACCGGGCCGAAGATGCGTTCGACAACTGGCGCCTTCCCGAGTGGCTCAAACCGGCTGTGGGCGGAGTGTGCGTCGGGATCATCGGGCTGGCGGCGCCGATGGCCCTGGGGGCCGGTTTCCCGGGAATCGAAGCGGTCCTGCACAACGAACTGGCGTTGGGCGCGATGGCCGCGTTGGTGTTCGCCAAAATCGCCGCCACCGATTTTACGCTGGGGTCCGGCAACTCGGGCGGTGTGTTTGCGCCAGCGCTGTTCATGGGCGCGATGCTCGGCGGCGCCTTTGGCGACCTCGTCCATCGTGGGTTCCCAGACATCACGGGACCGGTCGGCGCATACGCACTGGTCGGCATGTCGGCCCTCTTTGCAGCGGCCGCCCACGCGCCGATGACTGCCGTACTCATCGTTTTCGAGATGTCCGGGGACTATCGGCTGATCTTGCCGCTGCTTCTGGCGACCGGCATCAGCACTGTCGTCTCGCAGCGTCTCCGCCGGCTCTCCATCTACACTCTCAAGCTGGCCCGACGCGGCATTTATCTGGAACGCGGACACGACATCGACGTGATGCAAGGGATTACGGTAGGCGAGGCCATGACCACCGATTTTGAAACGGTCTCACTGAATATGACGCTTGAGGAATTGGAACAGGCCTTTGCCCGCACCCATCGGCACGGATTTTGCGCAGTGGACGAGACCGGTGAGTTGGCGGGTGTGGTCAGCATCCGAGACCTGGAACGCGCGCTGTCCAAAGGTCCAACCGGCGGCAAAACCGTTGCCGACATTGCCACTACCCAAGGACTGCTGGTCGCGTATCCGTATGAGCCAATGTGGAAAGCCCTGCGCCGCCTGGGGACACGCGACCTCAGCCGGTTGCCGGTGGTCGAACAAGAAGGGTCTCGCCGCCTTGTAGGTGTGGTGCGCCGGCGTGACATCATCCGCGCTTACAATCATGCCATTGTCAAACGCGCCCATCACCAACACCGGGCCGAAGCGCTACAATTGGGCAAGCTGGACCACGCGGGCTTTGTCCAGGTCGAGATCCTTCCCACCTCACCTGTCGCCGGTCGGCGCGTCACTGAGGTTCATTTGCCGGAGGAGTGCTTGATCGTATCGGTACGCCGGGGACGCAAACTGAAAATCGCCCACGGTTACACGGTCTTACAGGCCGGCGACCAGGTGACGGTCATTGCCGACGAAGAATGCGCACCGTTGGTGCGCCGCTTGCTGAGCGAAGGAAGCGCAGACTCGGACTCGACCACACAAACCCATGCGCGACACCGCGAACTCACCATCCCGCCGGGCGCCGCGTGCGTAAGCAAGCCGGTGCGCGATCTGTCTCTGCCGCCTGGCTGTATCCTGGTCAGCATTCGACGCGGCAGCGATGTGCTCATCCCCCACGGCGACACGGTGCTGCAGGTCGGAGATGTCGTTGGGATGTTTGGGTTGGAGGAAGAACTGAATCAGGCTGAGCTGTATCTATCACAATAATGCCAGCGCCCGATACTGCCCGTATCAGGCGCTGGTTTACATTATGGCGTCGGCGTAGGAGTGGATGGGCCTGTCGGCTCTAGTTCTGGCTCCGGCGTCGGCGGGGCCTCCAAAAAGTCCTGCCGAGTCTTGTTTATCAAATCATCCACTGTATAGTCGGCCAGCAACACAAAATAGGGTGACGTGGCCGACTTGGCCACATAGCCCTCGCCGTCGCCGAATAGACTGCCCACGCGCACGATATAGACGCTCTCATTGCCCTCGGCGTCGCGGGTTTGCACTTCGAGCGTGGCGTTGGGGCTTTCCAGGCCATATTCCGCCTTGGCCTCTCGCCCTAACGGGCGCAGCATGCGCAAGGAGCTAGCTCGCATAGCCAGCGAGCCGACGTTATTCTGGTTCAGTACCTCGCCAGGGGCCAGGCCCTCCATCGCCCAGTTGCCCGCGTCGTCCTTTGTAAAAGCAAATCGCCCGTTGACGTTGCTCAGAGTCAAGGCCACGATCTGATCCCGGGGCAGCACGAGATAGGCCGTGTCAATCCATGCCGCCGGCGTCGCACCCACGTCAGAGGCCGACAGCCCCAACGCCAGATACACCGCGTCATCGTCGTCAACCCGCACGTGCAGCACCTCAAAACTCGGCGAAGTGCCCAGATACAGCTTGTGGCGGGCGCCGTCCAGTAGCTCAAACTCGACCAGCCGCACAAAATCGCCCTCGGCGACTTGCAACTGCTTGTGGCTGGCGTTGGTGCGCGTCACGAGTCGGTCGGCCCGCAACTGGACGATGCTGTCCAGTAATGTAGCTACCTTTTCCGCCTGCACCGGATAATCGCCGGCGTCGGGCAGTTCCCAGCCCTGGCTGCCGCGGGCCAGTTGAACCTGCTGGCCGGCGGCGTCGTGGATGGTTAGACGCACAATCTCATCGGCCAATAGTTCGCCAAAAAGAGGTTGTCCCTGGGCCGTGGCCCCTTTTGGCCAAAAGACTACTGCCAGCGCCACAAGCTGCGCGGCCAGCAGAGCTAACAAGATTCGATTTTGTCGGTTCATGCCTCATCTTCCCCGTCTGTCAGCAACAGCGGCGTTTCGCTACGCCGGCGCAGGTTCCACACCCCGCCGATTCCGATCAGAGCCACCAACGCCACCCCATAGTTGAGCATTTCCCAAAAGGACTGCTTGCTCTCGGTCAGCGGCTCGAGCAGGCGCGTATAAGCGCCCCGTGAGCGAATCGTCAACAGATCCACGTCTTCCACTGACCAATCCACCGCGTTCTGCAGAAACTGCAAGTTGAGCAAATAGCGATCCGTCGAAAGGTTGGCCGAAAGGTCCAAAACGAGGTCGTTCAAAAACTCGGCGCTGCCGATGACCACCAGGCGCGAAGTTTCGGGCGAGATTTCCACCGTGCCCAGAGCCGGAGTGGTCCCGGTCGTTGCCGCGCCGCTTTCGTCTGTGGCTTGTTCTTGTTCAAAAGGAGACGGGCGCCCCTTGAAAAAACTCTCAAAGGAACCCTGAATACTGACCGCCAGCGGTCTGGGACCTTGTTCACCGGTTATGGGAAAGCCCAGTGAAGGGTAGGTTTCCAGATCTGGCTGGACATCGAGAGAATCGCTCAGCCAGGATTCCCGCGTGGATTCCAACAAGGTCACGACCTGGCGGGCGGCATTCTTTTCGGCGTCCACATGCAGCGGTGAGACCCACTGCAACGTGACCGCTGGCAGATTTGCCACGACAGGGCTATTTGTGGCCATACCGTCGCGCCGCACGTCTACAAAGTATGGATAGTCCACTTGCTGCACCTCGATCACAGGCAAGCCGCCTACCATGCGCCGCACCTGGATAGGAAACGGCTCGCTGCGCGTGTCCAGCACCATAGTTGGCTCGACCGTCACGCCGTAACTTGCCAACATCTCCTGCAGACCGTCCTGCACCTGCTGCATGAGCAAGCCCCCGCCGATCTGATCCGGCGAGAGCATATAGCTACCGGTCGCCACGACCACCGCCCCGCCCCGCATCAGGTATTGGTCAATGGCAAAGCGATCCTGGTCGGTCAACCCTTGCGGGGCGATCACGACCAGCACGTCAACGTCGCCGGGGACCCGCCCGCTGCTCAAGTCCACCGACTTGACCGTATAGTTTTGCGCCAGTTGCTGCTGAACCAGTTGCCAACTGTACACCGGCTGGCTAGTCCCCCCAAAAGCGTTGGGGATGGGATCCATCGGGGGGGTCCACAGGCCAACAGTCTTGAGGAATCCCGGCGCCGCCCGCTTGAGTGCGGCCTCTAGCTCGGCGTGCAGTTCAGTCTCGGTCATATCGCTGCCGGGGTATAATACACTGGTTTCGTCGCCCGCTTGCAGCACCAGGTGCAAAAAGTAGGTATCGGGTGAAAAGAAAGACACGGCGAACGGCTGCAAACCATACGACTGGTATAGCTCATTCCGTGTGACAGAGCTACCTGGCGCGTCGAGGTCAATTGTCTCGAAAACAAACTTGCCGTTCGAATCGCTGGCGATTTCACCCGCCACCTGCTCGACCAGCGCCGGCACTCCCTGCAATGGCTCAGGTAAAGTGCTGGACGTGACAAAAATAGTCAAGCGGGCCGGTTGTTCCAGGCTGGCCAGGACGGCGTCGAGGCTCTGAAAACCATACACTACCCGCTTGATTGAACGGGTCAGGTCATATTCGAGATTGCGCAGGCGTACATCCACCGAATTCGTCCCCCGCGTCTCGACCTCGATCAGGTCATTAAAGCCCAATGTGACGAACTGGTCACCGTAGCGCACCAAGATGTCGAAATACGAGTTGACCACCGCCGACTCGTAGCGTTCGGTGATGCGAAAGGGCGTAGGGCTGATGCCGTAAGCCTGGTTAGCCTCTTGTTCGGCCTGGCTGTCCTGTTGAGGATCGACGAATTCGACTTTTACCTTACCGCCCGAGATGGCCTCGTATTCACGCATCAGGTCACGGATAGTCGGCACCAGCGGGGCCAGGAGCGGGTGAGTGCGCTCACTGAAATAGCCTCGCAGCAACAATGGCTCCTGCAAGTTGCGGATCAAGTCGCGGGTGGTCGCTGACAGGCTAAATTCTCGTAGCGCCGTCAAGTCGGCCCGCAGTCCGTGCACGGGTACGAGCCAGGTGTTGAGCGCCAGCAAATTGGCCGCCACCAGCCCGACGCTCAAAATGGCGTTCCGCCGATGCGCCAGGGTGCGCGCACCCCGGCTCCAGCGCTTACTGTCCAACGAGACGACGTTGAGCGTCAAAAACAACGCGGTCAGCGAAAGATAGTAAATCAAGTCGTGCAGGTCTACCACGCCGCGCTCGATGCTCTCAAAGCGACTGCCGGTGCCGATGGCCCGCAGCAGTTCGGCCTGCGCTGCGCCGGTCAGGCTGGCGCTGCCCACCAGATACAGCGCGCCGCAGATCAGCACGCTGAGGATCAGCGCCACGATCTGGTTGTCGGTGCGCGACGAGACAAACAGCCCAATAGCGACGTAGGCCGCAGCCAGCAAGATGGAGGCCAGATAACCGCCCGCGACCGGCCCCCAGTCCAGATCGCCCAGGTTGTCCACCGTGATGGGCAAAAACAGCGTCAGCGCCAGCGAGAGCACAATGAGCGCCATCACCGCCAGGAATTTGCCCAGCACCAACTGGGCGCGGCGCACCGGCAGCGTGAACAGAATTTCCAGCGTTCCGGCTCGCTGTTCCTCGCTCCACTGGCGCATGGTCAGCGCGGCCACCAAAAAGATCATCAACACTGGCATCCAGCGGAACAGTGGGCGCACATCGGCGATGTTGCGGGCGAAAAAGGTCTCCACCCAGAAAAAAGCAAACAACGTGACGCCGACAAACACGCCCACAAAGATCAACGCGATGGGCGAGCTGAGATAAGCGCCTAACTCTTTTCGTGCGATAACCCAGATTTGTTTCCACGCGGCCTTCATTGCGCACCACCTCTTTTCGCGTCATCCGGGGCCGTCGCCAGCTCGTTAAAGACGGTCTCGAGCGTGCGCGCGTCGCGGCGCAGCTCGCGCAACGGCCAGTTCTTTTCACGGGCCAGTTGATAAAGGTCCGGCCGCAAATCCCGACCATTCGCGCCGTGGACGCGATAGCCCTGCCCATCCGGGGCTGCGATGCGCTCGACCTCCTGCACGCCGTTCAGCCGCCTCAATTCGGCGGTGACGTCGGGAGCGTCAGCAGCCAACACCAGGATGGCTCCCGCGAATGTCGCCAGCTCCGACAGGCCGGCGTCTGCCCGCACCCGCCCATTCAACAGAATGATGACCCGGTCGCAGATCGCCTCCACCTCGGACAGGATGTGAGTGGAGAGCAAGATCGTGCTGTGTTCTGCCAACCGCCGGATCAACCGGCGCACCTCGACGATCTGGGTAGGGTCCAAGCCGATGGTCGGCTCGTCGAGAATCAACAGCTTGGGTTTGTGCAGAATGGCCTGGGCTAAACCCACGCGCTGGCGATAGCCCTTGCTGAGCTGCCCGATGGGGCGAGTCAGGTGGTCGGTCAGCGCCGTGGCTCGCACCGCCTCGGAAATATAGTCAATCTGCTCATCCGGCGGGATCTGGCGCAGCTCGGCCATCATCTTGAGATAGGCCTGCACCGACATCTCGGGGTAAAGCGGCGCATTTTCGGGGAGATAGCCGATGCGTTTTTGGATCTCCAACGTCTCCGTCAACACATCCAGCCCATCTACACTGACCTCGCCGCTGTCGGGCTGCAAAAAGCCGGTGAGAATTTTCATCATAGTGGTCTTGCCGGCGCCGTTCGGCCCCAGCAAGCCGATGACCTGGCCGGGGTCCACGTGAAAAGAGACCTCTTGCAGCGCCTGAATGGAGCCGTAGGTCTTACTGACACCAGTGACGTCAATCATAATGTTTTCCCTCCGTTTGTGATGTGCCAATCTCTTTTCCATCCGTGTAACCTGTGGTTCAAATCTTTGTTCAGTGCTAATTGTCCGGGCGCTCATCCAGCTCCAGCGTCAGGCGTTGTTCCTGTCCGGCGCGGATAATGGTCAGTTCGACCGTGTCGCCCACGCGGGTCTGTGTTTCCAGATAGACAGTAAGGTCGCGCTGATCTTTAACCGGATGATCGTTCACGGCGACGATGATGTCGCCGCCTACTGGGAGAATCTGCCGGCCCACACGCACCAACTGGCTGCCGGCGCGCAGCCCGGCCCTCTCTGCCGACGAGCCTTCTGCCACATCAACGACCAGCATACCGTAATCCACCGACATGTCCATACCGGCTTGACGCAGTATGTCCACCCAGCGAGGCGTCAGACTGAGCAGGCTCGATCCCAGCCACGGATGGGGGTAACGGCCTTGGGCGATAAGCTCCGGCACGACTCTGCGCACGGTGTTCACCGGCACCGCAAAGCCGATGCCGGTTGAGGCCTGGCTCAAGATGGCCGTGTTGACGCCGATGACCCGTCCGTTCAAGTCGAGCAGAGGCCCGCCTGAATTGCCAGGGTTGATCGCCGCGTCGGTCTGGATGATCTCGCCGATGAAGCGGTTGTCGGGGCTTTCGATGACCCGCCCCAGCGCGCTGATCACCCCCACCGTCAGCGTGCGTTCCAGACCAAAGGGATTGCCGATGGCTACCACAAATTGCCCCACGCGCAGGCTGTCTGATTCACCCATGGGGATAGGAGTCAACGGACTGCCCGTTGTGTCTATTTGAAGCACGGCCAGATCGTTGGAGGGGTCCGCGCCGACGACCCGGGCCGGAACCTCAACTTCGTCGGGCAGCTTGATGTATAGCTCTTCAGCCCCTTCGATGACGTGATAGTTGGTGACAATGTGCCCCTCGGTATCGTAGACAAAACCCGACCCAGTGCCTTCCTGCGGCACCGGGTTGAAGAAAAAATCATAAACGTAGCTACGACTGGTAATATGGACCACGCCGCTTCCGGCCGCATCATAGACGCGCACGACCTCGTCTTGCAGCGAGAGTAGAGACCCAGATGGCGCAGGTAGAGATGGCGTGGTCAGGATAGCCGTTGGCGACGGACTAGGAGTAGATGGCGTGTGATCGAGTACGCGACACGAGGTCAGCAGAAACAAAAACACCAAGACAAGCCGCCAGTTTGCACGCATCATTTTGTCCCTGCATCTCCTATGCTACTAACTGCCGGTCCTTTTTTAACCGCCCCGCGTCAGATGAACATAAGAGAAACATTAAAATTGCATTAGATTATTCGTCTGGCGACAGGATGGCGCGAGTTTGAAGGAGGTAGAAAGAATGACCGTTCGGGTTTTGTATGGCGGGGCTTCTGCTTGTATAATGGAGTCGTTGTTTCAGAATTCTGATTCGTTGGGTGATTACAGCCAAGAAAGGAAAGCTATGAACGAGACAACCGACAAGGCACACATGATCTATCGTTATGCGCGTTACGTTTCCTCCGGCAAGGTGGCCTTCTTTGAGTCAGTGGGGATTGATTTTGTACTGGGCCGGCGAGAAGGACCGTTTCTATGGGATATAGACGGGAAAAAACGACTCATTGACTGCCACTGCAACGGCGGCGTTTTCAATTTAGGGCACAGGCACCCGACCATCGTCGAAACCCTGGCGTCGGCTTTGACCAGCCTGGACATCGGCAACCATCACCTGATCAGTGAGCAACGGGCGACGTTGGCCCAAAGACTGGCCGAATTGAGTTGGGGAGACGCTTACACCGTGTTCGGGGTGGGGGGAGGCGAAGCCATTGATCTGGCGATCAAGGTGGCGCGTGGCTTTACGGGCAGGGTCAAAGTCATTTCGGCCTGCGGGGGCTACCACGGCCACACCGGTCTGGCGCTCGCCGCGGGCGACGAAAAGTATCGCGCCCCGTTCGGTCCGCCGGCGCCGGGTTTTGTGCAGGTTCCTTTTAACGACCTCGCGGCTCTGGAAGCCGCACTGGACGACGACACTGCCGCCGTCATCCTGGAAACTGTTCCCGCTACGTCTGGGATGCCGATTCCTGCCCCGACCTATCTACCGGGCGTAAGAGAACTGTGCAACCAGCGGGAGATCGTTCTGATATTGGACGAAGTGCAGACCGGGCTGGGGCGAACGGGCCAACTGTGGGCGTTTCAGCACTTTGGTATCACGCCGGATATGATGGTCATCGGAAAGGGATTATCAGGGGGCATATATCCGATGAGCGCCACCTGTTTTCGCTCTAAATATGAGCGCGTGTTTCATCCCGACCCCTTTATCCATATTTCCACGTTTGGCGGGGCCGAGCTAGGTTGCCAGGTGGCGCTGAAGGTTCTGGAGCTATCATCTGACCCAGCGTTTTTAGCGCACGTCTCTGAAATATCCAGTGCGTTCTCGGCGGGTTTTGAGGACATGCGGCGAAAATACCCGCAGGTCCTCGTGCGTTTGAGGCAACTGGGGTTGATGATGGGAATCGAATTGGTGGATGCGCGCTGTGGGCCGCTCTTTTCCAAAACGGCTTACGACAATGGCTTGCTCGCCGTATACGCCTATAATGACCCGCGTGTGGTGCAGTTGTTGCCGCCCTTGATCATTGATCGGGAATTGGCCGAGGAGATCTTGCAGCGCGTTGACGCGGCCCTGGAAGGTGTAGGGAGGCTGCTATGATAGATATGGACTTGCTCCGAAAATTCGAGGATGGGCTGAACCCGCGTCATCCCGACCAAAGCGCCATCCCCGCCAGGGTGTTAGGGTATGGGGAAATCAGCACAGTGTTGGAAATCGAAGCCGGCCGCGTCGCCGGGTTGGCTTTTAAGCGTCTGCCGATGTTCCAAGATGAGCCGGAGGCCGAGGCTTATGCGGCCTTGTATGCGGAATACGTGGCCGCGCTGGAACAAAAGGCCGGATTGCGCGTGGCCGCCAGTGAGGTGTGTTGGTTCACCAATGACAAAGGGCGGGTCGTGCTATACATCGTTCAGGAAAAATTCGATTCCGGCGCTATCGGTCACAAGATGATCCAGCGACTCTCACAGGAACAGACGATGCGCCTGGCCTGCGCCGCGCTGAAAGCAGCGGCGCGGGTTTTTACGTTCAATCGAGAGCAACAGGGAATTCTGGAGATGGGATTGGACGCTCAAATTTCCAACTGGGCCGCTCAAGACCCCGAAAACCTGGACGGCGAGCCACGCCTGGTATACCTGGACACCAGCACGCCGTTGATGCGCGTGAACGGCGTCGAGCGACTGAACCCAGAGTTGTTTTTGCGCAGCGCGCCGTCGTTTCTGGTCTGGGTGATACGGCGGCTGTTCTTGGAGGAAGTGATGACGCGCTATTACGATTTTCGGCGCGTGGCGATGGATCTGGTAGCGAATTTTTACAAGGAGCAGCGTCCTGAGCTGGCGCCTCCTCTGGTTGATGTGGCGAATCAGGTTTTGGCTGAACAAGGCGTTGACTGTGCGCCGCTCACTGTCGAGGAGGTGCAAAGATACTATCGGGAGGACGCCATTATTTGGCGGTTTTATCTGGCCGCTAGAAAAGTGGATCGATGGTTGCGCCGGCTGGTCGGTCAAGAATACCCTTATATTTTACCGGACAAGATACGGCGATAGCTTTGCCGCCGTAGAGGGAGCGAGGAGATTACCAGCGCGTCTGCTCTTTGAGTGTGCGCTCGATCTGCCGGTCCGACTCGCGCTTGGCAATGGCGGCGCGTTTGTCGAATTGGCGTTTGCCGCGCACCAACGCGATTTCTACTTTGGCCCGTCCGCGTTTCAAGTACAATCGGAGCGGCACAATCGTGTATCCTTTTTCTTGCACCTGTCCCAGGAGACGGTTGATCTCGCGCCGGTGCATCAACAGCTTGCGCGGGCGCAACGGATCGTGTCCATGCCGGCCGGCCGGCCCATAGGCGGCAATGTGCACGTTGACCAGCCACAACTCGCCCTCGCGGGACGTGACATAACCGTCGCGCAAGTTCACACTGCCGGCCCGCACCGACTTGATTTCGGTTCCCTGGAGAACCAGGCCTGCCTCAAAGCGATCTTCAATCTGGTAATCGTGCCCGGCTTTGCGATTGGTCGCTATGACCTTGACCGGCTCTGTCATTCTATCATTGCCCTGTCGTCAGATACTCGATGGCGCGTTCCAATTGAGGGTCGCGCTCGGCCTGGGCGTCTTCGGGAGTTAGCGCAACCTCAATGTCGGGTATCAAGCCCGCTCCGTGAATGGCGCGGTCGTTGGGCGTGAACCAGCGCGCGATGGTCACACGCAGTTCCGAGCCGTCGCTCAGTGTGTGAGGAAGCTGCACCGATCCTTTGCCAAACGTGGTCTCGCCGATGAGCGGCGCGCGACCCCGGTCTTGAATCGCGCCGGCCACGATTTCCGACGCACTGGCGCTGCCGCTGTTGACCAGCACCACCAACGGGACGTCCTCGGCGATGCCCTCGTCAGTTGAGGTGAACTCGCGCTCGTGACCGTCGCTAGAGCGTTCGATCAGGACCACGCCTTCGTCCAGGAACAAATCGGCCACGCGCACGGCCTGGTCCAGGAAACCGCCCGGATTGCCGCGCAAGTCGAGAATCAGCGTCGTCGCGCCCTGGTCTAGCAGCTGCTGTATGGCGTCTTCCAACTGAGACGTGGCCTGGGCGCTAAAGTCGAACAACGTGACATAGCCAATATTGCCCGGCAGCATTTCGCTTTCGACGATGGGGATGTCAATGCGGGCGCGCACGATGGTCACGTCGAAAGGCTCTGTCTCAGCGCCGCGTTGAATGGTGAGGATCACCTCGGTGCCTTCTGGCCCGCGAATCAGCGTGATAGCTTCGTAAATGCCATAGCCCGTGATGGATTGTCCATCAACCGCCAGCACCCGGTCGCCCGGCAAAAGCCCCGCCTTGTCTGCCGGCTGGCCTTCAAAAGGCCGCACGATCTCGAGTATGTCTTCCTCGTTCATGCGCACGAGCGCGCCAATGCCCTCGAAAGCGCCCGATGCGTCGGCTCGGTTGATTTCGGCGATGGAGGGTTCGAGGAAAGAGGTATAATCGTCGTCGAGGGTTTCGAGCATGCCGCGAATGGCCCCGTAGGCGCGTTCTTCGGGCGAGGGTAACTCGCCGTAAAATTCGGTCTCGACCAGATTCCAGACTTGCTGTAGAACCTGGAGCGCCTCCTCGTCGGTCAGAGTCGCCTGCGGTTCCGGGGTTGGCTCTGCAGTCAAGACCAGCGCAGTGGGTGTGGCTGCGGGGGAAAGAGACGGCGTGATGGTGTGTGTGGGACGTTCTGTTTCGGTCGGATTTTGTGGAGTCGGTGATAGGGTAGGGGGCGCAGCCGTCGCCGTAGGCTCGGTCGGGCTTGACGACGAGACGGCTTCCGCCGGACCCGGCCGTTCTTCAACTCTGGTCCCGGTCTGGTAGCCCAGGACAAAAGCCGCAGCCACGATCGCCATCATCAATGCGATGATGACACCCATCTTGCTCACGTTTTTCCAATTGCTCATTGTGAATTTCATCCTCACGAACCTGTTTTCTGTAAAAGGGTGACGGCGCGCTCGAGCTGCACGTCGCTTTCGGCGTCCTGATTTGCTTCCACCATCACGTCGGGGGTGAGACCGGCGCCGTCCAATTGGTGACGGTTGGGCGTGTACCAACGCGCCGCGGTGACGTGCAGCGACGAGCCATCGCTCAGGTCAAAGATCAGTTGCACCGAACCTTTGCCGAACGTGGTCTCGCCCACGAGCTGGCCGCGCCGGTGATCCTGAATGGCGCCTGCCACGATCTCGGCTGCGCTGGCCGTGCCGTGGTTGACCAGCACGACCAGCGGGATGCGCTGCGCCAGACCCTCAAGGGTGGCTGAATACCGTTTTTCGTCACTGCCGCGCCGATTTTCGTATAGGATGACACCCTCGGCCAGGAATTGGTCGGCCACGTCGATGGAGGATTGCAACAACCCGCCGCCGTTATTGCGCAGGTCGAGAATCAGGCCGGCGGCGTCGTTGGCGAACAGCTCGGCGAGCGCCTGCTGCAGCTCATCGGCGGTCCGGTCGGTAAAAGAGCTGATGTGGACGTAGCCCAGGGTAGGGGCCTGTTCCAGCATCCGCCACTCCACCGAAGGCACCTCGATGACCTGACGGGTAAGCGTAAAGCTCAGCGTCTCGCCGGCGCGTTGGACGCTCAGTGTGACCCGGCTGCCCACCTCGCCGCGGATGAGCGGGACGACGTCGGCGCTGAGGTCCATCTCGGGGGTGATGGAAACGCCGTCCACCGCCAGCAGCACGTCGCCTTTAAGAATGCCGGCCTGGGCGGCGGGCGAGTCGCGCAAGGGGGTCATCACGACCTGCCCGGCGGCGTCCCGTTCCAGCGTGACGCCCACGCCGCCGTAGCTGCCGCGCAGATTGTCCTGCTCCAACTGGTGCGGGGTCGGCTCGACGAACACGGTGTAGGGGTCGTTCAATGTGCCTAGCAATCCGCGCACGGCCCCGTAGACCCGCGCATCGTTGGCCGGCAGCGCGCCGTAAAAATCGCGCCCGATCAGGTCCCACGCCTCTTGAAAAATGTGCAAAGGCCCGCCGGACAGCGGGGCGTCTTGACGCAGCGGAATGGCAGACTGGGCCTGCAGCGCGGCGACCACAAAGCCGGAACCGAAGGCCAGGATGACCAACGCGACTCCGATCAACAGGGCAGACAACCAGTAAAAGGCAGACTGTTTCACGTGTTCCCTCTACACAGTTGCGACGCACCTCGACGGTGCGTCGCACCTTACTGCCTCTATTCTAACACACAACCGGAGGAGCGGCAACCGGTCGGGATCACGAATTTGCGAATCTATGAATCAGTGAATCTGCGTTGTTCCTCTTCCAAATCCTTCAGCGCCTCCTGCGGCGAGCGGGTGAAGGTGTCGAACACTTCGCGTAGGGTGCGGCGGTCGGTGCGGGCGTAAATCTGGCGCGTGGTGCCGATGTGGGCGTGGCCCAAAATATCCTGCACGTCTTCCAGGCGCGCCCCGTCGTTGAGCAGTTGGGTGGCGCGGTAGTGCCGAAAGTCGTGCGGCGAGACGCCCTGGTACAGCCCCAACGCCTGCACGGCCTCTTTGACCGTGCGCCAGAGGGTCTGCCGGCTGAGGCGCGCGCCATAGTCCCGCCCGTGCGAGATGAACAGCGGCTTGTGGCCGTCGGCGGCGCGGGCGCGGGTGTAGGCGCGGATGGCTTGCTGGGCCTCGGCGGTGAGAAAGATGAGCCGCTTTTGGTTGCCCTTGCCGGTGATCATGACTTCGCGCACACCGCCGTCTTGCACGTCGGCCCGGTCCAGCGAGGCCACCTCGCTCACGCGCCCGGCCGAGGCATAGATGGTGTGCACGGCGGCTCGCGCCCGCAAAATGCGCAGTCGCTCCAATTGTTTTTTCTCACTTTCTGGCAGCGACATTTCGTCGTAATACAGTAGGATTTGCGGGATGCGCCGGTCCGGGTTGGGCGGGTTGGCCTCGCGCTGCTCGATGTCGCGGGTCAGTTCGCGCAGTTTCTCCAGCGCCTTGCTCAGGTTAAACGTGGGCGCGAGCTGGTCCAGCGCGTACAAGCGGCGCAGCAGGCGCTTGGCGGCGGATAGGTAGGTGTTGATGGTGGAGGGGCTGTACTCGCGCTCCAGCAGCCAGCGGCAGAATTGTAACAAAATGTCGTCCTGGAAGGCGGCGGTCGAAAGTGCGGATGGGGTAGGGGGGCGCTCGCCGGTCGCGCAGCCGGCATAATCGCTGTCCTGGAGAAAGTGTTGCAAGGTTTGCAGGCCCAGCGCGTAGGTTTCCTGGGTGCGGGCCGAGCGTGTGATGCTGCCGACGAATTGCAGAGTAGCCTCTTCCAGCGTGGGAAAAGTGGGGTGGGGGAGGGACATTTTTCGGCTCCTTTCTTCGTTCGCAAGGCTATAGTATTTAACCTAACTTTTCTTAGGTAACATTCATACAGTGTAATTTAACTTATGATTTCAGTCAACCCCCGTCCTGTTTCCCTATTTGTAACCGAGCTGTAATGCCGGATTTTCTATCTCGTGCTAAACTTGATATTGATTTTGTGATATACTGTCACCGATCTATATTTCTCGACTGATGGAGACCTCTATGGCCAAATGGACGGGACGGTTACGGCAGTTGGTTGAGCATTCAGATCTCGATCAAATTTCCCAGTCAAACGCTGCAGAGGAAGATAAATCTCACGAAGGATGGGAATATCTAGAACGAATACGAACCAAATTGAACAATCTGGTTGAAGATTTTGCCCGGGGTTGGGTCAACCAGGCTCAGTTTGAGGAATTGTATTCCCACTATCAAAAAGAACGAGAGGCAGTCGCGCGGCTCATCGCTTTTCAACCCAGCAGTGATGCCTGGCGCATGGCCGTGACCGAGGGGCATAGCGTCAGCATCCGGCGACGCCTGGCAGCCCGGGTCCTGGGCTATGCAGTGTTTACCCACCGCGACCGGAAGCCGCTGAGATTGTATGGGGAATTCACATCACTTGACGAAAGATGGATCGGGCCATTGCTGGACAAAATCCAAAAACAGGTTGAGCAGGTGTTTGTCACCAGCAGCTTTGAGACTAAAAGCGAAGATGCAACCCATTTATGTGCTGTATTAGGGCAATACACTACTTTACTGGCTTTGTTCACTGCTGAACCTGCACGAGTTCAGATTCAGTTATTAGAAGACCTGCATTGCCACTTTGAGCAAGCGAACGCACGAATGTTGGAGCGCGCAAAGTACGATAGTTTGGTATTTCCCTACGCAGCAGCGTTTGAATGACCTGGCAGCCTGTCGGAGAACCCTGTCGCCCACAAGGGGCTAAATTACGTCTTTCTGACAGGCTGCTAGAGCGCAGATGACAACAGCGCTCCACCAACGGCGAGCAGCACGCCAAGGTGAAGCATCACATCGTATTCGGCAAACCATCCCAGTGCTGGAATGAACTGAAAAAAGAAATTCAGTAGCACCAGCAAAAAGCCCAACATAAGCGGTACGCCGCGCCTGTCGGCAAGAAAATTCGAGAGCGACGTGGCAAGTTGGGCAAGTGAAAAGGACAGGTTTTTATCGTTCACTGGCTTTACTCCCTCTCATCGATGCTGGCGGTACCGTCAACCTGTGAAAAGTAAGGCCGGTACGTCGCGATCAACCAACCTGGCAGACGTCCCAGGATATGTACACCATCTGTTTGGTGCTGAATCCGTTGAACGTTTCCTTGTTGGTGAAACAAGGTCAGTAAATCACCCATCTGGTACGGCAATTTGATTTCCACAGGTATCATTTGCTCATACAGTACCTGATCCACTCGCGTCAACAAGTCGTCCAGCCCTGAACCTGTCAAAGCTGAAATTGGTATCGCATGTTCAAGATCTGGCAAGCGCGGTTCTGATAGGCGATCAACCTTATTGAGCGCAATAATTTGCGGAATACCTGTCACATCCAACTCGGCCAGTATTCGATTCACCGATTGAATCTGGGTTCTGGCTTGAGAGTGCGTCACATCTACGATGTGTATCAGCGAATCGGATTCCGTGATCTCTTCCAACGTCGCTCGAAAGGCAGCCACCAATTGTGTAGGCAGTTTCTGAATGAAACCTACTGTATCGGTGAATAATACGTGGCGACCACTGGGTAATGTGCAGCGGCGTGTAGTCGGGTCGAGCGTTGCAAAAAGTTGGTCTTGAACTAAAACGTTGGCGCCTGTAAGTGCATTCAGCAATGTACTCTTGCCGGCGTTAGTATAACCCACGATGGATACTACTGGAATACCCGTTCGTTTGCGTTGCGCGCGATGTCGCCCCCGGTGTGCACGGACTTTTTCCAACTCTGTTTTTAGATAACTGATGCGCCGGCCAATGATACGCCGGTCCACTTCGAGCTGCGTCTCACCAGGCCCACGTAATCCGACGCCCCCTACCCCACCCCGCGCTGCGCCGCCGCCCGATTGACGCGCCAGGTGCGTCCATTGCCGAGTCAGTCGGGGCAAACGATATTCATACTGCGCCAATTCGACTTGGAGGGCGCCCTCACGCGTTTGGGCGTGCTGGGCGAATATGTCAAGAATGAGGGCTGTGCGATCAATGACCTTGATATTTTCGCCCAGGAATTTTTCCAGCTCGCGTTGATGGCGCGGTGAAAGTTCTTCGTCGAAGATGAGGACGTCTGCACGGGTTTCAGCAAGTTGCTCCTTGATTTCTTCCAGCTTGCCGGCGCCAACCATCGTCGCCGGGCTGTAGTGATCGAGGCGTTGATAATCTTGCCCTACAACCGAGATGCCGGCCGTGTGAGCCAACTGGGCCAATTCGACCAGCGACTCTTGAAGCGGCAATAAATGAGAAAGCTGACGGGCAGACGCTCCATGGTCCGTCTTTAGTTCTACGCCGAACAGAAACCCGCGCTCAGTTGGCGGTTGAGTAAAAATTGGTTCCTTGCTCATTCTCTCCTCTTATTCCAGATCCAACAAACGCTCAGGGATGTTCTCGGGTAACTCGTGATACACTGGCAACATCACGTAAAATGTGCTTCCTGGACAACGTTCCTCGTCATAGCCAGGACTTTCGGCCCAAATGCGCCCACCGTGAGCCTCAATAATACCTTTGGCAATGGATAGTCCAAGCCCTGGTCCGCCGCCCTTAAATCGAGTCTTGCTCGTAGAGTGTAGCTCGGTTTCTCCTACCCGGTAGAATTTTTTGAAAATGTGTGGCAAATCATCCGGCGCAATACCAATACCAGTGTCCTTGAGGATCACTTCTGCAAAGGCAAGTCCTTGCTCTGGGTCGTGCAAGAGTCGCGCGTTGACTGTAACAGTGCCATCATCAGGCGTATATTTGATCGCATTGCTGATCAAATTAATAAAGACCTGATACAGTCGCTTGGAGTCGAGGTACATCGCACTGGTTTCCTTTGGAAATTCGCCAACTTGAACTAGGACATGACGATTGCTTGCTTCTCGCTTGACGTCTTGAACTGCTAAGCAAACAATTTCGTTTAATGAGACTGGCTGCCATGACAAGGTCAAGACCTCGCTGTCGATGAGCGAGACATCAATCATATCTTGAATCAAGGTATGCAGCCGCTTTATGCCAGACGTCAATCCTTGGAGGATGCCTTTTACTTTGAGCGCCGGATGTTGATTGAGCTCATTAACAAGAATGGCCGTGTAACCCTGGATCAGGGTCAGTGGTGTTTTGAGCTCGTGAGCAGCAATGCTGATAAAATCGGATTTTGTGCGATCAAGCTTGGCCAATGTATAACGCATTCTTTCTAATTCTTCTTCCAACTGTGCTTCAGCGGCTCGACTAGCCAGCCAGGCCAGCCGAGCTTTGCTATGTGTAAAGATAGGCTCTATTGTTATCAAAGCTCTCAGGGCCTGATCGGCAGGCAGAGATGTTTCGGCTGCCTGCCAAATAGCACCCTTGAGTTGGTCAGCGATGTCAATAAAATCGGTCAGTTTATAACCACGCCCCAACCGATCGGAAACCAGAATCTGAATCGCGGCGTCAAGATTGCGGTAGCTTTTTGTTTGGACAGCGTCAACAATGCCATCAAAGAACTCTAATAACTGTGCGCTTTCCATCTGTTTGGTGCGCGACCCACTGGCCATATCAAAAGGCAGCGACGCACGCTGAACGGCGCTAATCCATGGAGGAACAATAGTGCGCTCTTGTTCTCTCAGCCACTGAATAACGCTAGGCTCTTTTGTCATAGGATACTCCAATGATGGCTTGCCTTTGGGCGACTGCAATCTGCTTCAATAATTACATATTTGGGGCTGTACGTCAAGTCGCTGATGGCGTTTTTGATTTTTGGCGCTACACCGAGTCACTGCTCTAACAGGGATATGAGTGTATGAATAGAGCGCTCGGCATATGCGCGATAACGATCTCGTTTCCCGCGCACCGGTGAGGATAATGGCGGCAGTAGTCCAAAATTTGCTTTCATTGGCTGAATTTGTTGGGGATCAGCGTGCGTGATGTAATGACATAGCGCCCCGATCATGGTTTCAGGTGGAAGGACTAGCAAAGTTCGCCTTTGCAGCCAACGCGCAGCGTTGATTCCTGCCAGCCAGCCTGTTGCAGTGTTGCCGATGTACCCTTCAACACCCGTGATTTGCCCGGCGAAAAACAGCCCCTCGCGCGCGCGAAACTGCATCGTCGCATTCAGCAATGTTGGCGCATTGATAAAAGTATTGCGGTGCATTTGTCCATATCGCACAAACTCTGCTTGTTGCAGACCAGGAATCAAACGGAACACTCGATCCTGTTCTCCCCACCGCAGATTGGTCTGAAAACCGACCATGTTGAACAGACTCGCCGCTTGGTTGTCTTGACGCAGTTGGACCACTGCGAACGGGCGTCTGCCGGTGTGTGGGTTGATGAGACCAACTGGGCGCAGCGGGCCAAAGGCCAGCACGCCTCGCCCTCGTCTTGCCATTTCCTCAACCGGCAAACAACCTTCAAAAAAGCGCGCGTCTTTGCGCTCAAACTCCCGCAGCGGCGCTGTTTCTGCCGTTGCTAGAGCTTGCACAAAGACGTGATATTGCTCTTTGTCAAGCGGACAGTTGATATAATCTCCCTCTTGCGACTTACCGCGCCCATACCGCGATCCACGAAAGGCCACCGCCATATCAATCGAGTCGGCGGCCACAATAGGCGCCATTGCATCATAAAAGTAAAGGTGTCCTTGCCCTGTCAACCGCGCAATGTCCTCCGCCAGCGATGGTGAAGTCAATGGACCGGTCGCGATAATCGCCGGTCCCTCAGGCACCTGGGTGATCTCGCGCCGCTCAAGGGCAATTCGGGGATGGTTCTCAATACGCTCGGTGACAGTGGCTGCAAAGACTTCTCGATCTACGGCCAACGCGCCTCCCGCGGGCACAGCCGCAATCTGAGCCGCTTCCATAATCAGCGACCCCAAGCGGCGTAATTCCGCCTTGAGCAGACCCGAGGCCCGATCAATCAAGTCCGAACCCAGTGAGTTGCTGCAGACCAACTCTGCCAATTTGTCGGTGACGTGGGCAGGCGTGTTTTTGATTGGCCGCATCTCGTACAATGTTACGTGAATTCCCTGCTCCGCGGCCTGCCAGGCAGCTTCACTGCCGGCTAGTCCGCCTCCGATTATGGTTAATTCGGTTTTCATTTTTGTTGGTGGAACAATAATCGCTATGCGAAATACACTGTGGGCAATACACTATGGGCATTGAACGAACCCCTGCGCCCACAGGCACCCTCCACACGTCGGAAAGGTGTTGTCGGTACAGTCGATCCAATTCCCCGCGAAACGTTCGCACCCCCCACACGTCGTGCACGGCGAAAAAGGAAACGCGCGCAACCGCGCCCGGTGACAGCTAAACTCGCTTGATTCCCACACACCGCGCAAAGATTGTTCTTGGATATTCCCCACCGCATAATGCGTCACTTGCTTGTGACGCCCCAACAAATATACCGGATGGTCGTGCAGTAACGGCAAACACGGGCTGACCTGCCCATCCCAGCGCACCGCCATATAGCCCTGCCACGCAAAGCGACAATAGTCATTCCGCGCGCTGAGGCTGGTATCCGGCAAGCTCAGGCTGGCCGTGGAGTTGAACAGCTGCTTGAGCGGCCCTACTGTATGTTCATCCAGATCGAGCTTGGGCAGGCTCACATCGGCCACCCAGCGCGAGGCTCGGAAAGCGCATGCCGTCAGAGACCGCTCGTAGAGGATTTCGGAGGCCATGTCGGGAGTGTGCGGCACGAGATTCGAAACCTGAATCTCCCACGCGCCGATGCGGGTCGCCAAACGTGGCAACTCGCCCAGGTCGGCCACATTGCGCTTTGTGGCCACAAAGGCAATTCCCACTCGCGGATTGCTGTGGCGCCCTTGTCCCCGCAGTTTGAGGCGGTACAGATGCCGCATGTTTTCGATCACTTGCTCCAGGTTGCCGTTAATACGCAAATCGCTATAGCTGTGCAGTGATACACCATCGATAGAAACCATCAAGCGGTCCAGGTCCAGATCGATCAACGCCGCCGCCACGTCTGTGTGGAGCAGCGTGCCGTTGGTTGTCACTTCGACTCGTGCGCCGGACTTTTTAGCCAGCTGAACCATTTCCAAAAAATCGGGGTGGTACATCGGCTCACCATAACCGCCCAAATGGAC
Source organism: Anaerolineae bacterium (assembly GCA_034435435.1). GTDB lineage: Bacteria > Chloroflexota > Anaerolineae > S140-20 > S140-20 > DAOTXN01. Next base: position 18,438 of record DAOTXN010000149.1, on the reverse strand, counting down.
CGTCGGCGGCGTCGGGAATTCCTGCAACTGCGCCATCAAGTCCGCAAATGATTTCAGGCTCATCGAGCCAACCGGTTCATCCCAGGCGCGGCGTTCACACATACGACACTCGAGATTACACGCAGTGGTGATTTCAATGTAAAGCTTGGTCAATGCGTCACCAGACACGGCAAATCAATCCTTTCAAATAAGCCGCTTCGGGAAACGTCAACGCGATAGGATGATCGCTGGCCTGGCTTAACTGGCCCACGATCTGCACATCCCTACCTGCATCCAACACTGCCCCAAAGATGATCTTTTGGAACAATTCACGCGGCACCAGGCCAGAACAAGAAAAAGTAAACAACACCCCGCCGCATCGTAGCAGCTGGAGGGCGATCCAGTTAATGTCTTTATAACCTCGGCTGGCCCGTTTAATATGACTACGCGAAGCGGCGAAGCGCGGTGGATCAAGCACAATCACATCAAACTGCCGACTTGCAGCCCGGTAGGCGCGCAAGCGGGCAAACACATCGGCAGCTTCTCCGGCAACCCGTCGCGCATCGAAACCGTTTAGCTCAACCTGGCGCTCCGCCAGCGCCAGGGCATCTGGCGACGTATCTACATTAACCACGTTGGCCGCGCTGCCTGCCAGCGCATACACGCCAAAAGCACCTGTGTATGCAAAGGCATTGAGCACCTCGGCACCGTCGCAAAAAGCCGGCAGCCGGGCGCGGTTCTCGCGTTGGTCCAAATAAAAACCCGTCTTGTGACCCCGTTTCACATCCACCAGGAAGCGATAGCCGTTCTCCAATATTTCAACCCAATCAGGAGGTTCCTCGCCCGATAACACGCCTGTGACGGGATCCAATCCTTCTTTCTCACGCACATCGGCGTCGCTGCGCTCGTACACCCCGCGCACGTCATCCAGTACATCCACCAGCACTCCCACCAACTCTTCTTTGGCCTGCTCCATCCCTAGTGTCAGCGCCTGCACAACCAACCAATCGCCATAGCGGTCGACGATGAAACCAGGCCATCCATCGCTTTCACTATTGACTATACGAAACGCCGTAGTGCGCGGATCGCCGACCAGAGCCGCTCGTCCGGCGATGGCTTGCTTGAGGCGCTCGCGCCAAAAGCCGTTGTCAATGATTTGCTCCCGCTCCCAGGTCAGCAGGCGCACGACAATCTGCGAGCGCCGGTTGAGATAGCCGCGCGCCAGCCACTCGCCTCCGGAGGCAAACACATCCACTAAATTACCATCCTCAGCCACATCGTCCAAACAGGCGATGGCGCCAGAAAAAATCCAGGGGTGACGCTGCCGCACTGAATGATCGCGTTTAGACTTCAAGATCAGGCGTGGCAGACTCATTTTGCACTCCTGCTCACCAGCTCAAAATATTGACTGCGGACCAACTCGCGGTCCTGCACACCAAACAACGCCAGGAGCTGGCTAATCAGCAGCGCCTTGCGTTCGGCGTCACCCCGCGACCAGGTACGGCTCTTGATTTCCAGGTAGGTCTCGTCCGCCGGCTCACTCATCAGCCGGTCCAGATTGATGGCAAAGGCGGTGTCCTCGAAAATAATGCGATAACGCTTACGCTCCTTGTGGACTTGGATCTCTTCTACTGGCTGAAAATATTCCCGGTAGAAGCGCAGGCTACGATCGGCGTGGGCCGAAAAACGCGAGCGCGACAATAACACCGACTTGTCATACTCGCGCTCCTCGACCTGCCCGGTGAGGGTGAGCATATAGAGGGCGTCTTTGACATGCCCGTTGTCATCAAGCACCTCATCTTCGCGATAACGAAGTCGTCCCTGATCTGGGTCCGCAAAGCGAAAGTAGGTATCGTACTGGCGGCGAATGGTCGGTTTGACCACGGCGATCTCGGAATGATTTTCTAGAACCTGGATGATGTGATCCGGGTCGGCCACTTGGACTTTGACCTGGATTTCAAACGTCTCAGTAATCTCGACGCCTCCGATGGCGATCAATTTGTCGAGTACATTGCCTTCGCGGGAGATCAGAAAAGCGTCAATGCGCCCAGCCAACTCTTGGGCAGCTGCCCGCAAATCGCTCTCGTCCAGCGTCAGCAAGCGTCGGTCGCGCATCAAAGACTGACCATTGACCCATACGTCACGCACATCGGTGCTCTTGGCTGCGTAAATCAATTGGGAATAAACCGCATCGGGGCTGCGGTTGAATTTGGGGGTGAGATGCAGCCCGTCCAATGCGACCGTAATGATGTCAGCCCGTTTGCCAACTTCTAACGAACCGACCAAGTCGCCGATCCCCAAAGCGCACGCCCCACCCCTCGTCGCCATCGCCAGGGCTTGCCTGGCCGGGACAGCTAGAGGATCGCCGCTGATCCCTTTTGCGATCAGCGCCGCCAGCCGGATTTCCTCAAACATATCCAGGTCATTGTTGCTGGCCGTGCCGTCGGTGCCAATGCCCACCGCCAGACCAAGATCTAACATACGCGGCACCGGTGCGACGCCGCTGGCCAGCTTGAGGTTACTGGTAGGATTGTGGACCACTCCCGCCCTAGCGTGGGCCAAGATACGTAATTCGGCCTCGTCGGCGTGTACACAGTGAGCCGCTGCCACATGGGGAGCCTTGAATATCCCTTGTTCACGCGCCCAGCGAATCGGTGACATTTCCCACGTCCGCAGCGCTTCTTCGACCTCGACCGCCGTCTCGCACAAATGGATCAGCAGCGGTACATCGAATTCTCGCGCTAGTTCGACTGCCGCCGTCAACATCTCGGGCGTGGCGGTATAGGGCGCATGAGGACCAACGGCCGGGCGGATGAGCGGATGGTTGCGCCAGCGGGCAATGAACTCGCGGCTGTAAGCCAGACTGTCTTCGTAGGTCGGCGCACCGGGGGCTGGAAACTTGAGGATCGTCTCGGCGCACACAGCTCGCATCCCGATCTCGGCGATGGTAGCCGCCACTTCCGCCTCAAAGTAGTACATATCGGCGAAACAAGTCACCCCGGAACGAATCATCTCGGCGCAGGCCAGGCGCGCGCCCAAGCGGCAAAATTCGGGGTCCACAAACTGGCGTTCCACCGGCATCATATAGCCGTGCAGCCAGACATCCAATCGCAGATCGTCGGCCAGGCCACGCAACAGCGTCATCGGCACGTGGCAGTGGCCGTTGATGAGACCAGGCATCACGATCAGTCCTCGACAATCTATGACCTCATCAGCCTGGTCCCCGGCCAACAGCGAGTCCGCCGGGCCCACAGCGGCGATTTGATCGTCTTGAATCGCCACTGCGCCGTCAGGGAAAAGGGTAAAATCCTGGTCCATCGTCAATACTAGCCCATGGGCCAGAATGGTACCGTAATGGTTCATCGGGTCCTCCAGGTAAATCGTGGCTTGGTTCGTTGATTGAGTCATTTTACTCCCGAATTCGGGAACGCGCCACACCATTTTTCCCACCGATCCATGGCGACTTGAAATTCTTTGCACCTCAAGGTACAATTTGGTCCTGGGTTTCCAAAAACCACACCCTTGACATCTCATAGGAGGGGCAATGGAACCGACCATCCAGGAAATCAACGCGCGTGTCCGGCAGGAAGCGATCTTTGTGCAGGACCTGCTGGCCGAGATCGGTCAGGTCATCGTGGGTCAGGAGCGGCTGGTGCAGCGCCTGCTCATCGGCTTGCTGGCCGATGGGCACGTCCTGATCGAGGGCGTACCTGGCCTGGCCAAAACACTGGCTGTCAAAACGTTATCGCAAACCATCCAGGCCCATTTTCAGCGCATCCAATTCACACCTGACTTGCTACCTGCCGACTTGATCGGCACGCAAATCTACAATCCACGCACTGGCGAGTTTACGCCACGCCCCGGCCCAATTTTCGCCAACCTGATCCTAGCCGACGAGATCAACCGCGCACCTCCGAAGGTACAGAGCGCGCTGCTGGAGGCCATGCAAGAGCGGCAGGTCACCATCGGCGACGCCACCTACAAACTGGAAGAACCTTTCCTGGTGTTGGCGACACAAAATCCCATTGAGCAAGAAGGCACTTATCCGTTACCCGAAGCCCAGGTGGATCGCTTTATGCTCAAAGTGGTCATCAACTATCCACATCGCGACGCCGAACGCCAGATATTGGAACGGATGACCGGTGAACCGCTCGGGCCGGTCCGGCCTGTGGTGCGCCCGGAGCAAATCTTGCACGCCCGTGAAGTGGTGCGCGGCATCTACGTGGACCCCAAAATCAAAGAGTACGTACTGGACCTGGTCTTTGCCACCCGCGAGCCAGCGAATAACGGCCTGGCAGAGTTGAAAGGATTGATCGCATACGGCGCGTCGCCCCGCGCCACCATTTACCTAATCACGGCAGGCAAGGCGCACGCTTTTCTCCAGGGGCGCGGTTACGTGACGCCCGAAGACATCAAACAAATCGCTACCGACGTGCTACAACATCGTGTCATCGTCACCTACGAGGCTGAGGCTGAAGACGTGACTTCCGCCGACATTGTGCGCACGATTCTAGATCACGTACAAGTACCGTAAAATGCTCCCACCCGAACTCATCCGCACCATCCGCCGAATCGAAATCCGCACTCGCCACCTGGTAAACGACAGCTTTGCCGGGGAATATCAGGCCATTTTCAAAGGCCGCGGGATGGAATTCGACGAGGTGCGCGAATATCAACCCGGCGACGAGGTGCGGACCATAGACTGGAACGTGACGGCCCGGATGGGTGAGCCGTTCGTCAAACGCTACATCGAGGAACGCGAATTGACAGTGATGTTGGCCTTTGACGCTAGCGCATCGGGTCAGTTTGGCAGCGCCGGGCGGATCAAACGTGAATTAGCGGCCGAGTTGGGTGCGGTTTTGGTCTTTGCGGCCATCACCAACCACGACAAGGTCGGTCTGCTGGCCTTTTCAGACCGAGTAGAATTGCACATCCCGCCGCGCAAGGGTCGCCGCCACGCGCTACGCTTGATCCGAGACTTGTTGGCTTTTGAACCGGTCGGTCGCGGCACCCATATCGACTTGGCTCTCGAGCGGCTCAACCGGACGCTCAAGCGGCGGGCCATTATTTTTCTTATCTCGGATTTTTTGATCTCAGATCTGTCAGGACTTGAGAACTTGGGACTGACCAACCGCCGCCACGATCTGGTCGCCGTGACGCTAACCGACCCGCTCGAGACCCAATGGCCCGCCGTGGGGCTGGTGGCCTTGCAAGACGCCGAGACAGGCGCAACGACCTGGGTGGACAGCGGCGACCGAGCTTGGCGCGAAGCCTTTGGCCGGCAAGCCGCTGCCCGCCGCGCCGCTCTCGATGCCGCGCTAACCCGCGCGCAGATGGATCGTATCCACGTGATGGTGGGACAAGATTACGTCGGGCCACTATTGGCGTTTTTTGAGACACGGGCGAGGCGATTGAGGAGGTAGATTGGTCATTGGCACACCTTTTGGGTGGGTAAATTGGGTGGTTTTGCTGATAGTGGGATTGACCCTGGGGGAGCCGGTGCGGGCCGAGTGGGTCGTCGAAGACGCGCCAGAGAGCGGCTGGACGGTGGGCGACCGCATCCCGCTACAGTTGAGGGCGACCTATCCCGCGCACCTGGAAGTGACGCTGCCCGAGCTCCCGACGCAATGGGGAGCGTTCGAGGTATTCGAACAACGCGTCCTGCCCCCTACCGACAATGGCGATGGCACGTTGACCGTTGTCTGCGAGGCGACGGTTGTATTGTGGGCGACGGGTGAGCACGAGACGCCGCCGCTGGCCGTACGCTACCGCAACGGCGCCGACGAGTTGCACAAAGTATCTGCGCCTCCCATCACTATCACCGTCACCAGTGTGTTGGCCGGAGGCGATACGGAAAAGCACGACCTCAAAGCTCAAGTGAGTTTGCCTCGTCCACCGATATGGCCGTGGGTCATCGGAGGTGCTTTGCTGGCTTGCCTGATGGGCTTGGTTGGTTGGGTTCTGTTGACCCATCTACAGCGTCGCCCGCCGCCGACCACTAATCTGACACCCATTCTTGACCCGCGCGCCGCTCACGAAATTGCTTACGCTGAGCTTGCGCGCATCGAAACCCTGGATCTGCCGGCCCAAGGCGAACTCAAACGCCATTACACACTGATCGCCGATTGCCTGCGGGCTTTTGCCGAGAGGCGCTATCGCATTCCGGCGTTAGACCAAACGACCGAAGAACTGCTGGCTGCTCTTCGCCAAGCGCAGGTAGAACGCGGCCACATCAGATTGTTCCGCGAATGGCTATCTGAAGCTGATCTAGTCAAATTCGCCAAACTGTGTCCACCGATCGAACAGGCCCGCGCGGCCGTGAGCCGGGCGCGGCACATTGTGGATGTGACGAAGGAAAAATAATGTGTGGCGTATCACGCGCCACGTTTTACACTTATGATGTTCCGATTTGCTCACCCTTTCTGGTTACTGGCCTTGCTCCTTATCCCGTTGTTGGCGCTCATTAAACGACGACACGAGCGTCCGGCCACACTGCACTATTCCGACCTGCGATTGATAACCGATTTGCGTTCGGTGCGACTACGATGGCGCTTCCTACCATCCGCGCTACGGCTAGCCGCGTTGATATTATTGATCTTTGCAGTAGCTCGCCCACAGACCGGGCGCGCGCTTGAGATCATCCGTGGTCAGGGCGTGGATATTGTGATGGCGTTAGACATTTCAGGCAGCATGGCCGCGCTCGACTTTGAACCCCAGAACCGCCTGGGGGCGGCCAAACAAGTCATCGGCGAGTTCATCGGGCGGCGGCGCTACGACCGCATCGGATTGGTAGTATTTGCCCATGAGGCTTTTAGTCAGAGCCCCCCCACTTTTGACTACGCCGTGCTGCGGCGGTTATTGCAACAGGTCGAGCTAGCCCCTGATCTAGGGCTGGATGACGGCACGGCCATCGGGTTGGGGTTGGCCCAAGCCGCCGGAATGTTGTCCGAGAGCGATGCCAAAAGTCGCGTGGTCATCCTGCTCACCGACGGCGTGAACAACGCTGGTCAAATCGACCCACTAACAGCCGCCCAGGCCGTCGCTGCGCTGGGCATCAAGGTGTACACCGTCGGCGCGGCCCGACCGGGTCAGGTTCCCGTGCCGGTGCAAGATCCCTTTTTCGGCGCGGTCACGCGCCTGGTCGAAAGCGAGATCGACGAAGTAGTCTTGCAGCAAATAGCCGATCTCACTGGCGGGTTGTATTTCCGAGCCAAAGACACGGCCGGACTGGGGCAGATTTATGCCCAGATCGACCAACTGGAAAAGTCCGAGGTGGAAGTGCAGGTCTTGACCCGTTACCGCGAGTTGAGCGCCTGGTTGCTGTTGCCGGCGCTGGGGATGATCTTGCTAGAGATGCTGCTGCGGCGCACGGTTTTCCGCTCGCTGCCCTAGACCGACGAGCGGGGCGTTAGACTCCCTGGCACCCCAGCACCCACGCGCGTGCGGCGGTAGGCCGCACTCTGGCTCGTGGCCAATTCGTCGGCCAGACATTGGTCGCTCGTACAGCAATACTTTGAGTTGTGGCATTATAATAAAATGGATTACAATCAAAGCTCGATCGTGAGGTGAACATCGTGAAAATAAAAAATCCTCTATTCAGCTTGATCATTCTAGTGGGGATCGTTGCAACAGCATTCTGCTTTGACCCCTTGGCGTCGATCACGACCGCCCAGGGGGTCTGGTACGCCGAATATTTCGCCAACAAAGACCTGGTCGGTGGTCCTGTCTTGACCCGCTACGACGACCAACTGCACTTTGAATGGGGGGAGAGCAGCCCTGGCGCTGGCGTGCCGGCTGACGACTTTTCCGCCCGCTGGACGCGTGACGAATGGTTCGAAGCCGGGACTTGGCGCTTTTCTTTCCGCGCCGACGACGGCATCCGTATCTGGGTAGGTGAGCAGCAAATCGTGGACCGCTGGACCAACGGTCCGGTGACGTGGTCATCTGTCGATTACGTGGTTTCGCGTGGCACGCAGCGCGTGCGCGTCGAGTTTTTTGAACGCGGCGGCGACGCGACCATCCAGGTCGGATGGGAGCGCATCAGCGGCGGCGAAGGCTGGCAGGGCGCGTACTATGCCAACCGCGACCTGTCCGGTTCGCCCGCGCTGACCCGCGCCGACGCCGCAGTGGACTTTGACTGGGGCAGCGGTAGCCCTGACCCTAGCGTGCCCGCCGACAACTTTTCCGCCCGCTGGACGCGCAATCTGGGTTTTACGGCCGGCGCCTACCGTTTTAGCAGCAGTTGCGACGATGGCGTGCGAGTTATCGTGGACGGCCAGCGCATCATCGACGCCTGGGGCGACGCTTCTTTGCCCAACACTCGCTCTGGCGACATATACCTGACCGATGGGCAACACACCGTGGTGGTTGAATATTATGAGCACGGCGGCGACGCCAGCGCTCACGTGTGGTGGGTACGATTGGGAAGTTATAGTGGTTGGGAAGGTCGTTATTACGACAACGCCGAGTTGCGCGGCGGCCCGGCGCTGGTGCGCGATGACGCCGAAATCAACTTTGACTGGGGCGAGGGCGCACCTGCTACCTGGATGCCCTCGGACAACTTTTCAGCCCTGTGGACACGCCAGGTCAACTTTGCGCCGGGACATTACCGTTTTAACGTCCGCTCCGACGACGGCGTGCGCGTGTGGCTGGATGGCGCACTGGTGATGGACTATTGGCGCGTGCAAGATTATCCGTGGCACTATTTGGATGGGACATTCCTGGAAGGCACACATACAATCCAAGTCGAATATTTCGAGCGCACAGGCAGCGCCCGCATTCGTTTCTGGTGGGAACAGAGCAGCACAACTCCATCACCCGGTCCCGGCCTCACCCCAACACTTGCGCCCGGACCGACGCCTGCGCCCACTGCACCCGGCCCGTGGACAGCCCATTACTTTAACAACACCACTCTTTCCGGCGAGCCAGCGCTGATTCGTACCGATAACAGCCTCAGCTTCGACTGGGATTGGGAGTCCCCTGCGCCCGAGATCAAACGCGACTTTTTTTCCGCCCGTTGGACAGGGACCTTTTGGTTCAGTGCAAGGCGTTACACCTTTTCCACCTTTTCCGACGATGGGGTACGATTGTACGTGGATGACCAACCTGTCATCTACAGCTGGCGCCCGATGCGCGGATATCGGAGTGGCAACATAAACCTGAGTGAAGGCACACACACAGTGCGCGTAGAATACTTTGAACGCGGCGGGCGAGCCAATGTGCGTCTGGCCTGGCAAAAGAGCGGTCAGACCGTCACCCTGCCCTCCCCCGCCCAACCCGCCACGTGCGCCGGCGGCCCACTGCAATTCGACGTCTGGCCGGTGACGACCGCCTGCACTACAGGCGGATGGGTCGCTACCATTTTTGTTCAGGGACACGGCGGCGACTGCCAATATACCTATGGCTGGGAAGGGCAAGTTCGGGGCGGGCCAACCCCTCAGTCAATGACCTTTGAGGTACACAGCGCCGGTTGGCACACTGCCATTGTCGGCCAGGCTTTTGCAAGTTCGGCTGGTCAGACTGTCAAGAGAGGGTTATTCATCCCGCATCCCGTTTGTCCCTGACTTGGACCAGTGAGGGTTTTCTCAAGGGGCAAGAATCCAACAGCAAAGGCCCCACCTTGTTCCATGAAAAAAGTGACATGGGGTGTTTCAGCCTGAAACTGATTTGATAGATTTTCTACACTCTTGTAAAACGACGAATGAGTAAAATGTGTCCCGAATTATTGGCACATTCTGCAATACATCTGCAGGCAATCACAATCTCGGACCTGGGTCTGAAAGACCAGCAAACTGACGGGAGGTAGAAAATGTCTACAGGTACCACCAAGATCAGCGTATTCTGTATCGACTGCGACCAACCCATCAAGCTCGACGCCCGGCCTAAAGTAGGGCAATTGATCACTTGTGTCCACTGTGGGGCCGAACTGGAAGTGATCGACATAGATCCCATCGAACTGGACTGGGCCTACTTTGAGCCAGAAGACGACGATGCAGAGTGGGAATGGGACGACGAAGACTATGATGAGGACGACGAAGACGACGAGGACGACTATGATGACGACGAGGATTAAATAACTCACCCGTCAACTCCCAGTACGTCCAAGCTCCACTTGCCTGTATCTCACAGGCAAGTGTTTTTTTTGCATACCTGTTTTTATGCTGTTCCTATCGCGCCATCAAAGATTTGGCAGAATTGACAATATGCGGTAAAATATACTCAATGATCCCCGAGCCAAACAACTGCTTCACGCCAGTTGTCGAAATCGGAAACTGAGGCGCGCCAGTCTATGTAGATCCAAACGAGAACCCCAACCCATCTGTCCAGAATCAGAGTGGGGCCAATGTTTTCTTAACTTGACGCACGGATCTCTTGTAGAACCTCGAGACTGGCGCTGGTCGCAACCAAAAAACGCTCTGCGGTCCAATTCCCATTTTGTCTGTTTGCCTACGTCTGCTTGGGTCTGGGTAGGTGGACCGCACACATTTGCCTGCGACGCGATGACAAAACCAAGACAACTGACCTGGTTCGCGGTATCTTTCACTCGTTAGCCACCTGCCGATCCACGAATTGGCAGGAGCAAAACCATATCAAGAAATAGGAGCCAAGATGGACGATTATGGAGGTAGTGGGCCGGTCGGGTACACAGCGCAACAGGTGACACACCCGCGCACACCACGACCGGCGATTTGGAGCGACGTCCCCGATGAAAAGTGGGACGACTGGCGCTGGCAACTCAGCCATCGCCTGAATACTTTTGATGAGCTCTCGCAACTGATCCACCTGACCCCTGAAGAAGAGCAAGGGGTCAAAGCCGAGCATCGTTTTCGGCTTGACATCACCCCCTACTTTGCCTCGCTGATTGACCCGCACGACCCGACCTGTCCGATCCGCCGCCAGGTTATCCCCACTGGACGCGAGTTACAAGGCTTTGATGCGATGATGGTGGACTCGCTCGGCGAAGAGACTCATTCGCCCGTGCCCGGCCTGGTACACCGCTACCCCGATCGGGTGCTCATGCTGGTCACGACCCAATGCGCCAGCTATTGCCGCTACTGCACTCGCAGCCGCATCGTGGGCGACGCAGCGGCCCAATTTGCCCGCACCGACTATGAGAAGCAAATTCTGTATATCGCGGGCAACGAGAATATCCGCGACGTGCTGCTCTCCGGCGGCGACCCCCTCACTCTACCGCCGCGCCTCCTGGAAGACCTATTGCGCCGCCTGCGAGCCATTCCCCACGTGGAGATCATCCGCATCGGCACGCGGGTGCCGGTGTTTTTGCCTCAGCGCATAGACGAGGGGTTGGTTAACATGCTGCGCCAGTTCCACCCGCTGTGGATGAATATTCACTTTAACCATCCCAAAGAGATCGCGCCCGAAGTGCAGAGGGCCTGCGCGCTGCTGGCCGACGCCGGTATCCCCCTGGGCTGCCAGTCGGTATTGTTAGCAGGAGTCAACGATTGCCCCAACGTGATGAGGGAATTGGTTCATGCGCTCGTAAAAGTCCGCGTGCGTCCTTACTATGTATACCAATGCGACCTGGTGGCCGGAGCAGGCCACTTTCGCACCTCGGTGGCGACCGGCATCCAGATTATCGAGTCGCTCCGTGGGCACACATCAGGCTATGCCGTGCCTACCTACGTGATCGACGCGCCCGGCGGCGGAGGCAAAATTCCTATCATGCCCCAATATGTGCTTAGCCAGGGTGACCATCGAATCGTCGTGCGCAACTTTGAAGGCTTTATCACTACCTACACCGAGCCGGCCGACTATCAACCGCACGATCCGACCCGCTGCCCTGCTTGCCAGGCGCGGCGCGACGAAGAAGGCCAGGAAGGTGTAGCCGGATTGCTGGCCGGTCAGCAGATGTCCATCGCGCCCGAAGGTTTTGAGCGCACGCATCAACGTTTGACTCGCATTCGCTGGATGCCCCTCAAGCAGCAGCTTGCCCACGAGGAGGAGACGAGTTAATGTCAACACTACACGTGGCCCTGCTGGCCAACTTGAAGAAAAACGCCCCCACCTGGCCGGGCATCCCCGACGACTATTGGTCGGACCTGGACTCGGAAAGGACTGTCAACGCCATCACCGAGGCGCTCCAACAAGCCGGCCATCGTGTCACATTTTTGGAAGGCGACATCACCTTGTACGACCGCCTGCGCGACGTACAGCCCGACATCTGCTTCAATATCTGCGAGGGCCACTTTGGCGACAGCCGCGAGGCCCAAGTACCCGCCGTTCTGGAGATGCTGCGCGTCCCCTACACTGGTTCGCAGGTCTTGACGCTGGCATTGGCGCTGGATAAACCGATGACCAAGCGCGTGTTGCGCTATCACGACCTGCCCACACCGCCATTTCAGGTCTTTGAGCGTCCCAACGAACCGTTGAACGACGATATGTGCTTCCCCATGTTCGTCAAACCCAGCCGCCAGGGGACCGGTATGGGCATCAGTCCCAAATCTGTGGTGTACGACGAAGCCCAACTGCGGGAACAGATTCGCTCCACCCTCGCGGCATATCAGGAGCCGGTGCTGGTAGAGCGCTTCATCGCCGGACCGGACCTGACTGTGGGAATGGTGGGCAACTTGACCCCGCCTGTGGCCTGGCGCGTGCCCGAAGACGAAGACGCGCCCCGCGTGCAGCGCGGCCTGTGCTTCCTGCCGCCGCTGGAGATCGACTTGGGGCAATACAACGAGCAAGAGGCTGGCATCTACACTCAACACGCCAAAGTCGAGCTGGCCGATCAGCTCAACTATCTGTGCCCGGCCCCGCTGACCGAGGAGCAGGTCGAAGAGCTGAACTGGCTGGCGGCGGCGACGTTCCGCATCACCGGCTGCCTGGACGTGGCCCGCGTAGACTTTAGACTAGATAGGACCGCTGGGGACAAACCCTACATTTTGGAGATCAACCCCTTGCCCGGCCTGTCGCCCGACGTGAGCGACCTGGTGATCGAAGCCCGGGCTGCCGGCATCAGCCACGCAGAACTCGTCAATATGATCCTGAACGAAGCGGTTGAGCGATATGGGTTGGTGTAGCGAGCAGGGCTGAAATCGCTATCTAACCCACTGACTGAGTGCAAGACGCCCACCCTAAATGTCGCAATGCGGGTGGGCGTCGTTTTTTACAATTTCGTGAATCCCGATGCGCCAGCGGGCCATCAGGGCAAAGAACGTCTACAACATCTCAGTCACACTGACCTGGGTATAAATGTCGCGGCTCTCAAGTTCTTTGAAAAACGGCAATGGATCGAGCGCCAATTCAGGAGGATGGACGCCCGGCTGCACCCTGCCCTGAGCCAGCCAGACGGCGGCGCGGGCCGGCGCGACGCCGGTGGGTAGCGCGCCCTTGCAGGTCAGCGTGCCCAGGCGATAGGTCACGGTTTTGCCGTCCCGGGTCCCTTTGACCTCGGTGACGATCTCTTTGACCCAATCGGGCGGCTGCTTGACCGGCGGCGCGAGAAAATCAGTGATGGGCGGCACATACCCACTCATCATCGCCACCAGCATGTCGCGGGGCACGACGGATGTGCCTTTTACGTCTACCGGCGCACTGCTATCAAAACCAAAATCGATCAGCACACGCACCTTTTCGACCGTTTCCTTGGCCATGCCCCAATAATTGATCTTGAAAAAGCACTCCTTCACGCCCTTACCCTGAAAGCTGAGCGGCAGTGTGGCGACTTCGGAGTGCAGTGACAGGTGCATCGGCAGCAGGCCCAGCGGCGGCGCAAACCAATAATCCTCAAACTCGGTCAGCGGCTGGCAGGCCACAAACTCACCGTCACGAAAGACCATAGGCGGCATGGTCATCTCGTCTACGATGGTGGGCACGGCGTAGGTGAAGCGCACGGCGGCAGGCGGCGGCGGTTGGATGCCGTCGTAGATGCGAATGTACTGTATTGTGTCCAGCCGGTCGGCGGCGTAGCGAGCCTGGAGATTCGGCACGCCCGGGGCCGACCCCATGCCCAATACAGCGGAAATGCCGGCCTCGGCAAAGCGCTCACTCAGCTTGAGCTGCTTGCGAGTGGTGTGGAACAGCCCCCCCATGTCGGTATAGTGCGTTTTGGCTTCGATACAGGCCTCCATCACCGGCAGGTTGGTATAATACACCGTGGCGTTGAGACAGGCGTCGGCGTCGCGCAGCAGGCCCACCAGCGCGGCCCGGTCGTTCAGGTCCACTCGCGTGATCTGGACTTTGGGACTGCCCAGGTAATCGGCCACGATCCGCGCTGCGTCCACGTCGCGGTCGGCAATGACGACTTGATTCACGCGCACATCCAGCGCCAGGTCTTGCGTGGCGATGCAGCCCATCTTGCCTGCGCCGCCGAGAACGACGATTTTCATAGTGTGCTCCTTTGAAAAACTACAGATGGCACGGGTTTCACAGACCTTAACCGTTCCTTCCGTGTAATCTGTGTCATCCGCGGTTTCTTATAATCCCAGTTCTTCCGCCACCCACGCCAGGCCCAGTTCTTCCAGCTTGGGGCGCTGAGGCACGCCGGTGGCGACATTCCAGCCGGCCATCGCGTAATACGTGTCTTTGGCCGCTTCGACTTCTTCCACAGTGACGAAAACTCCATCGCTCCGGCCGCCCACCAGCGCTTGCGAGAGTTTCTTGGGCAGCTTGTCGTGCTCACGGGTCAACCCCTCGCGGGCGTTAAAGGCGCGCATCAGGTTCAAGCGCCGCTCGCCCACTTTCATCAACTCCCACAGGCTCACGTTCCAGCCGGTAATGGCCCGCACCGTGTCCACGATCTGGCTAGGGCCGTACAGATGCCACGCCGGGCCGAATACAAACTGGCACAAGTTGATACTGTCGAGACAACTGTAGAGATACTCGGTGTACAGAGCATAGCGCACCTTTTCGGCGTTGAGCGCCTTGCCCGGCTGCGGATCCATCAGGTCTAGCTCGGCCATGCGGTCGGGGTAGCTCTTGTACGAGCCATCGTGCTCGCTAGATTGGTGATCCGCGCCAAAGGGATTCACCCCGTAGATCAAGGCCAGGCTGCGCTTGACCTGGGGCATGTGGGCGGGCAACTCTTGCCCCTTGACCGCTACCACCAGGTCTTGCGTACCACGCCCTATCTTGGTCGCCGCCCGCGCCGACCCTTCGGCCAGCAGGTCCCCAAAGCCTTCGCGTCTGGCAATCAGCTCGGTCATTTTGACCATCGCATCCGCATTGCCAAAGCGCAGCTCGACCCCGCCCGTGTCCTCGACCGTGATGAGGCCCCGCTCAAAGCAATCCATGGCCCAGGCGATGGTCGCGCCGCACGAGATGGTATCCATCCCGTACATGTTGCACAATTGGTTGGCGTACGACACGGCGACCAGGTCGTTGATGCCGCAATACGAGCCAAATGTCGCCAGCGTCTCGTATTCTGGCCCGCCGTAGAGCGGGTCTACCTTGTACGGCCCCTCGGTCACCTCGACCACGCGCTTGCAGCGCACGGTGCAGGCGTAGCACGTGTCACGCTCTTTGAGGATGGTATCGTACATGGTCTTGCCATCAATGGGTTCCCAACCCTCAAAAACGCCGCTGGACCAGTTGCGTGTGGGCAAGCCGCCCGCCTTGTGCTGCGAGCTTAACACCTCGGCGGTGCCAAACATCCCCAGCCCGTAAATATCCGAAGCCTCAAAGTTGGCAGCTCCCCACTTGGCGACCTGCAGCAGCGCGTCGCGGTCGGCCATCTGGGGCCGCCCGCCTGGAGCGCCGCGCACCGCCACGGCTTTGAGGTTCTTGCTGCCCATCACCGCTCCCAAACCGGTGCGCCCGTTGGCCCGATTGGACATGTTGATGATGCAAGCAAAGCGCACGCTCTTTTCGCCCGCCGGCCCGCACTGGGCCACCTCGATTTTGCGGTCGCCCAACTCTTCTTTGATAAGCGCCTCCACTTCACCGGTCACTTTGCCCCACAGGTGAGTTGCGTCGCGCAGCTCAGCCTGACCGTCGTGCAGCCACAGATAGACCGGTTTGTCGGCCTTGCCCGTGACGACGAGAGCGTCGAACCCGGCGAATTTCATCTCGGCTGGGAAAAAGCCGCCGCACTGCGCATCGCCCACGCCGCCGGTCAGCGGCGACTTGGCCGTGGCCGTCATGCGGCTCTGGCCCGAGATGGCGGCCCCGGTCAGCACGCTGAGCGACAAGACCAGCGTGTTCTGCGGTCCCAGCGGGTCGGCGTTGGCGGGGGTGTTTTTGAGCAAGTAATACATCCCCAGTGCGCTGCCGCCCATATAGCGCCGGTAAAATTTCTCGTCCGGCTCTTCGATTTCTAATTTGCCTCGCGTCAGATCGACGCGCAGAATCTTGCCGTGGTATCCAAATGGCATCTTTCACCTCCTTCTTATGGGGCAAGTTGGCAACTTGCCCTACTTTAATATCGCTTCCAGCCTGGCCTTGCGCTTGTTGCGGGTTTTGACCACCCGCCGGAACGCGCCGGGGATGGTCGCCAACAGCGATTCCGAACGCTCGGCTACCTGGGTATAAAAGGCGCACGCCGCGTCTTCCAGCGCAATGGCGATCTGTACAGCCTGAGGCAGCGTCGCGTCGGCGGGCAAGGCGGCATCAACGACGTAATCTTGTGGATTCAAGCCCTCGAACGAGTAAGAGGCTTCTAGCGCATCGGAAATGGTTTCCTGATACGTGCGCAGTATCAGAGTTTTGTTTTTTTCGCCCTCGGCGGCAAAAGCCTGAAACGTCTCGTGGTGTTCCGGCCATCGTTCGGCCAGCGCGGTGTAAAAGGCGGTGGCGCGGTCTTGGAGTGTCTCCGTAAAGCGGATAATGGCGGCGGTCATGACTTGCGGCTGTTCCATCTAGAACCACCTCTGGACGACGACTTTACTCTCGGTGAAAAAGCGCACGGCCTCTTGACCCTGCCCGTGCAGCACGCCAAAGAACGAGTCTTTCATACCGCTGAACGGGAAAAAGGCCATCGGCGCGGCGATACCGACGTTGATCCCAATATTACCACACTCGACCGTATATTGAAACTCGCGCGCCCAGCGACCGTTGTTGGTAAAGATCGAGGCGGCGTTGCCATAAGGGCTGGCGTGGATCATTTCGATAGCCTGGCCGAGGCTGCGGGCCTGGAGTATGCAGGCGACCGGGCCGAAAATCTCTTCGCGGGCGATGGTCATCTCGGGCGTCACGTCTTCAAAGACCGACGGGCCGATGAAACACGTGTCGGGCAAAGCGCTGACCAGCTCAAAGTCGCGCCCATCGAGCCGCAGCGTCGCGCCTTCTTGCAGGCCTTTTTCGATATAACCGATCACTTTGGCCTTCTTTTGAGCGTCGTGAATCGGTCCCATGTGTACCGTGTCGTCCAGTCCGTACCCCATACGGATGCGCGAAGCCGTCTCGGTGAACCGGTCCGCCACCCGCCGGTAAAAGTCCTCGTACTCGGCCGCGCCGAGGCCCTCGCCCACCACCACCAGGTTGGCGCTCGCCAGGCAGCGTTGGCCGGTATTGCCGTAGAACGAGGTCATGCACGCGGCGATGGTCTTGTCCAGGTCGGCGTCGGGCATGACCAGGGCAAAATTCTTGGCCCCACACTGCGCGATGACTCGCTTGCCGGTCTCACCGCACTTGCGGTAGATAATGTCACGGCCCACCGGCGTCGAACCCACAAAGCAAATTCCCTTCACGTCGGGGTGTTCCAGCAGCGTCACGGCTGCTTCGTTGGCCCCGTGGACCACGTTCCACACCCCGGGGGGAATGCCGGCCTCTTCAACCAACTCGGCGATCTTGGCCTGGCAGATGGGATCAGAAGGAGCGGGCTTGACGACCACGCAGTTACCGGCGGCGATGGCATAGGGCGCGAACCACAGGCTGATCATAAATGGAAAGTTGAACGGGGTAATGACCCCAAACACGCCCAACGGCTGGCGGATGAGATATTCGTCCATGCCGCCGGCGATGTCCTCCAGCACCTGGCCCATCATCAACGACGGAATGCCGGCCGCCACCTCTACATTCTCGATGCCGCGCCGCGTCTCGCCGCGCGACTCATCAATGGTCTTGCCGTGCTCCATGGTCTGGATACGGCTCAATTCCTCAAAGTGCGCTTCCAGCAATTCTTTGAGCCGGAAGAGACAGCGGGCGCGAGCCAGGGGCGGCGTGCGCCGCCAGTCGGGAAAAGCTGCTTTGGCCGCCGCGACTGCCTGGTTCACCTCGGCGCGGGTCGAAAGCGGGACTGTGGCGATGACTTGGCCGGTGGCCGGATTGACCACGTTAACGATGTCGCCCTCTGGCTCGACCCACTCGCCGTCGATGTAGTTTTTTAGCTCCAGCGGCGCTTTGATGGGTTCGTCGAGGATAGCCATACGCTACTCCTGTCAGCGAATCTGTAGGGCGGGTTTCTTACCCGCCATCAGAACGGCGCGTATGGAAACGCGCCCTACAACTGTCAGCGAATCTGTAGGGCGGGTTTCTTACCCGCCATCAGAACGGCGCGTATGGAAA
>DAOTXN010000148.1:0-83065 GCA_034435435.1 Anaerolineae bacterium | reverse complement strand
GTCGAAGCCGGCGCGCACGCCTACGCCGCCCGCAGCGGGCGCTATACCAGCCTCAGCACGTGGCAACTAGACGAGGACGCACAGAAACTGGTCGGCACGCTGGAACTGCCGTTGGTGGTCGGCACGGTGGGCGGCGCGACCCGCGTGCATCCGCTAGCTCGCGTCGCGCTCAAAATTTTGGGCGTGACCGGCGCGCGCGAGCTGGCCGAGATCATCGCAGCCGTGGGACTGGCTCAGAATCTGGCCGCCATCCGCGCGCTTGCCACCGAGGGCATCCAACGCGGCCACATGGAATTGCACGCCCGCCAAGTCGCCATCGCCGCCGGGGCCAGCGGCGAGCAGGTGGCCCGCGTCGCCGGGCAACTGGTGCGCGAGGGCGTGGTTCGCGTAGATCGAGCGCAGGAGATTTTGAGACGTGAAACGTAAAACATGCCTGGTGATTCACGTTTTTCGCTTCACGTTTCACGAGGTAGGATGATGAAACACTGGATCACTGATCGCCCCGTCGGCATCATCGGCTACGGAACCTACATCCCGCGTTACCGCCTGCCGGGCAGCGAGGTCTCGCGGGTGTGGACGGGCGGCTATAGCGACTGGCCTGTTAGGGAAAAATCCGTCCCGGGACCGGACGAAGATACGCTTACCATCGCCCTCGAAGCCGCACGTAACGCGCTCAAGCGCACCGGCGGGTTAGACCCGGCGCGCATCGGCGCGGTATGGGTGGGCAGCGAGAGCCATCCCTACGCCGTCAAGCCGACCGGTACGATCCTGGCCGAGACTATCGGCGCCACACCCTACACCCTGAGCGGCGACTGGGAATTTGCCTGCAAAGCCGGCACCGAAGCCTTTCAGGCCGCCATCGGCATCGTCGGATCAGGCATGGTCGAGTATGCGCTGGCCGTGGGCGCCGACACGGCCCAGGGGCGCCCCGGCGATGCGCTGGAATACACGGCGGCGGCGGGCGGTGCGGCCTACATCCTCGGCCGGGCCGACGGCGATGAGGAGCACGCGCCGCTGGTCATTATCGAAGGCTCCATTTCCTACGTCAGCGACACGCCCGACTTTTGGCGACGGGCCTATCAGCATTATCCCGACCACGGGGCGCGTTTTACCGGCGAACCGGCCTATTTCCACCACACACTGGCCGCGGCGCACGCACTGCTAGAATCCTTGGATGCCACGGCCGCCGATTACACCTACGCCGTGTTCCACCAGCCCAATGCCAAGTTTCCCCTCAAAGCGGGGAAGGATTTGGGCTTTAGCCGGGAACAACTGGGTCCTGGCCTGCTGGTGAACGAGATTGGCAATACCTACGCCGGATCGTCAATGACCGGGCTGACGGCCGTGTTGGATGTGGCGCGGCCCGGCGACCGGATTTTGCAGGTCTCTTTCGGGTCGGGGGCCGGCAGCGATGCTTTTTCCCTGCGCGTGACCGAGACGCTGGCAGCGCGCCGCCATCTAGCCCCCTCTACCCGCGCCTATATCAACCGGCGGGTCGAGATAGACTATGCGACCTATGCGCGCTGGCGTCAAAAACTGCTTGTCGAGTAAAGACAGAGCATGCCTTGAGCTTGGGCGCAACAGGACCAAAAGCCTATCTAAAAATTCTTTGGGACAGGGTACAATTGGTTAGAAATTTCTAACTAATTTCAAGAGCAGGTATGAGAGACGTACACATCATCGGCATCGGACAAACTCGGGTTGGCGAACATTGGGACCTCTCGCTGCGGCATCTGGCGCTGGAGGCGTTGCTGGCCGCGCTACGAGACGCCGGGGTCGAGCAAGTGGACATGCTGCTGGTAGGCAACATGCTCTCCGGCGAGCTGACCGGACAGGAACACCTGGGCGCGCTCATCGCCGACTTTGCCAGTCTGCGCGGCATCGAAGCGTACAAGATCGAAGCAGCGTGCGGATCGGGCGCGGCGGCGGCCCGCTTGGGCTACATCGCCGTGGCCGGCGGCATGGCCGACGTGGTGCTCGTGGTCGGTGTGGAAAAGATGACCGACCGCAAAAGCGAAGAGACGACCGCAGCCCTGGCTATGGCCGCCGACGCCGATTATGAAGCCCTGCACGGTTTGTCTTTCGTCTCGCTCAATGCGCTGCTCATGCGCCGCTATATGCACGAATTTGGCGTGTCTCACGATGCCTTCGCGCCGTTCACCATCAATGCGCATCTCAACGCAGTCAACAATCCGTATGCCATGTTCCCCTTTACTATCAGTCAGCAGGCCTTTACTCAAGCCAAGATGATCGCCGACCCCATCAACCTGATGGATTCGTCGCCGATATGTGACGGCGCAGCAGCCATCGTGCTGGCCTCGGCCGATGTGAGCAAAAGTCTGCCCAACGCACGCCCGGTGCGCGTGTTGGCCTCGGCCACAGCCACCGATGCTCTAGCCCTACACGACCGGCGCGACCCATTGGTGCTGGAAGGTGTTGCCCTTTCTGCCTACAAAGCCTATCAGCAAGCAGAGGTGCAGCCTGCCGACATTGACCTGTTCGAGCTGCACGACGCTTTTTCCATCATGTCGGTGCTGTCGCTGGAGGCCAGTGGCTTTGCCGGACGCGGACAGGGCGTGCGACTGGGCCTAGATGGCGAGATTGGCATCGAGGGCAAGCTGCCTCTTTGTACGATGGGTGGGCTGAAAGCTCGCGGCCACCCGGTGGGGGCGACGGGTGTATATCAACTGGTGGAAGCGGTGCAACAATTGCGCGGCCAGGCGGGAGCCAACCAGGTGCGCAACGCCCATCTGGCGATGACGCAAAACATCGGCGGCAGCGGCGCCACCGTGATTACACACATATTGGAAGCTATGGAGTGAATTTACCACCAAAACGCCAAGACACAAAGTAAAGAAAGGCTTGGTATCCTTTGTGTCCTGGTGGTAACTCTAAATGGAGGTTGAAATGCAGGTAGCAAGACATTGGAGAACGCAACACCAGCGCTACGGGCTGGTCGGTGAAGTATGCGAAGCGTGCGGGAATAAAATCTTCCCTCCACGCGATCTGTGCCCCGATTGCGAAGCCCCGGCCAAGACCCCCTATACCTTTAGCGGATTGGGCGAGGTCTATTCCTACAGCACCCTCTACAGCGTACCTGAGGGTTACGAGGACAACCTGCCCTACACCGTGGCGTTGGTCAAGCTGGAAGAAGGACCGCTGGTCACGGCGCAACTGGCCGACGTCGAGCCAGAGAACGTTGCGGTGGGCATGCCCGTCGAGATGACCACCCGCAAAATCCGCCAGGAAGGCAATAGGGGTATACTGGTCTACGGCTACAAGTTTCGCCCTCGCCTGTCACTAGGTACAGCCGGTGATTAGCGCAGCGACATGAAAGCCAATGGTCGAAAGTAAGCTACAATCGCAACCTGGCTTGACCCTGCTTTGCATTTATGGTAACATATAGCTGCTTTGGCCGCGCCCACGGAGGCGCGGGTAATGGCTGGGTTCTATGACAGGAGGCTTGCGATGAGGCAGAATGTGCGTTCAAGTTGGGCGTTGCTTATCGTGGCGTTATCGTTGGTATTTGTAGCCGGTTGCACACGCTCCAAATCGTCTGGGCCCCCAGCGCCCACGGCCGTCAAAGGGACGGCCGCCGCCGCCACAACACAGCCCAGCACACCCACAGAGACTTTGACCGGCGACCAGGCTCTAAAAGCGACCGCCGACGCGATGGCGGCGCAAGAGACGCAGGCCGCGGCGACCTCACAACCGGTCAGCACCGAGGTCGGGCCGACCGCCACAACCGGAGCTACGGCGCAACCAGGGCCGACGCAGACCTCCGCACCCACTACGGCGCCAGCGGGGACGAGCGGGCCGACGCCAACGCAAGCGCCTCAAACGACTACACAGCCCACGCAGACGCCCGCAGCGACCCCATCGTCGTCTAGCGGAGGCGGCACACACACCGTACAGGCGGGCGAAAACCTGTTCCGTATCGCCCTCAAGTACGGTCTGAGCTATCAAGCGCTCGCTTCTTATAACGGGATTACCAACCCTAGCGTCATCTATGTGGGCCAGACGCTAAAAATTCCGACTGGCGGCGCACCAGCGCCCACAGCAGTGCCTTCTGGCGGCGCAACTTATCACGTCGTTCAACCGGGCGAAAATCTATTCCGCGTCGCGCTCAAGTATGGCATGTTGTATACCCGCCTGGCCGCAGCGAACAATCTGAGCTACCCGTACACCATCTATGTTGGCCAGCGCCTAGCCATTCCAAATCCGTAACCAACTCACGCCCCGTTCAAGCGCCCGGCCTCGTAAAACGCTGGGCGCTTTTTTGTATTTGACTTTTCGTTCCCCTCGTTCTAGAATACAGTTGTACAGTTGCCCGCTCTCACTCACAGGTGGAACATGACTCAAACCGACCACAGCTTGCGCCTGCCGCCAATTGAACGCGCCTTTATCGGTTTGGATGCCTACACCGAAACGGACGCTGATTGGTTTGCGGGACGCGCGGCGGAAACCGAACACCTGCAAGCCTTGATCGAGGACTATCCCTTTGTTTTGCTCAATGGCTACGCAGGCGTGGGCAAGACCTCCCTCATCCGCGCCGGGCTGATCCCACGCGGGCGCGCCGCCGGTTGGCGCTGCGTCTATCTTTCTCTGCGTCACGCCGAGGGGGAAGACGCCGGTCAAGTTTCGCGCCGTCTACTCGACGAGCTGGTCGGCGAGTCGTCGCCCCCCGGCGCGACCTTCACATCGGCCTTCGATCGCTTATCTCAGCGCCATCCCAACACACGGTTGTTTGTCGCTCTCGACCAGTTCGAACAGCTCATCCAAAACCACCCCATCGTTGCCGATGACCTGTATCGCGCCCTGGAAGGCGCGTTGACCCACCAATGGCCCGACCTGCGCTTGCTCATCGCCTACCGGGGCGACGCGGAGCCAGACGTCGGTCCACCGCTCCAGTGCATCTTTGGCACGGCCGGCGGCCCACCTCGCTTTTACCTGCGCCCCTGGTCCCCCGACGCCGCGATCTCTTTCTTGCGCAGCCATTTGAAAGCTGCCAATGTCACATTAGCCGACGACGACGTGCTTTCCACGATCATAGAAGAGCTTGACGCTTCGCGCTTTACGCTTCACGCATCGCCGGGTCTTTACCCTTTTCAAATCCAGATGGTCGGCCAGACGCTTTACCAGGCAGTCCAGCACAATGACGGTCGGTTGACGGTCGTCGTATACGAAGAACTGGGCGGCGTTCAAAGTATCCTGAGCGAATATCTCACCCGCCAATTGGAACGTTTTGACGTGCGTCGCCCCGACGCAGAAAAAATCCTGGTTTCACTCACGCGCCTGGGCCAACAGACCGAGCGGCAGCTCCAGGATAGCACCGGCCTCAAGGCCGAGTTGACCGAGGACGACTGGTCCGAACTACTCGGCGACCTGTCCGCGGCTCATCTAATCCGCATCCTCGAAGATTGGCGCGGCGTTCAGCAAATCGAGATCGTGCACGAATTACTGGCTGGGATGATCGAGCGCGAGACCATGCACCAGGAGCGCGAGTTGCGGCGCTTGCGCGGGGCGCTGGCGCTACGTGCAGCTGCCCTGGAACAAGGTCCCGTCATGATGCGTCCCGAAGTGATGGCCGAACTGTATCAATGGCGAGCGCGCATCGTGCCCAGCCCTACCGAGCTGCGCCTGCTGCTGTATAACGGCCTGATGGAACGCGGGCCGGCTTGGTATTGGCTGCGGCGCGTGCCTGGGGCCGGCTTGCGCCCCTTTTTGACCCAGGCCCATCAATCTCCACTGCCCGAACTGCACCGGGCTGGCGGGTTGGCTCTGGCCGCCGCTGCGACTCTGGAAGATTATCTGACCCTGCAAGCACTGCTCGCAGACGACGACAAACTCGTGCAACAGGCATCGGCGCGGGCTATGACTGCCTTGATCTCCCAAATGGGCTGGGACCAGGCCCTTATGCTGCGCTACCTGCTCGACGCTCCCGACCCTGACGTGCGCCAATCGGCTGCCGAAGCCCTGGTCGACGTCATCGTCCAGGTGGGGCGCGACGTGATCCCCGATTTACCGAATCTCCTGCGCGATGCACAACCCGAGATACGTCTCATCGGCGAACGTACTTTGGCCCAGGTCGCCGCGTGGGACGACCTCCCCTTCCTGCGCCTTATGCTCCAAGATCCCAACCTGGATGTGCTCAACGCCGCTTGGGGCGCTCTACATCAGGTGCTGTTGAGATCTCGAGAACGCCTGAGTGAGCTACGTGCACTCTTGTCGGACGACGACCCCTATGTGCAAGGCGCCGCCCGAGAGGCGTTGACGCAAATCATCGGCGCAATGAGCGTCGAGGATAGAGCCCACCTGGCCGAGTTGAGCCAGAGCGACGATCCCAACGTGCGCAGCGCGGCCCGGCTCCAGACCATCGCACTGCTGCACGGCGCAGACGCGATTTCCGATCTGCGCCCTCTGCTAAATGACTGGGATGCCCAGGTGCGCCACGCGGCCGGCCAGGCCCTGGCTCAGGCGCTCGCGGCCCACGGACCTGATGCCCTGGCCGAACTGCGTGCTACGATGAACAACCCTGACCGCCCGGTGCGGCTAGCCTTTGCGCAAGTACTGACCCAACTGTTGGCCGGACAGGGCCGTGAGGCCATCCCCGAATTGCGCCAGATGCTCGAGGATCCCGATCCCGAGGTGCGGCGGGCCGCGCGACAGGCTCTCGAAGAAGTGTTGGCCCAGGTCGGGCGCGAAGCCATCCCCGACTTACAGGCCATGCTGGAAGACTCCAACTGGGATGTATGGCAGGCCGCCGGGCTGGCGCTGGCGCGGGTGCTGGCCGAGCTGGGGCGACCGGGACTGCGCGACCTGCGCGTGTTGCTCAAAGAAGGCGAAGATCCCGAGGTGCGGCGGGCTGGCGGCCAGGCGTTGGCCGGCGTTCTGCGCGATTTGGGGCGGGTGTCGCTGCCCGAACTGCACAAGATGCTGAACGACCAGGATGTGTCGGTGCAGTGCGCCGCAGGCCAAGCTCTGGCTCACGTGCTAGGAAAATCGAGAGCGCGCGGCCTGCCCGATCTACGCTTGTTGCTCCAAAATGCCAATCCAGAGATACAACGCGCCGCCAGCCAGGCCCTGTCCGATATGGCCGTCCAGATGGGCCAGGAGGCCCTGCCGCTCTTGCGTGATCTATTGACCGAGGAACATCCCAGCGTTTGTGACGCGGCCCAGGCAGCCCTGCAGCGCGTCGCCGGGCAATTGGGGCGACGGCTCATTACTTACTTGCGCGAGATGCTCCAAGATCGCCATCCCACGGCGCGCCACGCCGCTGCCGCGACCATCGCCGCCCTCGATCCTGTACGTGGCCTGCAAGCCTGGGCCGAACTAGTGGTGGCCTATCCGCTAGACAACGAAATCGCCACCCAAGCGCTGGTCGCGCTGGACCGGCAACTGTATTGCCCCTTTGCCGAAGCATGGGCCTCCCGCGTGGGCAATGTGCAGCCGTCAGCCATCAGCCGTCAACCTGAAAGCTGATAGCTGTTAGCTAACTGTGAGGTAAAAATGGATTCAAAGCCAAGCCTGGATGATTTGTTAGCGCCGTGTCAAAAACTCGAGGACACCGGCATCCCCGGCGGCATCATCGTCGATCTGATGTTGCGGCTGCTGTTCACCGAGGGTCACGTGAGCGTGGGCCGTTTCACCGAGGTGACACGCCTGTCGTCAATGGTAACAGACGAACAGTTGCAGTGGATGCAAAAGGAACACTTGGTCGAAGTAGCCAAAGCAGGGGGGATGGGGCGCATGAGTTACGTGTATTCACTCACCGACGCCGGGCGCGCCCGCGCCCGCGACGCCCTTGAACGCAGCCAGTACCTCGGTCCGGCTCCGCTGCCACTGGAAAAGTATAAACAGGCCATCTTACTCCAGGCTCGCCGTCGCCAGATCAGCGCCGTGCAGATGCAGCAGGCGCTCAGTCACCTAGTGCTGCCCAGCGACTTTCACCGCCGCCTCGGTCCAGCCATAAACGCCGGAAACTCGCTTTTTATTTACGGCTCGCCCGGCAACGGCAAGACCACCATCGCCCGCGCCATCGCCGACCTGATCGGCGGGTCCGACCCGATCTGGCTGCCCTACGCCTTCACGACCGGCGGACAACTGATTCAGATTCACGACCCGTTGGTACACCAGCCTGTCCCGTCTCACCGAGACGGTCAAATCGACGAACGCTGGGGCTACTTTCGCCGCCCGACCGTGATGGTCGGCGGTGAGTTGGCGCTGGAGAGCCTGGACCTGCGCTATGACCCCATCGCCAAGTTTTACGAAGCGCCGCTGCAGCTCAAGGCCAACGGCGGCATGTTCCTCATCGACGACTTTGGACGCCAGCAAGTCCCTGCCGCCGACTTGCTCAACCGCTGGATCGTCCCGCTGGAGCTGGGGATCGATTTTTTACGCCTGCGCACTGGACAGACGGTCGAGGCGCCCTTTCGCGAGTTCATCGTGTTCAGCACCAACTTGGACCCGCACGAGTTAGTAGATGAAGCCTTTCTGCGGCGGATTCAAATGAAAGTCGAGGTGGGCAGCCCCGACGAGCGTATGTTCTACCAGATTTTCGTCACCAACTGCCAACAGCTCAACATCCCGTTTCACAAAGAATCATTTTTGCACCTGCTGCAAGAGTGGTACCGCAAACCGGGGCGCGTCTTTCAGTCAGTGCACCCGCGCGACATCCTGCGCACCGTCACCGCGCTGTGCCAGTACGAGGGCAGCCCGCTCCACCTCACCCCCCAACTGATTGACGAGGCGTGTCAGAGCTATTTCGTTTGACGGGCGTGGGGACTGTGTTACAATGACTTGCGACGAAAAAACTCTGCCGGAAAGGAAACAAGTTATGGCTACTCCGATCACGGCCAAAATGACTTCCAAGGGCCTGTTGATTCCGCGAGCCGCCATCCGCGAATGGTTGGAGCAAGACATCGAGGTTCTAAAGGAAAAAGAACGCATCGTCGTTCAACCCCGGTCCGCACCACAGACCGAGCGGGAGCGGATAGTGCAGATTTTGGAGGATTCAGGTCTGCTGGTCAAACCGGAATGGGAACCTACATCACCACCCGTGTCTTCTGACGAGTTGGCCGAGTTGGCCGAAAAGTTCAGTGTGGGGCGACCGTTGTCAGAGATCATCATCGAAGAACGCGAGGAACGATGGTAACATGCTATTTGGACACCAGCGCAATGCTAAAACTGTATGTAGACGAGGTCGGTAGCACCTGGTTAAAACGGACGCTCACGCGAGACACTGTTATTGTAACAACCCAGTTACTTATCATTGAGGTTGCCAGCGCCCTGAATCGGCGCGCACGGGAAGGCACAGTAGACCATTACAGCTATATCCGCCTATCGGGCCGCTTTCGAGATGATTGCCGTGATACGTACCATCTCATTTCAGTTGATGACGCAATCATAGATACGGCCTATGCATTGTTGGAAAAGCATCCTCTACGCGCCTATGACGCCGCACATCTGGCGACGGCGCTGGCCGTCAACCGGCGACTGGTCGAGGCGGGCCAGGCAGGATTGACCTTTGTGTGCGCCGACGACCGGCTACTCGCCGCCGCTGCCGCCGAGGGCTTGGCTGTAGACAACCCTAATCACCACTAAAACCTATCGGGCCGCCCCCGCCGTTTTCCGGCAATGAGCGCGGCACCCGCGCCAAAATGGCCGACACGACCTCGTAATTGATCGTCCCCAACCGCCCAGCCACCTCTTCGGCAGTGATCGTCTCGTCGCCCTGCCCGCCAATGAGCACCACCTCGTCGCCTACCCGCACGTCGGGGACGTGATCCACCCGGATCATGGTCTGGTCCATACACACCCGCCCGACGATGGGCGCTCGCCGCCCGCGCACCAACACCTCGCCCCAGTGTTGCGGGGCGCGCCGAAAGCCATCGGCATAGCCCACCGGAATGACGGCGATCGTCTCCTCGCCCTGGGTCTGGTAGGTGTTGCCGTAGCTCACATAACTGCCCGCTGGCAGCTTTTTCACCTGAGCCACGCTCGTCTTCCAGGCCAGGGCGCGTCGCATTCCGGCGGGCAGCGGAACTGCCGGCGACGGGGCCAGGCCATACATCGCCAGCCCCAGCCGCACCATCGAAAAGCGACTTTCAGGCAAGCGCAGCAAAGCAGCCGAGTTGGCCGCGTGAACCAGCGGAAACGTGACTCCCCTGGCCCGCAACTGCGCCAGCACCTCTTGAAAACGGGCCAGTTGCCAGCGCGTGTAATCCAGGTTCGCGTCGTCAGACACCGAAAAATGGGTGAAAATGCCCTCCAGCGTCAGCCCGGGCAGCCCCCGCACATCGCGCACAAAATCCACTACCTGAGCGGGCAACAGCCCCAGGCGCCCCATCCCGCTGTCCACTTTGACGTGAGCGCGGGCCTCTGCGTGCAGCTCGCTGGCCGCCCGGCTAAAGGCGCGAGCCACGTCCAGGTCGTACAGCGTAATCGTGACGTCGTGCAGCAGCGCCTCGCGGGCTTGCCAGGCCGGCGTATAGCCCAACACCAGCACCGGGGCGGTGATGCCGGCCTGCCGTAACTGCACGGCCTCGTTCACCGACGCCACGCCGCAATACGACGCGCCGTTGTTCAGCGCCGTGCGGGCCACCTTGACCGTCCCGTGGCCGTAGGCGTCGGCTTTCAACACTGCCAGCACGCGCACCTCCGGCCCGACGATGTCTTTGATCGTGCGCACGTTGTGGGCGATGGCATCCACGTCGATTTCCAGCCAGGTGGGTCGAGCCGGTTGACGCACGCGCACCTGCTCCCACACGGCATCGGCCCGCGCCAGGCGCAGAGCATCCTGGTCTGGGTCGGCCAGCAACAGCCGCGCCGTTCGCTCCAGCCGCGCCTGCACATCTCCCTTGACCAGCACAATGTCGTCGGGCGTCAACCGTCCGTCCAGATGCCGGGCGGCCTCGGTCGGGCTGTACGTGATGAGGATGTGGTCGGCGGGCAGTCTGTTCTGTTCGCGGGCGGCGCAGGCGATTTGCTCGGCTCGCTCGCCTACAGTGATGAGCAAGTCGGCGTGTTGGACGGCGGCCCGCCCCACCTCGCAATGGCCCGCGTGATCATAGCTGCCCAGTTGCTCCATATCGCCCAGGATGGCAACCCGCCGCATCTTGCGGTAGGGACGCTCGCGTTGGGCCAAGTCGTCCAGCGTTTGCAGAGCCGCCAGCATCGAGGCCGGGCTGGCGCTGTAACTGTCGTCCAGGATCAGGCTGCCGTTCTGCCCCGGCAGCGGGTTCAAGCGCCCCGGCATAGGGCGCAGGCCTTCCAACGCCGCCAATATCTCCTCCCACGGAATCTGATAGGTGATGCCGACGGCGATGGCGGCCAGCGCGGTATAGGCGTGGTGTCGCCCAGGCAAACCGATGCGAATCTGGTCGCGGTTAGGGTAGCCGGTGTAGCCGGTACCTTGCGGCCCGGCCAGGTGGACCAGCATGGTCGTCCCCTCCCGGTCGGGCTTGGGGTTCGACGCGACCAGGTGCGCGTCGGGGCTATAACCGTAGGTCATCACCCGCGCCGGAGTGCGCTCGCGCATTTTGCGCACGTGGGGGTCGTCATAGTTGAGCACAGCCAATCCACCCGAGTCGGCCGGACGCAGCGCCTCGATCAGGCGGCCCTTTTCCTCGGCAATGGCCTCCAGCGACCCCAGATAGGCCACGTGCGCGTGGTTGACCGCGGTGACGATGCCCGCCCAGGGCCGGGTCAACCGGGCCAGGTCGGCGATTTCGTCAAAGCTGTCGCAGGCCATTTCCAGCACGGCGATGTCGTGCTCGGGCGTCAGGCGGCCCAGCGCGATGGGCAACCCGAAGCGCCCGTTATAGTTGGCCGGGTTCTGAAAGACGTGATAGCGCCGCCCCAGCACAGCGGCCACGGCTTCGCGGGTGCCGGTTTTGCCGGTGGAGCCGGTGATGCCCACTACGGGGACGCCGGTCTTGTGCAAGACAAATTCAGCCCAGGCGGTCAGGGCGGTTTCGGTGTCGGGGACCATCAGGCACGTGATTGGCCGGCCCTGCAGATCTGGCAAAAATTGGCACACCACGCCGGTCGCGCCGCCTGCGATGGCTTCGAAAATGTGGTCATGGCCGTCGCCTTTGGCCGTTTTGACGGCCAGGAAAAGCTGCCCCGGCTCGACGCGGCGCGAGTCGAAGCAAAAGTCGGTAAAGTACTGGTTGTAGGCTGGGCCGGCCAGCCGGCCTCCGGTGGCCTGAAGAAAATCCTCCAAGTGAATCATTTTCACTGTCCTCGATCGGGCGCTAGCTCAACCACCAGGCCATCGCCCCAACTGTATTTGGCTTTAGAGAGGGCGCAGATGCGTTGATGCAATGGGCGCTAGTGTACCCTCAACAAGAGGGAAAATCAAGCCGCTGGCGTTTTTGCTCTGAACGTGCTTTAATCTTCCTGGCAAATGCTCAAATTGGACAGGATTGACAGGATTGACAGGATAAAACAGGTTGTGACTTTTTCACGCACTCGCTCGTCTTACTGGATAGAATCACGAGGAGTTGAGCCATAAACGCCGACGAAACCTTTGACGCGTTGTTTCGCCAGCACGAGGAGCCAATCTGCTCCTACCTGGCGCGACTGACCGGCGACCGGGCCCGCGCGCAAGAGTTGACCCAGGAGACCTTTATCCGCGCCTACCGGGCGCTGAGCAAGGGCCAGCGTTGGGACAACTCGCGGGCCTGGCTGTATCGGGTTGCCTCGCGGCTGGCGACGGACGACTACCGCCGCCGCCAGCTATTGCAATGGCTGCCTCTGTGGAGCGCCGACGGGCGCAGCGGAGAGCGTGTCGAGGGCGCGACCGCCGAAAGATTGGACGTACAGGCGGCGCTGGCTACACTACCCCCCAAATACCGCATCCCGCTGGTGCTGTACGTTCACGAAGAATGGACAGTGGCCGACGTGGCCGGGGCGCTGGGGTTGTCGGTCAGTGCGGTCAAGATGCGCTTGAGCCGGGCGCGCGAGATGTTTCGCCAGGCCTACCCGCAGGAGGAGAGCGATGAGCGAGTGCAAACGAGTACGTGAGTTATTGGCCTTGCGCCCCGCCGAGTGGAGCGCCGATGAGCGTCTTCGGGTCGAGACCCATCTGGCGACTTGTGCAGATTGCGCCGACCTGGCGCGCGTCTACGCCGGGCAGGAGCGGGTCATCCAATCCGCGCCGCGCGCCCGCCTGACCAACGCGCAGCGGGATCACTTTTTCGCCCGTATCCGGCGAGAGACAAGACGGCGCACGCTACAGAACAGGATTTCGACTGCGTTGGGCGCGGCGGCGGCCGGCGGCGCGCTGATCGCGCTGGCGTTGGGCCTGTATACTATGCTGAGCGGCAGCCAAACGCCGACGGGGAGCGCGCCTCAGGGACCCATCTCGACCCGTGTCATTGCGACGCCGGCGAAATCGCGCGCCGCCAACAACGCCGACGAGGCTCTCTGGTTCTGGGTGGACGCTGCACACGACCCGGACCTGGCCCACAGAACAACGGCCATCTTGCAGCGTCAACCCTGGTGGGATGGCGAGATCGTTCTGTTCACCTACGAGGATCGTTTCCCCGAGTCGGAAGGCGGAGGGCGGCAGAAGGTGTTGAGCTGGGTATTGGCAGAACCCGATCCCGACGAGCCGAGCTGGACTGTTTCTGCGTCCGGCAATAAAGAGGTGCATTGGCTTGCAGATCAGGCAGCGCCAAACTACGATGAATGGGGAATTTTTACGTTTTGGCTCAGCGAGCGCCAGGATAGCCAGGGACGGACAATGAGCGTCATCTATGGGTTGTGGTTCGTGAGTGGAGAGAACCCAGAAACGTTGAAATTGACCTGGAACGGTGAGCCGATAGACGTTCCCTTACACAACGATAGCTTTTTGTACGTCGTCGAGGGAGAGTGGAAAAAGCGGCCGGAAATCATGTGGAGATGTGATCATTCAGGCGGCGGTGTGTGTGGGGTTGGGCTGCGCACCGACGAGCCACTGCCCATACTAGAGCCGATCATCTTTGCTGGCGAGATTCGCGGCGATTGGCAATCCCTCGACCCGTTGACCGGAAAACTCGACTCGCTTTACTTTGGTGGACCCAATGTGCCAGAGGAGCGGTCGGCGCCGGGGCAACTGTCCGTTCCGGTTGACCTGGGCTTTACGCTCCCCTGGCAAGTAATAGCTCCACCCAGCACTGATTGGCGGGTTTTTGTACACATGTTGAACGAGGCAGGCGAGGTGGTGATGCAGAGCGACGTAGCCGTAGATTGGCCCGATCAAACCTGTCTTGAAAGTGAATACGACCTGGAATGTACCGTTACCAGCGAACACCAATGGTATTTTCCGGCCGACTTGCCGAGGGGTCTGTACACCATCGTCGCTGGGTTGTACGATCCAGAGACCGGCGAGCGGGCGCTGTTAACCAGTCCCTCCGGGGCCAAGTCTCCGGTGACGTTAGGGCAGGTGTGGGTGGTCAACCCTGCCCAGGCGACGCTGCGCGTGTTCAGCGGACGCCCCAACCCGACCTGGACGCTTACCCCGACCCAAACGACCGAATTGCAGGCCCGGCTGGCCAGTCTAACTGCTACCGATCAACCTTTCGACGACAGCGGATGGTTGGGCTATGCGGGCCTGGTCTTGTTGCAGCCAGAAAGTGAGGGCGCGCCAGCGCAAACGATCCTCGCGGATCGGGGCATCGTGCGCATCGAAAACGGCGACCAGGTTACGCTGTGGGCCGATCCCAACCGTTCTGTCGAGCGCTGGCTGCTGGACACTGCCGCCGGGCAAGTCGAAGAGGCTGTGATAGAGGCCGCGCGCCAGGAAATCGACGCGCTCGTCATTCACGTCGTCCGAGAGGGGGACACGCTGCAAAGCATCGCGGCCCGCTACGGGGTAAGTGCGGAAGAGTTGCTCAGGACCAACGACCTGAAGGACCCGGCAGAACTGCGGGTTGGATGGGCGCTGGTGATTCCCCCTCTGTCGCCGCCGGTAGAACCACAGGGTTTTGCCATCTACCCGCTGGCCGAGGAGAGCGCCCCTACCTGTGTGGGAACGCCCATGCTGTCGCTCGACGACATCCTTACCTACGACTGGGACATGCACGCGATGACGCTCACCGACGCCGCTTACGCACGCTTGGCCGGGCTACACATCCCGGTAGCGCCGGGTATCCCCTTTGTCGCCTGCGTGGACAGCGCCCCCATCTACACGGGCGCATTCTGGACGCCGCTTTCTTCGGCCAGTTTCGACGGCATCGTGATCGAGGTCCTACCCACGACCGAAAATCGCCCGTTGCGCATCCAGCTCGGCTATCCCGAGTCGCCAGAGATGTTCACCGGCGAGGATTTGCGCGGCGACCCCCGAATTCTCCAATCATTGGAAGCAGCGAACAAGCTACTCCCCTGGCCCTAAACGTCGCCGGGCGCGCCGCCTTTTCGCGCGGCGCGCCCGGATTCGTTTCCGCCTGCCCCTCTCTGTGTTACAATTAGCGCATGTCACTGAAAACAGACGACCTGCGCATCCTCATCGTCGCCGCCGACCCGCTGGCGCGGGCCGGACTGACGGCGTTGTTGGACAATTATCCCGGCTGCGCCGTCGCCGGGCAAGTGTCGGGGGAGGCAGACCTGGCGGCGGCGCTCGACGTGTATCGCCCCGACGTGGTGGTGTGGGATGCGGGTTGGGACGCGCGACCTGCGTTCGAGCGCCTGGCCGTGATGGACGAGACAGACCCGCCGGTCGTCGTTCTGCTGCCCCAAGAGAGCCACGCCGCCGCAGCCTGGGCCGCCGGCGCGCACGGCCTTTTGCTGCGCGATGCGCCGGTCGAGCGTGTGGCGGCGGCGCTGACCGCCGTGGTCGAGGGGTTGATGATCCTCGACCCGCCGCTGGCCGACGCTGTGCGCCCCTCTGAAAACCTGTCGCCCGCGCCTTTGGCAGAGGAATTGACGCCCCGCGAGTCCGAGGTGCTGCAACTGCTGGCCGAAGGGCTATCCAATCGGGCCATCGCCTACCGGCTGGGCATCAGCGAGCACACGGTCAAGTTTCACATCA
Source organism: Anaerolineae bacterium (assembly GCA_034435435.1). Lineage (GTDB taxonomy): Bacteria > Chloroflexota > Anaerolineae > S140-20 > S140-20 > DAOTXN01. The sequence continues at coordinate 67,050 of DAOTXN010000148.1, read as the reverse complement.
ACGCCATTATGAGCAAGCTGGGCGCCCAGAGCCGCACCGAAGCCGCTGTGCAGGGCGCTCGACTGGGCCTGGTGTTGCTCTGACCTCCCCACTTTGCCAGGCGACCCCCTCACCAAACGGGTGATGCGCCGCTCCACACCAGACGATACAATACCCTATACCCTATACCCAATACCCAATATCCCATGACGGAGGTTGAAAATGTCGAATGTTTTGATTGACCTGTCCAATGAATTGGCTGCGGTGGTGAGCAGCGCCGGTTTGGCAGTCGTGCGAGTGGAGGCGCGCCGGCGTATGCCCGCCAGCGGCGTGATCTGGTCCGCCGATGGCCTGATTGTCACTGCGCACCACGTGGTCGAGCGCGACGACAAGATCAAAGTAGGGTTGCCGGACGGAAAAATCGTCGGAGCGGCGCTGGTGGGCCGCGATCCAAGCACCGACGTGGCCCTTTTGCGGGCCGACGCGAGCGACCTGTCTCCATCCACCTGGGCCGATCCCGACACGCTGGGCGTGGGGCACCTGGCGCTGGCGCTGGGCCGGCCGGGCCAGACCGTGCAAGCCACGCTGGGAGTGGTCAGCGCGCTGGGCGGGGAATGGCGCACGCACGGCGGCGGCCACATTGATCGCTATTTACAGACCGACGTGGTCATGTATCCCGGTTTTTCGGGCGGGCCGCTGGTCGGCGCGAGCGGGCGCGTGCTGGGGATCAACACATCCGAGTTGCTGCGCGGGACCAGCCTGGCCGTGCCCACGCCGACGGTGCGCCGCGTGACCGATGAGCTGTTGGCGCACGGTCAGGTGCGGCGGGGCTATCTGGGCGTAGGCATCCAGCCGGCCCGTTTGCCTGAGGCCTTGGCCAGGCAACTGGGCCAGGAGACGGGCCTGTTGCTGGTGTCGGTGGAGGCGGGCGGCCCGGCCGAGCAGGCCGGTCTGTTTATGGGCGACACGCTGGTGAGCCTGGGCGGGCACCCCACCCGCCACCACGACGAGCTGCTGGCCGCGCTGAGCGGCGACAAGATCGGCCAGGCCATGCCCGCGCGTTTCGTGCGTGGCGGGCAGGTGCAGGAACTGTCGGTCGTGGTCGGGTCAAGATGACGCAAGATGACGAAGGACGAAGGACGTGTTCGTCCTTCGTCTTTCGTCTTTTGTCCTTCGTCGAGGAGGCGCGAGATGGGCGATGTGTTGCAGACGCTTAACGCAGAAATGTCGGCCCTGACGGAGCGGGTGCGGCAGAGCCTGGTGGAGATTCGCAACGGGCGCGACGGGGCAGGCGCGGGGACGGTGTGGCACCCAGACGGGTTGATCGTGACCAACGCCCACGTGGTAGGGCGGCGCGGACTCAATGTGGCGCTGGCCGACGGGCGGGTGTTGCCGGCGCGCCTGCTGGCGCACGACGCCGGGCTGGACCTGGCGGCGCTCAAGATAGACGCACGCGACCTGCCCATTATCGAGCTGGGCCGCTCGCAGCGGCTCAAGCCGGGGCAATGGGTGCTGGCGGTGGGCCATCCGTGGGGCGTGCACGGGGCGGTCACGGCGGGGGTGGTCATCAGCGTCGGGCCGCACCCGGAAGGGATAGGGTCCGACCGCAACCTGATCCAGGTCAATCTGCCGGTGCGGCCGGGCAATTCGGGCGGGCCGCTGGTAGACGCGCGCGGGCGATTGGTGGGCATCAACGCGATGATGAACGGGCCGCTGGTGGGGTTGGCTGTGCCGGTGCACGAGGCCAAACAGTTTCTCAAACGCGCGTTGGGTTGATAAAAATACCCTACTCTAGTACAAATACTGCCAACACTCGCTCCATCGTCGCGGTGTCGGGCGCCCAGATCACCAACACCTCGTCGTGGGTGCGCTGGAGATAGGCGTCGCCCTCCGGCCCGCGATACCACTGCCCCCCCACCGGCACGATGGAACGCACCACCCGCCGCGCCCCGCGCAGCCGCCGGTCGATCACCATCGTGTAGCTTTTGACGAATTCGATGGCCTGGTCGTGATCGTCCCATAACGTGCGCATCACCCATACTTCGCGCCCGTCCAGGTCTTTCCAGACCGCCGCCAGGTCGCCATCCCAACCGGCCGCGGCATTGATCGCCTCGGTCGTGTCGGGCAGGTATTGGTCCAGGTGCGCCCGCAACAACAATTCCCCCACGCCGCTTTGCGCTACCAACTGCCAGCTTTCCTCCAGGTCCTCGCGTAGGTCGGGTAGAAAGACCGGGCGCGGCTCGTCACGAGGGATGTTCAGGTACTTTTCGGGGTGCAGAATCTGCTCGGTGGAGATCGGGGGATCCAAATAGGCCGCATTGACCGCCGGCCACCAACCAGTCTGTAGCAAAGCCGCTACAAAGCGTGTCCCCTCCCGGTATGGGAAAAGAAATATTTTCTCCATTGCCAGCGAGGTGAGATAGCCCTCGTAATCGGTCAGTTCGACCTCGGCCAGGTGCGCGGCCAGCGCATCTAAACCTTGTCCTGAGGCCCCGCCCGAAGGATCGGCCTGCTCCACGCCGCCGTACTGGTGCAACGCCAACACCGCCGTCGCATCGCCTTCCATTAGCGCGTCGCGGGCGCGGGCGGCGTCGGCGTTGGGCGCTCTGGCGGCCAGATCAGCCAGGTCAAAGTGCTGATCCACGAGCGCGTGAGCATATTGGTGGATCAGACTCAGGTCAGCAGGGTTGGCGTCGCGCCCCAGTGTACTCACAAAGATCTGCTCCTGGTCGGGATCATAAAAGGCTATCAAATGACCGACGCGAGTCTGCACATTGGGAGGAAAGGCCTGTCCGGGGTCTGGGGACAAACCCAACGCCGCCATAAGGAATTGTTGGCGCTGCACAACCTCGTGGCGCTGCGAATCGAGCATGATGCTGCGCAAATATCCGCCTGTCTCTGCGTCGCTCAAAAAATTGATCGGGATTTCAAGCCGCTGGGGCAACTCGCGCACCTGCTTTACGTCGCGCACCAGCGCCTCGATACGCCGGGCGGCCAGCACTTCGGGCGCAATGTTCGAAGGTTCGGGGATCGGTGAAGCGGAAACCGGTGTGGCCGGGCTGCGCGTCGCGCCAGGCGAGGGCCTGCTTGTCGCCGTCGCCCGTGGTCGGAGTGAAGCCGACGCGACCGGAGCCAGCGGCGACGTCGGCGTACCCTGCTGGACCAATGTCACCAGCAAGGCCAGCACAGCCAGCACAGCCAGGGCCATCAGGATGAGGATGAGTTTTTGTGCGCGTGAAAGTCCTCTTGGCTTCATCTATCCCATTTGCCTGCCATTCTCTACCGGACACTTTTTAATGGGACACTGATGACACTTGCACCGCGCTGCGGATGCAGTGCAGGCGACACTGATTAACACAGATTTCTACACGCCTGCCAACGAAGGTAGCTCCACATTTAACCGTGGTCGCCGAGGACAAGCCCCAAATGTAGGGTAGGTTTCTATACCTGCCCCCTATACCTGCCCCCAGATGGCGGGTAAGAAACCCGCCCTACGGTTGCACCACGATTAAGTGGGGTCCTACCCCAACGAAAACCAGGGCTTCAAAGCCAAAAAATCAGTGTTCATCTGTGTCCTAAATAAAGCGCCCGCCCCCGTCGGCCACGACGTCAAATCCACGTCGGCCTGGGCGTCCTCGTGGACACTGGCGTTTTCGGTCGTAGCGACGGCTTGAGTCATCCAAAGCCCGATTATAACACAGCCTGCCGTTCTGCGCAGGAACTCCCCCTACGCCTTTTTGATATACTTGCAGTGCGGGTAGCCGCTGCATCCCACAAACGGCCCGTAACGGCCCTGGCGGGTCACCAGATCGCGCCCGCAGTGGGGGCATTTTTCGCCCGTTGGCTGCGCCGGTTGCTTTTTCTTGACCCGCGCCTGAGTCGGCGCGACGGTGACCCGGGGCATATCAGCTTTGGCCTTGTCCAGCGCCGGCTGCAAATCGGCCCAAAAACGCTCCAGCGTGGCCCGGCGGGCCTGACCGCCGTTGGCAATGTCATCCAACGTCTGTTCCATCTGGGCCGTAAAACCATAGTCGAACAGGCCGGCAAAAAACTGCACCAGCAGATGGCACACGGCAAAACCTAGCGGTGTGGGAATCAGCACGCGCCCGTCGCGCCGCACGTAATCGCGCTGCTGGATCAGACTGACCATCCCCGCAAAAGTCGAGGGCCGCCCGACGCCCCGCCGCTCCAGTTCTTTGATCAGCGAGGCCTCGGTGTAGCGCGGCGGCGGCTTGGTCCAGTGCTGTGTGGGGATAAGCTCCAGCAGATCCAGTCCCTCGTCGGCCCGTAGCGGGGGCAGCGGCTTTAATTCTTCGGCCTCCTCGCCCACATCCAACTTTTCCTCGTACACCTTGAGAAAGCCATCGAATAGCCGCACCCGGCCCTGCGCCCGAAACAGGTATGGCAGGCGGTTCTCCCGGCTGTCTTTGCCCGTGGGGATGAGGGCCGTGGTCACGTCGTACACGGCGTTGGACATCTGGCTGGCTACAAAACGCCGCCAGATAAGCGTATAGAGCGCGTCCTGTTTGGCGTCCAGATACGGGCGCACCTGCTTGGGCGTGCGGCGCGGGTCGGTAGGGCGAATGGCCTCGTGGGCCTCCTGGGCCGATTTGACCTGGGTCTTGTAGGTCGGCGGCGTGGGCGGCAGATATTCCGCGCCAAAGTATTGCAGGATCACCTCTCGGGCGGCGGCTTGCGCCTCAGGAGCGACGGCGGTTGAATCGGTGCGCATATAAGTAATCAACCCCACGTTCCCTTCTTCGCCGAGGCGCACTCCTTCGTACAACTGCTGCGCGACGTCCATCGTCAGCTTGGGTCCCCAGCCCAGCGCCCGCGAGGCGGCCTGTTGCAGTGTGCTGGTCGTGAACGGCGGGGGCGGGCGTTGTTCTTTGCGCTGCGTCTTGACGCTTTCGACCCAATACAGCGCCCCCTCCAGGGCCTGGATGATGGCCTCGGCGTCGGCGCGGTTTTTCAGGTCGGGCGCTTCTCGGCCAATACGGAACAGTTGGGCCAAAAAAGGGATGGGATCAGGAATTTGCTGAGTCAGCAGCGCCTCGATGGTCCAATATTCCACCGGCACAAAGGCCTCGATCTCGCGCTCGCGGTCCACCACCAGCCGCAGCGCGATGGTCTGCACCCGCCCCGCCGATAGTCCCTTGCCCCCTTTGACGCGCCGCCACAGCAGCGGGCTGACCTGATAGCCCACCAACCGGTCCAGGATGCGGCGGGTCTGCTGCGCTTCGACCAGCGGTTGGTTGAGCTGCCCGGTGTGCTGAAAAGCCGTGTGAATGGCGGCCGGAGTGATCTCGTGAAACGTGACCCGATAGACCGGAACCGACTTGGGCAGTTTCAGTAGTTGCAGCACGTGCCAGGCGATGGCCTCGCCCTCGCGGTCCAGGTCGGTCGCCAGATATACGGCCTCGGCCTGCGCCGCTGCATCCTTCAGACGCTGGACCGTCTGTCGCTTTTTGGGCGCAACCACGTAATGGGGTTGAAATCCTTTTTCCAGGTCTACCCCCAGCGTCTTGCGCGGCAGGTCGCGCACGTGACCCATAGAGGCCAACACGCGGTAGTCGCGCCCCAAGATGCCCTGGATCGTTTTGGCTTTGGCCGGCGACTCGACGATGACCAGTTTCGTGCTCATAGAGGCTATGATACTCGCAAAATGGGTAAATGGGCAAATGAGGGGATTGGTAGATTGGGGGATTTTGTGATATAACGGTGTGGGGGGAGACAGGCATCAGGAGCAGCAGAATGGCGCCGGAAACCGCTCAAAGAAGTCTTGTGGATCACTCCACCCGCCCTGCAGTCGAGCCGACCTCGGGGGTAGATGCAGCGCTGCGGGAGCAAATCACTACCATAGCCGCCGAATTGGAGAGCCGGTCGCAGCAAGCCTATCACGAGCAACCGCCCGATCCGAGCGCGCCTTGCCACGAGCTGAGGGCCAACCTGGACGCCAAACGCAAGGAGCTTCAAAAGCACCTGGACCTGGGAGATGAGCTGCGCCGCCTGCTCGAGGCGCTCCAGGCCGTTGCGCCTCCCGCATCCAACGAACTGCGGGTGCGGGTGCTGGTGCTGCAGGGCAGTCTGTACGATTTTAACCGGTTGGGCAAGTCCGGCCATCGAGAGCGATTGGATCGCGCCCTGCAAAACGCCGCTCAGATTTTCCAGGCGCATTGGGATATCACTGTCGCCTTTGGACAACCGGAAACCATTCCCAAAGCAAGCGCCGCCTGGGAGCTGACTCCCGACGAATTGTGGCAATTGGGCCAACGCTACGCCAGCGAGGGGACGCCTGCTTTGCTCTTTGCCGACCGCATCCTTATGCCCGACAAGACCCTGCCGCATAGTTGGGGCCAGGCCGACCGGTCGATTGCGTGCGTGACCGAGGCCGAATGGCTCGGAGGAGGTCAGGGCCTCATCACGGCGCACAATTTGGCCCACCTGTCAGGCCTGGAGGATCACTCGACCGGCAAAAGCCTGGCGTCTCACGACGAGCCCACGCCACAATTGACTACCGCCCAGATTAAACGTATGCGACAATGTCTCTCCCAGCGTACATCTCATTGGATCCAAGAAAACACGGCCGCCCGGCAGCGCGCCGAAGACGCGCTAGACGTGGCCCAACGCAGCGTGGCGCTGCTGGAACGCCAGGGCGACATGCTTTGGCAATTTTATCAGGCCTGTCTGGAACAAAGCAAAACAACGCCGGCCTATGGTGTGTCGCCTCCGGCCCTGTCTCGGCTGGCCCAGGACGTAGAACGCCTGGCCCACCAGATCGGCCGGGTAGAAAAAGAGCTGGCGAGCGTCAAAGAGCTTTTGACCCAAGTTCAGAAACGCCTGCGCGAGATGTCATCCTAGCACAGGTCGCAACAAATCGATGTTTTTCACGTAATACCATGTGTGCCTCATAAATCGTTCCACATAGCACAAGGAGGACAAAACTTGGACAAACTGGTCGGCGCCACAGTAGGGCAATATCGCATCGTGGAACAGATTGGCATTGGCGGGATGGCGACGGTGTTCAAAGCCTACCAGCCTGCCCTTGACCGCTACGTCGCCATCAAAGTGCTGCCCGCCCAACACGCCCTCACACCGGGCTTTTCGGAGCGCTTTATCCGCGAAGCCAAGGCCGTGGCTCAGCTCAACCACCCCAACATCCTGCCCATTTATGATTTTGGGCAAGCGGGAGACCTGAGTTACATCGTCGCCAAATACGTTCCGGCGGGCACGCTCAAAGAACGCCTCACGCAGCCGCTGAGCTTGCAGCAGGCGGCCCGTCTCATCGAGCAACTTGCCGGCGCGCTGGACCACGCCCACGAGCGCGGTATCCTGCACCGCGACGTAAAGCCCAGCAACGTGCTGGTTGACGAGGGAGAGTGGGCGCTGTTGACCGACTTTGGGCTGGCCAAGATGATCGCCGGCGAATCAGACCTGACCGGCTCGGGTGTGGGCGTGGGCACCCCGGCCTACATGTCGCCGGAGCAAATCATGGGCGCCGAGATCGATCACCGCAGCGACATTTATGCACTGGGCATCATTCTATACGAAATGGTCACCGGGCGCGTGCCCTACGAGGCCGAAACGCCCATGGCCATTGTACTGATGCACGTGCAACAAGACCCTACCCTGCCCAGACTGGCCAACCCAGATCTCCCCGAGGCCGTCGAGCGTATCATCTTGAAGGCCATGGCGAAAAAGCCTGATGAGCGCTTCCAGAGCGCCGGAGAAATGGCCCAGGCGCTCAAACGGGCAGCCGAGGAAGCAACCCAGGCTGCGCTGCCTCTGCCTCGCGTCGGCGCGAGCGCACCTGCGCCGTTGCCCTCCACGCCAGCGCCGTCCCCTGAAAAAAGACCGGAGGATTGGAAAACTCAGGCGCGCCAGCCCGTTCCAGGTCTTCCTGTGACCATTCCACTGTGGGTCATTTTGGCCCTGGCCGCCATCGGATTTCTGGCGCTGATTCGCGTTTTCCTGGGCGGAGGGGTGATGCTGATTCTGCTCGTCATCGCCGTGTGGGTGATTCCCTACTGGGTGCGCCCGCGCCAGGTCGGGCCGAACACGCAGGTAACCCAACATCCGTTTGGCGACTTGAGACGCAAGGGCGACTGGCCGGTAGTCAACGAGGAGATGTGGTTCTTTGCCGGCAACGTGAACCTGGACCTGAGCCAGGCGCGGATGTATGCGGGCGAGACCCGCATCCGTGTGTTTGGCTTTGCCGGCAGCGTTACTATTTCAGTACCGGAAAACGTGGGCGTGGTCGTGTCTTTGGGTGTGGTGTTCACCGACTCGCACATTCTGGGTCAGGAACACAAAGGGGTGCTCAGTCCCCTGACCCGGCGCAGCCCCAACTATGAATCGGCCGAGCGCCGCTTGCGGGTGGACGTGCGTCTCTTGGCGGGGAATGTCAAGGTGCGCCAGGGATAGCGCGGGCTAGCAGCCTGTCGGAGAACCCTGTAATGTAGGGCCTTGTGCTCGTTTTGCGCCCATTTTGGACGCCCACAAGGGGCTAAATTACGTCTCTCCGACAGACTGCTAGGCGGCGCGCCCGGCCGCGGCTCGCAGCGCCTCGGCAAAGCGCTCGGGGCCGATGACCTGGGCCAGCGCGGCCAACAGGTCGGGCTGCTCCTGCCACAGCCAGTCCAGGCGCAGCGTCAGGCCAGGCAAAACAGTCGAGTGATACAAACTGTCGTCGCCCACCGGGATGGGCCGAAAACGCCCGGCCTCGTCTCGCACATAGAACCAGGCCCGCTGCCGCTGCGGGCGATTGTCAATTACCCAATACTCGGCCACGCCGGCCGCCTCGTATTCGTCAAGCTTATCCACCCGGTCGCGGTGCGCGCTATCGTCCGAGACTATTTCGACCACCAGGTCGGGCGGACCAACCACCCGCTCCGGCGTGAGCCGGTCGAGATGGGCTTTGGCGATGAACAGCAAGTCGGGTTCACGCGAGGGACCGTCAGAACCGAGCAGGACTTCAAAAGGAGCCGTGCGTACAACACCCAAATCAAATATCGTCGCAAAAAGCCCGATGATGTGATGCAAGAATCCAACCAGTACCTGATGCAAGTTCTTCGGCGGCATTTGTATGATGACCTCCCCCACTTGTTCTGACAGAGAAGCAACCCATTCGGAATGAACATCTTCATCGGCCCAGGCCAGATACTCTTGGTAACTCATACGCAAACTGGGTACCTCTATCTCCGCCGCTGGGGCTGAAACCAAAACCCGCTCGACAGCCACGTTTCACCTCACTCGCCCAACCACCCAATCCACAAAACAATTATAACACACCGCCGCACGGCCCGCCAACTCTCCTTTCACGTTTCACTCGTCACGTTTTACGCCTCACGCTACCTCGCGCCGCACCGTCAACGCGCCGAGGGCGATCATCAAAGCGGCAAAAGCGGCCAGAATCAGCAAATTGCCCCAAATCGCGCTCAGCCCCTGCCCTTTGATCATCACGTCGCGCATGGCAATGTTGGCATAAGTCATCGGCATAATCCACGCCGGCGGCTGCAGCCAGGCCGGCATCTGCTCGATGGGCCAGAACACGCCGCTGAGCAAGGCCTGAGGAAAAACGACCAGGGGAATAAACTGCACCACCTGAAACTCGTTCGTGGCAAAGGTCGAGGCCAAAATGCCCATGTTGGCCGCGACCATGGTCAAAATGACCTCGATCACAAACACCACCAACAGGTTGCCGGCATAGTCAATGTCCAGCCCATACACCGTAAAAAACAGCACCACGGCCGATTGGATCAGGGCAAACACGCCCAGGCCCAGCATATAGCCCAACACGATCTCCAGACGATTGATGGGCGTCGCCAGCAGCCGCTCCATCGTGCCCTGCGAGCGTTCGCGCAGGAAAAACACACACGTTAGCAAGAACACGAAAAAGAACACAAAAAAGGCAATGTATACCGGCGCGATGTAATCCAACGAGTCGAATTGGGGACCGCCGTACAAGAAACTGGGTTCGATGACCACCGGTAGGCCGCCCTGTCCAGTCATAGTCGCCAGACTGGCTAAACGCTGCATCATCAGCCGGCTCAAGTGATTGCGGACGTTGCCCGCCGTGGCGGGGTTGGAGCCTTCCAGGCGCAGCTCGACCGTGGTCTGCCCCCCACCGCTCAACGCCTGGCTAAAGTCGGGCGCAAAGAGCACCGCCCCCTCGATGCGGCCAGCCCTGAGCGCCGGCTCGACCTCTTCTCGCGCCAGCTCGGTCACGGCAAAGGTATCGCTGTTGCGTAGCTCCTCCACGATAAGAGTGGCCAGGGAAACGCGACCCAAAGGCGCTTTAGCTTCGATCCCCTCGTCTTCGTTGACCACCCCCAGGGCGATGTTTTTCGGGCTGGACTTGAGCAGCACGCCCGCCAGCGACAAAATGATGATTGGGGCCAGGAAAATGAGCGCCAGCGTGCGCCCATCGCCCACGATCTGCTTAAAGACACGACTCGCCAGTGTAAAAATTCTACGCATGTCCATGGCTCACCCTTCGTCCTTCGTCGTTGGTCCTTCATCCTCAACAGCAAACTTGAGAAAGGCCTCTTCCAGCGTGGCGCTGCCAGCCTCGGCGCGCAACTCGGCGGGCGAGCCTTCGGCCAGCAGCCGCCCGGCGCGGATAAAGCCCAGTCTGTGACAACGCTCGGCCTCGTCCATCACGTGGCTGGAAACGACGATGGTCACGCCCTCGGCGTTGAGCCGTCCGAAATACTCCCAAAACTGCACGCGCAACTGCGGGTCCACCCCGACGGTCGGCTCGTCCAGCAACAACAGGCGCGGCCGGTGCACCAGCGCGCAGGCCAGCGAAGCCCGCTGCTGCATCCCCCCCGACAGGTTGCGCACCGGGCTATCGGCCCACTCGGCCAGGTTGACCAGCGCGATCACCTCGTCCACTTGTTTTTCGTCCCGCCGGCCCGCCATCGCGCCAAAAAAGCGCACGTTCTGGCGCACGCTCAAGTCGGTGTACAGCGCCTTGGATTGGGTCATATAGCCCACGCGAGCCAAAATAGCTTTGTCGGGCATAGCGTGACCCAGAACCACGACCCGCCCGGCTGTCGGGCGCAGCAAGCCGACGAACATGCGTATCAACGTCGTCTTGCCCGCGCCGTTGGGACCAAGCAGGCCATAAGTCTCGCCGGGCCGGATGCGCAAATCAACGCCGCGCACGGCCTCGAAATGACCAAAAGCCCGTTTCACCTGATGCGTTTCGATGACATAGTCCATTTAATCACCTCTGTTAAAACCATATCGTGCGTGTTCCGTGATCCGTGAAACGTGAATCATGCCCCACGCTTCACGTTTCACTTTTTCGCAGCACGCCGTTCAAAAAAACGTCGATCATTCCACCGATCCAATCGATCTCGTCGGCGGGCGGCCAACCGAACACCGTCGCGCCGCGTGTGAGCAAGACGCTTTGGCTCAGGGCATAAAAAACGACGATGGAAGCAAATGTACGCATGAGCACCGGCGGCAGAATTTCAGGGCGAATCTGACCCGACGCGACAACCTGGCCCACAAAAGCCAGCAACGCCGGACCTACGCGATTAGCCAACTCCAAAAGAGTATGCCCCTGGAACTCCTGGATATCGATCAGGACCAGGCGAATAAAAACTGGATCGTCCATCAATCCCTGGGTCACCAGACGCGCCGCCGACTCGATCAGCGTCGCCAGGTCAGCGTCTGGCAGGCCGGCCAAACCAGTCAGGATGTCTGTATAAGGTTGGTGCTGTTCCAACAGAGCGACAAAGATGGCCTCTTTGCCGGCAAAGTGGTTGTAGACGCCGCCTACAGCGATGCCGGCCTGGGATGCAATCTGGCGCATGCTGGTAGCATGATAGCCCTGTTCGAGGAACAGTTGCTCTGCCGCGTCGAGGATGGCCTGGCGAGTGCGCTCGCCTCTGGTGAATTGCTCTTCGCCGCTCATCTCGCTCCGAAAACGAACGAACGTTCATTCACTATTGTACTCCATACAGCCCAAAAGTCAATAAAGAATTGCTCATCTTGGCGTCTTTGCCCATACAGAATCTTTGCCATCCTGGCAAAAAAAACCGACCACACGGCTGTCGTGGTCGGCTTTGGCAAAAGCAAATGGATCAGCGCTTTGCCTCTCGCCGCGCCCGCCAGCGCTCGCCTGCGCCGCCGCCATAACCCGCCCCAACCAGATTGAGTACGATAAAGCCCACGTCTCCGAGATTCAAGGAAAAGCCACCCACCAAAGGAATCGAGCAAAAGACAACAAACAGACCCAACACACTACCTAACACACCGTGCAGACTTCCCCGTCGGCGGGCTACATACCCGGCCACCAGGCCACCCACCACCGCCCCTATCACCCCGACGACCTGCTGCGCCAACGCGACATCAGATGGCATAGTCGCGTCGCTGTCGAGGCCGATGCCGTGCAAGCTCAGCATGATCACCATCACAATCAGCCCGACCAATTCGCTAAAAACCCAATCCACACCGAAACCCATAAATGCCGCAGCCCAGTTGATGTCAGGTGTTTTCTGCTCCGTCATAACACTCCTGATTCTGTGTGAACGCCTGAACTGCCGCCGTCACCCGCCACGCCGAACCATCGAATCTTTGTACCGCCAGGTACGCAGAGAACACAGAAAAAAGGCGTGGCGCTAATTCGCTGGCAGCGAAAAAGCAAACGTGCTGCCCTGGCCAGGCATGCTTTCGACCCACACACGCCCGCCGTGAGCCTCAACCACCGATTTGACGATAGCGAGTCCCAGCCCATGCCCCTCGTGGGCGATGGTCTCGCTGGCGCCCACTTTGTAAAACTTGCCAAACAGCCCATCCTGCCGGGCCAGCGGAATGCCTGGACCAGTATCAACCACTTTGACTACCAGTTTGTGGTCTTGCATCCGAGCTGCTATGGTCACGCGACCCGCGGCGGGTGTATATTTGATGGCATTACCCAATAAATTGGCTACTGCCTGTCCCAGACGCAAGGGGTGACCTTGGATAAACGGCAACGGATCGGCGATTTCGACGCGCAGGTCGATGGCCTTTTCTTCCACTTGCAGCCGGTAATCCTGAACCACTCGCGCAATAATATCTGCCACCTGGCAAGGCTCGGTCGCCCGATCTAGCCCCGATTCGATTTGTGCCAAGTCCAGCAGTGTGGTGATCAAGTTTTTCATGCGCGTGGCGCTGGCGCGGATCTCGTCCAGACTTTTCACCGCAAATGCATCCAGATTAGGTAGGGCGTCTTTGAGCAAGTCTACATAGCCATAGATGACGGTGAGTGGCGCTTTCAAATCGTGGGAAACGGTGGCGACGAATTCGGATTTCATGTGATCCAGCTCTTTGAAATGGGTCACATCGTGCAGCACAGCGACCGAACCTACTCCCGGCACCAACACCAGATTGGCGTCAAAAGTGCGCCCATCGTGCCAGAGGATTTCGTCACGCTGGGGTTGCCCCGCAGCGAGCAATTGACGGAACAGTTGGTTTAGCTTTTCCGAGGGAAGCACATCTTGGACAGATTTGCCAATGGCCTCGTTCAAAGACCCATCCAATGCCACGGCAGCCGGGTTGGCATAGCGTATCCGATTCTGTGCATCGGTCACAATGATGGGTTGCCGCACGCCGTTGATGAGCGCCTCCAGCACTGCACGTTCTTCGCGTACATTCGTAAAAAGACGTGCGTTCTCGACCGCTGTAGCGGCTTGCCCGGCCAGCGCCGACGCTAAAACCAGATGCGTCTGCTCAAACGCGTTCGGTTCACCGTGCATCAAGGTCAGCAGCCCGTTGAGCCGCCCCCGATGCAAGAGTGGAACGGCTATAGCCGAGCGGGTGGTTAGCTCGTCGCCGGGTAGATGATGCCAGCGAGAGTCGGTGAGCGTATCTTGGACCAGCGCCGGTTGGCGCTGACGCACCACCCACCCCGCCAGGCCCTTGTCCAACACGGCCGATACAATCTGTTCCGATTCAGCCGCCGGTAGGTTACGTCGCGCCAGAATGTGCCGACTCACCCGCTCCTCGGCATCAAACAAAAAGATGCTGCCCCGGTCGGCGCCCAATGTGTCCACAGTCAGTGAAAGCACCTCGGCCAACACTGCGTTGAAATCGAGCACGCTGGCAAAGCGACGCGAGACCTCAAAAACCAATTCCATCATCGCCAGACGGTCGTCCGCCCCACGTGTGGCGCCAGCGCGACGCTCCGTCTCTTTTTTTGATTTAGACTCCCCCATCCCTGGTTCTCCGGTCACTTTTTCCCGGCGAGATAGCCACATGCTCGGGTGGAGGTTCCGAGAGATCAACAGCCAAACCAACAGGCAGAGCGAAAACAAACGTGGTCCCCCGGCCAGACACGCTCTCTACCCCCACCCGACCTCCGTGGGCCTCGGCCACCGATTTGACAATCGCCAACCCCAACCCATGCCCCTCATTCGCCAGCGTTTCCTTGCTGCCGACTCGATAAAATTTGCCAAACAACCCCGCTTGCTTGTCCGACGGAATGCCCGGTCCGGTATCAGACACCCGCACCACAATCTCATCTTCCTCTACATGGGTCGAAACTGCAATGCGTCCTCCCGCTGGTGTATACTTGATAGCGTTGTTGATCAAATTGGTGAGGGCTTGTCCCACTCGCACGGTATGTACACGGACCATCGGTAGCGTCGGGTCTAAACAAAGGTCCACCCGTAGACCTTTTTCTTTTATTTTGGCCGAAAAAGCGCTCAAACTCTCCCGGATCAGGTCGGCCAGTTCAACCAACCCTCGTTCGCGATCGGTCCCCGACTCGATGAGTGTCAGATCGAGCAAGGCCGTGATCAACTGCTGCATACGCTGGATACCGTCGAGGATCATATTCACGTAACGCCGCGATTCTGCGCCCAATTCGGGGTTCTCGGCCAGTAGCCAGGCGTAGCCATAGATCAACCCCAGAGGCGCTTTCAAGTCGTGAGACACCGTGGAAACAAACTCGGACTTGAGGGCGTTCAATTGGACAAAATGGGTCACATCGTGGAACGTCGTCACGACGCCCGCACCCGGCGCCATCACCAGAGAGGCCTCGTAAACTCGTCCATCCTGGCCTTGCATTTGCCCCCGCTGCAACTCTCGGGCGCTTAATAGCGCCCGGAACAACTCGCCCAAACGCGGGTCAGGTGACAATTCATCCAGGTGTTGGTCGTGGATGGTCCCTATGTGTGCACCCAACGCCGCCGCGCCCGCCGGGTTGGCATATTCGATGCGACCTTGCACATCGGTGATCACAATTCCCTCCACTACGCTGCCGATGACGGCTTGCAGTGTGGCCCGCTCGCCGCACACCCGGTCGTAAAGACAGGCATTTTCGATGGCGATGGCCGCCTGCCCAGCGATGTGAGTTGTCAAAGTGAGATCATGCCGATCAAAGTGGCGGGGGGCGGCGTGTGTCAGCGTCAGGATGCCGTTAAGTTGGCCCCGATGCACCAGCGGCACGCAGAGGGCCGAGCGCGTGACATGTGGATCGTCAGGCAGGTGTACCCAGCGTTCGTCGGCTTGAGTATCGCCGACAAGCACCGGCTCGCGGGTGCGAAAAACATAACCGGCAGCGCCCTGGCGCAGCACGACCGAGATGACTTCTTCCGACTGAGCTGGGGGCAAATACCAGCGGGCGAGAATCTTGTGCGTCACACACCCCGTTCCGTCGAGCACAAAAATAGAACCTCGCTCAGCTCCAACGGCTTCGACGGTCAGGTTTAATACCTGATCGAGCACCTCGCGCAAGTCGAGCGTACTTGTGAAACGACGGGTGATTTCCAGCAACAGGTCTGTATGATTATGGTCCGCCAGTAATTGAGCGGTCTGCAATGCAGCGTTATCGGTCATCCTTTGCACCCCCCGATCTTGCGGAGAAAAAGTGTCCCCCATCATATCACAGACAGCCCAATAGGGCAAAACGTCTGTGAAGAGGGATTTTCCAACAAGTGAATGTGACGATGATAAAGATGTCAACCGCCGACGGCTTGCGCCAGCACACCAGCCAGCGAGTTGATCATCCCGGCCCGGTCGGCGCCGGGCAAGGGCGTGGCGTCGAGCAGGTATGCGGGCAGCGCAGCCAGGTCTACACCCATCATGTGCTCGATTTGCAGGGGTTGCCAGGGGTGGCCGCCGGCCCGCCCCGGCCAAAGGCAGGTCGGCGCAATCATCGCCCGCGCGTGTGGAGTGGCCCTTAGGCGGCACAACGCCTCGACCGTCGCCTCGAACCCCCACGCCCGCACTGCGCCGGAGGGAGCGACCTGCCTGGCCCAGTCGCCATAGCGCGTCAACACGTCTGGCGTGAGGGGCGGCACGTTTTCCAGCGCCGCGCCTCGCAGCGCTTCTACCAGATGAGGCTGTGTCTCAACGAGCGCCGTCGGTACGTACCAGGTCTGCTCCAGCGGAAAGGCAAGGGCCTCCGGCGCCCGGCCCAGGTCCAGGTCGCGGGCGAAACAATATTCCTCCTGGCCGTTCAGCGTCAGGCAGCGGGCGTCGGCGCGGGGTTCCACGTAACCATACTGGTCTAGCCACGGGAACAGGCGATAGCCGGCGGTCTGGCAGCCCTTTTCGTCGATGACCGCTGTCGGCAACAGCGTGACGCCGTCTACCATACGCACCAGGCCATAGCGCACGAACACGCCATCCCACGCCACCAGATGGGCGTCGGGCGACTCCATCAACCTCACAGCGGCGTCTGCGCCGGATGTAGGCAGTATCAGCACGCCGCGATTTTGCTGGCGTATCAGAGAACCGGGAATCCAATGCACGGCCTGTTCTTCAGCCAACAACCGGCCCACGGCCCCTAACGCCAGCGTCCGCAGCGGCCCGTAAGGTGCGTCGCCCATCAGAAAGGCAGTTTGATGCGCCTGGTTGTAACCGGCCCACGCACCTGTCTGTGATTCGTGAGCGATGGCATAAACGTGGACCTGCGGCTCGCGGGGCGGCGTTTGCCCCGTCAGCGCGGCCCACTGATCGGGCGCGAACCAGTTGGCCGACCAGAATTGCTTCCAGTGCGGGTTATCCGTGTGCAGCCGCACGCGCACGCCGTGGATGACGGCGTCCAACGGCGCGGTTTGCCCGGCCCGCAAGACGTGCTGGGCGTCAGCCAACGCCGTTGCGTGGGCGCCTTCGTCGAGCGCTTCGATGAGCAAGGGAGATGGGTCGGTGTGGCGCGTAAAGGTAACGTTCATCTATTGGATGGTCTGGATGTGGGACACGGATAAACACTGATGAACACTGATTTCCGCTCAATCCGTAAAAATCTGTGTTAATCTGTGCAAATCAGTGTCCCTTTGACTACTTGCCGGGGCATTGCGCCGCGACGGCCGGGGCGATGTTTTTGCCTCCGTAGGCTTTGTCAAAGTGCCGACTAAAGTCGCCGGCCAGCTTGTGGGCGCGAGCGTCGCAGGCCCGCGGGTCGGCCCAGGTGTTTCTGGGAAAGAGCAATTCCTCCGGCACGCCGGGGCAATGTTTGGGGACCGAGATGTGAAAAGTCGGGTCTGCGACGGTTTCTACGTCTGCCAGTTGGCCCGCCAGGGCCGCGTTGACGATGGCGCGGGTCAGGTTGATGTCCATACGCTTGCCGACGCCGAAGGGTCCGCCGCTCCAGCCAGTGTTGATTAGATAGACCTGTGCGCCGTGCCGCTGCATGCGTTCCCCCAGCATGCGGGCATACACATCGGGGTTGCGGGGCATGAACGGCTCGCCGAAAAAGCGTGAAAAGGTGGACACCGGGTCGATGATGCCGGTCTCGGTGCCGGCCAGCTTGCTAGTGTAGCCCATCAAGAACCACAGCATGGCCTGTTCGGGCGTCAATTTGGCGACGGGCGGTAGCACGCCGTTGGCGTCGGCGGTCAGGAACAGAATGGTTTTGGGGTGGCCGCTCCTGGAGCTGGGCTTGATGTTGGTCAAAAAGGTGAGCGGGTAGGAAGCGCGCGAATTGGGGGTGAGGCGCTCGTCGTCCACGTCAAAGTGGCCGTCGGGGTACATCATGCAGTTTTCGACGATGGCTCCGTGGTCCAACAAGTCGGCGTGGTGAAACACCGCGTGCCAGATCTCTGGCTCTTTGTCGGCGCGCAGGTTGATCAATTTGGCGTAGCAGCCGTTTTCAAAGTTGGCGATGCCATTGTCGCTCCAGCCGTGCTCGTCGTCACCCAGCAGCGCCCGGGCCGGATCGGCCGATAGAGTGGTCTTGCCGGTGCCCGACAATCCCAACAGCAGCGCGCAGTCGCCGTCTGGCCCTTCGTTGGCCGAGCAGTGCAGCGGCAAGATGCCCTCGCCAGGCAGATAATAGTTCATCACGGTAAAAATGAGCTTTTTCACGCTGCCGGCGTAGGCCGAGCCGTACACAATGCCCAATCGCCGGTCGAAATCCATCGCCACAGCCATGTTGGAGGTCTGGCCGTCAGGCAGCTTGCGCAGCCGGCCAGCGTAGCGCTCGCGGTCCAGCTTGTGATAGGGAGCTACCAATAAAGTGAAATCACGCTCGGCGAACACGCTGCGCTCCAGATCGGGCGGAAGCGGGCGGAACATCGTGTCGGTAAACAAGGCGGTCATGGCGCAATAAGAGACAACGCGCACCGGCAGGGCGTAGCTGCTATCGGCCCCAACGACGCGGTCGGTGACGTACAGGCGCTCGTTTTCCGCAAAAACTTTTAGAGCGTCCTCGAACAGCATATCAAAGGTGTCAGGCGCCATCGGGATGTTGTTGGGCGAATCCCAGTCGATGTCGCCCTCGCTGGCGGGGCGGCGCACCATATAAGTGTCTTTGGGGCTGCGCCCGGTCGATTCGGGCGGAGTCCACGTCGCCAGCGCGCCGTTGGCCGAGGGAATGGCCTCGCGGTGGTCGATGGCTTCTTGAATCATTTTCCGGCGGGAGGGATTGTTCAAAACATTAGCATGTTGGCGGAGAACCCGATTCAAGTTCTCTCGATGGGTGCTTACGGTCACTTTGGCCTCCTTGTGAGGTGCTCTTTTTCGGTCGAGCAGATTGTTATACTTTACGAGCGAGATGAAATACGAATGTGTGGCCGGTTTACCACGGTCGTATGTGGTCTATCGACAGGTCGACGCGCTCATTCCAACTGTCAAACGTGGCCGGGACCGGCAGCGTGTGCAAGGCGTGGGGGACGATCAACACATCCAGATCGCTGCCGAGGAGCCATTCCGTCAGTTCGATCGCCGCTTGCATGTCGGGCGCTTCGTGCATGTGACACGCTCGAACGAGGGCAGGAAATTCGCTGCCGACGACGATGACCTGGTGTTGTTCCAGTAGCCGCGCCAATTGAAAAGCTCGCGCCTCACCTGGCCGGTAACCGCGCTCCAGCAATTCGGGAATCAGCGACTCGACGCTGCGCACGCCTTGCAGAGCATTGAAAAAGTTCTGCGCGTTGCTTTCCTGGCCAATGGCTTCCGGGGTGCGCGCCGGTAAGATAATCACGCCGCCAGGACGTAGGGCCGAATTAGGAGCCAGCCCGACCAGCAATGGCCCTAACACGGCCTGATAGAGGCTGGAATCAAAAGCCGGTGTGATGCCGGCAATCACCACGTCATAGTCTTGAGCAACGAGCTTGTTGTACAGATTGGAGGCGGCAAAGACGAGATATTGGTGGACGTAAAAAAAGTCCCCGGCCTGCACGTCTACGATTTGCCCGGACGGGTCCAGGATGGCGTTCACAATGAAGCGCAGTTCGGCCCGCTGGGCCAGCGTTTGAATGACGTCTTGAAACGGGTTGCCGCGCACCTGACCCGGTCGCACCAAAGAGTGGTAAAGGAAACGCGGCGCATGAATGGCCTCGATAGTGGCATCACCCGCACAACCGACTGCCAGCGTCTCCGCGCCACCCGAGTATCCGGCATAGAGATGAGGCGCGACCACGCCGGTGGAGATGAGCAGATCCGCTTCCAAAGCGTGGCGATTGATGGTCAAAGGAATGCCTTGCCACTGGCCCAGATGAACCACCTCGCCCACGTCGTGGTCAATGACGCGATAGCGCTCCACGATGTCCTCGCCCAACCGGACCACTTTGTCGTCGTGAGAGGTGCGCCCGTGCAGACCGCTGGCGCACAAAAGGTTAACATCAGGATCGTCCACGCCGGCCGCCTCTAATTCACGCAGGATGGCAGGCGCCAGGATGTGTTCAGGGCAAGGGGCGGCAGGTGGGGTGAAGGCAATGCACACCTGATCACCCGGCCTGACTATCTCGCGCAGCGGCGGCGCATGGAGCGGCGCGGACAAAGCCGTGGTGACGGCAACCTGTGGGTCGCTCAAAGGCGCAATCGGCGGCGAGTCAGCGATATCTACGCGCCAGTTGGCTGGCAAGTCGAGGATATGAATGTCGTCGAGCACGATTCCATTTTACCACAAATGCGCCAGTAGACAATGACAAAGATCACGCGATAAGCGGACAAGCATCACTAGGCGGTCTCTGTAAAGCGTGGAATAATCGAGAGATGAACGCAACCAAACCGACCTTTCAGCGTTGGGTAGCAGCAGGGTTGCTGGTAATAGCCTTGCTCGGCGTATTCTACCTTACTGCCCGGCATCAACCCCCTGCGGCATCTGAATTATACTCACCGCTATCGTCTCCATTGATGCAAGGGTCTTTGCCGTTGGCGGTAGCCAGCCCAACACCTCTACGGGTGCATTTGCCGGTTCCCTCGCCTGTGTCTACCCCGACGCTGTTACCCACGTCCTCCTCGGCGCTCATGTTAGACCGGTCATCAGACCTGACGCTGACGGTGCTGCACACCAACGACACCTGGGGCTATCTGCGACCCTGTGGTTGACGGCCGCCCCTGGGAGGCGTCGCCCGGCGGGCGGCTAAAATCGCGCAAGAACGCGCCATCGGTGCGTGGGTGTTGGTGTTGGACGCTGGAGACAGTTGGGTGGGCGACAGAGACCCGGCCCGCAAAACTCAGGGGCAAACCAGCGTCGCGGCGATGAACCTGATGGGCTACGACGCGATGACGTTGGGGCCAAAAGAGCTGGCGCTAGACCTGGACGTGCTACGTCAAAGAATAGCGGAGGCCGAATTTGCTGTGTTGTCGGCTAACGCCGTCGTGTCGGCCAGCGGAAAATTGCTCGCCGCGCCCTACATCGTGCGCCAGATCGGCGGGCATACCGTCGCCATCATCGGCTTGAGCGGCGGCGGTGGGAGCGGGGAAATCACCGTGGCCGACCCGCTCCAGACCGCCGAAACGGTTGTGGCCCAGGTCGCCTCTCAGGCCGACGTGATCATCTTGCTCTCTCACGCCGGACCGGCAGTCGATCAACACATCGCCGAGCGCGTGCCGGGCATCGACGTGATCATTAGCGGCGGGACGGAATATGGTTATGGCTCGCCGTTGTTCGGTGCAGGGGGAGTGCTCCTCGTCCACGCCGACCAGACCTCGCCCGGTCACGCCGGACGGCAGATCGGCATTGCGCGACTGACCTTTGACGCACAGGGACAACTAACAACACAGCAGTGGCAACGACTGACGCTGCGACCGGAGGTCATCGCCGAGGATCCGTCAATGGCCCAGTGGGTGCAGCAGGTCGTCCAGCCGCAAGCCAATCCGTGAAAACCCACGTTATTCCGCCACTTCAAAGGTCGTGATCGGAGGTCTCGCTTTAGCGAGAATTCCCCGGCTCAAGCCGGGCGTCCATTGATCTCAAATCCACTTGTGGCTAAACAGTTGCTTTTTCGGCGGCCATCATGCAGTTAAACGCTGTGATAGCCACCTCGACCATCTCTCCATCCGGCTCGCGGGTGGTGAGGCGTTGCATGGCCAGGTTGGGGGCGGCGATGGCCCGCATCCAGGCTTTGTCCAGGTGGCGGGCGCTGAAGCGGATGTATTCGTAGGCCACGCCTGCAATGACCGGGATGAGCGCGATACGCGACGCGATGCGCAACCACAGCGCCGGCCGGCCCAGCAACGAGAACAGCAAAATCGAGATCACTACGACGGAGAGTAAAAAGGCCGTCCCGCAACGCGGGTGCAGCGTGGTGAATCGCTGTACGGCGTTCGGCGTCAATTCGGCCCCTGCTTCGTAAGCGTTGATCGTCTTGTGCTCTGCGCCGTGATAGCCGAACACGCGCCGGATGTCGGGCATCAGACCGATCAGCCACACGTAGCCGATGAAAAACAACAAGCGGATCGCGCCCTCGGCCAGGTTGCTGAGCAGACTCGATGCGATCCACCGGTCAATAAAACCCACGATCACCAGCGGCAGCACAAAAAACAGTCCAATGCCAAAGGCCAGCGAGAAAATCAACGTGCCCCAGGCCAGCGGCCCGCTAAAGGCCTGGCCTTCTTCTCCTTCACCCATAGCCACGTTGGCCGAAAACATCAGGCTGCGCATCCCCAACCCCAGCGCGTCCCACAGCATGGTCAGCCCGCGCACGAACGGGATGCGGCTGATCGGCCCGTTGTAAAGGGTCTGGTTGACTGGTTCAACGTGGGTGACGATCTGGCCTTCTGGGTCGCGCACGGCCACGGCCAGCGCCCGCGACCCGCGCATCATCACGCCTTCCAACACCGCCTGTCCGCCATAATTAAACGGTTTGTCGCTCATTGTGTCCTCGCCGCTTCAGATGGGAGGATTGTACTCTGGTGGGGAAAGGCTGTCAAGAAAACGCGTGCGGATGGTTGCATTTTAGGTTTTCGTTTGACTTTTGACGCGCGACCCACTATACTGCCCGATGTGGAAAGAGGGGAACTGACCCGACGCATCAAGGCGCAGGCTTGTAAGCTTGGCTTTGATCTGGTAGGTGTGACGCCGCTCGCCGCCAGCGACTATGGCGACTATTACGAAGAGTGGCTGGCGCAAGGCTATGCAGGTGAAATGGCCTACCTGTCTCGCCCCGATGCCATCGCCAAACGCCGCGACCCGCGCCGGGTTCTACCGGAGGCGCGCTCGGTCGTCGTCGTGGCGTTGAATTACTACCAGGGCGAGACCAAGTCGCTCGCCGATGGCCTGCGCGGGCGGGTGGCCCGCTACGCCTGGGGCGACGACTATCACGATCTGATGGGAGCGCGATTGGACGAGCTGGCGGCCTGGATCGAGAGCCAGGTCGGGCATGCGGTGGCTCATCGGCGCTACGTGGACACCGGCCCATTATTGGAGCGCGAGCTGGCCGTACGGGCCGGCTTGGGCTGGTTCGGCAAAAATACCATGCTCATAAACCCGCAGCTCGGTTCCTGGCTGTTGCTGGGTGAGCTGCTGCTCGACCTGGAATTGGACTACGACCCATCCTTCACCGCCGATCACTGCGGCGCGTGTACGCTCTGCATCCAGGCTTGTCCTACCGCCTGCATCCTGCCTGATCGCACGCTGGATGCCTCGCGCTGCATCTCCTACCTGACCATCGAGTATCGCGGGGCCGAGTTTCCGGCCGACCTGCGCCTGTTGGTCGGCGATTGGGTGTTCGGCTGCGACGTGTGCCAGGAGGTATGCCCGTGGAACCGCTTTGCCCACCCGACGGATGAACCCGCTTTCCAACCCCGCCCCGCTTTGCCCAGACCTGGATTGAGCGAGCTGCTGGAAATGGACGACGAAACCTTCCGCCGTCGCTTCCAGGGCAGTCCCGTCAAACGGGCCAAATTGCAGGGTTTGCAGCGCAACGCTGCAGCGGTGTTGGAAAACCAGACCTCAAAGGTTTCTTAAACCTTTGAGGTCTTGAGGTGAAAAATTATGCCCGGTGAAACGCCGATGCTGCGCCAATATCGCCAGATCAAGGCCCGCCATCCCGACGCCCTGGTGTTGTATCGCCTGGGCGATTTTTACGAGCTGTTCGACGAGGACGCCAAAACCGCCGCCCGCGAGCTGGACCTGGTGCTGACCAGCCGACGCTTTTCCAAACAAGTGCACAAGCCGATGTGCGGCGTGCCCTACCGCAGCGTGACTACTTATATCGGCCGGCTGATCGAGCGCGGCTATAAAGTGGCCGTCGTTGAACAAATGGAAGACGCCCGCAAGGCCAAAGGGTTGGTCAAGCGCGAGGTTGTGCGGGTCATCACGCCGGGCACGGTGGTCGAAGAAGCGCTGCTGCACGAAAAAAGCGAGAATTTCCTGGCGGCGCTCGCGCCCGGAAAGATGGGCTACGGTCTGGCATTCGCCGACCTATCTACCGGCGAATTCATAGCCACCGAAACCGCCGATTTACCCGCTGTCTTGGAAGAATTGCACCGGCTCCAGCCCAGTGAGCTGATTCTGCCTGCATCGCTGAACGATGACGAATCTTTTGTCGTCGCGCTGACCGGCGTCCGCCCGGCCCGCCGTTCCCCGCTGCCCGACGACACGTTTGACCCGACCGCGGCCGCCGAGCGCTTGCGCGAGCGCCTGGGCGTGGCCTCGCTCGAAGCCTACGGTTGCGCTGATCACCCCCTGGCCACTGCGGCCGCCGCCGCCATCCTGGCGTATCTGGAAGCGAACCAACCTGCCAACGAAACCATCCACCTGGCGCATCTGCGACACCTAACGGTGTATAGCCTGTCCGGCCACATGCACCTGGACAGCGTCACCCGCCGCAATATGGAGTTGACCCGCACCTTGCGCGACGGGCGCACGGAGGGTAGCCTGCTGGCCGCGCTCGACCTGACCTGCACGGCCATGGGCGCGCGCTTGCTGCGGCGCTGGATCAGCCAGCCGCTACTGGACCTGGCCGAAATTCACGCCCGGCTGGACGGCGTGGAAGAACTGGTGAACAGCGCCTTTCTGCGGGGCGACCTGCGCCGTTTGCTAGATGGCGTGTACGACGTGGAGCGACTGGTAGGACGGGTCGGTTTTGGGGCGGCCAACGGGCGCGATCTGGCGGCTCTCAAGCGGGTTCTAGAGCGATTGCCCAGGCTCAAAGCTCGGTTGACCGATGTCCGGTCGGGCCGTCTGCACGACTTGGGCCAATTGGACGAACACCCTGATGTGTTGGCCCTCCTCGGGCAGGCCCTCGTGGACCGCCCGCCGATTCTGCTCAAAGAGGGCGGGCTGATTCGCCCTGGCTACCACGCCGAATTAGACGCGCTGCGGGCCGCCGCCGAGTCGGGGCGGAACTGGTTGGCCCGGTACGAAGCCGCCGAACGCGAGCGCAGCGGCATCAAGAACCTGCGCGTCAAGTATAACGAGGTGTTTGGCTTTTTCGTACAAGTGACCAAGAGCAACCTGCATCTGGTCCCCGCCGATTACGAGCGTCGGGCCACGGTCACGCACGCCGAGCGTTTCGTCACACCCGATCTCAAAGTCAAAGAGACGGAAATCCTGGCCGCCGAGGAGCGGGCCAACGGATTGGAATACGATTTATTCGTGCAGGTGCGGGAGCAGGTGGCTGCGCACGCCGGGAGCTTGCGCCAAACGGCTCGCGCTTTGGCTGAGCTGGACGTGCTGGCGGCGCTGGCCGAGGTCGCCGCGCGGCATGGCTACGTGCGCCCAGAGGTAGACGAGGGCGACGTGATCGAGATTCGGGAGGGGCGGCATCCCGTGGTCGAGCGGCTGTTGCCCGACGGCGAGCGCTTTGTGCCCAACGACGCCCATCTCGACTGCGACGGCGAGCGGTTGCTGGTCATCACCGGGCCGAACATGGCAGGCAAGAGCGTCTATATCCGGCAGGTGGCGCTCATCGTCCTGCTGGCGCAGATGGGGAGCTTTTGCCCGGCGGCGGCGGCCCACGTGGGGCTGGCTGACCGCATTTTTGTGCGGGCCGGGGCCAGCGACGACATCACCCAGGGCCGCAGCACGTTCCTGGTCGAGATGAGCGAGACGGCCTATATTTTGCGCCACGCCACCCGGCGCAGTCTGCTGGTGCTAGACGAGGTCGGGCGCGGAACCAGCACGTATGATGGCGTGGGGCTGGCGTGGGCCGTGGGCGAGCATTTGCACGAGCACATCGGCGCGCGCACATTGTTCGCCACGCATTATCACGAATTGACCGGGCTAGCCGCGTACCTGCCCGGCGCGAAAAACTATACCCTGGCGGTGAAGGAGCAAGGGAACGAGGTCATTTTCTTGCGGCGTGTGGTCCCCGGCGGAGCCGACCCCCCTGGGGGCTATGGGGTGCACGTGGCCCGGCTGGCCGGGCTGCCCGAAGGCGTGGTCGAGCGGGCCCAGACAGTGATGATGCGGCTGGAGGCGGAACGCGGCGAACCGCAGGCGTTGGCGGAATTGAGAGAAACGCGCCAGCCCTACAGCGTCGGACGCCAAGAGGAGCTGGTCTTGCCCGCCGCCAACGCCGCGCTACGCCAGGTGATCCGCGAGTTGTTTGGTCTGGACATTGCCAACCTGACGCCGGTGCAGGCGTTGGTGCGGCTAAACGAGTGGCAGCGGATATTGCGCGGCGAGGCGTGACAAAAGCGGGACGAACGTCACGGTTGCCCAAACAGTCGCTTTGGCTATAATAGCGTCGGGTGACTTGAATCTATCACGTGGAGAAGGATATGAAAACGCAGGATTACATCAAGCTCGAAGAGCGCTACGGCGCGCACAACTATAAACCGTTGGACGTCGTCATCACCCGAGGCGAAGGGGTGTGGGTGTGGGATGTGGAGGGGAGAAAGTACCTGGATTGCCTCAGCGCCTATTCGGCGGTGAACCAGGGGCACTGCCACCCGCGCATCGTAGAGGCGCTGGTCGAGCAGGCCAACCGGCTCACGTTGACCTCGCGCGCCTTTCGCAACGATCAGCTCGCGTTGCTTTATCAAGACTTGCACCGGCTGACCGGCTATGAAAAGGCCTTGCCGATGAATTCGGGCGCCGAGGCGGTCGAGACGGCCATCAAGGCCGCCCGCAAGTGGGGCTATGCAGTGCGGGAAGTGCCAGAAGACGAGGCCAAGATCATCGTGTGCGAGGGTAACTTTCACGGGCGCACCATCAGCATCATCAGTTTTTCCTCAGAGCCGCAATATCGTGAAGGGTTTGGCCCATTTACACCGGGGTTTATCAGTGTGCCCTTTGGCGACGCCGATGCGCTGGAGGCTGCCTTTAAGGAGCACAGCGAGACCGTGGTGGGTCTGCTCATCGAGCCAATTCAGGGCGAGTGCGGTATTCGCATTCCTCCCGACGGTTATCTCAAACGAGCCGAGGAGCTGACCTGGGAATACGACGTGTTGTTCATCGCCGACGAGATCCAGACCGGCCTGGGGCGCACCGGCAAGCTGTTCGCCAGCCAGTACGAAGGCGTCCGGCCCGACGTGATGATCCTGGGCAAGGCGCTGTCGGGCGGGCTTTATCCCGTGTCGGCGGTGTTGACCGACCGCGACGTGCTGGGCCTGTTCCAACCGGGCGACCACGGCAGCACGTTCGGCGGCAATCCGCTGGCCTGCGCCGTGGCCCGGGCCGCGCTCAAGGTATTGACCGACGAAAAGTTGATCGAACGCTCGGCCGTGCAGGGCGCTTACCTGATGGACAGTCTGGAAACCGTCGAAAGCCCCTACGTCAAAGAGATCCGCGGGCGCGGGCTTTTCGTGGGCATCGAGCTTTACCCCGAAGCTGGCGGCGCGCGCCGCTTTTGCGAGGCGCTGGCCCAGCGCGGCATGTTGTGCAAAGAGACTCATGAACACGTCATTCGCCTGGCCCCGCCGCTGGTGATCGACCGGCCCGAGTTAGATTGGGCGGTGGAACAAGTTAGAGCGGTGCTGGCC
The DNA here is from genome assembly GCA_034435435.1 of Anaerolineae bacterium. GTDB lineage: Bacteria > Chloroflexota > Anaerolineae > S140-20 > S140-20 > DAOTXN01. The sequence continues at coordinate 39,477 of DAOTXN010000148.1, read as the reverse complement.
GAACACTAGCAGCTTGTCGGAGAGACGTCATTTAGCCCCTTGTGGGCGTCCAAAATGGGCGCAAAACGAGCAAAAAACGGGCGCAAGGCCCTATATGACAGGGTTCTCCGACAGGCTGCTAGAGATCTGCTAGGCCCCGAAAGGAAGCTTATGTTGCGAAACGGGCAAAGCCGCCTGGCAGTGGACCAATGGATGGATAAACTGGCCCCCAAAGTGGCCGGGCTGCGCGAGGCGCTCAAGCACGTCCCGCCGCCAGAGATCGCCTGGCGCAGCGGCGCGACGCTCCAGGGCGACCGCCTGCACCTGACCATGCTTTTCCAACCCTATGAAGTGGATGTGGCGACTTTGGAGGTCCGCGGGCCTGACGGGCAAGCGTTGCCCTCATTTTTCCAGAGCCTCGTTTTGACCTATCTGGAGACCGCCAACGGCGTGCCTCTGGCCGGGCGCTGGATCAGTTTTCGTGAATTGCCGAACGGCACGTTTTATCATCGAGCTTTTCAGGGCTACGCGCCCGACCGCCTGACGCAGCGGTGGGGCTTGAATATTGATGACTTTGTTGCGGCCTGCCAGGCCCTGGGAGGGACGCGATTGACGTTGAGTGACGCAGGCTTTGCCTTTCGTGTCTTGCCGCGCATCGAGATGGCCGCCGTGTATGGGCTGGGCGACGAGGATTTTCCGTCGCGCGCATCTATTCTTTTCGACGCCAACGCCCATCACTACATGGTGACAGATGGGTTGGCGATTCTGGGCAGCCAACTGGTGGGCAAGATTCTCAAGGCGGGATGAGCTTTCAGTCGTCAGGCCAGATCTGGCAAATCGTTTGCAGGTGGGAACCCGCGCAAGCGGGAAGGCGTCTTTTAAGAAAAGAGGGAAGAGGAATATGTTGCGACACAAACGCTGGATGTGGATGGAGTGCGCGGCGGTGCTCGTTCTGGCGCTGCTGGTGGGCTGCGGAGGTAACGGGAAACCTGAGCCGACCGCGGTCTCGGACGCGCAACCGCCTACGGTGAATATTTTGACGCCGTCCGACCAGGCGCTGCTCCCGGCCGGGCAGGCCGTGCAGATCAGCGTCACGGCAATTGATGATCGGGCCATCGCGCGCCTCGAATTGTACGTGGACAACTCGCTGATCGAGAGCCGGGTCGCGCCGGCCGGGTCGGTGCTGACGACGATGAGCGAGCAGTTTGCCTGGTCGGCCTCTATCGTCGGTTCGCACACGCTACAAGCCCGTGCTTACGATAGCACCGGCCAGATGGGCGCGTCGCGCATCGTGGGGGTGCAGGTGCAAATTCCGGGCGCAGCAACGGCTGCGCCGGGGGGTAGCCCGCAGCCGCAACCCACCAGCGCGCCTACAGAGGTCGCGCCCACGCCGCTTCCTACTGCGCCGCCGGCGCCGCCTACCGCAGAGCTGCCCATGGTGCGCGCCAACCTGAACGCCAACGTGCGAAGCGGCCCCGGCACTAACTATCCGGTTGTGGGCAGCATGGCTGGCGGTGAAGGGGCGATGGTCACGGGGCGCAATCTGGATAGCTCGTGGTGGCAGATCAGTTTTCAGGGCGGAACGGCCTGGATCGCCAATTCGGTGGTCACGGCCAACGCAGCCGCCGCGACTGCACCGGTCGTTAGCGCGCCGCCCCCCCCGGCGACCAACACGCCCGTGCCTCCCACGCCCACGCCCACCCCGCTCGCGCCGACCAACACACCTGCGCCAACCAGCGGCTTTTGGGTCGATCACGCCACGCTCAACGCCGGGCAATGTACGACGCTGCGCTGGAACTTTCAAAACATCAACGCGATTCACATCTCCTTTGGATATGGCTATGACAAAGAACCACAGCCCGGAGTGGGGACACGGCAAGTCTGCCCTAGCATCACAACCGAGTACGTGGCTCAAGTGACCAAGCAAGACAATTCAATAGAGAACAACAAAGTGACGGTGACAGTCAGCGGCGCCGGGGGCGGCGACCCGGCGATCAAGAAATTCGACCCGACCACGCTTGAGGTAGCGGCCAATACGCCTTTCAGTATCTTTTGGGAAGTGGATTACGCTAAAGCAGTGTGGTACATAAAGGGCAATGGGGCGGAACAGGCTGTGGGGGGATACGGCTCGAAAGTCGACGAGACCATCACTGCCGAGACGGTTTTCAAGCTCAAGGTGGAAAAGAACAGCGGCGGCTACGTGTATGCGTCGTTTACTGTCACGCTCAAGAATACGCCAACGCCAACGCCAACACCAACACCATAGGGACTGGGAGGAGTGCGACCAAACAGTCACACCGTAACAATGTCATGACGGAGGAAGCCGGGGGAGTCATCTCCCGGCTTTTTTCATGCGTCTATTTCTAGATAGTGACGCAGGGGGCTGTCCTGGATGCCCTGGACGAGACGCGCTGTTTGAGCAGCATGTTCCGGGTGTTGCGCGCTGATCAGTGACAAAAGCTCCAAAGCCCGGGCGTGGTCCAGGCGCTCGTCCAGGAGCGCCATGACAATCTGCCGGATCTTTTCCCAGTAACCAGTCTGGGCTTCCCGAATGCGTTCGGCCACATCCAGCCCAAACTGTCGCCATATAGTCTCGATTTCTTCCTGCAGCCAGTCGTGGTCAGCGGGATACGCTTCCGCTAGAGCCTGCAGGCCGGCGATGCCTTCTTCGGGTGTGAGTTGACCTTGCGCCACGCCTTTGGCGATTTGGAACCACTGCACAGCCACGTCTTGGGTTTCGATTGCTAGCTGAATCTCATCCATATCCATCCCCTGATTTCGAGATGGCCGATTTTAGCACAAGTGGATCAAAGTGGCAAAAAGCGCCGGGATGGCGTCCGGTCTCACGCGAAACGAAAAAAGCCGAGACGAAAAAGTAGCGTCTCGGCCAATTACCAGGCCCGGATACGTGCCCGAAAAACGGTCAGGTCAGTTTTATTCTTGCAAGAAGCCAAAACTGGTTGCCGTGGTGGGTGTTTTGTCGTTGCCTGAAAAGGAAGACGATAGCAAAGCCTGAATTCTGGACATCACGGCGCGGGGACCAACGACCTTGGTCAAAAAGTCGTCGGCGCCAGCCAAGATGCCATTTCGCCGCTCGGCGCTGCTACCCTTGGCCGAAAACATGAGCACGAGCAAATCAGCTGTTTGGGGATCAGATCGGATGCGCCGACACACTTCGTAACCATCCATTTCTGGCATCATTACGTCGAGCAAAACCAAATCGGGCTTTGCCCGGTTTATTTTGGTCAAAGCCTCTGGGCCGCTTTCCGCTTCATCCACAGCCAGCCCATCTTTCTGCAAAACTAATTTATAGAGGTCACGAATGTCTGGATCGTCATCCACAATCAGTACAGTGCCATTGCTCATACAAATCGCCTTTGGGTCTTATGGCTTGGCGGAAGTCGTCAGTGACTCGACCTTTCCGAGCATCCCGGCTTGCACGAGCTGAAATAGACCGAGCATCATAAGCGCGTCACCGACGCTGAACACTATCGAAAACACGCCGACCTGCGGAATCATAAACAAATCGGCCAGCCAGTGCAGACGGATCTCATCAGGGGCCCTAAGTACATCTTTTGTGGCCCAGGCCCGTTGTCCAGGCAAAAGGGACGTGGGGTCTTTGAGCAGACCAGATTGCACCGCCAAATCGTGGGTGATGGGCATCCAACCCCCATTGGCCAGGATGACCACAAGGTTGAGTGCCACACCACAAGCCAGCCAGATCATTCCCGGCAAGCGCCAGTTGATCAGCACTGTGAGCAGCAATATCCCAAAAGAAGCCACCAAGAGCAACGATGAAGAGCCAAAAGAACGGCTGTCTTGCCAGTTTGGGCCATACATCACCCAGATTTGCAAGCTCAAGGCCACCAAAGGCAGCGCCGACCAACGAATTGTCAACCGGCTCAGATTGGCAAGGCGACCACCCCGCAGCAGAGCAATGCTACCGCTGAGAATTGCAACGATGGCAAAATGCACGGATGTTGTGCCTGGATGCTCGGTTTAGGTCCCGGTGGTGGGGTAGCAGAACGGCGCACCTCCGGCAATGGCCATGGCCAACAAGACCAACAGGATATAGATCAGGCGCAGGGTCTGCGGATTTCCGTAGCGGGTGTTGATCTCAAACAGTCGTTGACGCATTTTTCTTACCTCCATTGGTGTTGGATCTAAAGATATGCCAAGTATACATGCAGGTGCTTACCAAATGCTTACCAAAGACCATTATGTGCTATAATTAGATCATGTCTCAGGCAACGCTGATCGAAACCAAACTTTTCCCTCCCCGGCGCAGGCCCGATGTGTTGGCGCGTTCTCGCCTGCTAGAGTTTCTGCACGAACACATCACCAACAAGCTACTCCTTATCTGCGCACCGGCCGGATATGGCAAGACCACTCTGCTGGTAGACTATACTCACGACCTGGACATCCCTGTGTGTTGGTTATCGCTGGATGAGAGTGATCGGGACCCGGCCGCTTTTCTCGATTATTTTGTGGCGACCATTGCCTCTCGCTTTCCTCAGTTTCGTCCCGACCTACCCACGAGTATGTGGGGAGTTTGGGATGACGTCCGGATCAACCGTCTGACGACCGTTTTGGTCAACGAGATGCAGCACTCTATTTCTGACTTGTTCATCATCGTGCTGGACGATTATCACTTGGTCAACGAGAGCGATGTCATCAACCAACTCCTGGATCGCATCCTCACTCATTTACCCGAACAGTGTCAGTTCATCATTTCCAGCCGCACCGAACCGACGCTCACGCCGCGTGGTCTGGCGCTGTTGACAGTCCAACGACAAGTTGCCGCCCTCGGTGTGAGTCAACTACGTTTTACCGCCGCCGAAGTGCGAGCGCTGGTGAAGCGCAACTTTGGACAGGAAATCTCGGAAGAAGCGGCGAATCTGCTGGCCTACGAGTCAGAAGGCTGGATTACCGGTATTCTGTTGACCGCTCAATACCTGGAACGCGGTTTACTGACTGCAATGGGAGAGGGTCGCGGGAGCCGCCAACGACTGTATGATTATCTCACCAACGAGGTCCTTGCGCAACAGCCCCCACAAGTGCGCCGGTTCCTGGAAGAGTCGGCTGTACTCTCCGAAATGAGCGCAGAACTGTGCGACGAGTTGCGCGATTCAACCGATTCCGCCGAGTTGTTATCCCATGTAGAACAACAAAATCTGTTCCTGGTGAGTGTTCCACGCAATGGTCAAGCTTGGTATCGCTACCACCACCTCTTCCGCGATCTGTTACTGGAACGGCTCGACCGCAGAGATCCCGAACACGCCCTACGCCTGCACGCGCGCGCCGGCGATTTGATGCAACGCCGTCAACAATGGGACCAGGCGATCCATCATTATCTGAAAGGAGGTGAACCCGGGCGGGCGGCTCGCTTGGTGTTGGATGCACGAGACGAGATTCGCCACGTCGGTCGCTGGCAAACATTAGGCCAGTGGCTCGATCTGCTCCCCGCCGAACTGTACGAGACTTTTCCCCACCTGAGCTGGATGAGAGGGCGTGTGTTGAGTGAGACCGGTGCGCCGGAATTGGCCGTAGAGCATCTGGAAAAGGCCCGTAAAGGACTAACTGCATCCGACGATCCGGTGACACTGGCTCGCGTCCTTCACGATCTGGCGGTGGCCTTGCGGCTTCAGGGGCATTTACACGCCGGCCGGGAAGTATTGACCGAGTTGCTCGAGCTAGTAGAACATCCAGATGTCTCAGCTTCCGACATTTATCCGATGGCGTTGTGTGAAGCGGGGATCGTGAGGTCCCGATTGGGTGACTTGGAGCAAGGCAACCTTTACCTGCGCCAGGCCCTGCAACATTTCGAGCGCGCCAAATCCCCCTTCAACCGTGCTGTAGTTCACGATGCTCTGGGATCTAATCTGGGTGAGACAGGAAACTTGACCGGCGCGCAGATTCAGTTCGAGCGGGCGCTGGCTCTGTGGGAGTCGATCGATCGCCCAGCGCCGATTGCCGTTACGTTGAACAACCTGGGCGTCATCTACAGCGCTCGCGGTGAATATTCGCAAGCCCGCGAAGCTTATCAGCGCGCTCTGCATGAAGCCCGTCGCAATGGTGTGCTGCGGGTCGAAGCCTTTGCCATGGCCGGCTTGGGCGACGTATGCCGCGATTCCGGCGAATGGGAACAGGCATTGGCCGCTTACGCCGAGAGTCAGGCGCTGGCTGAACAGGTTGCAGAACAGCAGTTGACGATGTATTTGCTGGATGCCAGCGCCGAGACTTGTCGCCGTATGGGCAACTATGTCCAGGCCCTTGCTCTGGCCCGACGCGCTTACGAGTGGGCCCAGGAACACAGCGCCACACTCGATCTAGGACGCAGCGCCATTACGTTAGGCGCCATCAGCTATGAACAAGCACGGGTTGAACAGGCGCTACGCTATCTGGATCAGGCTTGCGATTTGCTCCAAGCCAGTCAAGCTAACCGTGAATTGGCGACGGCTCGCCTGCACCGTGCGCAGGCCTATTATCAGGCTGCCCGTCGCCAGGATGCCCTGGCCGAGTTGGAGCGCATGGTGGACTGTTTACTCCAATTAGGTTACGACGCGTTTCTGATCCCTCTCGTCACTCGGATGCGTCCTCTGATAGAATATGCCGTCGCGCAGGGCGTAGGCGGGCAACTGCTAAAGGCTCTATTCGCTGAGGCGCTTCAAACCAATGGGCCACCGGTCCCCGTCGATCAGGTGGTGTTGGCAGAGCCGGAGCCTTTTCTGTCCATTTTTGGTTTGGGAAACGCGCGCGCAGAAATTGGCGCCCGTGTGATCACCTCAACCGACTGGCGCGCGATGACTGCACGCGACATCTTTTTTTTCCTACTGTGCAAAGGGCCGGCCACCAAAGACCAGCTTGCCAGCACTTTCTGGCCCGATCTGTCACCCGGCAAACTGCGCAGTACCTTTCATATTACCATCTACCGCTTGCGGCGGGCGACAGAGCCTCTCGAGACGGTCCTTTTTGAAAGCAACCTATATCAATTCAACCGGCGCTTGGCTTACTCTTTCGACGTAGACGAGTTTGAGCGTTTCGCTGCGCAGGCTGATACCATAGCCCCCATCAACGCATTGCAGGCCATCGAACTCTATTGGCGAGCCATAGATCTGTACCGCGGAGACTTTATGGCCGATTACGCCTCTGCAATGGATGAATGGCGAGTCATCAAGGCCAGTGAGTTGGCGGAAAAATATCTGACGGCCCTCGAGCACCTGGGTGCTTTGCTGATTCGCCAACGTGAGCTTCAGTCTGCCCTAGAAGTCTATCAGCGCGCCGTGCACTATGATCCCTACCGCGAATCGGCCCAACGCGGGATTATGCGCTGTTATGTCGCTTTGGGACGACGCGCAGAAGCCTTGCGCTACTATGGTGAATTAAAGGCGTTCATTCGCGCCGAGCTCAAGGCCGACCTGACGCCAGAAACGATGACACTGTATCAAAAAATCCTCGCCAACAAATCCCTGGACTGACTTTTTTGAGCTCTCAGCGGTCGGCCGTCAGTTGAAACCGATTGGTAAGCACTTTGGTAAGCACCTGGTAAGCGTTTTGGTTAGCACACTCTTGTACACTGAGAGCACATATTGATTGTACAGGAGTGATTCAATGTCTTCTAGTCAACTTTCTGCCGTATTGGTTAATGCCCTGGCCGACGAGCGCTTTTGCCAGCGCCTGCTTGCCACACCGACGGAGGCTTTGACCCGTTTCGACCTGTCTCCGTACGAGCTGGATGCGCTGTCCAGCATCCGGGCCAGGACGCTCGAAGAATTCGCGGCCGGGATGGTGAGCTGGCTGTCGGGCGGGCGAGCCGCTTCGCGCCGGTTGCTTTCGGCTGCCTTCTAAACCGGGTGCGCAACATCTGGCGGTTGACTCGATCTATGCTATAATGCCTCCCCAAGCCCGCTAGGTTGCTTGGGGGAGCGTTGAACCGTTTTCTCTATCTGGCCGTTTTTAGCAGCGGGATGACCACGCTGGCCGTGGAGCTCTCCGCAGCCCGCTTGCTGGAGGCGGTTTTTGGGACCTCGAATATCGTCTGGGCCAACGTGATTGGCCTCATTTTAGTTTACCTCACGCTGGGTTACTTTATCGGCGGCCGTTGGGCCGACCGCTCTCCATACCTGACCACCTTTTACCAATTGTTGACCTGGGCGGCCTTTAGCGCCGGCCTCATTCCTCTCGTTTCCGACCCTATCTTGAACGCCGCCGCGCGCGCCTTCCCCGGACCTAACGAGCTATCGGGCAACGTGGCGATCATCGCTGGCTCATTTGCCAGCGTGTTGGTGCTGTTCGCCCTGCCGGTCACGCTGTTGGGGTGTGTTTCGCCCTTTGCTATTCGCCTGGCGTTGCGCCAGGTGACGTCGGCCGGTGACGTGGCGGGGCGCATGTACGCCGTCTCGACCCTGGGCAGCATCGTGGGCAACTTTACGCCCGTGCTGCTGCTCATTCCCACGGTCGGCACGGCCCGCACGTTCCTCATCTTTGCGGGGCTGTTGATGCTGGTGGCGCTGGTGGGGCTGGCGCGGGCCGGCGGGCGCTGGCGGCGCTTTCTGTGGATGCCGCTGGCGCTGGCCGGGCTGGCCTGGCTCACCCTACCGGGGCCGGTCAAGCCGGTGAAAGCAGGCCAGCGCCTGCTGTTCGAGAGCGAATCGGCCTACAACCTGATCCAGGTCGTCCAAGACGAGCACGGCTGGCGCTACTTGTTGCTCAACGAGGGCCAGGGCTGGCACTCGCTGTACCACCCCGACCAACTCTTGACCGGCTTTACCTGGGATTTTTTCCTGGCCGGGCCACTGTTCAACCCGCCGCCATTCGACCGGGTGAACTCTGTGGCGATTATCGGGCTGGCCGGGGGGACCATCGCCCGCCAGTACGACGCCGTGTATCATCCTATGCGTATCGACGGCGTCGAGATCGACCCCGAAATCTTGCAGGTCGGGCGCGAATTTTTCGGGATGGACATGCCCAATCTGAACGCGACCGTGGCCGACGGGCGCTACTTTTTGACCTACACCGACCAGATTTACGACGTCATCGCTGTAGACGCCTACCGCCTGCCCTACATCCCCTGGCATCTGACGACGGTCGAGTTTTTTCGGCAGTGCCGCGCGCATTTGGACGACGACGGCGTTTTGATCGTCAACGTGGGACGCACCGAGAGCGACTATCGGCTGGTGCAGGCCGTGGTCAGCACGCTGCGCACGGTTTTCCCCTCCACCCACGTCATCCCTGTGCCCGGCTCTTTCAACGCCATCGTCGTGGCGACGGTGCAGCCCACGTCGGCAGACAACCTGGTTCAAAACCTTGCGCTAGTCAACGATCCCCTCTTGAAGCAAGTGGGCGAGTGGACGCTTTCCAACCTGCGTCCGGTTGAAGCCAGCGGCCCCGTGTTCACCGATGACAAAGCGCCGGTCGAGCAATTGACCAATCTCATCGTGCTGCGCTATTTCTTGGCGGGCGAATGACAGAGGACGAAGGACGAATGACGGACGACGAAGGACGAATGACGAACGACGAATCCCCCGCCCAAAGGGCGTATCAATTCCCAATCTACCGCCTTGTTCAAATCCTCATCGCCGTGGCGCTGCCGCTGGTGTTGCTCATCGGCAACGTGCAGTTACTCATGCACGAGCGCTTTGTGCGTTACGAATACAACAAGCCCGGTTTTCCGCCCGATACCGAGGTTGCGCCGGGGAGCTATGCGCTGGATAAAACCGAGCGCACGGCCCTGGCCCGCGTGGCGTTGGATTCGGTCGCCGGTCCGGGCGGGATGCGTGTGTTGGAAGAGGCGCGCTTTCAAAAGACGGGCGCGGCCGCCTTTAACCCCCGCGAAATCCGCCACATGCGCGACGTGCGGGTCGTATTTCAACAGGCGCGGATGGTCTTTTGGGTGGCGCTGGTCGTGTTGGTAGGCGGGCTGGCGCTTTTGAGCCGCCGCCGGGGCCGGCAAGCGGCGCTGCGCCCGTTGGTATCCAGCGTCACCGTGGCGCTATCGGTAGCCGTAACGCTGGGATTGTACATCCTTTTGAATTTCCGGCGCTTCTTTACCCAGTTCCACCACGTCTTTTTCGAGGGCGACACCTGGCTCTTTCGCAGCGACGACACGCTCATCCGGCTCTTCCCCACGGATTTCTGGTCCGACGCGGCGCTCATCATCGCCGGCCTGACCGTCGCCGAATTGCTGCTGGTGGGTGTCGGGGCGTGGTGGTGGGGACGCAGATCAATGGATGCCGAGGAATTGTAGGGCGGGTTTCTTACCCGCCGAACCAGACAGCCGAGACGGGGGCAGGTATGGAAACCTGCTCTACTAACTGAGAAGTTTGTCTACGGCCGCCGTTAGCTCCGCCAGGTTGCCCACCTTCAAGATCACGTCGCAGTGTGGCGCGTATTGGAGCATGTCGCTGTCGCCCGTATTCCACAAGTGGGGCGCTTCGGGATTGAGCCACAGGGTGCGGCGGCTGCGCCGGGCCAGGGTGCGAAATAGGTCGATGCGTGGATTGTTACCATTGTTGCGCCCATCACCGACCATGATAAACGTGGTGCGACTGTCCACCGTGTCCATGAAATCTTGGGCAAAATTCTTCAGGCTGTACCCCAGGTCGGTGCTATAGTAGCCCGGCGGCAAGCGGCGCAACACCTCGCTCACAGCCTCTTGCGACGGCTTGCCGGTGAAATCGGGCGAAATGAACTCCAGGTGGTCGATAAAGGCAAAAGCGCGCGTTTTGTTGATCTGGTCCTGTAGCTCATAGATCAGGCTCAACATCAGCTCGGAACAAAAACGCATCGACGTGCTGATGTCGCAGATCACCACCAGCTTGGGCTTGAGATGCCGGTCGCGGTGCTTGATCTCGATGGGCACCGAGCCGTGTTTCAAGTTGGCGCGAATGGTGGCTTTGGAGTCCAGTTGGCCGGTCTTGGCCCGTTTCTGGCGCAGGGCGATGCGGCTGCGCAGGACGGCGGCCAGCCGGCGCACCTCTTGCCGCAGGCGCTGCATCTCCTTTTCCGACAGACTGTTGAAAGGCCGGTTCATCAACGCTTCGATGCTCTCGTCGGGGGGCCGTTCGCTGATGTTCTCGGCGATGCGCTGGCCGGCGAAACGCCGCAGTTGTTCCCGTAGCGCCTGTTGGTTGGCGCTCATCAGTTGGCGCATCTGTTCCAGGCGCTGCGGTTGCATGCCCATCTGGGCCAGCAATTGCAAAAGCTCCTCCAGCGCCTCGCGCACGGCCTGAAAGCGCAACGCCCGCTCCATGCGCTGGGCCATCCACTCGCGGTAACGCAGGTCGTCGGCCTGATTCAGCCCGGTCAGCCGGGCCAGGCGCTCCAGCTCTTCCTGGCTGAGCGGCTCGCCCTGCATCAAGCGCTCCAGCATGTCGCGCAACTGCTGGGCGAACTGGCGCAGCGCCTGGGCCAGCAGATCGGCTTCTGCGGAGCTCAGGTCCTGGGCCAGATTCGTCAGCGGCGGCGCGTCGGCCGTGTCGAAAAAGAGGGGGAACAGTTCTTCAAAAGTCGGCAGGTCCTGCGCATCCTTGACCAGCGTGGCCCGCAGACTGAGCCGAAAGGCCTCGCGATCCTGTATACCCATCAGGTTGATGGCGCTAAAGGCGTCGGCGCTCTCGGCCAGGCTCACCCGCACCCCGCTGGCGCGCAGTGCGGCGATAAATCGAACGACTCGCTCTTCCATATTCGATACTCGGTATTTCGTTAGTTTCTCCGCCGCTGCCAGCGCAACTCGTCGAAATCGTCCGATTGGGACGGGGGGGCCGGGCGTTGCAGCTCGCGCTTGACCCTTTGCAGGTCGCTCTCGTGCTTGAGCAACACGCTCAGCGTCGTGTCGAGCGTCTGCCGGTCCAGGCTCTTGGCGTTCAGCGTGACCAGGGCTTTGGCCCAGTCCAGCGTCTCGCTGATGCTGGGCGATTTGCGCAGGTCCAGCCCGCGCAGACGCTGCACCATCTCGACCGCCTGACCGGCCAGCTTGGCGCTCAATTCCGGCACCTTGAGCCGCACGACCGCCAGCTCTTGCTCCGGCGACGGATAGTCGATGAAAAGATACAGGCAGCGCCGCTTGAGGGCCTCGCTCAGCTCGCGGGTGTTGTTGCTGGTGAGCACGACAAAGGGCCGGTGCACGGCGGCCAGCGTGCCCAATTCCGGCACGCTGACTTGAAAGTCGCTCAACACTTCGAGTAGAAAGGCCTCGAACTCGGCGTCGGCCCGGTCAATTTCGTCGATCAGCAACACCGTGGGCTGCTCGCTGAGGATGGCTTTGAGCAGCGGGCGCTGCAGCAGAAAGCGCATCGAGAAAAACACGTCCTCCTCGGCGGCCAGCCGGTCGGCGGCCTCGGTCAGGCTGACGGCGTCGGACAGCGTCTCTTGGAGCTTGTCGCGCAGGAGCTGCGTGTAGAGCAGTTGCTTGGCGTATTCCCACTCGTACAGGGCTTTGGTTTCGTCCAGGCCCTCGTAGCATTGCAGGCGGATCAGCTCGCAGCAGGTGGCGCCGGCGACGGCCTTGGCCAGCTCGGTCTTGCCGACCCCGGCGGGGCCTTCTACCAGCAGCGGCTTGCCCAACTGCTGGCTCAGGTACACGATGGTCGTGATATCGTCGCTGGCAATATAGTGCTGCTCGCCCAAAGTCGTTTTCACTTCTTCGGTCGAGCCAAAACGGCGGGTTGGGGTCATTGGGAACATCCTTTCCTGGGCAGTGAACCAAGTGTAACGCCATTGAGGGTGGCTGTCAATGAAAAAGTGTCACAGGGGCTTTTTCTCTGGCTGACGACTTGCGTCGGGAATCGCATCTGGCAGCTCCTCCTCGACGCGCCGGATGCGCGGATGCAGATAACCGAGCGCCAGAGCCAGGACGTTGAACACACCGGTCAAGATGAACAGCAGGCCGATGCCCCGCCCCGGACCGACGCCGATCACTCGCCCGACGCTGCCTGCCAGCGCGCCGTCGGCAGCCAGCAGCGGTTCGAACACGTATTCGGCCAGCGGCGCGGTGATGAGCAGGCCCAGGGGAAAAGCCGACAACGAGATCATCTGGCGCAGGGCAAACACGCGCCCCTGCACGTCCGGCTGTACCTTGCTCTGCCACAGGGCGTGACTGCTGCCATCGCTGAGCGCGATAAAGACGAAATATAGCCCGGCGGCGACGGCGATCGGCTCGCCCGAGGTCCACAGCCCGATCAACACGGTACACACGCTCACCAGCGCCTCAAAGCCGAAAATGCCGTGGACGCGGCGCTGTGGTCCGCCCCACACGCTCATCACCAGCCCCCCCACCAGCAAACCGGCCCCGGTGGCCGAGACCACCAGTCCCAGTACGTCAGGTGTAGTGAATGATAGCACGTAAGGCGTGAGGAGCACCTCGGTCGTGATGCCCAGGAAGCTGGTGGCGGCGTAGATGATGAGTAGCCCGAGCAAGCCGGGGCGGCGGGTGAGATAGGTCCAGCCGAAAGCCGCCTCGCGTAGCAGCGAACCCCGAACCGCCACTGCTTCGGGGCTGGTTTCAGCTTGGGGGAAGCGGACGATGAGTAGTGTAAAAACGGCGAACAGAAACGTCGCTAGGTCGATCAGCACGACGCCCGCCAATCCCACTGCCACGACCAGAAAGCCGGCCAGCCCCGGCGACACCAGCGACGCGATGGACTGCCCGACCTGCACCAGCCCGCTGGCCCGGCCGTAGTGCTGCTTGGGGATCAGCAAGGTCGTCGCGGCGGTGTAGGCCGGGCCTTGAAAGGTTCTGAATGTCGAGCTGGCCGCCGCCAGCAGATACAGGTGCCACACCTGCAACCGGTCGGCGGCGAGCAGCAGCGCGATGGTCAGCGTGCACAGCGCCGCGCCGCTGTCGCTGAGCATCATCACCCGGCGGCGGTCCCAGCGGTCGGCCAGCGCCCCCGCTAGCGGTGAGAGCGAGATGCGCGGCAGGGCCAGGAAAAACACAGTCAGGGCGAACTGGGTGGTGGAGCCGGTGCGTTGATACACCCACACGCCCAGCGCAAACTCGGTCAGTCCTGATCCGGTCAGCGAGACCAGTTGTCCAAGCCAGACCAGGATGAAAACCCGGATACCGCGCGGTCGGGTCTGTCGCGCCTGGTTTTGTGCGTCACTCGCACCCACTCATTGACTCCATTGCTTCTGCCAACAACATTCCGGCCCGTTGAGCGATGCGATCTGAAATCACGCGCCATAGCTGCTGGCCGCGCTCGGCGCTGGCCGTGAGTTCTGGATCGTTTGAGGCATCCTCAACCGCCGTAAACACGCCGATGTACTTGTGCGGCGTTTCCTGTCGCCGATGCAAGTGTTCTGGATGATTCGCATAATTGGCCTTGAGTGCCTGACTGGTCTCAAACGTCTTGCCGAGGTCCACCAAATCGGGACGCATCGCCATCAGGAGGGACGTTTCTCCGCCCGCCGCGTGCTCGCGCGGATAGTGCAGATCGGGGACCATTTCCTGATCGGTCAGCAGCGCCCATTTCCGTCGGCGTGTTGAGCTAAAAACGCCTCGCCGCTGGCTCGAATCGCCGCCAGATTGTAGCGCTCCGACCAATGGCCGCTCACGACCACGATCACCTTGAAACCTCGTCGCCGCACCGCCTCATAGATGTCCAGCAACAGGTTGTGGTATGTTTCAGGGCGAATCCAGAACATGCTTCCAGGGACGTGGTATCGCTCGCCGCGTTCGATGCCCCCGGTAAGATAGGAGCCGTCCGGCAATTCCTCCCGATAATCGGTCGCCCAGTACAGCGTCGGCGCGACGACACCCCCCGACTTGAGCGCGGCCTGTACGCAGATGGCGTGCGCCTTCAAACCGTCCAGTCCCACGGCGTTGTGCTCCCCGTGCCATTCGAGAACGCCCAGAGGCAGGTAGCAGATGGGCGCTCGCGCCATAGCTTGAGCCAGTTCCCACGGAAACATCTCTTCAAACTGTACTTTCATCGCTGGCCTTTCTGGTTATCGGTGCGTTTGCGGAAAAACCTCGCACTCAGGGTGCTGCGCGAGGAGCCGCCCCTGCTTTTTGAAAAGATACCTTTTCTCGAACACAAAGCGTCGGCAACTCCGAAAAGAGGGTAAGCGTTAAAACACCCCGCAAATTCTCCGCCGGGGACAATAGCTGCGAGCGTTGGAGTCATGCAATTGCTTGACTCGGGCGCTTATCTTGATATAATGTAAGCAGAGTAGCGGTACTGTAAGTCCTGGATTGGCTGGGTGTTCGTAGAATACCCCACTCCGTCAAGTCGGCGGTGGTTATCGGCCTCCAGGCGAAACCGCTATTTTTATTCCCTGTACTTGTTCCTCCACGATGATTTTGGAAGCGATAATCTGAGCTGCCCAATCGTCTTCCAACGCATATTTTTGCTCGAACGCCCATGCGATAAAATCTACCGCTTGCAGGCCGGGCATGGCCCACGAGGCGAGCTGCTGGATGAGAACAACCTGGCCAGGCACATGGGCGATGGCCTGGCGTACAGTTTGCTCGAGTTGAATCTGTTGCTTGTGATTCGAGTAACGCTTGTCCAGGTACAAGTTGGTTTGTGGATGCCGTTCAACGCAGTGGCGGACGACCCGGGCCACGGCTGCGCGATACACGGCTTCACTCTGCTGTGACGAAATGCCTTGCTTGTTTACGATTGTAACATAAATTTCACATTCGATAGCGGCCAATTCGGCTAGCAAGCGCCGGATGACGCGCGGATGCGAACGTGCGGCCTTGAGCTCACTGATGCGTGCGCGGCGGCGCAGTGAGCGGCGGAGCCAACGGACCGCTTTTTCCAAACGACGTGGATCTTGCACCACCAGGAGCGCCACGGTGAAAAAACGCTCCCTGCCGACCGGTGATGGCGTCCCAGACTCATCCAAGAAACCGATAAGCATCTTACAAGCGCAAATCGATCAACTTTGGCCGCAGGAGGCGACGATAAGCGCTATGCGCCTGCACGGATTATACAGACTTGCTGAACCCATAGCAAATGACCGATCTCTATCCAGGAACGCCTGGGTCGAGATGAACAGCATTCCAATGCAGCGCCGAGCTGGTCTTAAGACACCCATTCCTGTGCATCCCTTGCACACTCGTGTATCTTGAATAGAATTCAGCCGCATCTGTGTACGACGTTGGTTATTTATCGAGGAACGGCTGAGGAGAAGAATCAGATGAAAGCGTTGTTGGAAAAGCTGGAAATCAGAGAGATCAACCCCGGCGCGTGCACCGGGCCGGATGGCTGGATTGCAGACGCGCAGGGCCAGGAATTGATCTCGTATAACCCCGCCACAGGCGAGCCGCTGGCCCGCGTGATTCAGGCCACCGAGACCACTTACGCGGCAGTGGTGAGCAGAGCGACGGCCGCCTTTGAAAGCTGGCGCACGGTCCCGGCCCCCAAACGCGGGCTGCTGGCGCGCGACCTGGCCGACGCGCTGCGCGAGCTGCAAGAGCCGCTGGGCGAGCTGATCACGCTGGAAATGGGCAAGATTCGAGCCGAGGGGATCGGCGAAGTGCAAGAGATGATTGACGTGTGCGATTTCGCCGTGGGCCTGTCGCGCCAGTTGTACGGCCTGAGCATGCACTCGGAGCGGCCCGGCCACCGCATGGTCGAGCAGTGGCACCCGCTGGGCGTGGTGGGCATCATCACGTCGTTCAACTTTCCGGCGGCGGTCTGGTCGTGGAACGCGGCCATCGCCGCCGTCTGCGGCGACACACTGGTGTGGAAACCCTCGTCGTCCACGCCGCTGACCGCCATCGCCGTGCAGCGCGTCGTCAACCGGGTGGCCGCCGACCACGGCCCGCACGGCGTGTTCAACCTGCTCATCGGCAGCGGGCGGGTGGTCGGCGAGCGGATGATCAACGACCCGCGCCTGCCGCTGATCAGCTTTACCGGCTCCACCGAGGCGGGCCGGCGCGTAGCCGTGGCCGTCGCCCGTCGCCTGGGGCGCAGCATTTTAGAGCTGGGCGGCAACAACGCCATCGTCGTCGCCCAGGACGCCGACCTGGACCTGGCCGTGCGGGCCATCCTGTTCGGCGCGGTGGGCACGGCCGGCCAGCGCTGCACGACCACGCGGCGCATTATCGCCCACCGCTCCATCGCTGGCGAGCTGGCGGGGCGGCTGGTGCGGGCCTACCAGCAGGTGCGCATCGGCGATCCGTTGCAAGAGGGAGTCTTGATGGGGCCGCTGGTGGACGAACAGGCGGTCGAGGCGATGATGATGGCGTTAGAGACGGCCCAGGCCCAGGGCGGCGAAATCCTCACCGGCGGGCGGCGCTTGCCCGAATTGGGGGCTTGCTTTGTCGAGCCGACTATAATAAAAATGCCGGCGCAGACGCCGCTGGTGTGCTCGGAGACCTTTGCGCCGATTCTGTACTTGATGGAATATGCGACGTTTGACCAGGCCATCGCGCTGCACAACGGCGTGCCGCAGGGCCTCTCCAGCGCCATCTTTACCGATAGCTTGAGCCGGGCCGAGCAGTTCCTCGCCGTCACCGGCTCCGACTGCGGCATTGCCAACGTCAATATCGGGACCAGCGGTGCGGAAATCGGCGGGGCGTTCGGCGGCGAAAAAGACACCGGCGGCGGGCGCGAATCCGGCTCGGACGCCTGGAAAGCCTACATGCGCCGCCAGACTAACACCATCAACTGGTCCGGGACATTGCCCCTGGCCCAGGGGATTCAGTTTGGATAATCCAGACCTGGCAGGTCTCAAGAAATGGAGGAAAAATGACGTCACCTGACACACCGATGATCGAGTGGCTGCGTTATCCCGCAGCGGAAGATTACGTGGCCGCAAAACTAGAACAATTCGTGGCCGTCGTGCCCTTTGCGCGGGCGCTGCAGGCCGGCCTGATCCTGCACACCAGCAGCCGACTGGTAGATTGGCTGGACCACCTGGTGCTGGCCGACGGCGACACGCCGCGCGGTCAACTGGCCGACCTGGGCTTCGAGCCGGTGGAAGTACCGGCCGAGCCGGGCGACCGGGTGGTCCAACACCCCGGCGCGCTCTTTCCCGCGGTCGTGCTACGGACCGAAACCGGCCTCAAGCCGGGCGACGTGGCCGCAGCAGCCGTCCAGGTCGAGGATATATTCGAGTTTCTGATGACCCATCACATCGCCGCGTGCATCGAAGGCGCGCCGCTCAGCCCCTATCGCCGGGCGCGGGTGGCGCGGGATGAGGGGCGCGAGTTTTTTGTCGTGGAACGCCGGGGACATCAGGGATTGATCCCGGTCGAGATGCCGCCGGATTATCCTCAGCGTTATCTGTGTGCTTTTGAGCGCTGGGCCACCCGCCCCCGCGAGCTTCCTGACCCGCGCGATGGCATGGCGCAGGCGCTAGCGCTGGCCCGCTCGCTGGTGAGCGAGCTGGGGACCGACGCGGCGGCGTGGGCGGCCTTTTCCGCCGAGCGCGAGCACTGGCAACGGCGCAACAAGGCCGGGCAGATTCAGAAAAGCCGCCAGGACCGTTTGGGGATGGGGTGGGCCAACCACGATCATCACACCTTCCGCAGCTCGCGGGAGACGTTCAACGATTTGATCCAGATTTTAGAGACGTTCGGCTTTCGACCGCGCGAGCGTTTTTACGCCGGGGCCGAGGCGGGCTGGGGCGCGCAGGTGATGGAGCAGCCGGTGTGCCGCTTGGCCGTCTTTGCCGACGTGGATCTGTCGCCGGCCGAAGTGGAGGGCGACTTTGCCCACCAGCCATTGCCGCCCCGGGCCGAGCTGGGCACGGTGGGCCTGTGGACCGCGCTGCACGGCGAGTCAATGCTCGCCGCCGGGCTGCACCACCTGGCCGGGCGTTTTGACTTTGACGCGGCCACGTCCGCGTTGGCCGAATGGGGCGTCAACATGATGGAGCCGTTCAGCAAGTTCAGTTACCTGCGCCAGGCCTTTACGCGGGGCGAGCGCTGGGAGGTGCCGCACGAGCGGTTGGAACGGCTGGCAGCGAGCGGGCGGATTGACCTGGCCCAGGCGCAGCGTTTTGAACAGGGCGGCGCAGTGGGCAGTCACCTGGAAAATATCCAGCGCGGCCAAGGCTTCAAGGGCTTTAACCAGCACACCATCAGCGACATCATCGCCCGCACCGACCCACGCATCGCGCAGACGACGAATGGCGAGTGACGAGTGATGAGTGACGAGTGACGGATGACCCATGACGAATATCCAATATCGTCTTTTTCTTGCCAGCGGATCGCCGCGCCGGCGTGAATTGATGGCGCTGCTGGGGAGGCCGTTCGAGGTGCGGGTCCCCGACGTGGATGAATACGTGGCGCCGGGTGAAATTCCGGCTGAGGCCCCGCAGCGCCTCAGCCGGCTCAAGGCTGAAGCCGTGGCCCGCGCGGTGAGTGAAGGTTTTATCGTGGCCGCCGACACGATCGTGGTTCTCAAGGGAGACATCCTGGGCAAGCCCCGCGACGTCGACCACGCCCGCGAGATGCTGTGTCGCCTGCGGGGCGAACGCCACTTGGTGCTCTCGGGCGTGACGGTGGTGGACGCCGCTGCCGGCAAAACCATCACCGATCTGTGCGAGACGCAGGTGTGGATGCGCTGGATGGACGACGCCGAGATAGCGGCTTACGTCGCCAGCGGCGATCCGCTGGACAAGGCCGCTGCGTATGGCATCCAAAACAAAGAGTTCGCGCCGGTGGAGCGCATTGTCGGTTGTCCGATCAACGTGATGGGACTGCCGATGTGTCACGTGGTGCGCGGACTGCGCCGGTTGGGAATGGCGCTGCCCGATACGCAGGCGACCCGCTGCGAGATACGCTATGGCTATCGGTGTGCACTGACTGAGGTCGTACTGCCAGGTTCGGCTTGACTTTTGTTCCGTTAACGATACAATCGGCCCCAATACATCGAAGGAGAGGACCTCTGTGTGATCCTCGTCACCGGCGCAACGGGGTTTCTGGGTCGCAATCTATGTCCGTATCTGGTGGGGCGGGGGCGCCGGGTGCGGGCATTGGTGCGTCCAACGGCAGATACGGCTTTTTTGGACGCCCTGGGCGTGGAATGCTGCGCCGGAGACGTGCGCGACGCGGCGGCGGTGCGCCAGGCCGCTCAAGAGTGCCAATACGTTATTCACGCAGCGGGCAAGTTCCGCTTCTGGGGTCGCCGTGAGGATTTCTGGCATATCAACGTGCAAGGGACAGCCCATGTCCTCGACGCAGCGGTGGAAGCTGGCGTAGAACGGCTGGTGTACATTTCCACCATCGCCGTGGTTGGCGCGCCGCGCTCAGACCAACTGCTCGACGAGCAGGTACATTGCGAGCCACGAGATGATTACCAGCGCAGCAAGCTACAGGCCGAACAACTGATTCTAGCAGCGCACCGCGAGAAGGGTTTGCCCGCCATTATTTTGCGTCCGGGGGCTTATTACGGCCCGTGGGGGCGCTATGCCTTCAACCGTATGTTCTTCGAGGACCCACTCAAGGGCTTGCCGGTGGGTGTGCACCGGGGCCGGCATGTCACTTTTCCGATTTTCGTACCCGATCTGGTCCCGGTCATTGAAGCAGCGTTGACCCGTGGACAGGCGGGCGAAATCTATAACGTGGCCGGGCCGAGTCTGACCCATGATGAGGTTCACACAACCATCAGTCGCCTGGCCAGGATACGCCCGTGGCGACTCAATCCACCGGCGTTTGCCATTATCGGTTTGGCTCGCGTGTGGACATGGTTATCCCGCTGGACCGACCACGAGCCGTATTATTCCATCAACATGGTTCCGTATGTGTTTTGCGACTGGAACACCAGCAGCGACAAGGCCCGCCGGGAACTGGGCTTCGTCCCGACCCCTTTTGAAGAGGGTGCGCGCCAAACGCTGGAATGGTATCGCCAGCAGGGCATCGGCCCGACTCATTGGCTGGGGCGGCTGGTTCTGCGGCTGTGGAGCGTGCAACGTGAAACGTGAAGCGTCATTCGTCTGGTAGGAGAGGATTATGCGGATTTTGACGGTCGAGGAGATGCGCCGGCTTGAGTCGGTAGCCGATGAAAGTGGGCACAGCTATGCCGAGATGATGGAACGGGCCGGGCGCGGCGTGGCCGAAGCGGTGATGGCTCGCATGCCGGTGAATCGGCGGCGCGTGTTGGTGCTGGTTGGGCCGGGGAACAACGGCGGCGACGGGCTGGTGGCGGCGCGCCTCTTGGCCCAGGCCGGAGCCGAAGTGGCTTGCTATTTGCTCAAGCCCCGCGCCGACGACGATCCCAACTTGAAAGCTGTCCGCGAAAAAGAAGTGTTTGTGGCCGACGCGACCAACGACCAGCGCTGGCGGGTGCTGCGGCGGCTGGCGATCGGCGCCGACGTGATCATTGACGCGCTGCTGGGGACCGGGGCGCGGCTGCCCCTGCAAGGGACCGCGGCCGACGTGCTGGCGCAAGTGAATAGCGGGTTTGTAGCTCGCCGCGCCGAGCAATCGGCCGCCCGCCTGCTGACCGCGCCTGCGCAGCCTGCCGCTCCGCTGGCGGCCCCCCTGGTAGTGGCGGTGGACGGTCCCAGCGGTCTAGACTATGACAGCGGCGAGCTGGACCCGCACGCCTTGCCTGCCGATTTGACGGTGACATTTGCCCATCCCAAGCCGGGGCATTTCCTGTTTCCCGGCGCAGGGACCATCGGCGAGCTGATCGTGGCCGACATCGGCGTGGATCCCAAGCTCACGCGCGAGCTGTTGGGCGAGCCGACGTTGGAGATCGCCACAGCCGAGAGAGTCGCCCGGTTGCTGCCTGCTCGCCCCCGCGACGCGCACAAGGGCACGTTTGGCAAGGCCTTGCTCGTGGTCGGCTCGATCAATTATACCGGCGCGGCCTATCTCGCTGCTGGCGGCGCGGCGCGGGTGGGAGCCGGGCTGGTCACGCTGGCCGTACCGGCGGCCATTCACGGCGCGCTGGCGGCCAAAATCAGCGAGGCGACCTATCTGATTCTGCCCCAGGCCATGGGTGTCGTCGCACCGGCTGCTGTGGGACTGTTGATTGAAAAAATGGGCGACTATAAGGCCATGCTGTTGGGCTGCGGGCTGACGCAGGAAAAAGAGGCGCTCGAGTTTGTCCACAAGCTGTTCCAGGCCGAAGCGCCGCCCAAACGCAAAGGGCGCATCGGTTTTCAAGCTGGGGGTGGCGCTGAAGAAAAAGAAGAAAACGACGAGCGCCCTGTCTTTCCACCGCTGGTCGTGGACGCCGACGCGCTGAACGCTCTCGCGGCGCTGGAGGACGACGAATGGTGGCAGCGCCTGCCGGCCCGCGCAGTGCTCACGCCGCACCCCGGCGAGATGGCGCGGCTGATGGGGGTGGAGACGCACGAAGCCCCCAGAGGGGGGACGCAGCGCTGGCGCATCGCGCGCGAGATGGCCGCCAAGTGGGGCCACGTGGTGCTGCTCAAAGGCGCTCACAGCGTCGTCGCCGACCCGGACGGGCGGCTGGTCGTATTACCGTTTGCGACGCCCGCGTTGGCCAGCGCCGGTTCGGGCGACGTGCTGGCGGGAGCTATCGTCGGCTTGTTGGCGCAGGGACTCGCGCCGTTCGACGCAGCCGTGGCGGGCGCCTATTTACATGGCTTGGCTGGTCAATGGGCTGAAAAAGAAATCGGTCCGGCTGGCGCGGTCGCCAGTGATTTGTTGCCCCGTCTGCCCCAGGCGCTCAGGGCAGTGGTGAGCGCCAGGTGATCAGTGGGCGACAAACCGGTTTACCAATCTACCCATTTACCCATGCACGAATACGACGAATTCGAGGTCTCCCAGTGGCTGCGCGACGGCATTGCCGCTGCCAGGGTCGGCCGGCGGGCCGAGGCGCGCGAGTTGCTCTTGCGTGTCGTCGAGGCGAATGAAGAGAGCGAGCAGGCCTGGCTGTGGCTCAGCGGCGTGGTCGATTCAGACGAGGATCGCTTGATCGCGCTGGAAAATGTGTTGGCGCTCAATCCCGACAACGCGCAGGCCCTGGCGGGGATCAAGTGGATGCAAGGGCAGATCCAATCCTCCGAGCGCGGGGGCATGGAAGGGGCAAGTCAGCCACAGGTCGAGTCGTCGGCGCGTCCGTACAGGGAAGAGCTGGCGCTGACGCCGGATGGATGCGCTTATTGTGCACGCCCTGTCCCCGAAACGGCTGCGCGCTGCCCGTACTGCGGCGGACGGCTGGTCGAAAAACGCTTCAAAACTGAGGAACGCTCGGCCCTGAGCTATATGCTGCACGCCTTTTGGCTGATCCTGGCCGCTATCAACCTGGCCGATTATTTTCTCATCGGCCTGATCTGGCATAACGACCGCATTCCTGCGACGCTGCACGATTATCTGCCCTACGTGGTCGGGCGAGGAGTGACCGGCGACATCGGGTTGAGCGCGCCGCTCGATCCCGATCTACAAGTACAGATCGCGCGCTATGTGCTGGTGGGATTAGCGGCGCTGGGTGCGCTGGACGCGTTGGGGCTATTTTTGCGCCGCCCTCTGGCGCACACGCTGGGCATCGTTCTGATCGCGCTGCATTTGCTCATCGGTCTGGCATTGTTCGTGTTGGGCTTTTTGGGTTATTTCATGGTCGCAGTGCGGGGCGTCATTACGGTGATTTTGACATCATTTTTGTTCAACACGGTGGAAGAATTTACCAAGGATACGTTGCGAGAGCGGCTGGAGCCAGATCGCCATGTACTCAACGACGCCGATTATTACGTTCGGGGGCGCGTTTATGAAAAGAAGGGGATGTGGGCCAAGGCGCTATTGCACTGGCGCAAGGCCGCGGCGCTGAATCCGCAGCGCGACGTTTATTTTGCGTCATTGGCGCGAGCATACGCGCATCTAGGATGGTATGATCAGGCGCTCACAGAGATCGATGCCGCAATTCGCATCGGCCGCACACCCCAAGAGTGGCAGCCGCTGCGCGAGATCATCATCGAGGCCCAACAGCGCGCCGGGATGAACCAGTAGAACTCCAAGACCCACTGATGCCAGAGCGCCCTGTTGACCACCAGGCAAGTCTGCCGGACGCCGAGGGTTCGAATCCTTCGGCGGCAGCCAACAGGGCGCTCGGTTGTGTGGCTTAATTCGTCGGGGCCGTGATCTGCACTGGCTCGTTGATCTTGCTGAACTTTATATCGATCTGCATATCATACTTGACCGTCGCGTCGCCCAGCCCAGGCAGACCGGCGATGTCAAAAGTCATATCCATCGTCTGGCGGCGCGGGTACAGGTCGGCTCGGCCGACCCACACCACGCCCTCCACCACGGCGGTCTCGAGCATCTTTTGGGCCTGTTCTCCGGTCATCACACCGGTGCCCATGAGCTGACCCAGCATTTCCGGCGTGCCCAGCGCGTCGGCGTCCATCGTAAAGCTGAAACGGTAACAGTCCACGCCGTCCACCTTTTCGTCGCCGAGTTTTTTGACGTTCTTGGCATTTTCCAGGTAGCGCAGCGCCGCAGCCGGATCGCCGCCCAGTCCACCGGTCAGGTTAGCCTGACTGGCCGGCACTTTTTGCCAGCTCCCATCGCCCTCACGCATCCAGAACTCGCCATTCAGGGCCACCATTTCCATTTTAATATCTTGTCCCAACATGGACATATTCATCGTCATAGACATGTTGGCATCGGCAGGTGTAGGCCCCTTCATCTCGACGTCGCCCTCGGCGTCCATTTCCAACGTGACGTTGAAACCCTGGGCGTCCATGTCCATCGTGATGTCCATCGTAAAATGGGCGCTGGTGAGGGTTTGGCCCGTTTTGTTGATCTCTTTCAGCGCCTCCACGGGATCGCTAGGGAGTTGAATGCCCGACGTGCTCTTTTTCTCTCCGCAGCCCCACACAAACAATGAGAACATCATCACAAAAAGAACCCAGCGGAACATAGTGCGGCTCATTTGAACACTCCTTTCTGTTGCGCCCCCTTGGCTGGGGCATCAAGAGTCGCTGGCTAGCGGCCTGTCGGAGAACCCTGTAATATAGGGCCTTGCGCCCATTTTGGACGCCCACAAGGGGCTAAATTACGTCTCTCCGACAGACTGCTAGGCTTGCGTCAGCGACAAAAACCACGCGGCGGCCCAGCCGCGCTCGCCCGCTTCGGTCTGCACAAAGAGCCATTGTCCCTCCTGGCCCACTTTGGCGCGGGCGGCGATAGGATCGTCTTCGAGCACGGTCAGCGGTTTGTTGAAAAACGCGCCCCCCACGCGGGGTGCATTTACGGCCGGTTGCGCCCGCAGGTTCAAGTCGGCGGTGGGGTATACGGTTAGCGAGATCAAGGCGCCCGGAGGCGGGATTGTAGGCGGAACCTGGTCTGCGGCGCGCACGAACCAGGCCGCAACGTAGCCCACGTGACCGCTGGGCGCTTTCACGTTCAGCCATTGGCCTTGCTGGCCGATCTTGAGCCGCGCCTTGTTGGCGTCTCCCAGCACCGTTAACGAGTCAGTGGGCGAGACAGTGGTAAGACGATTCGCTTCGGTGTCCGGGCGGGCGCGCACGCTCAGTATGTCGGTGGGAAAAACCTCTAGCGAACTGGGGGGTGCGGTCTGCCCGGTCAGGCGCACGAACCAGGCCGCCACAAAACCGGTCTGGCCGGACTGTGTCTTGACCTGGATCCACTCGCCCTGTTTACCGATCTTGGCCCTGGCGGCGTCGGCGCTGCCCAGCACGGTCAACGGATCGTTTTCGGTCAGCACGGCCAAGCGCGTAGAGCCGGTGTTCGGCTCGGCCCGCAGGCTGAGCTGATCGGTCGGGTAGACAATCAAGTCGCTGGCCGCCGGGATCTCGCCGGTGATGGCTTCGAAAAAGGGCCACGGGTCTACGATGCCGGCCGGATAGCCGGACGTCTGCGCCCCGTCGATTTTGAGCGTGAGGTGCAAGTGGGAGCCGAACGAGTTACCCGTGTTGTCAGCCAGCCCGATGCGCTCGCCGGCCTGGACCTGTTGCCCTACGCTCACGAAAGTCTGGGCCAGGTGGGCGTAAATGGTGCGGTAGGTCTTGCCACTCACCTGATGTTTGATGCGCACGTGTAGCCCGTAGGGATGGTCCGGCGGATGCCCTACCTCGTACACCTCGCCAGCGGCGGCGGCGAAAATGTCGGCGTTCATGGGTGCGAACAGGTCTAGTCCTTCGTGCCCCGCCAGCCCGAAGGGTTTGTAAAAATCGGGATTCTCGCCAAAAAACTGGTTGACGGTGTGTTTGGCGACCGGCCAGCGCAGACGAAACTGATCTGTCATCGTACACCTCTCCTTTCCAAAAGTATAAAGGTGCGACGCATCTCTGAGATGCGTCGCACTTATGCCCCCTAGACGTAACTCTGATACGTCGGCTCGTACATTTCCGACTGGATATAGCCCAACAGGTCTGTGGGCCGGGGTTTGGCTGCCAGCCCGCGCTTGTAGGCTACCTCAGCTACCGCCGCAGCGATGACCGCCGAGACGTCTCGAATCTTGTCCAGTGCCGGGTAGATGCGTCCCTGGTCCAGGTCGGACGGCGAGACCTGGTGGGCCAGGGCCTTGGCTGCCGCAAAGAACATCTCGTCTGTGACCCGCGTGGCCCCGCAGGCGATGGCGCCCAGCCCTACGCCGGGAAACACGTAGGCGTTGTTCCCCTGGCCAGACACATAGGTCTTGCCGGCGTAGGTGACGGGCGGGAAGGGGCTGCCGCTGGCAAAGATGGCCCGTCCCTCGCTCCAAGTGTAGGCTTGTTCAGCAGTACACTCGGCTTTGGAGGTGGGGTTCGACAGGGCAAAGATGATGGGGCGGGCGTTGAGCCGCGTCATCGCCTCTACGACCGGCTGGCTGAAGGCGCCGGATTGGCCGGATGCGCCAATGATGGCCGTAGGCTTGAGCGCCTGGATGGTGGATAACAAGTCGGGCTGGAACTCGGCAGCGTGGGCGTAGAGTTGTTTGTGCGCCGACAGGCCATCTCGGCTTTTGACCACCAGCCCTTTCGAGTCTACCAGCCACATCCGTTCCCGTGCTTCTTTCACTGACAACCCTTCGTCCACCAGAGCCGCCACAATCAGGTCGCCGATGCCGATGGCCGCCTCGCCCGCGCCGAAAAAGACAAACTTTTGATCCTTGAGCTGCCCGCCCGTGATGCGCAACGCCGAATAGATGCCCGCCAACCCTACGCCGCCGGTGCCCTGGATGTCGTCGTTGAACGTGCACATCTGGTCGCGGTACTTTTCGAGCAGGCGGAAGGCGTTGAGGTTGGCAAAGTCCTCGAACTGGACGAGTACGTTCGGAAACACCGTCGTGGCCGCCGTCATAAACTCATCCAGCAGCGCGTCATATTCCGCGCCGCGCAGTCGGCGCTGGCGGATGCCGATGTACAGCGGGTCGTTCAGCAGCTTTTCGTTGTTAGTGCCCACGTCGAGCGTGATGGGCAGGCATTTGGCGGGGTGTACGCCGGCGCAGGCCGTGTACAGCGCCAGCTTGCCTACCGGGATGCCCATGCCGTTGGCCCCCAGGTCGCCCAGGCCCAGGATGCGCTCGCCGTCGGTGACGACGATGATGCCCACGTCCGGGCGCGGCCAGTTGCGCAGCACCTGCTGGATGCGCCCCCTGTCCTGGGCGGTGATGAACAGGCCGCGCGGCCGCCGAAAAATGTGTCCGTATTCCTGACAGGCCTGACCCACAGTGGGGGTGTAGATAATGGGCATCATGGTCTGAACGTTGTCCACCACCACCCGGTAGAACAGCGTCTCGTTGCGGTCCTGCAGCGTCATCATAAAGATGTAGCGTTCCAGGTCGTTGGGCTTGCGGTTGAAATTCTCCAACACGCGCGTCACTTGTTCTGCCTGGGTGTGAATGTGCGGGGGCAGCAGGCCCCACAAGCCCAGTGCGTCGCGTTCCTCTCGGGTAAAGGCCGTGCCTTTGTTCAGGGCCGGGTCGTGCAGCAGGTGCACGCCGGTGGGAAAATTTGTGTGTGTCATTTTATCTCCTCTCTCCTGCACCAGCGTCGGTGCAGCGGCACTGTCTTGAGCGATTATTTTCTCAGATGCTCAGAAACCAGTCGCGATCAACTCGGCAGTTTCCTTATCCTCTCGTCCAACCCCCAAGATAGTTATCGCAAAGCTGATAGGTTTCTTTCTTCAGCCGGCGTCGAACCTCCGAAGGCGCTGCGACCTCAAAGAATCCCTCCACCGCCTCCAGCAGATTCAACCGGGCCTCTTCGGGCGACCTGGCCAATCACGACACAACTACCATCCGCTGCGCTGCCTGCCCCCGCCGCAAGAACCACTTGGTCAGCTCTGCCGCGACTGCCGGCACAAAAATCAGCGGCAGCATCACGCCCCACTCGCGCAGGCCCAGCGGCTGGGTGTTAAAGATCGGCTGCAAGAACGGCGCGTACACTACCAGCGCCAGCAAGGCCAGCGAGGCCACCACCGCGTACTGCATATACTTGTTGGAAAAGACGCCAATCCCAAATATCGAATAATGCTCCGAGCGCGAGGTGTAGGCCCGCGCCAATTCCGACACTGACAACGTGATAAAAGCCATCGACTCGGCCAGCGATACGTTCCCCCAGCTCAACCCGATGCGAAAGGCCAGCAGCACCGCCGTGGTGATAAAAATGGTCTGGATGACCATGCCCACCTGCATCTCGCGGTTGATGATGGGTTCGCGGGAGGGACGGGGCGGGCGTTGCATTACGTCGGGGTCGCCCTTTTCCAGGCCCAGCGCCAGCGCCGGCGCGCCGTCGGTGAGCAAGTTGAGCCACAGCAGTTGGATGGCGGTCAGCGGCGTGGGCCAGTTGAGCAGCGTGGCGATAAAGATAATCATAATCTCGGCCAGGTTGCAACTGAGCAGATAATACACAAACTTGCGGATGTTGGAGTAAATGATGCGCCCTTGCTCGACTGCCGAGACAATGCTCACATAATTGTCGTCGGTCAGCACCATGTCGGCCGTCTCTTTGCTCACGTCGGTGCCGGTGATGCCCATGGCCACGCCGATGTTGGCCCGCTTGAGGGCCGGGGCGTCGTTCACCCCGTCGCCGGTCATCGCCACCACCTGGTCGCGGGCTTTGAGCGCCTCCACGATGCGCACCTTGTGCTTGGGCGACACCCGCGCAAACACATCAATGCGCTCGATTCTTTCCTGCAGGGCCGCGTCGTCCAGCGTTTCCAGCTCGGCCCCGGTGACGATCTCGCTTTCCGGGCGCAGCAGACCGATCTCTGCGGCGATGGCGCGAGCGGTGTCGGGATAGTCGCCCGTGACCATCAGCGTGCGGATGCCGGCGTTGCGCGCCACCTCGATGCCCACGGCCACCTCGGGCCGGGCCGGATCGATCATCCCCGCCAGGCCGACAAAGACCAACTCGTTCTCCAATGCTTCGGGTGTGGGCTGCTGGGGCACGCTGTCCACCGGGCGATAGGCCACCCCCAACACCCGCAGCGCCTGCCCGCTCAGTTCTTTATTCTGTTCTAGGATTTCTTCTCGCCGCGCTTTGTCCAGCGGCGCGACCTGATCGCCGTCCAGCACGTGGGTAGATAGCTCCAGGATCACGTCAGGCGCGCCCTTGACAAACGCCACGTACCCAGAGGGAGATAGAGACGGGAGACAGAGAGCATCTCTATCTCCATCTCTCATCTCTATCCGGTGTACGGTGGTCATGCGCTTGCGGATCGAGTCAAACGGCACTTCGGCCACGCGGGGTAGCAGTCGTTCCTGCTCGTCGCGCCAATATCCCGCCTTGGCAGCCGCCACGACCAGCGCCCCTTCGGTCGGGTCGCCGACCATGCGGTGCGCCAGCTCCTGGCCCTCTTGATGGACTTCGAGCTGCGCGTCGTTGCACAGCGCCGCCGCGCGCAGTAAAAACCGGGCCTGTGGGTATTTTTCTAACTCTACGGCGTGGCCGTTGTGGTGAAAAAAGCCCCACGGGCGATAGCCCTCGCCGCTGAGGTGCAGCTCGGTGTTGTCGTAGACGAGCCGCGTGACCATCATCTCGTTCTGGGTCAGCGTGCCGGTTTTGTCGGAACAGATGGCCGAGGCTGATCCCAGCGTCTCTACGGCCGGCAGGCGGCGGATGAGGGCATGGCGGCGAATCATCTCGCGCATGCCAATCGCCAGGTTGATGGTCACGATGGCGGGCAGCCCTTCGGGTACGGCGGCGATGGCCAGGCTGACGGCGATGAGGAACATTTCGATGAATTCGACCCCGCGCAACACGCCGACGAGAAAAACCACGCCGCAGATGGTCAGCGAGGCCCAGCCCAGCCATTTGCCCAACTGGTCCAGCTTGACCTGCAGCGGCGTCGGCTCGTCCTCGTAGGATTGGATCATTTCGGCTATCTGGCCGATCTGGGTCTGCATCCCGGTGGCAATCACGATGCCCCGCCCACGACCATAGGTGGCGGTCGTGCCCATGTAGGCCATGTTGCGCCGGTCGCCCAATGGGGCGTCGGGGGGCAGGATTTGGTCGGCGCGTTTGTCCACCGGCGCCGACTCGCCCGTCAGCGACGCCTCCTCGATTTTTAGATTGACCGCCTCGATCAAACGCAGGTCGGCCGGGATGTAATTGCCGGCTTCCAGCACCACCACGTCGCCCGGCACGACTTCGCGGGCCGGAATGACCGCGCGGTGGCCGTCGCGCACCACGTGGGCCTCGGGCGCGGCCATTTTCTTCAATGCGGCCAGCGCCTCCTCGGCCTTGCTCGTCTGAACCACGCCAACCACGGCGTTGAGGACGACGATGGCGACGATGGCTCCAGCTTCGACAAATTCCGTCACCTGGCCCGACTTGTTATATTCCTGCACACCGATGACGAACGAAATAGCCGCCGCCACGATGAGGATGAGGATCACAAAGTTGTCAAACTGGGCCAAAAGCATCTGCCAGAATCCGGGTCGCGGCTGTTCGACCAGCTCGTTCATGCCATAGCGACTCTGACGGATCTGGCTTTCCATTGTAGACAGGCCGGTTTTGGGATGGGTTTCTAGGACCTGGGCGACCTGCTCCGCGGTCTGCGCGTGCCAGGCGGGTGATTGCTGCTCCATAAACCTCCTCGCGCGGTGAAAAGTAATATACTGCGGTTTATTTTACTCTACCTGGGTCCTTTACGCCAGCGGACTGTCGGCGGTCAGCGGTTAGTGGTCAGCGGCAGGGCCACGATGACGAGACGATGGGTGGTGCTTGCGTCGGGGGCGCAGGTGACGAGCGTGAGGCGCTCGTCGGCGGTGGGCAGAATCCAGCGGGCGTTTTCAGCGCGCACGGCCAGGGGTTGGCCCGCTTCTTCCAAGAGATGGCGCTCGACGATGCGGTAGCGGTATTCCGCGTCGCCGGCGTAAAGAGTGATTTCGTCGCCAGGCTGGAGCCGCTCCAGGCTTTGAAAGACCCCGCCATAGCCACTTTGATGCCCGTTAAGCACGGTGTTGCCAACCTGGCCGGGCAACACCGACGATTGGTGCCAGCCCACGGCGCGCCAGCGCGGCACGTCCCAGGTTTGCACAGGCTGGCCGTCAACTTCCAGGGTCACAATGCCCACACTGACGATGGGCACATCCAGCCCGATGGCGGGAATAACCAATCGGGATAACGATGCAGTCGCGGCCGCTGTCGGAACGGTCTG
This sequence comes from Anaerolineae bacterium, assembly GCA_034435435.1. Taxonomy (GTDB): domain Bacteria; phylum Chloroflexota; class Anaerolineae; order S140-20; family S140-20; genus DAOTXN01. The sequence continues at coordinate 8,018 of DAOTXN010000148.1, read as the reverse complement.
ATCTTGCACGGCCTGTGTGGGTTGAAGAGACGGCGTCACGGTCGAATCTGGCGTGGATGTGGGGAGCAGAGTAGGAGCGAGCGTCGCAGTTAGCGTCGGGGTAGAGAGCGGGGTGGCAGGCTGGGAGGTAGGAGAGGACGTCGGGAGCAGAGTTGGCGTGTCTGGCGCGAGAGAAGGCGCCGGTGTGAGGGTCGCGGTCGGGGGGGCCAGGTGCGACCCCGCGGGAGAGTCGAGCGGCGCTGTGCTGATAGGCGGCGAGAAAGACCGCCCGGACACCTCTTCCCAGGCGGCCACCCGTGGAATGGTCAGCAGGGCAACGCCCATCGCCACACCCACCGCTGCGATAGCCCACCAGAGGCGAAGCGTATGAGTTGCCCTGCCAGTCGCACCTGTGGCATCCCAAACCGTAACGTCGGAAAACAACCTTTCCAGTTGCTTTTCCAACACACCATCGGTGCTCGTATCTTCTTTCCACGCCAGAGCCGCTGACGACATAGGCCTATTTTAGCGCAAGCGTCGCCGGGGCGGGTTACGATTTGATTACCTTTGCGTTACCAAAATGTAACTGCTCAGGTCAGTATCTTTTTTACCACCAAGGCCCCAAGACACAAAGAAAAACGAGCCAATGACTTACCCTGTAAAGCCTTTGTGTCTTCCAGAACCTTCGTGCCTTGGTGTCTTGGTGGTAAAGCCTATTTTGTCTGGCAGTTACACCAAAATACGGTTTTACCTTTTCTTTACAATCCGTTATTGTGCGCTTGACCACTCGCTGCTATAATGGGGTCGGTCTCGATCCAGAAACGAGAGGAGTCATGCCATGAGTTTCACCGCAGGACAAACCGTCGGCGCGTATCGCATCGTCGAGCAACTGGGCAGCGGCGGCATGGCCACCGTGTACAAGGCCTATCACGCCGCCCTGGACCGTTACGTCGCCATCAAGGTGATGCACCCGGCTTTCAAGGGCGACGCCGGCTTTTTGGCCCGCTTTCAGCGCGAGGCGCGCGTCGTCGCCCGCCTGGAACATCCCCACATCGTGCCGGTGTACGACTATGCCGAGCACGAAGGCTCGCCCTATCTGGTAATGCGTTTCGTGGAGGGCGAAACGCTCAAGGCCCGCTTGCAGCGCGGGCAGCTCACTTTGCCCGAGATTCTGGACGTGGCGCGCCCGATGGGCGAGGCGCTGACCTACGCCCACGCGCAGGGGGTGCTGCACCGCGACATCAAGCCCAGCAACGTGCTGCTGACCGCCGAGGGCAAGGTCTTTTTGACCGATTTTGGTCTGGCGCGCATTGTGCAGGCGGGCGAGTCGTCGCTCACCCGCGACGCGCTGGTGGGCACGCCGTATTACATCTCGCCCGAACAGGCCATCGGCAAGAGCGAGCTGGACGCCCGCACCGACATTTATTCCTTTGGCGTCGTGCTGTACGAGCTGCTCACCGGACGGGTGCCGTTCCAGTCGGATACACCCTTTGCGGTGATTCACGACCACATCTACACACCGCTGCCGCTGCCTACGGCGGTCAACCCCAACTTGCCTGCGGCGTTGGAGCGGGTGTTGCTCAAGGCCATGGCCAAAGAGCCGGCCGACCGCTACGATTCGGCGTTGGACCTGGCGGCGGCGGTGCAAGATGCCGTCACCGGCGCGGCGCTGGCGCCACCGGCGCGCCCTGCGCCGGCAGCGCCGCCGGTCAGTGCGCCCGAACCTCGACCGGTCAGCGCCAAAGAAACCCCGCGAAACAAAAAACGAGGCTGGGTGCTGGCCCTGGGCGGTCTGGCAGCGCTGGCCGCAGCGGCGGTCGTTGCCGTTTTATTGCTCTCTGGGCGCGGCGACGAGCCATCCCCGGCAACCGTGGTCAATAATCCGCCAACCCAGGCGCCAACCGGTCCGGCGGTCGAGGAGCCGACGCCGCCTTTGCCGCCTCAGGCCCCACTGGTGCATCTGGAAGAGGCCCGGAGACTGGCCGCCGAAGGCAACGTTGACGGGGCGCTGGCCGAATATGCCGAAACGGTCGCCCAGGACCGCCATATCACGGAAGCCTACATCGAGGCGGCGCAACTGCTGGCCCAGCGAGGCGATTGGGACCAGGCCGTTGAAGTGCTGCAACGCGGCCTGGACGTCAAGCCGGATCATCCCGAGCTCCATTTAAGCCTGGCGCAGGCGCTGATAGCCGGCGACAATTGGGATGAGGCCGTGGGGGAAATCCACTGGCTGCTCAAAAACGCCCCCGACATGCCCGCCCCCCATGCCTACATGAGCGTCTATTTGTCTACTCAAAAGGACGATCTGGATGGCGCGCAGGCAGAAGTTGATGTGGCGTTCAAGTTAGATGCGGAATTACCCGAAGCTCATTTTGCGCAGGGTGTGCTACATTGGAAGGCCGGACGCCTGCGACAGGCGCGCATCGCTCTGGAGCGCGCCCAGCAGTCACCCCGCGCGTCGCCGTTCTTGAAGGCGCGCGTCCAATTTTTCCTGGATCGAATGGATCAAGCGGAACCTGCTACCAGCCCATGATACACCACCAAGACGAAGACACAAAGAATCTCTAGCAGTCTGTCGGAGAGACGTAATTTAGCCCCTTGTGGGCGTTCAAAATAGGCACAAAACGAGCAAAAACGGGCACAAGGCCCTATATTACAGGGTTCTCCGACAGGCCGCTAGTCGTTCTTTGAAAAATCCTAGTGTCTTGGTGACTTGGTGGTTAGAGCTGTTAATGATTTCAAAAAGAGGAGGCGCGATGCGTAAACCCATACTGGCCGGAAACTGGAAAATGTACAAAACTCTCGCCGAAGCGGTTGCTCTGGTAGATGGCCTGAAAACAGAATTGAGCGATGTTGATCATTCCAGCGCGGAGGTGGTGATATGCCCACCCTTTACCGCGCTGGCGACCGTTCGCCAGGCCATCGGCAGCTCGCCCATCGGCCTGGGGGCGCAAAATATGTACTGGGAGCCGCAGGGCGCGTTCACCGGCGAGGTGTCGCCCCTGATGCTCAAAGAGATGTGCCAGTACGTCATCCTCGGTCATTCGGAACGGCGACAGTTTTTTGGCGAGACCGACGCAGGCGTGAATCGCAAGATTCACGCCGCCCTGGCTCACGGCCTGACGCCTATCGTCTGCGTGGGCGAGAACCTGGCGCAGAATCAGCGCGGCGAGACGGTGACGTTCGTGGGGGGGCAGGTGCGCGCCGCGCTACAAAGCATCAGCGTCGAACAAGTGACCCGTTTAGTTTTTGCTTACGAGCCGATTTGGGCCATTGGCACGGGTGTACCAGCCACCGGGGACGGGGCCAACACTATTATCGCCGCCGCCGTGCGGCGTGTGCTGGCCGAGTTGCACGGCGACGCGGTGGCAGAGCAGGTGCGCATCCAGTACGGCGGCAGCGTCAAGCCGGATAACATCCACGAGTTTATGAGCCAGCCCGAAATTGACGGCGCGCTGGTCGGCGGCGCGTGCCTCAAGGCCGACAGTTTCGCCGCCATCGTGCGCGGCGCCATCGAGGCGAAGAGCAGGTAGACGGGGGGAACGCCTCTCGCCCCTCGTCATTCGCTATTCGCTTATGAACTGGGAATTGGTTTTTTGGACGCTGGCGTTGCTGCTGCCGCTGTTGTGGCTGGTGCGGCAGGTCCACGAAGGGTTGCAAGGGCTGTTTTTTCTGCTCACCGGTCACGTGACGGCAGCCGTGCTGTTGTTCCAGATTCTCTTGCTGCCGGGCGTGGCGCTGCACGAGCTGAGTCACTACCTGGCGGCGCTGCTGCTGGGTGTGCGTGTGCGCCAGGTATCGCTGCGCCCTCACGTGCAGGGCCAGAAAATCCAGATGGGCGCCGTGGTGATGGACAGGCCCGACCCGCTGCGGGGCCTGCTCATCGGCTTGGCGCCATTCCTGTTGGGCAGCACGGCTATCATTCTCATCGGCCACCGTATTTTTGAGGTCGGCGCGGTGATTCAGGCCGCCGGCCACAGCGACGCCCAGGCGATGATCGACGCCATCCGGGCTGCCTTGCGGGTGAACGACGCCGGTATCTGGATTTATTTACTCCTGGCGATCAGCAACGCCATGCTGCCCAGCGCATCGGACCGCGATGCGTTATGGCCTATGCTGGCTTTTGGCGGGCTGATTGCCGGCGCAGTCGTGCTCGCCGGGCGCGGACCCGACCTGCTGGCCGCGCTGGCCGAACCGCTGGAAACCGGCCTGAGCCTGCTCGTGGTCGCCTTTGGCATCACACTGTTCGTGGACGTGTTGTTTGTGGTGGTTTTGTGGCTGCTCAAAGGATTGGTCAGCCTGCTGACGGGGCGGAGGCTGGAGAAAACGGCCTGACCTGGACAATGTTTTTTAATCAGAGTATGATAGAGACCGATTTCAGTGGAGTACGTACTGATGATTGACGAACAAGCGCTGCAACAAGCAGTGGATTTGACTAAACTGGCGCACCTGCTTCGCACTCAAAACATCGCGCTGCCGCTCTCGGACGACCAACTGCGTTGGTTGAATCCCTTTGCCGTCACGTTCGGGTACGACGATATGGACATCGAATTGATCGCACTTGCAGACGCGACAGACCTTGTAATGGTCATCCGCCGTTAGGCAGGGGCACAGGTTGACGCGGCGATTGGAGCTGGAGAGGAAAAAGATGCCCTGGATGACCATTGACCGGCTCGTCTGTTGTTGTTTGTGCTCAGGCGGGGTCATGGATCCCGCTGTTGGTCATCAAAACAAGGAGAGGAAGAATGCGCAAGATCATCTATTTGTTAATCGTCCTGTCTCTCATCCTATCCGCCTGCAAAAAGACCCAACCCACTGCCACCGTCCCACCCCCACCCCCTACCCACACGGCGACGTCATCCCCAACCCCGACCGAGACCGCGCCCCCCACCGATACCCCTTATGTCGTTTGCACGCCGCCGGCGTGCGGGCCAGATGAGGTCTATTATTGTCCGGGCGAGTGCCTTGGCGGTTGCGGCACCGAATGCGCCACGCCCACACCCGGACCAACGACGCAACCCACCGAGGAACCTATCTTTCTCTCCATCATCTGGCACCAGCACCAGCCGGTCTATTACAAAGACCCCGCCACCGGCATCTATGACAAGCCCTGGGTGCGCAACCACGCCGCCAAAGACTATGTGGACATGGCCGCCATCCTCCAGCAATACCCCAACGTCCACGTTACCTTTAACCTGACTCCCAGTCTCATCCGCCAGATCGACGACCTGGTGGCTGGAGCCAGAGACCTGCCCTGGGTGATGACCGAAAAACCAGCCGACCAGCTCACCGACGAGGACAAAGCCTACATCGAAGCGCGCTTTTTCGACACCAATCCCAAAATCGTCGCCCGCTTCCCGCGCTACCAGGAGCTGGCCGCCGACCGGGGGAACGCCGCTAACTGGTCCGAGCAGGATTACCGCGACCTGCAAGTCCTGTTCAACCTGGCCTGGGTCGATCCCGACTGGCTGGCCGAGGAGCCGCTCAAGGCGCTGGTCGAAAAGGGGCGAGATTATTCCGAAGAGGACAAGCCAATCGTGCTGGGCGAGCACCTGCGCCTGCTGGGCGAGGTCATCCCGCTGCACAAGGCGCTGCAAGAGGCCGGGCAGATCGAAGTCACGATGACCCCCTTTGCCCATCCTATCCTGCCGCTGTTGATAGACACCAACCAGGCCCAGCAGGCCATGCCCTCGGCCGACTTGCCTGTGCCGCCGTTCCGCTACGGCCGGGACGCAGTAGCCCAACTGGAAAAAGGCGTCGAGCTATACCGCGAGCACTTTGGGGTTGACCCGCGCGGCATGTGGCCCGGCGAAGGTTCGGTCGCCCAGGTCATCGTCAACATGGTCGGGCGGGCGGGCATCCAATGGATGGCCTCGGACGAAGAAGTGCTGGCCAAATCCATCGGGCTGGATAGCTTTACCCGCGCCGCCGATGACCTGGTAGTCGAGCTGGACAAGATGTATCGCCCGTACTATGTGGTCGGGGCCGACGGCATTCCGGTAGCCATGGTCTTTCGCGACCACGTCATCTCAGACAAGGTCGGCTTTACCTACTCCGGTCTGCCGGGCAACGTGGCCGCCGCCGACTTGATCAAGCGCGTCCACGACATCCGCGCCGGGCTGATGGCCGCCGGCGCCCAAGGCCCGCACCTGGTCACAGTGATCCTCGATGGCGAGAACGCCTGGGAATATTACGAAAACGACGGCAAAGAGTTCCTGCACACCCTGTATCAGAAACTCTCGGACGACCCCCTCATCGTCACCGTCACTCCATCCGAGTTTCTCGCCATCGCTCCTGACCCACCCACGATTGAGAACCTATGGGCCGGATCATGGATCAGCCACGACTTTAGCACCTGGATCGGCGAAGACGAAGAGAACCTGGCCTGGAACTATTTGCGCGATACCCGCGACATGCTTCAAAAATACGCCACCGGCATCCGCCAGACCGATCCCGAGACGCTGGCCCAGGCCCTGGACCAGATGTACATCGCTGAAGGCTCCGACTGGTTCTGGTGGTACGGGGCCGATCAGAACTCGGGCAACGACGAGTCCTTCGACGCCTCCTTCCGCAACACCCTCAAGCAGGTCTATCTGACGCTGGGCGAAGAGCCGCCGCTGTTCCTCGACGTGCCGGTGATTCCCTTGCAAGCCCAGGCGCCCGACCAGTCGGCCACTGGCTTGATCTCGCCCACGATTGACGGCCTCATCGCGGAGGGCGAGTGGGACGCTGCCGGGTGCTATTTGTTTGCCGGGGGCGTCATGGCTTCATCCGACGATCAATTGGACCGTTTCTGCTTTGGCTTCGACGCCAAAACTCTCTACTTGCGTGTGGATGCCCGGCAACCCTGGGCCGACCTGGGAGACGCCATCGTCGGGCTGTACTTGCTGCCGCCCGGCGGCGGCGCAGCCAATCCCTTTAGCCACTACGGGCAGGGGGAAACGCTGTTGGGCTTTGGCGCTACCCGCCTAGCCGAGATCGTCCTGAGCGGGGGCGTGTTGCAAGCAGCCGACCTATCCAGCGCCGACGGCGACGGGAACTGGCAAAACCCACAACCCATCGAAATTGCCGCCGCCGAGGGCGCAGTGCTCGAAGTATCTATCCCCTACGTCGGGCTGGGCACGCTGGATACCGGCGACCAGATCAGCATGCGCGCTGTGTTGAGCGCGGGCGCCGTTGACGCCGCCCGTGACCTGACGCTGCTGCCCGCCGCCGGACCGGCCAAAGTGGCCGTGCCCGACTTGGGGCTGACCACCACCGTGCTGGAAATCGCCGACCCTGAGGGCGACGACCACGGTCCCGGCAGCTACACCTACGCCACCGACGCTGTGCACCAGCCCGGCGTCTACGACCTGACCGGCTTTTCGGTCGGCTATGACGACGAGTACATCGTGTTCAAGTTTACCGTGGCCGGGGCGGTGGACAACGTGTGGGGTTCGCCCAACGGCGTCTCGGTGCAGACCTTTGACGTGTACATTGACCAGGATGGCCCCGAAAACGGCTCGCGGCTATTGCTGCCCGGCCGCAACGTCGCGCTGACGCCCGACTATGCCTGGGACTTGGCGGTGTGGGTGGAGGGCTGGACGCCCGGCGTATACGTGGTGGGCGACGACGGCCTGCCCACCCAAGTGGACGCCGAGATGGTGATCCTGGCCGACCCTGGTCAGAGCAAAGTCACCGTGCGCGTGCCCAAGAGCGTGCTGGGCGACGATCCGCAGAACTGGGCCTACGCGGTCACCCTGGCCGGACAAGAGGGCTTTCCGGCGGGCGGTGTGTGGCGCATCCGCGACGTGAACCCGGCCTCCGAGCAGTGGCGCTTTGGCGGTGCGCCCGCCGACACGAACCACACCCGTTTGTTGGACATCGCCTGGCCTGCAGACGCCGCGCCGACCCAGGAAGACATGCTGAGCAATTACCCATCGTCAGACGCCGACCCGCAAACGTTGGGGCCGGACGATTTTGCACAGATTGGGATGCTCATGGTGCAGTAAGGGGGACGGGGGGGGGGGGGGGGGGGGGGGGGGGGGGGGGGTGGGGGG
>DAOTXN010000147.1:0-44704 GCA_034435435.1 Anaerolineae bacterium | reverse complement strand
GCCCAAATGCGTAAAAGCGGCAAACCCAAAGCCATTCGACAGGATTCACAAGATTCACAGGATGGAATTCGTGGAAAAATCCTGTAAATCCTGTAAATCTTGTCCAAAGAGCTACCAGGGTGAGCAGTTACATATCCAATATCCTCTACACAATGGCGAATTCGGTCAACATCTGCGCCGCCCGGCCCACGCCCAACTGCTGGATGCGCGCCACGTCCGTCTGGCACAGATGATACAAGCGCACGTTATCTTCCCCCTGGTTGACCAGTTCCTTGAGCCGCCGCACCATCTTGCGATAGACGGCGTCATCCACGTGGCACTCGAACACGCTCTCCTGCACGTGCTCGCCAAAGCCCTGCAGCGCCTTCATCACCCGCACCCGCCGCTTGTTGTCGGCGATGTCATAGGCGACAACGACAAACATGGCCCTTCCTCCGTGGTGCGTCCCAAAGGGACGTGAAACGTAGCTCGCGCCTCACGTTTCACTGGATCAGCAACGGATCGTAGGTCGCGTCGCGCCCCAGGATGCAACGGGCCAGGTGCTCCACCTGCCGCTCGATGCACTGGCGGTAGGTGAGCATCTGCTCCCACGCCGGATGCCGCACCCGCACCCCCATGCGCTCCTCGTAGCTCTGGATGAAGAAACGCCGCGCGTCGTCGGTCATCAGCGCCCGGGGCCGCTCGCCCTCCTCCTGCCGAAAGTCGCCCGGCTCGAGCACCTGGTTGCGCACAAGGCTCAGGGCCAGCGTGTCCACGATGACCGGCCGGAACTCCTCCTCCAGGTCCAGCGCCAGCGAGGGCCGCCCATAGTCAAGCGCGTGGAAAAAGCCGATGTCGGGGTCCAGGCCGATGCGATACACTGCGCTGACCACGTCGTTGAGCAGCAGCGTGTAGCCCCCCTGGCACTGCCCGCCAGGGCAAGTGAGGCTGAGCATAGCGTTCAGCGGGTCGGGCGGTGGATAGTAGGCCCGCCCGTGGAAGCGCCAGCGCTCGGCGTCGAACAGGGCCGGCCAGGCCCGAAAGTAGGCCGCCGCCCCGCTGCCTTCGTGCCCGCGCAGCGTCTCCAGGTCGGCCGCCTGGCCTGCCCGTTCCACCTGCGCCGCGATGATCTCCACCGCCCGCTGCACGCGCTCGTCGCTATCTGCAACGTACCGGCGCAGCACCGTGGCCTGGTTGCGCAGCTTGCCGGCCACCATGGCCCGCGCCACCGGCAGCGCCTGGGCCGGGTCGCTCGCCGCCAGCGTCTGGCGGGCGCGCAGCGCGCTGTGCTTGGACAGCGGCCCGGCCAGCCGCTCGCCCACCTTGCGCAGCCGCGCCCCTTGCGTGTCCACGATCAGTCGGGTCATGGTTCACCCCCTTCAGTCATCAAACGTCGCTCCGAGAAAGCTGAACCCGGGCCCGAACGGCACAACCGCCGTCTTGGCCTCGTTCAGCGCCAGGTCCAGGTCCGCCAGGGCCTGGTTGACGTGGGCCAGGGCTTGCAGCGCCTGGTCGGGGTCGGCGCACAGCACCACCACATCGTCGGCATAGCGCACTGGCGCCCAACCCGCCTGCACCAGCGCCGCGTCGAATGGGTGCAGGTAAACGTTGGCCAGCAACGGACTGATCACCGCGCCCTGCGCCACGCCTCGCCCCGGCGCTGCCGCGCCCACCGCCAGCCAGCCCGCCAGCAAGCTCAGCACTCGCTCGTCGTCCAGAGCCGCCAGTTGGCGCAACAAGCGCTCGTGCGAGATCGTATCAAAGAAGGATGCGATGTCGGCGTCGGCCACCCAGCGCAACCCCCGCGCCGCGTGCCACAGCACGTGGGCCACAGCAGTGAACACCGAGCGTCCCGGCCGAAAGCCGTGGCTGCACGAGAGGAATACGTCTTCCCAGAGCGGTTCCAGCACGCGCAGAACGGCCCGTTGAGCCACCCGGTCGGTCACGGTGGGGATGCCCAGGCGGCGCTTACCTTTACTTCCCCCCCGCGAGCGGGCGGGATTGAGGGGGGGGCGGCGCGGCGCGTCGAACCACAGCAGCGAGCTGGGGTGATATGCGCCCTCCAGCAAGGCGGTCTGCAAAGCTCGCAGGCGAGCGGGCCAGTTTTGCTCCCAATCGGCCACCGTCACACCATCTACCCCGGCCCCTTGCTGCCGGGCGGCCAGTGTGCGCTTGCCCCGCACCGCCATCCAGGCCTGGTCCAGGTTATAGCTGTCGCACACCGCCTCAAACAGCGTCATCCTCCCCTCCCAGACCTGCCAGGTTTCCAAAACCTGGCAGGTCTTTTTCTAACCCGGTTTCCATCGCCTCGGTGGCCAGCGCGTCGGCCAGCCAATTGCGCTCGCGGGGGATGAACATCAACGTTGCGCCGGGCAATTGGGCCAGCAGGCGCGAGGCCTGCTCGTGGCGTGGGGCCAGCTTGCGGTCGCGCACCGCAAACTGGCGCGCCATCTGCCCCACCACGATCTGGCTGTCGGTGAGCAGCGCCACCCGTTCGGCGGCTTCAGCGCGTGAGAGCGCCAGCTCGATACCCAGAATGAGCGCCTCGTACTCAGCCTCGTTGTTGGTCATCCCTTCCAGGCAACAACTGGCTGCGTCCAGGATACGCCCCCCGCCGTCGCGCACCACCACCGCCACGCCGGTGCAGCGCATCAGCGCGTCAATCGAAGCGTCGCAGTAGTAATAGGTCTCGTGGTCCATCGTCATCCGTCCTTCGGCGCTCCTCACGCCAGCCGCACGTCCTTGGCCTGGATGCCGCGCGGCGTCACTAGCGGCAGGTAAGTTACCCGCTGGCCTTTGCGCGGCTGGAACCCGTCGGCGTTGCTGGCGTGAAAGAACACGTCTATCCCGTCCGCGCCGGCGATGAACCCGTAGCTCTGCTCGGCTCGGAAGAACTTGACCTGGCCCTGGCGGCGCAGGCCATGGTCCATGTAGACCCGCTTGCTGGCCCGTCCCCCAGTGCGCTGCGCTGTGTTGCCGTCCTGGTGCTCAAAGCCGCCGCGCCGGGCATAGTTGGGCGCGTCGCCCCACTTGAGCCGCAGTTGCCCTTCGTAGGCTCCGCCCTGCGGGTCGCGGTTGACGATCAGCGCCATCTCGAAGGGCGGACTGAGCGGCGCGATGCCCAGCCCTTGCGCGTCATCCAGGTGAAAGTGCGGGCGGCCGGCGTGCAGCTCGTAGGTGTATTCCACCAACACGTCGCGGTTCCCATTGGAGCGGTAGAACTTGAGCGAAACGACGTGCAGGACGTTCCGGTCTAGCATCACCGCAAAGTCGTGAGCCAGGTCTTCGAAGCGGAAGGGATGCTCCTTGCCGTAGCCCTGGGCGATGCGGTACAACTCGCGCACCACCTTTTCGGCCAACAGCCGGGCGTCTTGGGGATTCATAGTTCTTCCTCCTATCAGATGGTCGAAATGGGCTGCTATTTGGTATAACGAAAACCTTCCAGGTCTCAGAAACCTGGAAGGTTTTGCAGGTATTCCACCCCGATAGGAAGCCAATCCTGCTCCAACTGGCGGATTTCAGCCGCCGTGCCGATCTCGAAGCTCCGAAAGGCCACGGCGACTTCCGGCCATGCCTGCGTCACCACCTCGCGCACTTTGACAAAGTCGCCGTCGCCGGTCCATAGCTCGAGTCGCTCGATTTGCGGGTCGCTGGCCCAGCGCACAGCAAAGGCAGCCATGGCCGTGTCGGCGTTGGCGACGATGCGCCCGTGGCTGCGCTTGGGGCGCTTGAGGTCAATCTCAAAGCCGGCCTGGATCAGGTGTTCGCGCACATCCAGCGTGTCGGGCACGTTGGGTACACAGGCCAGCTTGATCACGACCGGGCCGTAATGCTCAGCGGCTTGCAGCAGGCGGCCATAATCCAGCCGTCGCCCGTAGCCGAATTGCTCGCCGCACACCAGGTCCAGGTTGGCCACATCGGCCAGAACGGCGGTAGTCCCTCGACGAGCTCGGGATGATAATTGGGGCTGGGGCGCTTTGGCGTCGGATGCGTCGCTCTCCACGGCGGTGAGGGCGTTGATGCGCTCCCAGCGCTCCTGCAGCGCGGCGGCGCCGGGCAGGCGGCGGCGCACGGCTTCGCTCAGTACGACGGCGTATGCGTCTCCGGCCTCGGCCCGCTCGATGGCCCGGGCCAGGCGGGTAAGCGTCTCGGCGTCGGGCGCCACGTCCAGCGCCCACAGCCAGCGCTGTTGCGCCTCGGCGGATTGGTCCAGCCGATAGAGGCACTCGCCCCACAGCGCCAGCAGCTTGGCCCCGTCGTAGCGGTGCGCGGCGCGCCAACCGGGGGCCGCTTGCCAGGCCTGGTACGCCCAGCGGAACACCGGCAAGGCGGCTTCCAGGTCGCCGGCGCGCAGGTGGCTGCCGGCCACCTCCAGCAGGGGTTTATAGGCGCCGGGGCGCTGGCTCACCGCCAGCCAACCGGCCACTTTTTCCACGTCGGCCAGATCGCCTTGCCCCCTGGCCCAGATCGCCAGGTCGTGAGGGGCCAGGCCGGCCTCGGTCAGCGCGGATTGCAGCGCGCGCGGGTGGCGGAGCAATGCGCGGATGAGGGCTTGGGGCACATCCTGAACGCTATCGGTCAAGCAGTTATTCGAGAGCATCACACGCCTCCTGAGGAGCGTCTTTTGCCAACGGTCAAATGGGTCCACCTGGGATAACGAAAAAACCGACCACGCCTCAAAGGTGTGGTCGGTTGGGCGGCTGGTCAGCAGCCTGTCGGGGAGATGTAATTTAGCCCCTCGTGGGCGCAAAACGGGCGCAAGCAAAACGGGCGCAAGGCCCTATGCTACAGGGTTCTCCGACGGGTTGCTAGAGGTAAAGGGCCTGCAAGTCAGGATCGGCGCGCTCAGTCATGGAGCGGTACGCGGTTCAGGGCGATATAGCGCTCAATTTCGTCCCGGTGGTCGTCATAATAGCTCAGGGCATCAAAAATCTGAGCCAGTTGCAGGTGGGGCAGCTTGCGGGCTATCTCTTCGGGTGCATCGCCGAATTTCCAGTGCTCGGCCACCGCCCGCACAGGAGTACGGGTGCTCCTGATGATCGGTTCACCGCCCAAGATAGTGTCCACCCGCGTGACGTGGGGATGTTCAGTGGAAGTACCCACCGACCTGGGAGCCCACCGGCTGGATACAAGCTCCTGCAATTGGCGAACTTGCTCCTCCAGTGAGCTTAACCGCTCCACCACCACTTGAACATCGGCCGCTGCTTCAGTCATGCGCTTTCTCCTGAAAATTCAAATCTGTGGTCATTGTAGCACACTCGAAAAGGAACCGCAACCATTCGCAACCCTAATCCTTTCGTTACAAGAGATGCAAGATCGATACCTATCACGGGAAAACGAAACAGGAGGAGGAACATGCGACAGCTCAAGATCGACTATCGGCGTCCGGCCGAGCGCCCGCCGCAGCATCGCCAGTCGTCTGGGACAGGGCGCAACCCCAACCCACGCTGCCCACGCCATCCGGGCGTACACATGGTGCTGGCCGGGACCAACCCGAGCTGGAACACGGTGCGCTACCTGTGCCCGATGTGTAACGCACTGGGCCAGCCTCCGCTGGAGGTGGCCACGGGCGTGGTGAGCGCCTACTTTCCCGACCGCGGCTACGGGTTCATCGAGAACGGCGGTCCGCGCATCTTTTTCCACGTCTCCGACCTGGCAGAGCGCATCACACCCTACGTGGGCATGCCGGTCACGTGCTGCGTGGAACAGAACGAGCGCGGCCTCGTCGGGCGACAGGTGCGCCAGCGCTAAACACAAGCGCCCGTCCCAGCCAGGGACGGGCGCCACGCAAAGATGCGTATTTTTTCAATGGGCTATTCTACGTCTGATAGAAGCTGATCCAGGTCGTCGTACTGATAGGGCGGTCGCCTGCGGACGGTCAACACAAATACGCGATCCCACTCTCGGTCAATCACGTAAACCAAGCGCCAGCTTTCCAGGCGCAAGCGCCCAAGCTCCCATCCAGACTTGAGCTCGTAGTCCAAACGTTTGCTGCGCGGCGGATAAACATCTCGGGCTAGTTCCTTTACTGCCTGACGCACGCGTTGTCGAATGTGGCCCGGTAGACGATCGATCTCTTTCGCTGCGGAAGGGAGAACGTAGACCTTATAGCGCGTCATCGATCTCCCATTCTTTTTCGAGGTCCTCCAATAGTATCCAACCTGCTTTTTCTGGATCGCCGCCGGCCGCGTCAAATTCGGCCAACGCCGCCCGCGCTATCTCCACGTCCTCAGCATCCTCGAGCACAGCCAGGATCTGCCGCCAAAATTCCAGATCCATTTGAACGGCTGTGGGACGGCCATCGGCTCCCACTACGTATCGAACGGCATCCCAGGCGATCATCTCATCCCTCCTCACATACGCGTTCACATCGATGCATAGATTATACCACAAATCGCTGCCTGGCTACACATCCCTCTCCAGCCACACGCTGGCCTCTAACAAGCGAAAGCGTCCCAGGGCCTCCGGGTCGCGCTGCACAAAACCCCACACGATCAACTGAAAATCCGTTAACGGCTGCCCGGCAAAGAGAGTCAGCGCCAGGTCGCGCAGGTACGGCGTGATCATATCGGCGGTCAGGCGACTCTCCAGGTCGCGGCGCAGGGCCTTTGCCGCGGCCGGCGCGCGCGCTTCCAAGAGTCGCGCATATTCGTCATTGCACTCGACGCAGATGTAGAGGTGCAGGTCCAGCTCGTGCTGCTGGCGCGCGGTCAGGGGCGGGTCGCCGGTCACGCGCCGCCGCACCAGTTCCGTGTAATAGTCGGGATGGGTGTGCATCGTCGCACCTCCTGACGAGCGTCGCCCTCCCGCAAGTGACGGGACACCCGCGGGAGGGCGCTACGTGAGTCGCATAGCCTAGCGGCCTCCACGTAGCCCTGGCGACGCTCGCGGGGCAGTTTGCGCTTGCCGCGCCACGCGACGCCGGCGTAGGTTTCCTCGTCGTACAGCGTGCGGGCCGTCTGCACGACGCCGGCGAAGGCCTTGACGAACGCCACCGTGCCGGGCAGGACGAAGAAGCGGATGGCCCACTCTGGGTTCACGCCGGTGCGCCCGCCGCCTCGCGCCATTTGCAGCAACTGGGCCTTGAGCACGCCGGGCAGGTCCGAGTCGAGCACGTGGGCCGCAAAGGCTTCCACGACCTGCGGGTGCCTGGCCAGGTTCTCGATCTGGCGCATGGCCCGGCTGACGGCTCCTTCATAGTGTCCCAGCTTCCAGGTGATGTGGGCGCTTATCGGCTGGCGCAGGGTGTGGCTACTCAGGCACTTGCACAGCGAGATCAGCAGCCCTGGGTCCTCGTCCAGCGGGTTCTCGCCGGTACGCCGGGCGATCCCTTCTGCCCGTTCGGTGATGAGGTTCAGTGTGTCCTGGATCAGCCGTTGGTACAGCGGGGCGATTTCGCGGTGGGGCCGCCCTTGCACCATCAGCGCGGTAAAGGCGCAGCGCGTGCACAGATCGCGCACGGCCTCGGCCGGGTCATAGCGCCCCCGCAGCGCCTCCAATATCTTGGACTGCATACCCGTCTGCACGATGTGCTCCACGACTCCTGGGTCACACCCGTCGTCCGCCGGTCCCACCAGTTGCATGTAGAGCGCTTCTACGGCCTGGCGCAGCAAGCCTGCGCTCCAGTGTACGCTACGTTGCCGCCCATTTGCTTTCGCACGTGACATTTCTACTCTCCTCATTTTTACTGGGCAGCCGTCGCGCGACGGCTGCGCGGCGCGCCACAAAACCGTGGGCGCATGGGGAGAGGGGTCACGCCCGCAAAAGCAGGTCGTTATCTGTCTCTATCTAGCGCGACGAAAACAGCCTGTATTCGGTTGAAAAAAAAGTTGGTTTGAAAGAGTTGGAACCTGTGACGCGCTTGACAAAAACTTGCGCACAAACGGGGAATTATGGTACAATGGGAGCAGCCATTCCAAAGAACGTCTGGCTGGCCCATTTTCTGATTCCATTTTACCTCATCTCGCCGCATCGCGCCAGACGCCGCGCTGACAGCATTCTAACCGAACGACGACATTTCAAATCAAACCGGGTCCCGTTACAAACGATGCACAGGAGAACACAGCGGGAATGCACTCCTCATTCCGATGGTGGGCCTCTCACGCGGCCTGCGGCGACTTGAGCATCGCCGCGCTGCGCGAGCGCACACAACAATACTGGCAATGCGGCGGCGCCCTGGCCGAGCGCATGGCCTGGTACGTAGAACACCTGCTGCCGGCCGAGCTGTGCTACGCCGAACAGCGCGGCGCGTTGGAATTCCCCGCTTGCGATACTCTGGCCTTTCCGGTGGGCCATTCCATTGAACCCTTGCTTCAAACCATCAGCGTGTTCCAGCCCGCGCGCGTGGTCTTGCTGCTCAACCATCCGTCAGACTTTTTGCCGGTGGCATCGCAGCGCAGGGAAGGGGTCTGATATGTTATCGGAACTGCGCCTGATGCGCCTGCGCTTCGAGCTAGAGGTGGCCGCTCCCGCCCGCCTGCCACCCTACAAGGGCGACCTGCTGCGCCGGGCCTTGCTGTGGTATCTGGGGACCCTCTGGTGCCGGCAGCCCGAACGTTGCCGGAACGGCTGCCAACGACCCCGCCAGTGTCTGTTCGGATTCTTGCTGGAACCCCAGCCCGACCCCTCCTGGTCGCAAGCGCTGCAACGCTTGATGGGTCCCACCCCGCCGCCGGGCTACGCGTTGTGGGACAATCAGGACCGCCGGCGTGAGGTGGACGTTGGCGACTGGTTTCGTTTTGAATTGGCCCTCATCGGTTCGGCGGCCATCCAGCAACTGCCGGCCTTTGTGGCGGCGCTGATGGTGGGGGGCGAGCGCGGAATGGGCCGCGAGCGCTTGAAAGCTGTGATACGCCGGGTGGAAGCACTGACCGGGCCGGACGGCCAGACTGTCCCATTGCTCGTGGATGGTGTGTGGCAGGGCGACCCGGTAGAGGGAATGGCGGTGAGCTACGCCGACGGCCAGACCTGGGTCAGGTGCGGCGCACCTGAAATCACGCGCTTGCGCCTGCACTTTCTCAGCCCGGTCAAGGTCAAAGCGCAGGGCGAGCTGGCCCGCCGCCCCGAGTTCGCGCCCCTGGCGCGGGCGGTCGTGCGCCGGCTGCGCATCCTGAGCGAGGTGCACGGCGCGGGCGAATGGCCCCAGGCCGAGTACGGCCCGCTGCTGGACCTGGCCGACGGGGTGCGCCTGGAGCACCACGAGACCACCTGGATGAGCCAGACCCGCCACAGCCAGCGCGGCGGAACAATGCCGCTGGAAGGATTCGTGGGTCAGGCCTGGTATGCCTCGGAAGCAGATCTGCGCCCGCTGTTGCCGGCCCTGTGGCTGGGGCAGTGGGTGGGCGTGGGGAAGGGGGTGGTGTGGGGAGGGGGGAGGTATGTTCTCGATAAGGGAATGGACTAGTCAGACAAACAGGTGTTTTTGAAAAGGACAACAATGGCCGATTTCTCCCCCTACCAAACGGATGTGCTGTTTCTCCTGGTCGGCGCCAACCCGCTGCCGAATTATGTGGCAGCGTTGTTGCTGGCCGCAGAGCGCGGCGTGGCCTATCTTCTGCATACCAATACAACCTTTGACATCGCCAAGCAGCTCAGTGAACAGATCCGTAAAAAGCGCGGCGATCTGACTCTAACCCTCTGGGAAATCTCCAAGTCCGATCCACAGTTGATCGCCCAGCGCCTACAGAGCTTAAAGCGGGAGATCGGCCCTAACGCCAGCATCGGCCTGAACTACACCGGCGGCAGCAAATCGATGGCCGCGCAATCTTATCACATCTTGCGCGCGGCCTATCCCCGTGGTGTGTTCAGCTACCTGGATGCCGACACGCTCTCCTTCGTCATCGAAGCGCCGGGTGTGCCCACCCAGCACATCTTTGTAGGCCAGCGCGTGCAAGTGGATTTTGAGGCCCTTTTCGCCTTGCATGGCTACGAAGTGAATGTACAGCGTCCGCCAGCCATGCCGTCGATTTTGCGCCAGTCGCTGGTGGAGGTACATTGCACGAAAGCGGGCTTTAACCAATGGCGCACCTGGCTGCAAACTCTCAGCCAGGCTAATCCGCAGCTGCCTACCGCGGCCGAATACCCGGCTTTAGCGCCGGTGATCGCTGCCTTTACGGCGCTATGTGGCGTGGCGCCAACGCCCCAGCGGGTAGCCGACGAACTAAACTGCAAAAACGGCCACCTCGCCAATTGCACCAAGTTGTTCATTGCCGACTGGCTGGAAGAATACGTGTTTGAGAATTTGCAGGCGTTGAGCGCGCAGTTGGGATTGCATCAAGTGGGCATGGGATTGGAATTCAAGCGCCCTGGTCATCGTGGTTTTGAATTAGACGTGGCGGCATTGTTGGGCTATCAGTTGTTTGCTCTTTCATGCATGGCGACGGATCGCACGCAGTCCGCCAAGGATCATCTCATGGAGACCTTTGTCCGTGCCCGGCAATTGGGCGGTGACGAAGCGCGCTTTGCCGTGGTATGTTGTGTGGAACAGGCACAAGCATTACAAGATGAGGTCAGTGAGTCTTGGGACGCTCAGGGTAAAATCCGCGTCTTTGGGCGGGAACATTTGCCGGATCTGGCGCAGCACTTCCGCGAGTGGATCGCCATTGCCGGTCAGATTCGCTGATTGGCTCACTCGCTTTCTCGTTCATTCATTCAAGGAGGGATGATGACAGAGAAAACATTGTTATTGGTGGAAGCTTCCGGCATCCAGAACTACATCTTTGGCAGCAACCAACTGGCTCAGAACATCGGCGCTTCGGAGTTGGTGCGCCAGGCCACAGAGGATTGGGTCGCGGCGCGGACCACGCCGGAACAGCGTGTCTACACCGGCGGCGGCAACGCCATGTTGCTCTTTGATACCGAGGTACAGGCGGACACCTTTGCTCGCGAGCTGACCTACCAGGCGCTCAAAGACGCGCCCGGCCTGCAACTGGTCGTAGCGCGGCAGACTTTCGCGTCGGGGCAGTTGCGCGATACGCACCAGGCGTTGCGTGGCAAACTGGCCCAACGCAAACTGAACCGCCGCCCATCCACGCCGCTCCTGGGCCTGGGCGTCACCGCTGCCTGCGTCTACACCGGCGCGCCGGCAGTCGGCACCAACGACGATGGGCAACTGATTTCCGCCGAGGTGCAAGCCAAACTACGCGCAACTGAAGACGGCAAAGCCCAGCTTCGCCGAAAGTTATCCAGGCTCACCGAGCAGGGCTATGAATTTGTCTATGATTTCGGTGATTTTGGGACCAAGGGTGAATCCAGTTACTTGGCCATCATCCACACCGACGGCAACCGTATGGGCGAGCGTATCCAGGGATTGGTGGGAAGGAGCGACGAGGACTACTGTGAGGCGTTGAAAAATTTCTCCAACTCGGTAAAAGCAGCAGCGGATAAAGCCCTTGCCAGCACCGTAGATTTACTGTTTGATGCGGTCAAAGAGGTTGAGGATGAGAAGGGCCAAGTGAGCAAACGCATACGAGGTCGTGTGCCTTGCCCGCATAAGAAGGGAGTGGATCATTTGCCCTTCCGCCCCATCGTCTTTGGCGGGGATGACGTCACCTTCGTCTGCGAAGGGCGGCTGGGTCTAGCAGTCGCCGCGCACTATCTGCGGGTCTTCTCGGAGCAGATCCTTTCCGACAAGGAACAGGCGCACGCCCGCGCGGGTGTGGCTGTGGTCAAATCGCACTATCCCTTCTCCCGCGCCTACGAACTGGCCGAAGCGTTGGCAGCCTCGGCCAAAGGCTATATCGGCAAAGATCGCTTGACTGCCCTGGATTGGCACTTTGCCGTGAGTGGGCTGGTGCTGCCGTTGAAAGAGGTGCGAGAGCGCGAATACACCGTGCATGACGATAGCCTGCTCATGCGCCCGGTGCGGCTAAATCCACCCAATGGCGATTGGCGCTCATGGGAAACTTTTACACGGATCATGGCGGCCTTCCAGGATGGAGATGGCTCCTGGGCCGGACGGCGCAACAAGGTCAAAGCACTGCGGGAGGCGTTGCGTGGCGGGCGTGAGGCGGTGCAGCATTTCCTCGCCGCGTATCCCGATCTGAAACGTCTACCGGAAATCAGCAGCCTGCCCATGATGGCGGGGCAGGGCTGGCAAGGAGGGCGCTGCGGCTACTTTGACGCAGTGGAGGCGCTGGACTTTTTTGTCCCATTGGAGGAGGAAATAACACGATGAAAGTCTATCAACTCAAACTGACCCTCTTGAGTGATGCTACCTTTGGGCGCGGCGATGGCGTGGCCGGTCTGGTGGATGTGGAGGTACAACACGACGCCGTCGGCCTACCCTATCTCGGTGGGCGCGCGCTCAAGGGCGTCTTGGGCGCAGAGTGCGACGATCTGGTCCATGCCCTGAGTAAAGCCCTCCCAGATCAAAAAACGCGCTGGCAACGGGCTGCAACCCGCCTCTTTGGTCAGAGCGGGGCGCGGTTGGAAGGAGAAGCCATCATGCGTGTTGGTCCGGCCCGCCTGCCGCGCGACTTACAGGCGGCCTTGTCCCGTGACATCGAGAAAAAGACTCTGACGCGCAGCGATGTGCTCGACATGTTGACCACGCTACGCCGCCAGACCGCGATGGACGAGAGCGGCGCGCCGCGCAAAGAGACGCTGCGCACGATGCGGGTCATCCTCCGCGATATCGTGTTCAGTGCGCAACTCATCTTCAGCGAAGAGCCGAACTCTGACGATCTGGCCCTGCTCGCAGCCACGGTCAAAGCGCTGCGACGTGTCGGCACCGGGCGCAATCGTGGGCGCGGGCGGGTGCAGGCGGAGCTCTTTGCCCCGGGCGGTGAACCGCTGACCGAAACTCATTTTGCGAGCTTCCGAAAGGCGGTGCAAGGATGAAAGCCCTGACCTATCAATTACGTTTGCTGGAACCGGTGCTGGTCTCCCAAGCCGAAACCGGCGAGGAGAACAGCGCCATCGGCCTGCCCTTTGTGCCGGGCAGCGCCCTGCGCGGTGCGGTGGTCGCGCGCTATTTGCGAGATGAGGAACCGGGCGACTTGGCGAAAAACGCCGAGACTCGTGCGTTGTTTCTGGATGGCACAGTGGCTTTCCTCAATGCCTATCCTGCTCCCGAAGGGAAACGGCTTTTGCCTCGCCCTCTTTCGTGGTTCACGGAGAAGGATTTGGCGGGAGATGATAGCGGGACATTCTACGACTGGGCAGTGGATGCGTCCATTCAATTGCAGCAACCCAAACCGCCCAAGAATGCCGATTTTTGCGTTTTGACCATGCCCGAAGCGCCCCAACTATCCGCCGAGGAAGCACTGGAAGCGCTTGCTGTCGGCAAAGAACCTGAGCCGCCACAAACAAAGTTCTACACTCCTGCGCGTGAGGTAAACGTCCACATCGCGCTGGTCAAAGCGAACACCCGCACCGAGGAAAACAAGGTCTATCGCTACGATGCGTTGGCGGCGGGGGAAGTGCTGGGCGGCGCCATCATCGCGCCGGATGACTTTGACCTGGAGCTGCTGCACACCTTGCTAGCAGGGAATCCCGATCTCTTCTTGGGCGGCGCGCACACGGCCGGCTATGGTCACGTACAAATAGAAACACTGGCCCTGGTTGAAAACTGGACGGAATACGCACCCGCTGCTGCGCCGGGTGACGTGGTCATCGTCACGTTGCTGAGCGATGCCATCCTGCGCGGGTCAGACGGGCAGTTCAGCGCCGATATGGATGGGATGCTGGCTGACTTGTTAGACTTGCCAGACCTGCAGGCCCGGCGCAAGTATCAGCGCGTGGGATTGGTGGGCGGCTTTAACCGCAAGTGGGGGTTACCGCTGGAGCAAACCTGGGTCTTGCAAGCGGGCAGCGTCTTTGTCTATGACGCGGCGCAGGTAGATGCTGAACAACTACGCGATCTCGTCGCAGCCGGTATCGGCGAGCGACGAGCCGAGGGGTTTGGGCGCATCGCGGTCAACTGGCACACGGCGAATACTGTAGCCTGGGGACCATGGGCGCGTCAAGCATTAACGTCCAAGGCAAACCTTTCTGAGGAAGGTCTGGCATTGGCACAGCGGATGGCCCAAAACCACTTGGTAAACCTGTTGGAACGGGGCCTGACGGCTGCCATCAGCGGCATCCAAATCTCGCGCCAGCCACAGAACGCGCAGCTTTCGCGGGTGCGCAACGCAGCGCGCCAAGCGCTGCGGGAAGGGGATCTGACTCCCATTCGCGTGCACCTGGCCGCCCTCAAGGGCGCGAAGGGGCAATTCGAGGAGGCGCGCGTGGCGGGCCTTCCCCTGCTGACCTGGCTCGAGGCCCGGCTGCAGGAGCAAGACATCCAGCAACAACTCTTAAAAGGACAGTCTTTATCCCCCGTCGCAGGTCAGCGGGCGGCGTTCACGCCCGAATTGCGGGTGAAATACACAGCGCGGCTCATTGATGGTGTGATGAAAAAGGCGATCCGCCAGAACCAGAAACCTGACCAGGAGGTGGGCGCATGAATGGCTATGAAGTAGAAGGACGCGCCGGGCGTAAGATCATTGAGCGGGTGCTTATCCAGGGTACGTTGGTATTGGAAACTCCGGCGCATCTTGGCAACGGGGATGCCGAGGCGCTCACCGATATGCCCTTGCTGTTGGATAGTGTGACGGGCAAACCGTTGCTCACTGGCACGTCCATTGCGGGCGCGCTGCGCGCCTACGTGCGTGAGGCAGAACACGGCTACGGCGGCGCCGAGCGCCCCAATGATCGGGCGCGACAACTCTTCGGCACGGTGCGCGGCAACGAAAGTGTGCAGAGTTGGCTGCTGGTGGACGATGCCCTGGGCGAGACGCCGGGCGTCGAAATCCGCGACGGCGTGGCCCTCGAGGCCAAAACTCGCACTGCTGCGGATAAGAAAAAGTACGACATCGAGTTGCTTCAAGCCGGGACGACGTTCGAACTCTCTTTGGAGTTGCTGCTTTCGGAGGACAACCGGGGCGCCGACTTGCTGCAAAGCCTGGCCCTGGCCCTGCACGGCCTCGAGTGCGGCGAAATCGGCCTGGGAATGCGCAAACGTCGCGGATTGGGGCAGTGCAAGGTCGCCGAGTGGCGCGTGCGGCGCTACCCGGTCACGACGAAGCAAGGGCTTTTGGCCTGGTTGAACAACGACGCCACCGGTGAGATGCGTGGCGAAAAGATCTGCGACCTGTTGGGGGACGACGCGCAAGCATTGCCCGATAATCGCGTCCGCTTCACCCTTGATGCAACCTTTGCGCTGGAAAGCTCCCTGCTCATCCGCTCCAGTTCCGGCGATCCTGACGACCCCGATATGGTACATCTGCAATCGCCGCGCAATAGGAAGCCGGTTCCCATCCTGTCCGGCACCAGCCTGGCAGGTGCAGTGCGGGCGCGGGCGCAGCGGATTGCCAATACGTTGTTGCCGGAAGACAAGGCCAAGGACCTAGTCAACGGCATGTTCGGCCCGCTCATCAAAGGGAGCGAGGACAAACCGGCGGGCAGCCGCATTGTCACTTATGAGAGCGAGGTCAAAGGTAATCTCGACCTGGTGCAGAGCCGGGTCAAGATCGACCGCTTTACTGGCGGGGCCTATCCCCAGGCGCTCTTTTCCGAGCAGCCGCTCTTCGGCGGCCCGGGATCGCAAGTGCGTGTCCACCTGGAATTGCGTCAGCCCCAAGCGGCGGAAATCGGTCTGTTGCTGCTGGTGCTCAAAGACCTGTGGACCGGCGACCTGCCCCTGGGTGGTGAGAGCAGCGTGGGGCGGGGGCGGCTGGCAGGCCGCTCGGCAAAGTTGACACAGCGCACGCCGGGGCAGACCACAACCTGGGAATTGACACAGGGCGAGAATAAGACCTTACACTTTGGTGGCGATGGTGCGTCGCAAGCCCTGGAAGATTTCGTGGCGGCATTCCACGCTCACAAGGAGGGTCAGAACGCATGAGCAAGCACTATGGCATATCGATAGACAAAGAAAAACTGACAGAATTGGTTAGCGACCCGCGCGCCTGGCTGACGCAGCGAGTGGATGAAGGGATGCCCTGGCTGCTCGTCCACGCCGACGATGGCGTCATCTGGGGTAAGCGGCAGGCCGATGGGACTTTGGCGCTTTCTAGCGACGTATTCAGCGATTCCAAAGAATTTCCCTCGGTCGCCGTGCCGTTACGGGCGGTGACCTTGCAGCAAGCGCGCATCTTTGGCCCGGCGGGAGAACTGCTGGTCTGGCGCACGAAGAAGGGGTTTGTCGCTCGTCTGATAAAAGATACCCACCTCACATTGAAGGCGCTGCCAGACGAGAGACACCTGCTCTGGCATCTGGGCAACCCGGTGAAAGTAGACCAACAGACCGGCTTCGCCCTGCTCCAGGAAGGGAAACAGGGCCAGCGCCACGCGCCGCCGGTGATTCCGCAAGGGAAACGACGACCGGCGCTCAAAGTGCGCCATTACGTGGATTATGATGAGGAAGGCCAGGCATATATCGCCCTGAGCCGTTTGGTAGGATTGGAGGGGTGAAATGAATCCGAAACACAAGAGTCCCAAGCAGTCAAATCGCACAGCCCACGCGCCCTATAACTTTATTCCATTGCCGGAAAAAGTGGTTACGGTTGATGACATTCCACCTCAAGACGTCTATGCCGGGTATACGGGCTACATCGAATGTCTGCTCACCACGGAATCGCCTCTATACACCCGGGCAGGTATGAGTCCAGAGATTTTCAGGGCCTGGGGCGACAAGCCGTTCCACGAGCTGCCGGAAGAAGTAAAAGACGAAAGAGCTCAGTTCTTCTCTGTGGATGGCCAATGTCCAGTAATTCCGGGCAGCACTCTGCGTGGCATGATCAGATCGTTGGTGGAAATCGTGGGCTACGGCAAAGTACAGTGGGTCACCAGCGAACAGCTCATCTACCGTGCAGTAGGCGATCCTTCATCATTAGGAATCTGGTATCGAGAGCAAATGCTGGGCAAAAACAAGGCTGCGCCACCGACCACGCATCTAGACTATCCTTCTCCACGTCTCAAGGGTGGCTATCTCAAGAAAACCCCAAATGGGTGGGCCATTCAACCGGTAAGTGAGCACAACGGTGAATCGTTCGTACACGTGGAGTACAACAACGTCCGATCTATTACGGGAGAGTCACGAGGGACACAAAGGGTCTACGATGTGTTTGTAGAGCCCGCTTCTCGAGGATCTCAAAACCGTGGTCAACGAGGCCCGGGAGACTTGATTCTTGATATCGCTATCACTACTAGGGTAACGGCTCGCCACGGAAGTCATAGTGCACCCCCTGGCATGGTACCTGGTACGCTGATCGAATCTGGTCATATGGGTGGAAGACACGAAAAACATTGGCACTGTGTCATCTTTGAGCCAGATCCTTCGGCCAAATGGGTGCCCATTTCTGACGAGATGTGGCAAATCTACCAGGAAGATCGCGATCTCACGCGCGGGCTGGGTACAGGCACACGAAAACTACTGAGTGACGGTGATCCGCTTTTCTATCTGCTCGATGTTGCCGGTGAACTGGTCTTTTTCGGTCCGACCAAGATGTTTCGGCTTCCCTACCCGAACAGCCCACTTGATTTGCTCCCTCCTGACCTCCGGAAAGAGTCGGAGCGGGATTTGGCCGAGGCTATCTTTGGCTACACCAAGAGTGATGCCATTCCTGTAAAAGATCGCGCCTGCGCTGGCCGAGTCATAATTACTGATGCACGGTCAGAACCTGCGGCGCAAGCTGAATGGACGGCTCAACACCCAATCACGCCAAAGATCCTTGGCTCGCCCAAGCCAACTAGTTTTCAGCACTACCTGACTCAACAAGAACCAGATGATAAAAGTCAACTAGATCACTATGCCAGTCCCCCGCCTCACAAAACAACCATTCGTGGCCACAAACTCTACTGGCATCGGGGCAATGTCAATTTAAACGATATTCAAGAGTTCGATCAGGAGGCATTGACAGACCACCCCAAACAATACACTCGCATCAAGCCGGTCAGGTCGAAAGTGGCTTTCAAGTTTCATATCCATTTTGAGAACCTGCGCGATTTCGAGCTAGGGGCTTTGCTCTGGGCCTTGACGTTGCCAGGTGAGGCGGACAAGCAGTATCGCCACAAACTGGGCATGGGCAAGCCGCTGGGCATGGGTTCTGCCCATCTCCAACCCACACTGTATTTGAGTGCTCGTAAAGAGGAAATGGGTCGCTATAGCTGCCTGTTCAGTAAAAATGAGAAGGCCCAAATCCTTCCCGTGTGGCACAGGGCAGAAACGCCAGATGATACCCAATGCTTTATCCAGGCATTCGATCGATATGTCCTGGCGCACATGGACCAGAACGAGCGCAATAACGCATCATCTTTGGCGGGTGTACCACGGATTCAAATGCTGTTAAAGATACTCGAGTGGCCTGGGCCCCAGCAAACAGAGTACATGGAGCTTGAAAGGTTCAGGCATCGGCCTGTGCTACCCGACCCCCTGGCTGCAGTCGCTGGGCAACCGGTCAAATCGCCCACGCCGGTAAGAGAACAAATAAAACAGACGACCTCTTCAGCAACCAAGATCGGAGTGGTCAAGAAATGGTTAGATGATCGGGGTATCGGTTCTATTACCCAGGAAGATGGCAGCGAAATCCGTGTTCACCACAGCGGTATTGTCGGCTCAGGGCGAAAATCGTTGCAGGTAGGGCAGAGAGTGAGTTACACAGTTGGCAGCTACCAAGGTCGCCCGCAAGCCGAAAATGTGCGGGGCATCAAAAACTGAGGCATACTCCGCCGCCGCCGCATCCCCGCCACCCTCGCCCTGCCGGCCGGGCCGCCGGCCCAGGCCGAAATAGACGCCATCCTGATGGCCACCGCCGCCATCGTCGACCAGCCCAGCGCAGCGGGCTAACGCTGCTCTCTACCGCTTGTCCGGGCGCTGCCAGACTTGACATCTCGAGCCAAGCAGGGTACATTGGTCCGAGAACAAGGGAATGATCCCCGTTGAGGAATGCCATGTCTGTGCCACAGGACCCAAACAGGGGCGCCTGGTCAGCGTTAGAAGCGGCCCAGGCCTACACCGAGGCGCTGAAACGCCATTTCGGCGAGCGCCTGGTCTCCGTCGTGTTGTACGGCTCGGTAGCGCGGAGCGAGCACACGTTCACCTCCGACGTAGACTTGTTCATCGTCGCCAGGGAACTGCCCGCGTCACGCCGCGCCCGCAATCGCCTTCTGGTAGAGATTGAAGATGAACTTTGGCCCCATTTGATCTCCCTGCACCGTCAGGGAATTCACACCGACTTTTCAACCAAAATCAAGACGCCCGAGGAGGCGCAAAGCTTTACGCCTCTTTACCTGGACTTGACTCAAGACGCTATCATCTTGTATGACCAGAGTGGTTTTTTTCAAACCATCCTGGATCAACTGGCGCAAAGATTGTGCGAGATAGGCGCCCAAAGGGTACGTCAGGGCCGTGTGCGGTATTGGAGGCTGAAACCCGATTACCGCTGGGGTGAGGTGATCGAGCTATGACCAACGAAGAAATGGCGCAGGGCTATCTCGTGACCGCTGCATACTCCCTCAAGCAAGCCAGGATGGCTCAAAGCGATGGCGTGTGGCACCTGGCCGTCCGGCGCTGTCAAGAGTGTGTCGAGATGGCCCTCAAGGCCGTTTTGAGGCTCGTGGGTCTCGAAGTCCCCAGAGTGCACGACGTGGGTTTCTTTATGCGGGAAAACCGGGAATTGTTTCCCCCGTGGTTTCAAGCCCAGTTGGACCGCCTGATTCACGTTTCCAGGAGCTTGCGCAAGGACAGGGAAGTAAGTATCTACGGCGACGAAGAGTTGGCGCTGCCGCCCCAGGTTATTTTTTCCCAGCTTGACGCGGACGAGGCCCTGAAAGAGGCGACGCTGGTGTTGGAAATGAGCCAGCGGCTCTTGGAAGAATTTACCGAGGCCAAGAACAACGATGCCCCGCCGTCGTAAACGTTCTCCCATCCCCGTCACCCTCGTCCTGCCGGCCGAACCGCCGGCCCAGGACGAAATAAACGCCATCTTGATGGCTGCCGACGCCATTGTCGGCGCAGCCGGCCGCAGCGGGTTGACACTGATCCTCAACGGCTCGCGCAGCAAAAAAGCGCTAGAGTGGGAGTGGGACCAACTGCCCGACTATGGCGCGCTGCAACACCTCACCGCCGAGCAAATCGCCCGCAAGGTGGATTGGTGCATCTATCATCACTGGCTGCGCATCGAATACGACCGCGACGTCCCCCTGCTCTACCACTCGCCACAGGGTTGGGAACGGGTCAAGGCGCTGTGGGTGGAGCGGCTGTTGGGCTGGTTCGAAGAGTGGCAGGCGCCCGCCTTGAGCTCCGTCGAAGGGGCCGGCCAGCCAGACCGGGTGTGGCCCCGGCTGGAGACGATTCACCGCGACATCAAGCTTTTGCTGCTCCAGGCTATCGAGCAGCGCCAGCGACGCGACCTGGCCCCCATGCTGCGAACCTGGTTCGCTCGCGAGGTGCGCAAGCTACGCACGGCGATCAACCACACCTTGCACACGTTAGGCGAACAGCCGCTCCCACATCCTGACCGGCCCGCTCAACGCAAATGATCCTCCTCAACTTTGCCCACCCGCTAACCCCCGACCACCTGGCTCAGGTCGAAGCCTTGACCGGCCAGCCCGTCGCGCGCGTCATCGACGTGCAAGTGCACATCACCCACGACCTCCCGCTGGCTGAACAGATCGCCGAGATCGCCGACCGCGCCGACCTGACGCCCCAGGAGTGGCAGACCCTCCCGCTGCTGATCAACCCCCCGGCTTATGCCCCGGCGGCGGTCGCCCTGCTGCCCGAACTGCACGGGCGGATGGGCTACTTTCCGGCGGTGGTGTGGATGCGGCCCGTGGCCGGGAGCACCCCGCCCCAGTTCGAGATCGCGGAAATCGTCAATCTACAAGCTCTGCGCGAGGCGGCGCGGGTCGCCCGCCAGGTGTAGGAGGCGCCCATGCACGAGATCAAACGCTTTTTTCAGAGCCGCTGGGTCGAGCTGTTGATCGCCGGCATCTGGCTGCAGAGCGTAGTCAGCGCCGCTTTCACCGGCAGTTTGTTGCTGTTGGCCGTCACCACGTTGGGCGGGCTGGTTTTGCTGGTCGTGATATTCTGGCTGGTCGCGCTGCTGCGCCGCCGCCGACCGCGCTACGGGGCCGGCGAAGCCTTTCAAATACCGCGCGACGGCCTGATTTTCACCGTCGGGGGCCAAAAAGATACACTCCTGCTGGCCTTGCAGCGGCAAAAACCGGCCTGGTTGGGGCTGATCTGCAGCCGCCAAACCGAAGAGCTCGCCGCCGTGGTTGCCGAGGCGTCTGGGCTGGAGGCGGATTGCATCCAAAAAGAGAGCGTGGATCCCTGGAGCGTGGTCGAGGTGCGGGCCAAGACGGCTTTTTTGCTGGATTGGTTGGCCCAACATCGGGTAGAACTGTCCAGGACGGCCATAGACATTACCGGCGGCACGGCCATCATGTCGGCCGGCGCCTTTTCCGTGGCGACCGAGCGCCGCGTGGATTGCCAGTACGTGCGCTCGGATTACGACGCTGACAACAAACCTCTTCCCCACACCCAGCGCGGCGTCTTTGTCACACGATTCGAATAAAGAACCCCCGGTCGCTTGGAACAACCGGGGGGAGTCGCCCGGCCCAGCGTCAGGCTGATTCCTATTCGTCCAGCGCCGCCCGCATTCGGCGGGCGCGCGCCGTGCGGTCGGGCAGGGGCGTGGCCGTTTGGAGCGTTTTCCCGTTGGGGCCAGGGATGTCCGGCAGCGGGCGAGCAACCGAAGGCGGCAGGAGCAGCGTCGCCTGCCGGGTGTAATCCGGTAGCGGCTCCAAGTCGCCCAACCCCAGCACGCCGTGATCGAGGCTACACACCGGGCAATCGCCGCTGGGCGTCACCTGCAAGGGCGCCAGTTCTCCGCGCAGCGCGTCGTAGGTCAGGTAGCGCTGCTGGGGCTTGTAGCGGCTTGCCAGGTTGTGCACCTCGGCGGCGGCCAACGCAGCCACCACGCCGTCCAGGTGGCCCACGGCAGGCGCGGGCGTGTCGGTTACGTAACCGCGTTGGCGCAAGAGGTCTCGCTGCGAGTCG
Organism: Anaerolineae bacterium; assembly: GCA_034435435.1. GTDB lineage: Bacteria > Chloroflexota > Anaerolineae > S140-20 > S140-20 > DAOTXN01. The sequence goes on along the minus strand of DAOTXN010000147.1, from coordinate 22,680 downwards.
GACGCCAGCTCCCAACCCGCCTGCTGTGGGTTCACGATGCCGGCGCATTGCAGACACCACTGTCCCAGGTCGGGGATGACAAGCTCGCCGCTAACGTCGGACAAGTTGCCAACTGGTCCAACGCTGATGTTGAATCCGACGTGGAGCAGCGGGATGGGGTATTGCGCGGCCAGCCGGTTGAGGGCCATGCGGCTGCTGTGATTGTCGGTGGCGAGGATGAGCAGGTCGCAAGCCTTGAGAGCGCGCTGCGCGGCGGGATCAAAGGCGTCAACCTGCATCGCGCGCACGCGGGCCTGGGGCTGGGCCTGGCGCACGCTGCTGCGAGCGACGTAGACCTTGGGCCGGTTTTTCTGCGCGTCTGTCAACGTGGCATTGACCAGGCGGTTCAGATTGGACAGCTCCACCACGTCGGGGTCTACCAGCACCCAGTCGCGCACGCCCATACGCGCCAGATGCGCCGCCAGCGCGCTGCCCAACCCGCCCAGGCCGACGACGCCGACGCGCAGTTGAGCGACCTGGCGCTGAAAGGCCGCGCCAAAGGCCCGCACCTGGCGGTCAAAGATCGCAGAGAGGCCCGGCGCATCCGCCTGCTGTTGGGCGCTGAGGGGAATTCGACGCTGCAGGTCGCCGAAGAGCACGGCGTTTAGCGGGTGGGCCTGGGGGTGCGCCGGCGTCGGCGCGGCCCGCCCTTTCCGTCCTCGTTGCGTCACGATCCACAAGCGGGCGTCGAGCGCCTGCGGACTGACGACGACTGATCCGTAAGGCACGCCGTCCATGCGTTGAGCCAGGTAGAGGGCCTGGGCTGCCTCGTGCCGGTCATCCACAGCCGAGAAGGTGGCAGGCAAACCGGGTGCAGGATGGCTGTGCCAGTCTACCTGCACCAGCCTATGCTGGTGCGCCCGGCGGTGGACGTGGGCCTGCACTTCGGGCTTGAGTTCCAGATAGGCGGCGGTCTGGTGACGGAAGGCGTCAGGCGGCAGCAGGATCACGTCGCGCACCAGCAAGCGCAGCTCGCGGCGCAGCCGGTTGACGCCGCACAAGGTGATGGCCATCTGCTCGCGGCTCCGGTCGCCCAGGAGATGGGCTTGCAACGTTTCGGCTGCGTGTCGTGTGAGTGAGAGGGTGTAGTTCATCAGGCTCCTCCTTTCGGATGGCTGGTTGGCTAATCGTCGTTGGTCAGGGCCTCTCGAACCATGTTCAAAAAGGTCCACAAGTTGTCCGGCTGGCGATGGTCGATCTGGGGACGCCACGCGCCGGCGGTGGCCATGTCCATCTGCACGCAATACCAGTGCCAACCCTGATCGGTCAGGTCCGGGGCGCCGTGATAGGCTTTGCCGGTGGCATGCGCATCGTGCGCGCCGTTGCGCAGTGGAAACTGCTGGTTGAGGTAAAAGCCGATGGGCGGCGTTTCAGGATAGGTCTCGGGAAAGACGATGAGCAAGTCGGCCTGGCGATCCCGAAAGCGGTCGGGCAGCGGATAATCGGGGACGACCAGCCAGTCGCGTCCCTGGTCGTCATAAACCAAGCCTTGATAAGGCGGGCGGCTGAAGCGCGGCGCAATCATCATGACTTCGGCGTCAATCCGCTGATTGCGGCGGTTGGCATCTGGTTCCCGGTTCTGTTCCATTTTCGATTTGAGCCAGTCGAGAGCCATTGGCGGCCTCCTTTTTTGAGGGGGCCTTCCCAAAGGCCTACAGCGGCGGCGGGGAGAAAGGCGGGAGCCTTTGGGAAGACTTGGGGGGCGTTAGCCCTTGATGCGTGGGGGCGCGTCCACAAAGACGTCGCCGTCTTGGACGGGCACCTCCTCGCCGGGGCGCACCACATAGTTGCCTTCGCGACGACGCTGGATGATGGTGCGGCCCTCGTCGATCCCGCCGGCCTTGCGGATGTCTTCCACCTTGGCGACGGGCGGGATCTGGACGCGACGCCCATTGATGATGGCAGTGGCCATGGTTCACCTCCTGTTTGCGTGAGTCGGATGACGCGACGGGCTGGTTAGCCCTCTGTCTCTCATAACGAAACCAATCCTGGGATGGCAGGGAGTTGACGGAAGGCCAACTCCCTGCCGCTGCCCCTAGAGCGCCAGCTCAGTCGCGGCGATAGGCGTGCCGGCGAGGATGTGTTCCGCTTCGGGCAGGCCCAGATGGTCTACGACGTCGCCCAGGCGGGTGAGGTCAACGAATCCATTGGCCATCGCCCGCAGGTTCGCCGAGACGCTGCCCGGGGTCGAGGCGACTTCGACGCGGACGCCCTGAAGACGCAGCCGCTGCACCAGGGGGGCGAAATCGCCGTCGCCGCTGACCAGGACGATGATGTCGGGATGGGTGCGGGCAGCGAACTCCTGGACGTCCAGGGCCATTTCGAGATCAAAGTCGCACTTGAGGCGACCGTTGGGCAGGAGTTGGCCCATCTTGGTGCGGACGAGGAAGCCGTGCTGGCGCAAGCGGTGTAGTGTGGCGGCGTCGGCCTCGTAGCGCTCGGGGCGCGGATGGGTGGCGATGTAGAGGAAGGCCTCCAGTAAGTGGCGGCCTTCGGCCAGGTATGCGCGTAGCGCGCCCAGGTCGATGCGGCGGCCCTCGCGGCGCAGAGCGTGGACGGTGTTGTGATAGTCCACAAAGGCTACCACGCGCTCGTGAGTCAGAGTGTTGGGTACGATTTGCATGTTTCACCTCCTGTTGGTAGGATTAGATCCTCTCATCTGGTGTAACGAAAAGAGGACGGAATGATCCTGGAAAAGCTGCCGGTGGTTCGACTGCGACTGAATTGACATTAATCGGAGAATTGGCCCTGCAGCACATCCCGGCTGTCGTTGCGACGGTCCAGCAAGGCGCGGAAAGCGGCATAGGGCGAGTGCAGTTGCGAGGACGCGCACAGCGCGGCAGCCATAAAAAGTGACTCCGACTGCGACTGGGTCAATGGCTATACATTGGTAAGAGAAATCAGAAGCGCCAGCGTGTGTTCACTTTTCAATTGGCGGCAGGTCGAGGCTATCGTCTAAAAGCACGTCTGTGGAGATGCCCGCAAAGCGGGCGTAGCGGAGAATTGTCATCAGATCGGGGACTCGCCGGCCGGTCTCCCACTGCCGCACGCGAGAGCGACGGGTTTCCTCAGTTCTACCAAGCGCCTCACCCATTTGATCCAGAGTGAGCCCCGCCCTTTCACGAACGGTGCGGAGTTTCTCTCCCAACCGCTTGATTTGCATATCTTCGGGGACCGGTTTTCTGCGAGGCACTTGCCACGATCCAGTGTCTATGTTATAATGTAGTGTGCAAGAGCACACACAAGCTCTTTGCACCCTGAGAGCGCCGGACCAGACCAAACGCACAGGAGAGCGCCGCATCCGACAAAAAGGATGCGGTCGTCACGATGACCAAAAAAGACCTGCCTGACCGCGGTGTTGGTGATCGTTTGTTGGCTGTGCGAAAAGCCTGAGCGTCGGCGCTCCTTTGCTTCTCTGTCGAGGGATTATATCATGCCCGCGCCCGGTGAGCAAAATGTGGGCCGCAAAAGCTGTCACCATAATCACGCACCATAACGGGTATTGTGTTGACGCGACTTGACATAAGTACTATAATCAAGGCAGGTTTTGGCTCTGATTGGCACGCCTAACGCCTGAAAATCCGGCAACATAAGCATCTGGAGGACAAAAAGCGATGCCCCACACCTCCCATGCACTCGTCGGAGAATGGCTCGCCCACCTGGAACGCGATGGCAAAAGCCCGCACACCCTGGCCGGTTATGCCCGCGCGCTGCGGCACTTTGCTCGCTGTAATCGGCAGACCTACGGCCAGCCCTTCGACCCGGCCCTCATCATCCCCCGCGACGTTCACGACTGGAAGGCCCACCAACAAAGCGTCGAGCACGCCAAACCGGCCACCATCAACCAACGCCTGGTGGCCCTCTCGCGTTTCTATCGGTGGGCCACGGCCAAAGGTCACCTGCGCAACGATCCCACCGCCGAGGTCAAGGGAGTGCGCCGGGACAAGCACCAGCCCAAAGCGCTGGGCAAAGGCCAGGTGCGCCGCCTGCTGCGACACGTGCACGCCGCCGGGGACGCGCGGGATGCGGCCATGGTCGAGCTGCTTTTGGGGGCGGGGTTGCGCGTGGAAGAACTGCTCGAGCTGAAACGGGGTGACGTGGCCGCCGGGGAGCGCAATGGCGCGGTGGTGGTGCGCAAGGGCAAGAATGAGGTGTATCGCGAGGTACCGCTCACCCCGCCGGTGCGCCGGGCGTTACGGGCTTACTTGGCTGTGTACCCAGACCTGAGCGCGGACGATCCGCTGTGGGTGGGCCAGCGGGGACCGCTGCGCTCCCGGTCGGGGGTGTGGCGGATGTTGAAAAAGTACGCCCGAATGGCCCGCGTGGACGAGCAGGCGGTCAGCGCTCACGTTTTGAGGCACACGTTCGCCAAACGCTATCTCGACGAGAACCCGGGCGATCTGCGCAACCTCGCGGCCATTCTGGGGCACGCTTCCATCGAGACGACGATGATCTACACGGAGCCGACGACCGACGACCTGGCCGCGCGGATGGAAAAGGCGGAGCAGTGAAAAACACTCCATCCTCGATGAGGCGACCGGCTTTTTGCGGGACATGGTGAGGAAAGCACCGGCCCGTCGACACGCTCTGCGCATCAGCTGGTCGTCAGGTATGCCAGGAAAGCACGGCTTCCTGCGGCACACGTGTGGGCACAACCTGGTCGAGGCCGGCGCGAGCCTGGACCGGATAGCCGCTATCCTGGGTCACGAAAAGTTGGACACGACGACCATCTACACGACGCCGTCGGATAGGGAGCTCCAGCGGGAGGTGGAAAAGATTGTTGGGGAGTAGAGGGTAACAAAGTATCCGAACTCACAGTGACCACCTGATGCAGGCAATAGCTGGCATGATCTACGTCCAAGATGCCCGGGGTATCAGCAGTTTTTGGATTGCCTGTAATGGTGACCGCGCAGAAACGGCGCAGGATTGTTCAGACCAAGCGGCCGGCGTACAGAGGCTCGTTAGATCGAACTGGCGATGGAAGCGTCAGTGGAGATGTCAAACGCAGCTCCAGGCATTCCCGCCTTTGGCACATGTGGAAGACGGAAGACAGACTGAACACCTTTGACGTCCGAAAGGTGACGGAACCGCCGATAGGGAGGTGCGGCTTGGTCGCAGCCCCAGTTATCCATCTCTAACATGCATACGTTGTCTCGCGCTGTCTCGCACTCCTGTTCTTCAGGCACAATGAACTCGTAACCGGGAAAAGAAAAGCCTGTTCCGCCACCCGTATTAGAGCTATAGGAGATTGCGCAACCTGCCGCGCGGGCCAGAGTCCGAGGCACGCCACGTGGCACGGCCAACTGTACCCGCACAAGGTAAGGTTGTCGCCAAGAGAAGAGATAATTCGTGTATATTTGGAGAGCTTGTTCTCCCAACAAGCGATCCGTCGCACGACCGGATTCGGTCAACTTTTTTGCTGCCTCGTAGAAACGGGTCAGATGAAGCTCTTCGGCCTCGTACAAGTATGCCGGTCGCAAAAGTACGCTGACGGCTGTGGGAACTGATAATGATGCCATAACTTGCCAGACTTGCTCCATGCCGTTCCGATGCCACGCAAAAGGGTAGACCAGATAATGCGTTTCTCTTACGTCCTTTTCCACAGGTCTGGGAAGGAACATCTCAAAACGCCTGATCTCGGCCATTTCCTCGGGTTTTGAAACCTCTTCCAGCAACTGCTGCCCAGAGCGGGTCACAAATTCTGTCTGTGAGCAGAGTGGCACAAGCCGGTAGTCAGGGGAAAGCAACGCGTTGATCTCTTCATACCATCCCAGTGCTGCAGCCCGTGCCTGGTCCAGTCCTGGAGCAAAAGCCTTGCCCATCAAAATCACGTCCACCTGTCTGGTGTCTGGGTAAGCGATGTAACGCAGCGCCACCGTTCTCAGATTAGGGTCTGGGCTGGCAGACTGGGAGTCCATAAAGTGCAAACTCGCAATAAAACGCCCCTGGCGGTCCAAAATCTCATCGAGCAGATCCCTCTCTACCCAGCCCAGTTTTCTCCGCGCGACGACCTCGTATGGCTCGAGGACAACTTGAGCGGCAAAGAGCGCGTGATAGCCTGCCACGTGCTCGTAGACGATTCCAAAGGGATCAAACATACCGGATTCTACAAGCGTGTCAAGACAGTGGATGGTGTGAATAAAAGGTATCATCTGTTTCATGGCCCACCTCTGTATTTACCAAGATGCCCAGGCACTTGCCAGAAGCTCAAGCTTGGGCAAGTGCCTGGATATTCGCTTGATCGGCTTCACGTCACGGTTCAGAGACCGGCCCAGATGTGCAGGTCTGCCCGTCAACGTCTTCCTGGAGCATCGCTACCAGGTGTTTCAAGGACATATCCTCAGACCAGCGGATGGACGCTTTTTGCTGACCGTTGTCGGCCCAACGCACTTCTGGTGGCACCTGAGGATAACCAGGGTAGCAGGCGACGTCCACAGTGCGATTGCCCACCTGAACGACCACGTGGTCTTGTTCTCCGTCTCTTCCGAAACCCAAGGAGCATTGCCCAACGTCCGCGAGGTCAGAGAGTTCATCTACTTCGGTCATAAGACGCATACGCAGAGCCTTTCGGTCGTCGGGCTGCGCGATCTGTCCAGGGGCAGGGATCAACGATGGTACCTGGAGCATCCGTTGCAAGTTGTGAAGTCCCTGATTCAAAGTAGCTTCCAGACCGCCAACCGCGAATTCTGGTCGGCGACGGGAAGAGACTCCAAATGCCTCGAGTTGCCCCAGTTCAGCGGCCTTGCTGAGCACCAATGCGTGAGCATCGATGGTCTTAAGGACCTGCTCGTGGCGTTGCTGGTAAATCGCAGCCGCTTGATCGAGCTGAACTTGCTGCCATTTGGTCTGAATGAGACGCCTCATCACCTCGGCCTCAATGTCTGCTTGCTGAATGCGCACTTTGTTTTCTTCCTCAATCCGCTTGCGCTCAGTCTCTGCCCGTAGCACGACCAGGGCTTGATTTTGGCGCTCCAGGTCCATCTGTTGCGATACCAGCGTCATATCGCTGCTGACACGTGTCCGTTCAATGGTGGCCGTCTGGACGATCTGGATGCGGCGTTCGTCACCCCGACGCTCGGTGATGAGCACGCGCAGGATCTCGATGCCGCGAACGGCTGGGTTCGCCTTCAGTTTGGCGGCCACGGTGTCGCCCAAGGAGTCGGCACCCACAACGCTTGCGTCTATGCCGCCAAAAAGCGTATCATGGGGCGTCGTTTCAATAATGGCGCGCACGCTCGCCCTGGCCGCGATGACGAGATCGCCAACGGGATTGGCGATGTCCACAATGAGAGCCGCATCGCCCACACGCCAGCAAACTTCGATCGCCAGACCTCCGCGCCAGCCATCCCTGCACAAAGCCTGGGTGAATGGGATTGAAGTGCTATGTTGTCGCACATCCACATAACGGATCAGGCCGACGCCCCAGGGGATGTTTCGATCTAGCACGTGCATCCCCTCGGTGAATACCTTTCGCCGGCCCTCGCGGAAGGTAAGAACAGCGCACCTGCCCGCCGGGACATTCAGTATCTTGCCGATGATGGGGAGAATAAAAAATTGCTCCGGGGGGGAAATCAAAGGGTTAGAGTTGGAGCCGTTTGACGACCACAGCGCGGTCTGACCATCTTCTATCCCTACAGAAGGTTCAAAACTTGTCTCGTTCATAGTTTCACCTCCTTCACATCCTACGAACCAACTTGGCGAATTGGGTTCCGAATCTTGTTAAAGTGGTGGGGGTCTTGGCATTTTCACTCTGAGTCTAGCACAACTTGAGAGCCGGCTATGTGATAGCCGGCTCTCAGTTATCGCACAACACATTTATTCAGTAGTGGGGCGACATCACCTCATTCTGACATTATTGCTCACCTATGTGACAAATGGCGCACAACAAGATGATTCTCCTGCTTTTCCAGATTACTTGCCTTCCGTCTCCAAGCGAAGCCCCTTTCCCCTGACTGTGACAACGTAGCGCGGTCGGTTCGGGTCAGGCTCAATCTTAACTCGCAGTCGCCTGACCAGCGAATTGATGCGGCTTTCCATCTGGTCATCACCTATCCTGTAAGGTTCTTTGAACGCCGATTTTACAATCACCTCGCGAGTCACCGGTTGGTTGGTCCGTTCATACAGGCAACGGAGTAGTTCCAACTCTTGCCCGCCCAACTCACCGACGCACCGATCCCCAATCCACACAGCGCCATCGCCTTCCAGGCGCAGTCTCTGGCCTGCTTGATGTGCGGAAAAAGTCTTACCCAACCTTTGTGTAAGCACGGCAGCCGCCAGAAGCAGTTGGGCACCGCGCATGCGTTCGGCCTGGGTATAGAGAACTGACGGATCGTGATCCGCAATGGCCCCCACAGTCCATATCAACAGACCAGCATAATAGGGTAATGGATCAGGTCCCGCTTCGCTTCCTGCCTGACGTCGGATTTGCTCAATCAAAACCAAGTTCGAGCGCAGATCGCTGATGACATCTTGTATCTGCAGCCGGTCGTGGAGTTGGGTCGGCGTAACCAGACACTCCTCAAACTCTTGCCAGGCCAACAAGTCGGGAGCCTGACTCAGGTCAAAACGGACCATCGCCTCCAGGCAGACAAAATTCCACCACTGGGGGACCTGACCCGAGTGGCGAAAATCAGTCAGCCAGACTCGTTGCTTCGCGTCCACCAGCACATTGTCAGCCGTGAGCTGACCGGGCGAAACCTTGCACACAATCGGTTTGTCATAGCTTGCCAGGTGCGCGTAGGCAGCCGCCACGGGGTCCGGGCAGACTAGCGGCGGCTGGTTGGGGAAGTGAAAGGTAACCACTCCATCGCCGCGCTCGATCTCCACGGCGCTCAAGGGGCGCACCATCTGGATCAGAGCCTCTACCCGACGCTCCACCTCTGCGTGAGGAAAGCCATTTTCCTCCAACCCTACCTGAAGACGATAGAGTGTCATCAGGTCGCGCCGCTGCTCAACCATTTGCCCACGCTGATGCCAGGCCAACAGGACATCTTTTAGCAAGTGGTCAAAGGCAGTTCTGAGAGGGCGTTCCTGAGCATGCTGAAACAAGTCCCGTAGTGGCTGCACGATTTCCAGTTCAGCGCCGAGAAGCGTAAAAGCCGCCGCCGCGAAATGCATAGTCTCGGCTGTGCTGTCCAGTTTTGTCCCCTGGGCCGATTCGGGCGCCAGTTCCCGCACCTGTTTCAAATCGCGTTCTACACAGCCCTGTCCCCCACAAACCAAGATGCGGGAATCAGTCGCTCCCTGGGAGGACTGGGCCAGGACTTGCAGGCAAAAACGCTCCTGATCGTGCCACAGCAGCCGGCCAATGCGAATCTGCTGGTAATCGTAGAACAAGCGCCGGAAGAGGTCTTCCAGCTCGTCGGCCCGCTGAAGCAGGGTATCATTGGGCAGGTCGGGTTGGAGCGGGCTGACCAGGTGCAGAAACGACAGATGTTCTCGAGGGTCCCAGTTGATGTGCAGGTCCCAGTTGAGGCGAACATGCTGGGCAAAGGCGCGCGCTGCGGCCTGAATCATAGCCCCAGGACCCTCGTCTTTGGCCAGGAAATCCACTGCGGGTGGTAAGCCTTCCAGTGCAGGCCCCAGGACTTCTCTCACATACTTATAGCTAGGATAGCCGGTGAGAATGATCTTGGGCAGCGGACGATAAGCCGGATCCTTGGCCAAAGTGAGGCCACTGGTGTCTTTCTCATCATCTTCATTCACCATACGAATGTCCAGAATGATTAGATGGACGCGAGCATCTGCCAGCAACTGTCGGGCCTGTTCCAGTGTATATGCTTTCATTACCCGATAACCAGCGTTTTCCAGGAACTCGGCGCGGGTGTCGAGAAAATCGGGATCGTTGTCAACAAATAACACTTGGCCCCCAAACATATTTCCCCCTTTATTGTTCTGACGGATCACTTTTAGTCCATATAGAGTTTGAGCAACTCTCTGTGGTATTTGTCCATCCGCTTATTGGCTTCTTCCGAGAATTTCGAGAACAGAGCAGCCAATGCTTCTATCAGCACGCCCGACACTGTACCCAAAGCACCAGCCGTAGCTTGCCCCAACAACACCCCTACGACGCCGCCAATGATAACTATGCTACCGACCACCATCAGGACAAGCCTGGCACGGTGAGTAAAAATCGCTTGCTTTCGGGCTTCCTCATAATCTTTCTCCAACTGCTCCGATAGGTTCAAAACGACTTGCTTAGGTCGCTTGTCAACATGTACGGCTATGGCGCGTTTGACGGCGGCAATTAATGCCTCTGGTCCCTCATTCTTGCTGACAAAGTCCACAGTCAGTGACAAACCACCTGATTGAGGTCTCAGCGCTTCACGCACTGCATCTACGGACGGAAAACTCGTCAGAATGATCTTAGGTATCGAAGGAGTCACTTCATTTGCCAGGGTGAGACCACTGGTGTCTTTTTCGTCGTCATCGTCCCGCAGCCGGATGTCCAAAATTGCCAGGTCTATCCCACCTTTTTCGAGCAGTCTTCGCGCTTCAGCAGGATTGCCCGCCTGGATCACTTGATAGCCCTCTTGCTCAAGAAACTCGGATCGGGTTTTGAGGAAATCTGGGTCATTGTCAGCGAAAAGAAGAGTTGCTGTCGCCATCTGCCATCTCCATTTCAATGTTGCGCCGGCGGTAGTGGAAGCTCCAACACCGCTTCGATTGCAGAACGAAGCTCTTTTTCATCCAATGATTTACGGACATAATCAACTGCACCTGCGTGCAGGGCCTCTCGTGCCCTTGTCCAGGTGGGAGACGCGGTGGCGACGATGATACGCGCTTTAGACTGTTGCGCACGCAAGCGCGAGACTATTGCAATTGCATCAGTGACTGCTCCTGCATCGACTATGATTGCGTCGTAATAGCTCTGAGCCACTATTTGTAACGCCTTTTCTTCTGACACGATGTGCAATTTCCCGAGAGGGGTCAACGCCTGGCGCAAAACGAGGGGCCAGTGTGTATCTGATCTCTCGCTGACTAGCAGGAAGGATTTGCTCACTATTATCACCCTCATTCTGGGGCTATTACTCTAGGCGGCAACCAGATGGCGACAGTGGCACCTGAAGGGCTGGAGGACAGCACCCGGATTTCACCCCCGTAAGTCTGGGCAATGGCCTGGGCTATTAAAAGACCCATACCTAGACCTTTTGCATCTTCCGGCTTGATCAACCTCAGACCGATTCGAGCTTGTATCTCTTGAGGAATTCCTGGACCGGTGTCTGATACAAAGATTTCTACTCCTCCACCAGCCATGCGAGTACCGATAGTGACCTCTTTTTTCTCACAATCAGCGACGGCATCCACAGCGTTGTCGACCAGAATGTCAAACGCTCTCCGCAGCCATTCAGGGCTTGCCCACACGGTAGCGGTGTCAGCCAAACACAGATCCAACCGAAGTGTTACTCTCTTATAGGGATCACTTTGCCACAGTTGTCTGGCGCGTTCGCCGATCAATGCGTTGACGGGCACCAAGTCCATGCCTTCTTCCGTTGACAGTGGAGGGGTAATCGGTTTCTCCAGGATTTTGGTTGCGAGTCGCTCTATCATCGAAAGTCGATCGGCTACTCTGGAGCGTTGTTTTACCATACGTACCTTTTTCAAATCCCCGTGCAACAATTGGATTTGTTCTCGAATAGTTCGGGCATGATTATTGATGGCATGGCGCGAAGAGCTACTATCCATTCCCATCCAGGCGAGGACAGTCCTTGCCTCTACAAGCCCTCTGGTTTTTTTCAAGTCCTCGTACAACCCCGCATTTTCTATGACTGCTGCGGCCTGGTTGGCAAAGATGCGCAGCAACCGGGCGTCATCACGTGTGAAAACAGTTCCGTTCAACTTGTTTGAGGCTTGAACGATTCCAATATCTCGGTTTCCCACTGTCAACTTGACCAGCAAGGTATCGCGCAGACCGGCTTCCTGGACAAGCTCACCTAATCCTAGTTCGGCCACCAGAGGAGACTGGCCAACATCGTTGAGGATTAGATGATCGTCCACCATCCAAATAGCTGCAGCTTCCCCCTCGTCTACAGGAATGCGGTACTGTTTGCCGATCTCTTCAGGCACGCCGTACATCGGTAGTTGGCAAACAAGCGTTTTCTCAGCCTCGTCGTAAAGTAGAACTGCACACATCTCTGCGCCAATCAGCATTGCCATGCTCTCATTCACCCGCTGATAGACTTCCTGGATGTCGGTCAGTGAACCGATAGCCTGGGAGATCGTGTGTAGCCCGGAAAGCTCTTCGACTCGCCGCTGTTCCGCCTGGAACAGACGGGCGTTCCAAATCGCTACCGCCGCCTGATCTGCAAAGAGTTGAATAGTGGCAATCTCGTCGAAGGTGAAGCGATGCGGCGAACGAAAGTTGACGAACATCACCCCGAGCCGACGCCCCCCCGCGCGCAGTTGAAGGCCGATGGCAGCTCGGATTTCTTCCACAGTCACAAAATGACCACCGAGCAGCTCATGTTGCGAGACGCGATCCTCTGCCAGAGTGTAGAAATCAGGGCCATCCAGATTCAAGATACTCCAGACTACAGACTCGCGTGTCAACTGGTCCGCTGGTCGCACGGAGCCAGGATCGCGAGCATCCACGATCTCTGCTGTCCATTCGCCGAATTGACCCGCATCTTCATCAAACTCGTAGATATTGACGGCATCGCTACTCAAAACCCGGCGTGTGTGTTGAGCGATGGTGGTGAGCGTATGATGCAGGTCCTCCTGCACTGTGACCCGGGCGATGACCTCGGTTGCCCTTCTTGTTCGTTCCATTTGGGTCAGGAGACGGGCGTTTTTCAGGGCCAGGGCCGCGTGACTGGCGAACGTTCTGAGAGTGGCTTCTTCCTCCTCGCCCAAGGTTTTCGTATGTTTATAGTTTACATACAGTACGCCCAGACTTTCTTCCCCGACTCGCAACGCAATCCCCTGAAAACATCGTACACCGATGCGATTTAATAACCGGCGCGTGGGTTGACCCAAGAATTCGTACTCAGGCTGCGAGATGTCCTGCACTGCGATGTAACCTCTTTGCATCACCGTGTCCGCGGTACGACCGGGCTTGGGCTCCTCTTGCCTAAAGCGTTCCAGTTCATCAGGTGGAATTCCAACAGCTACCAGTTCTTCCGGGATAAACTGATCCAGGACTTGATCATAAGACCAGATGGCCGAAGAGTCAGCTTCGAGAACCTGTCTGGCGCTCCTGGCAATCTGCTGCAAGGCCTGGGGGGGTTCAAAAACTCGCGCCATTGCCTCTGCGGCCCGGCGCATTTGCTCCAATTCATGCATCCGGCGGGCGTTGTCAATGGCAATCGCTGCTTGATCGGCGAACGTGGTCAGCAAGCCCAGATCATCGGCGTGAAAGACACCCGCACTATCCACCGTGTTCAAGGATAAAGCGCCGATCACTTGGCCTCTCACCTCAAGTGGTACACAGACCATAGACCGGTGGGCTGACACCTCTGGATGCTCAATCCACTTGTAGCGGGGATCTTGGAAGGCATCGTCTACCACCGCTGGCTGCCGGTTTTGGAACACCCAGCCGGCAATGCCTTCGCCGGCCTTGAAGCACAGCGCTTCGGCGGCTGAAGGACTATAGCCAAATGTGTTGGCTCGCAAACACAAGTCACCACTCCGCTCATCGTAGAGATGAATGGCTCCTGCCTGGGCCGCCGGGAAAGCCGCGACCGCGGCCTGTATGACCCGTTCTAGAACTGTATCCAATTCTAACGTACTGGTGATCGTTTGGCTTACCTGCATCAGAGCTTGCTGTCGTTCCTCCAACAGATTGACTTTGCGCAAGTCGCGCATAAAACCAGCCTGTCCGATGGGACGACCGCCGCTGTCTCTTATCAGGGTGGCAGAGAGCAAGGCCGGGATAGGGGTATCATCGCGGTGCTTCAATTCTACTTTCCAGCCTGAAATCGCTCCTTCTTTGTCCACTATATCAAAGATTTCTTGTGCCTTGCTTACATCCACGTGCAGTCGAGCCACTGTCCGGCCACTCATCTCCTCGGCTGTCCGGCCAAACATCTCTTCCGCCCGCTGATTAAACACGGTAATCCGCTTGTTTCGGTCAATGGCAACCACCGCGTCAAAGGCGTTCTCGATCAGGGCCTCTCGCCACTCCTTGGTCTCCACCAGTTCGGAAAACAACCGCCTGTTCTCCAGAGCCTCGCTCAACTGGCTCCCCAAAGCCCGGCAGGCATCCAACAGGATGGGGGTAAAGGCATAGGAGCTGTAACTTTGAATGGATACCACTCCCGTAACCTGATTACCTGCCTTCAGAGGCAGATAAAAGCAGGACTGGCACGGCTTGCCGATTTGAATACCTTTAATACCCAAAGAAAGGCAGTGCGCCTTGCTACTTTCCTGTGTGGGCCAATACAATTCCTGCCCGGTCTTGACCACATAACCGGCAGCACCCCATTCCTTGGGATCACCACCCAGAATTCGCTCAGGAATCTCAATCGGCTGGCCCTCGTCATAAGCCAGCGGGAAAGTCAAAACGTCTGCTTCTCGGTCAAACAAACCCACGAAAAAGGTAGACACCTCCAACTGCTCGCGCACAAAGCCCCACGCCAATGCGAGCTGCTCCTCCAAGTGTGTGGCTTTGGTCAACCCTTGTCCGGCCTGCACCAGGGCCTCCATATAGCAGGCGTGAGCGCGGACCTGGTGAAAAGCTTGAGCATTGGTAATGGCCAACCCGGCCTGTCCGGCCAGGGTTTGCAGCACGGCGACGGTTCCCCACTCTTCAAACCGCATCGGTTTCTGGCTATAAACATAGAGCGCGCCCAGGTTCCCGCCTTCGCCGGGAATGGGCAACCCCACAAAGGAACGGATACCGGTCTGCGCTACCTGCGGGTTTACTCGCTCGTCCTGCGCTGTATCTGGGACCTGTACGACCTGGCCGGTACGGATGATCTCCCTGGAGAGATTCTGATCTTGGAAATGTTTTTGCCATTGCTGCTCAGCCGCATAGGTATTGGAATAAACTCTCAACTTTCCCGTAGCCGGATCCAAAAGCACAATGGCTGCATCGTCAGCCAGAGCCAGGGAGCAGGCAGCTCTGCCAATGCTTGCGAGCACTTGATCAGGCTCTCGTTCTGCCAGAATGGCCCTGCCAATGTCGCGCAGGCGCACCTGTTGCGCCGCCGTGCGGATGAGCATGGCCAGTTCGTCGTTGTTAACAGGCTTTTCCAAATACCGAAAGGCGCCGGCCCGGATCGCCCGTTGTTTAGATTCTGGCCCCCAGCCGGTGAATATGATGACTTCTACGTTGGGATAAAGCGCCTTGATCTGCTGCATGGTTTCAATGCCATCCGGCCCTTCCAAAAGGACCTCGTCAATCAAGGCGACATCATACTGACCGTGAGCCTCTTGTACCTGACGCAGCCCCTCCTCACCGCTGGCGACAGCGTCCACCCAGTAGCCGAAATTGCCTTCCAGGAACTTTTCCAGGGGTTCTCGCAAGCTTTTTTCATCGTCTATCAGTAAAACCCGTAGCCGCTCATCGCTCATCGCTCATCGCTCCTCACCGTTCACGCCTTGCCCGTCGCTGCCGGCAATTCGACCCGAAAGATTGTGCCGGTTGGGATCAGGCTCTGTTCTACGCAAATCGCCCCTCCCACGGACTCGACCAGACTCCTGGCGATGAACAATCCCAGGCCGGTCCCTCCTGGTCGGGTGGAAAAGCCCAGGCCAAAGATACTTTCCCACGAACGGTGGTGGATGCCTGGTCCATTGTCGGCAAAGCGCACCTGAATGGGACGTTCCTTTTCCGGCTCCAGGGTCGTGATGATGCGCAATAACCCCCGAGTTTCAGACCAACGTTTCACCTTGGGGGCTATGTGCTGGACGGCGTTCAGCATCACGTTCAAGAACACCTGTTGCAGACGAATGGCGCTGCCAAGGATAGGGGGCAGGTCCGGCATCAACGCGGTTTCGATCTTGACCTGGTGTCGGCGGGCGATGGGGTGCAGCAACTGATTGGCTCGCTGGATCACCCCGTTCACGTCCACTCTCTCTTCCTGTTCGGACCGGACTAATTTTTGAAAGAGGGTCGCTGCGTCCTTCAAATCGAGAGCCGCAGTCAAGAGTTGATCGAGCGCCTGGTGTGGCGCGAGGGAGTCAATAGACGCCGTTCCCAACTGCAAACGCTCGCAATCGGCCCGCAGGTTGCGGATCTGCAGCTCTAGGCCGAGCATCTTGTTGTATACTTCGTGGCTGAACCCCGTCGCCAGTTGACCGCTCAACAAAAAGGGACTGACTGCCCGAATACGCTCTTCCAGTGCCTGGCCCTCCAGGGCTACACTGAACAACATCGCCATGGCCTGCGCATCTCGCACGCGATAGCGAGAGAAAGCGTCCGGCTGGCGATGGAACAAAAAAAGAGCGTGGTGCACCTCACCGCCGGCCGGGATAGGTACTCCCAGGCAGGATTCAAAAGGCAGCAAGTCTAGCAATTTGCTGAAACGAGCTGCGGCCTGACGGGAAACGTGTGTCTCAAACACCGCATCCCGCTCTTGGATCACATCCTTGACCGGGCTCTCGACCAGCATATAAAGCGCCGCTCGATTCAACGCGAGATCCCCGGCCTGGGCCACGATGGTCACCTGCTGTGAATGCGGGTCGAGCTGAAAGACTAAACCCTCCTCAGCACGGGACGTGTGCACCAGCTCTTCCAGGCCGGCCCGGAATCGTGCCTGCAGTGGCAGGCCGCTGCGCATGGTCTCAGCTAATTGCTGGTGTGAGTCCAGGCTCTTCTCTTCATCCAGTTTCGGTGCCGCCGGTCTAAGCGGATCGGGGGTCTCGCCTTGACCCACCTGGATGAGTGTCTCGAGAATCTCGCTCAAATCCAACGGCTTGACAAAGACTGCCACCACCCGCAGCGCGGTCAATTCTGATAGCCGCTGCGCAATCCACTCAGGAGAACTCATCACTGCCAGTTGTGTGTCTGAGGTCCCTTGAGCGATGGTCCGAGTGAGATTCAAACCATCCTCGCCAGACAGATCCAGATCAATCAAGGCCAGCCCACAATTGCCTTCTTGCAAGCAAGCCAATGCCTCTGCCGGCGACGTGACGCCCTCGGTCGAAAAACCCAATCGGCGCAGCCACGCGACCAGCGGTTCGCGAACATCCTCGTGGTCTTCTACGATCAAAATTCGTCCCAGCCGCTCGGCGATATCCGGGGCCACACTTTCAACTCCCACTTCAAGAGATGCAAACTCTTCCCTGGTAAACGACTCGTCAGTAACCTCGGCGGGCAGTTTTTCCTCCGCCTTTTCCTTCTCCCTCAAGAACGCTACCATTTCCCTGACCTGGGCCGCGTGTTTCATTTGTTGGCGGATGCTGAGCCGCAGGCGTCTGACCGGGAGATCGAGATGTGTGATCATCGCTTCCACGTGATCGCCAGGCCACAATAGATCATCGGGCTTTTCTACAGACCAGGGCGCCAGCTCGGCCAAAGGGATAAAGCCGTCCACACCGGGGACAACCTGGACCAGAACGCCTCGGGTTGACAGCTTCTTCACCGTAGCGATGACGGTATATCGAACGCTGAGCGAGCGCGCAACTGTATCCCACGGGTCTGGCTCGGCCTGACGAACGCTCAGCTCGAGGTTCCGCTCGGCTTGAGCCAGCGCAATCACGACGGCCTTGATGTGCTCGCCTTCTGAGACTACCTGACGGGGGTCCACATTACCCGTCAAGGTGAGCTCTCGCTTACGCACGTAAGCCCGGGCGCCGTTGGGCAGGCGAGCAAAGACGCCAAAGGGGAAGACTTGTTCCACTTGGGCGATGACGGGTTCGTTAATCCGATAGTTGTTGTCCGTTTGGTCGCTCAACACATCGCCTCGGTGCGATTAAAGACGGACGTGATGGGGTGCTCGCAGGTCGCCGAACACGCCTCTATCATAGCACTGTCGGACCGAGTCTAATATGATCCCTATATGACAAAAACGTCACAGCCGACGACGGCATTTACGCCACGCCGATCTCCACTTGAGCGTATTCGGGGTCCATGCGGTGCAGCTCGTCCCTCACTCGCTGGCGCAGCGCAACGGCAGGCCGAATGCAAAATTCGCGGAACTCTTCCGGGGCTGGCTTTGAATCGGGGAAGAGCAGCTTGAGGAAACCGGCTGCCAGACGGGCGATAGCTTTTCGGTCACGCAGGTCGTCACAGCCGACCAGACGCATCTCTTGCGAGACGAACTCGTCGTATTGGGCTTCACGACGGAGCGCGTGTAGAACCTCTGAGAAAAAGTCGCCTTTGAAACCCAGGCTGCGCGATGGTGTGTCTTTGGTCACCCGGCCCATCTCCCACCCTGCTACCAAACCGTGAATACGGTCCAGGAAGGCGGTCTCTTGCAAAAAGTTGGGGATCTCACGGAATAGTCCGGCGTCTGAGTAGAGTGGGCGCTTGTTCTCGTCCAGGGTAATGTTGCCCAACATGACAAAGCTGGCTTCAGCCGTGCCCATCGTGCGACCGCGACTGTAACGGCCCGCTTCCAGATAGACCTTAAGCCCGGCGACAAGCTCGCCGGCGCTGTCGCCTCGAATACTCTGTACTTCATCCAGGACGATTGCGTCGTAGCGGGTGATCAGGCCGGGAGTGTGCGAGGCCAGGTTATGAAAGAGCACGGCCGGGGTAATCTTGCCGCCGCCGATGACGCGGGCGTAACGGGAAAGGTTGTCGTAGACGAATGATTTGCCGGTGCCTTTGGGGGCCAGCTCGACCAGGTTCACCCGAGGCTGAGCCAGGGGGATGATACGGGTGATGAGGATGATCTTTTGGAGCTCGGCCAGCGCGCCCGGATTGAAACCCATGCTGGAGACCATCAGGTCCAGCCACTCGTCCAGTGTAAAGTGCCGCCGGCAGTCCTGAAAGTATGCCAGATCAATGCTGCTGACCTGAAAGGGGCGGAATTCGCGCATCCAGACCTGACCGCGCTCTCGGGAACCTTCCGGCGGCACGTAGAACAAATCGCCAATGCCCCACACGCCACTAGTGACCAGCAACTCGTTGTGATCCACAATTTGACCGCTAACTTGGGCATCGTTGATGTCGAGCAAGGGGACGCGCAGCAGCCGCTCGCCGGTCTTGAGGTTGATGGCCACACTGAAATCGTCTAGCAAACGTACGGTCTCCATCTTGAGCAGACGGTTCTTGATCTCATCCTTCTGGCCTTTGGTGGGCAGGTACTTGCTCAAAAAGGCGGCGATCTTTTCCCGGCTGGTTTCGGTCAGCTCGCCATCTTGGGCGTAGGCCGAGAGGATCCACTCGCCGACGTAGGTGGGGATGGCTCGTGCGCCAAAACCAGCCTCGTGGATCAGATGCTTGTTGATGATGACTTCACCGTAATGGTCCAGGGCCTTTTGTTCAAAGGTTTCCATCGACTCTCTCCATGCAGGCAAGTTTGCAAGTGGGCAAGTGACGAGAACAGGTTACAGGTCGTCCAGGTCGAAGGTCGTGGTCATCAACCGTTTTAGCGTGATCGGCAGTTCCGCCACCTGGCTGTGCGACTTGCCCAGGAACTGGTAGGTCATCCGCACTTGCAGAGCCGTCATCTCGCCAGGCATGCGACGGAAACGTACCTCGCTTGAGACCTCGGCCTGACTCAGTGCATCCAGGCCGCCCAGCAAAACAGGAGTCGCCTCGACGTTGGCGTTGAGCACCTCCACGTGCACATCTTGGCAACCATAGCGGTTGGGATTGACCAGTTCTAAACGCAGGAGCGATTTTACGCCATAGCGGAACTCGTCGGCCAGCAGGCGGATCGTCAGCGGCCTGGAGGCGACGGCAACCGGCGTAAAGACGGCCAGGGGCACGATGGTCTCCTCAGGCGACAATCCGCCGTGGACATAGATGCCTTCGCCCGGGTCAGCGAAACGGTAGGTGCTGCGGGCGGCCAGATAATGGGTCGGCAAACCGAAGCGTTCCCGCTCAAAGACGTAGCACTCGAAGCGCACATTGTCCGGCAGAGCAGCGAGTTGCTTATCGTCTATGGTCACATAGCGGTGATGCCTGTCCTTCACTCTACCGGCGTAGAATTGGCGATCAATGGCGTTGGGCGCCTCAGCAGCAATGCGAGTCGCGCCGTGATCCGAGACGACGACCAGAACCAGATCACCCTCGGCGCCGATCCGCTCAGCGAACGCCCGGATGTCTTGGGTCAGCGCCCGCAACCGCTGGCGGACGGCGGCGCTGTAGAACACACCGGTTTGTTGCTCGTCGTCGTGTAATGCTTCGTCTACCGGCAAGTAGTTCAAAAAGTAGACATCGTGTTCCCGTCGCTTGACCGAGCGCAGTGCGCCAACATGAGGCAAGTAGCGAATCCGTCGCCCTTTTAGAGTGTGTTCCCAAGCCGCGAGCGTCGGCTTTTCATAGGCAGTGCCAGGGAAAGGCTCTGGCTGGCCGATGAACAGGCACTTTTTGCTCACCTCAGTGCAAGAGGGGAGCATCGCCAGGTGAGGAATGGTCTCTTGGCTAAAGAAGCCCTGGGTCTGGAGATAACGCACCAGATCGGGGAAGAACTTGTAGTTGAGGTTGTCCACCACAGCCACCAGGACTGGAGCAGGACCGGTGAGCCGATCCCGTAGGGCTAACAGGCCCCGATAGACCATTCGAGGATAGGTTAACTGCAGCATTGGGTAGTGATCGTAGAGCCATTCGGCAAAGGCGTCGGCCTGGACGGCGATCTCGTGGTCGTGACGGCCAATCTCTTCCAGCCAGAACCGATAGGGCAAGTAGTGCTTGACGGCCCACTCCAGCCAGTTATCGGCAGCCCAGCTTCCATCAGGATTTGGCCTGGGTGGGCGTAACGGTGTGATCAGCAAATCCAGGTCGGCCAGTTCTTGCTCCAACTGGTCGCGAATGGGGGTGAACTTGTGACGGACCCGCTGCACGAGGTCGGCGTCCACAACGACAGCCGCGCTGGATTTCAGAAGTGATTGGAGCGTTTCAAATTCGGCCACCAGGTGACCGCTGACTTGAGCGAGGGCTGTGGGCAACGCCTCGGACGGTAGCAGGGTCTCCGCCAGGGTCTTCAGATGAACGCGGATCTGGTCTACAGCACCGGCTAACTCGGTTTCGCGGACCGGCAGGCTGCTGAGGTCGAGGTTTAGAGCAGCCAGATGGCCGTACTCTGGGCCGAGGATGCGTTGGCCCACTGTGGGCGGGTAACCTGCCAAGATTTTCACCTGCGCCAGTTTGCGGGCCAGGGCGGCTGGGTCATGCTCTAGTGGTCTGTCAAGATTCATTTTCCCTGTGACAAAATCTGGGGTACCCTTAAGGATGCGAGAACAACGCACTCCAAAGGGGGCCCAGAGCTATGAAAAAGTCTGTTATCACGTTGACCGAGGAAGAGCGTGTACGATTGGAAGCGATGTTGGCGAAAGGCAAGGCGGCGGCGCGCAAACTGGTCCATGCGCGGATCATGTTGAAGGCAGACAGTAGTCCCGATGCTCCGGCTTGGACGGATGCAAAAATCAGCGAAGCGTTGGAAGTTAATGTGAGCACAGTGGCGAATATTCGGGAGCGGTTTGTGCTGGAGAGCTTCGAGATAGCCCTGCATGGGCATTCGACGCGGAATCATCGTCGACGTAGAATCGATGGCGAATGCGAGGCGCGCTTGATCGCGATGCTGTGTGGGCCTGCGCCAGAGGGTTACGCTCGCTGGTCGTTGCGTCTGCTGGCGGACAAGGCGGTCGAGTTGGCGATATTTGACGAACCGATTTCTTACGAGACCGTGCGCCAAACGTTGAAGGCGAATGAACTCAAACCCTGGCTCAAGAAGGAATGGTGCATTCCGCCGGGGCAAAACGGCGAGTTCGTTTGCCACATGGAAGACATCCTGGAAGTCTATCGTAGACCCTTGGATCCCAAGCGACCGCTGGTATGCATGGACGAAATGCCCTATCAACTGGTCTCGGAGACGCGAATTCCGCTGCCACTGAAGCCTGGACAGACAGAATGCCACGACTACGAGTACAAACGCGAGGGGGTTGCCAACATCTTTATGGTTTTTGCCCCGCTGCTGGGCCAACGTTGGACCCGTGTCACGAAGCGGCGCACACGCAAGGACTGGGCTTATCTGGTGCGGGACATCGTGGACGTATTGTTCCCGGATGCCGAGAAGGTCGTGCTGGTGATGGACAATCTGAACACCCACGTCGGGGGCGCGCTGTACGAAGCCTTTCCACCGGCCGAGGCTCAACGCATTCTGAACAAGTTGGAAATTCACTACACCCCCAAACACGGTAGTTGGTTGAATATGGCCGAGACCGAGTTGAGCGTGCTCAGCCGCCAGTGTTTGGATCGACGCATTGGGACACGGCAGATTCTGGAAAGACAAGTGTTGGCCTGGACCCAAGCTCGCAACACCAGCGCAACCACGGTGAACTGGCAATTCACTACCGACGATGCGCGTATCAGGCTCGAGCGCTTGTATCCTGTGATCACGCCTTTGGAAGGAGATCCCCCTCCAGCGCTCGGCGCCGCCGTGGCATTGCTGCCAGTTGAGAGTAAGGTCGAGCGCAAAGCCATACCGCGCCGCTGTGCATCGCCACCCAAGCAGAAAGTAATGCGGGCTTGGCGTCGTAACGCATCTCGCTGTGTCGTTCATGATCCAACTACGTGAGGGCATTTTG
>DAOTXN010000146.1:0-27130 GCA_034435435.1 Anaerolineae bacterium | reverse complement strand
GAAAACTCGCCTGCCCACGCATCGCCAACACCTTGGTGATGGCCGCCGTCAGCGTCGTCTTGCCGTGGTCAATGTGCCCGATCGTCCCCACGTTCACGTGCGGCTTGTCACGTACAAACTTTTCCTTTGACATTGTCCTCTTGTCCTCCTTGCACGAGTCAGCTAAACCAATAGTGATCGGCGTTTTAAAGATATCAAAAGCCCACGATGGGACTTGAACCCATGGCCACACCCTTACCAAGGGTGTGCTCTACCGACTGAGCTACGTGGGCACAGGTGGGCCGGGCAGGACTCGAACCTGCGAAGGCTGAGCCAGCGGATTTACAGTCCGCCCCCTTTGCCGCTCGGGACACCGACCCATTTTGCTGTACACCGACTGTGCCTTGCTCATCGGCCCCAGAGCCGACGGTGGGACTTGAACCCACAACCTCTCGCTTACAAGGCGAGAGCTCTGCCGATTGAGCTACGTCGGCGTGGGGGAAATTATACCACGATTCCGGTAATGGTCAAGAGCAGTGAGAAGTCGTAGGATAATTCCAATTGAACTGATTGACTTTTATTTTCTTTTCTCCTATAATCGAACTGGTCTGACGCGAGGCCAGTGCGCTGTGTGCTCTAGCCTCGGAGAGCCTATGGAAAACAGTATTGAAACCACACCTTTAGACGCTGCCGGCGAGTCACGTCGTTCTTTATTTGAACGCGGGCAGTGGCTAGTAGCTCACATCGTGGCCTGGAGCGCAACGAGCAGTTGGCGCATGACAGCCGAGTGGCGCGTGCTGCGCCCGGCATTGATGCGCTACACGGGACACATAGCGGTCTTTACCCTGGCTTTGATCGCACTGTTTGTCGCCAGCGTACAATTCCCCCAGACCATTGCTGCAATCAAGCCCTCTGCACCAACAACGCACGATGAGGCCCAAGTGGGATTCTTTTCCCCACGTCCGGCCCAAATCGCCCCAGCCACTCCGACCCCGGTTCGCACCTTCACCCTCCCCGACGATGGTACTATCGTGCGCCAGGCCCTACCCCAAACCACGATTCCCGATCGCTTGCGTGCGCAAGTCATGACCTATACCGTCCAATCCGGCGACACGGTTTTCGGGATCGCCGAGAAATTCGGCTTGACGCCCTATACCATCTATTGGGCCAACACTGAAACACTAGAAGATAACCCGCACAGTTTGAGCCTCGGAATGGTATTGAACATTTTGCCGGTCGATGGGGTCTATCATACGGTGTCGGCCGGAGAGACGATAGACGATGTGGCCGAGCAATATGGCGTAGAGCCAGAAGCCCTGTTTAACGAGTGGAACGATCTCGAACAGGGACAACCCCTGAAGCCTGGGATGCAGTTGACCATTCCCGGCGGCGCACGCGAATTTATTGCCTGGCAGCTTCCCAAGACCGTCACGAGTAACGGTGGCAGCACCATCAACCAGGGCCGGCAAGGGGTATGCGTGGGCAGCTACAGCGGTCTGCCGGGCCGAGGCTGGTTCGATTGGCCCACCAGCGGGCGCAGAATCTCTGGCTGGTACTTCCGCGATGCCCGCAACCCCGCTCACGGCGGCCTCGACATCGGGCTGCGCACAGGCGACGCCGTTTTCGCGGCCGACGGCGGCGTGATCATCTTTGCCGGCTGGTGGGGCAGCGGCGGGTATGGCAACCTGGTGGTGATCGACCATTTGAACGGCTGGCAAAGCTGGTACGCGCACCTGAGCCAGGTCAACGTGGTGTGTGGACAACAAGTATTCGCAGGTGATATCATCGGGTTAGGCGGCAGCACCGGTTGGTCCTCCGGTCCCCACCTGCATCTGGAGATTCGCCTGGACGGAGCGCCTTACGATCCGTTGGCCTATTTACCTTAGGCCGATGGATTTGAAAGCGTTGCCAGGGATCGCGTCCGATGGTATAATGCGCCCCCGTCACCCTTCAGGCACAAGGAGGCATAACGAGCGGTGAACATTGAATTGGACCGGCAATTTGCCGAACCCCACGCGATGGCCCAAGCTGCAAGCATGCGTCAGCGTTTAGTGGGTTGGTGGCAGCACAGAGTCGCGCGTTTGGAGTACCTCATTGCCCGTTTGATAGCCTGGACGGCGACGCGCATGTGGCAAGTCACTGTGGATTGGCGCAGCGTACGCCCGTTCATCAGCCGTGTGTCTGCGCATCTGTCCATCTTGTTGTTGGCCGTAAGCGCCATTGTTCTAAGCAGTTTGAATCTTCCCAAGTCCGGCCCTTTAGGCCTGTCGGCAGGATCGGCGCCGACGAATGCGACCTCGCAACCAGTCGTCGGCGCTGCGGGTTCATTGACCAAACTGGCTTCTATAGCCTCCAAGACCTCTCAAGTAACCTCGTCGGCAAGCCCGGCGACGGACGCAGCCACTCCGCGCTTGAACGACAACACGACCATTGTCCGTATTGCTCAACCGCGTACCGAAATTCCTATCCGCCCCCGGCTGGGCGTGATCACGTATACCGTTCAGGCAGGTGACACGGTACAAAGCATCGCCGAGGCGTTCAGTTTACAGCCGACGACTTTGATGTGGTCGAACAGCGACATCGAAGATGTGCCCGACCTGCTGCGTATCGGCCAACACCTGGTCATTCTGCCAGTGGATGGGGTATATCACACGGTCGCTCAAGATGACACCTTGGAAAGCATCGCCGAAAAGTACAAAGTCGACGTCGAGGCGATTACGGGTCTGTCGTACAATAACCTACACCCCCCTATCTACCGCATCCAGGAAGGGATGAAACTCATCGTACCTGGCGGCACCAAGCCCTACGTACCCAAGCGTGTAACAAGCTATAGCGGCCCGGTTCCAGAGGGTGCGCGGGGCACCGGCGCTTTTCAGTGGCCGGTGCTGGGGACGCTTACCCAAGGCTACTGGTGGGGCCACCGGGCTATAGACATTGGCGCACCCACCGGCAGTGCGGTTCTGGCTTCCGACGGGGGCTACGTAGGATTCGTTGGCTGGACGGACATCGGCTATGGCAATTTGATCATCGTTGACCACGCCAACGGCTATTCGAGTTACTATGCCCACCTGAGCCAGATGTACGTCACGCTGGGCCAACGGGTAGAGCGCGGACAAGTCATCGGGGCGGTGGGCAGCACCGGCTGGTCCAGCGGCCCCCACCTGCACCTGGAAATCCGCTACAACGGCGTGCCACAGAATCCGCTGGTCTGGCTGCCATAGAACACGAACTCTCTCTCGCCCTTTTGTGTTCTTATTTGGCAAAATCCACCGAGCGCGATTCGCGGATGACCGTCACCTTGATTTGACCGGGGTAATGCATGGTTTCTTCGATCTTGTGGGCGATCTCTTTTGAGAGACGAATAATACCCAGATCGTCGATCTCTTCCGGCCTGACAGCGATGCGGACCTCGCGCCCGGCCTGAATGGCATAAGACTCGGCTACTCCCTTGAAGGAAGAGGCCAAGTCTTCCAGCTCAGAGACACGTTTCAAATAGTTTTCCAAACTCTCGCGGCGGGCACCAGGGCGCGCGCCCGAGATCGCGTCGGCTGCTTCGACAATGACGGCTTCCACCGTCTGCGGCTCCTCTTCGTGATGATGGGCCATGATGCAGTGAATGATCTCGGGAGCGACATTGTAACGCCGACACAAGTCGGCGCCGATCTGTGAGTGGGTGCCCTCGTGCTCATGGTCGAGCGCCTTACCGAGGTCGTGGAGCAAGGCGCCGGCCTTGGCGATTTTTACGTCGGCGCCCAATTCCACCGCCAGCATACCGGCCAGGCGGGCGCTTTCGATGGCGTGGGCCAGTTGGTTCTGACCGTAGCTGGTCCGAAAATGCAAGCGCCCCAAAACCTTGACGATCTCGCGGTGCAAACCTGGCACACCGGCTTCGTACACCGCTCGCTCGCCCTCCTCGCGGATGACCGTTTCGACGTCTTTGCGCGCGTCGGCGATGACTTTTTCGATGCGCGCAGGGTGGATGCGGCCATCCAGGATCAGCTTTTCCAGCGCCAAGCGGGCGACCTCGCGCCGCACCGGATCGAAGCACGAAATGGTCACGGCTTCGGGCGTGTCATCCACGACCACATCCACGCCAGCCGCCTGCTCAAAAGCGCGGATATTACGCCCGCCGCGGCCGATGATGCGGCCCTTCATGTCGTCGTTGGGCAAGGGCACTGCCGAGACGGCCACTTCGGCCACCTGTTCGCTGCCCAGGCGCTGGATCGAATCGGCGATCAGTTCGCGGGCGATGGCGTCTGCCTTTTCTTTAGTTTCGGCCTCGACCTGGCGGATCACGCGCGCCATGTCCTGTCGCGCATCCTCTTCTACGGCCTGCAGCAACTGTTCGCGCGCCTCTTCGCGGCTCATTGCCGCGATCTTTTCCAACTCTTCCACGCGCTGCTTTTGAAGGTCTTCCAGGTCATTCTTGAGCTTGTCCAGACGACTCTGGCGTTGGTTTTGGCGCCGCTCGCGGCTCTCCAACTGTTCAACCTTGTTGTCAATCGTTTCACGTCGCTTTTGAAGGCGCTCCTCTTCCTGCTGCAAATTGGCGCGCAGGCGCTTGATGTCCGCTTCAGCCCTTTCGCGCAGTTGCAGCACTTCACCTTTTGCAGCCAGTTCGATCTCACGGGCCTGGGATTTGGCATCTTCGATGATGCGCTCTGCTTCCAGCATAGTAGCCTTTTCCAGACTCTCGGCTCGGTAGCGATGTAAATAATATCCCAGCCCTAAACCGGCGCACAAGGCTAATGCAGCTATGCCTATTTCGATTCCCATTTTCAATCCCTCAAGTGTGCGTGTCTGCTCGCTCCACGCCAGGCCCAGCGATTTCCGATAGCACGTCGGCTACTATATCGTGGGCGACGTGAAAAGAGAAGCCACGGCGGTTTAAAAAGGCGAGTAATTTGGTGCGAACCGTCTCGACATCGTGTCGGCGGGCCAGCTTGTGCACCTGAGTTAGAGCGGCCCGCCGAGCGGCGGCCTCTTCGTCATAGTCGGTCAACGCATCGTCTATGAGCGCATCGGCAATCCCTTTTTGCCGTAGCTCGTAACGCAACGCCTGACTGCCGCGCGGTTTGAAGGTATCTCTGTTTTCTATCCAATAGCGCACAAAGGCACCATCATCCAACAGATCGGCGCGCCTCAAACGACCGATAGCATCTTCGACCGTCTCGGCGTCGAATTTTCCGGCCAGATTACGGCGAACTTCGGCCACGCTGCGCGGTCGGTACGAAAGCAAGTTCAGTGCGCGCTCGTAAGCAATTTCGCCCTGGTCCTTCTCTTGCAGGCGGCTAATATCGGCCGCACTCAGATATTGGCCGACCTTTAACCGTAGCGCTTCAATAGCCGCTAATCCGAAGGCAAATTCGCCGTCAATGTAAACGTTGACCCGCTGCTGGTTGCGTTTTTGGACTTTTAGCGCCGTAATCTGCCCACTCATGGTCAAAAAAAACAGCCGTGGCGAAATTCAGCCACAGCTGTGCAATGACAAGCGGTTGCGGCGAACTGACGGTTGGAGCGAGCGGGTATGACTCGGCCGCCAAAAACAGGTCCGATCGACAACTTATTCTGCCGCTGCAGAAATCTTCAATTGACGACCTCGCTCTACAGAACCACGGTCAAACAACTAGCGTGGCTCTTGAAAACCGCTACTCACACACTAGCCCGTCAGGGCAACCTGGTCGATGTCAGCTCTGCAAGCAGGCTCCCCCCAGGTCAAAATCGGACGCCCGTTTGACGGCGCCGAACTCTCAAAAGCCCATCAAACTCTCAAGAGCGCATCGCCCAAGTCATTCGTTCACTGCTGTAACTGATTTCGCGGACAAGCTCTCTGGCTCATCCTATCAAGTCTTACTCGTCCAGAGACGAATCATCGTCCGCGTCGCCGCCGGCAAACAGGCCGGGCGACGCCATATCGAACTCGGCTCGGATGCGGGTTTCGATCTCTTCGGCCAAAGCTGGGTGATCTCTAAAGAACTGTTTGGCGTTCTCACGTCCCTGCGCCAGCCGCTCATCGTTATAGTTGTAGAACGACCCGCGCTTCTCGATCACGCCCATCTCTACCCCGATGTCCAGAATGTCGCCCACCCGGCTGATACCCTCGTTGTACATGATGTCAAACTCGGCCTGCCGAAACGGCGGCGCCACCTTGTTCTTGGTCACCCGCACCCGCGTGCGGTTCCCGATCACCTCGCCCTTTTCCTTCAACGATTGGATGCGCCGCACGTCCATGCGCACCGAGGCGTAGAACTTGAGGGCGCGCCCGCCGCTGGTGGTCTCCGGGTTGCCGAACATCACGCCGATCTTCATGCGCAACTGGTTGGTGAACACCATGGCCGTGTTGCTCTGCTTGATGGCTCCCGATAGCTTGCGCAAGGCCTGGCTCATCAGCCGCGCCTGCAGGCCCATGTGCGCATCGCCCATGTCGCCTTCGATCTCGGCCCGCGGCACCAGCGCCGCCACCGAGTCCACCACCACCACGTCCATCGCGCCGGAGCGCACCAGCGCCTCGGCGATTTCGAGGGCCTGTTCGCCGGTGTCGGGTTGGGCGATGTACAGGTTGTCCACGTCCACCCCGCAGCGGGCGGCGTACACCGGGTCCAGGGCGTGCTCCATATCGATGAACGCGGCCACTCCGCCTGCCTTTTGGGCTTCGGCGACGATGTGCTGGCAGATGGTAGTCTTGCCGGAAGATTCGGGGCCGTAGATTTCGGTGACGCGCCCGCGCGGCACGCCGCCCACACCCAGGGCCAGATCCAGCGCCAGCGAGCCGGTGGGGATGGCCTCTACCTTCAAGTGCGAGGCCTCGCCCAGCCGCATAATCGCGCCCTCGCCAAAGCGCTTGGTCAGATTGGCCAGAGTGGATTCTAACGCTTTTTCACGTCCATCCCGTGCCATAACAACTCCGTTTTGACGATTGTTCTGTTGCGAGTAAAGACCCATTCCAATGTGGAGCTAGTTTACAGCATTTGTCCAGAACGCGCAACTGATAGAGGCGTGAAAAGGTAAAATGGGGAGACGTTTGACGCCAACGCGTGGGTACGATAAAATCATGACAAGTTTCACGAGCCAAACCATGTGAGAGGCAACGATGGCGAAAAAAGAAGAATCTCCCACCCCACCGCCCGATCTGAATGATCCCAAGCTGTTCATCAATCGCGAGTTGAGCCAGCTTCGGTTCAACGAGCGCGTGCTGGAAGAGGCGCTGGATAAACGCCACCCCCTGTTGGAGCGGGTCAAGTTTCTATCCATCTTTGGCAGCAACACCGACGAGTTTTTCATGATCCGCGTCTCAGGGTTGCGCCGCCAGCTCATCGCTGGCGTCGTCGAGACGCCCCCCGACGGCATGACGCCCGCCGAGCAGCTCATGGCCATCCGGCGCGAGCTGATGCCTCTGTTGTTGCGCCACGAAGAGTGCTGGTGCAGCGATGTGCTGCCCAAACTGCGCGCGGCCGGTATTGAGGTTCTGTATTACGATGACTTGAAACGCAAGCAACGCAAGCTCATGCGCCGCCACTTTGAGCGCGAAATCTTTCCGGCCCTCACACCGTTAGCCTTCGACCCCGGCCACCCTTTCCCACACATCTCGAACCTCAGTCTCAACCTGGCGGTGGTGATCAGAGACCCGGATTTTGGCGAGCGATTTGCGCGGGTCAAAGTGCCGGGTACGCTGCCGCGCCTGCTACGCATCCCCAGCGAGGAAAAAGCCGAGAGCTATGAAAATTTGGGGCTGGTGGATACCTCATCTAACAATTTCGTGTGGCTGGAGCAGGTCATCATCGCCAATCTGGACTTGTTGTTTCCCGGTCTGGAGATCGCAGCGGCCTATCCTTTCCGTATTACCCGCGACGTGGACCAGGAGATCGAAGAGGACGAGGCCGCGGACCTGCTCGACTCTATCGAGGCGAGCGTGCGCCAGCGCCACTTTGGCTCGGCGGTGCGCCTGGAAGTAGATGACGCTATGCCCGAACGCATTCGTGACCTGTTGATCAAAAACCTCAACCTGGCCCCGTACCAGGTCTATACCAGCAAAGCCCCCATCGGCCTGGCCGACCTGATGGAACTAACCGCCGTTGATCGTCCTGACCTCAAAGACACCCTCTTTCACCCGGCCGTCCCGCCTCCGCTGGCGACCGAAGAGAATATCTTTTCTATCATCCGCCGCCGGAATGTCCTGCTCTATCATCCCTACGAAAGTTTTGTCCCGGTGGTGGATTTTGTGCGCGAGGCGGCGCGCGACCCCGACGTGCTCGCCATCAAGCAAACTTTGTACCGCGTCGGCCCCAATTCGCCCATCGTCGCGGCGCTGATGCATGCGCGCGAAAACGGCAAGCAGGTCGCTGTGCTGGTCGAGCTAAAAGCGCGCTTTGACGAGGCCAACAATATCGTGTGGGCCAAATCGCTGGAACAGGCGGGGGTGCACGTGGTCTATGGTCTGCTGGGACTCAAGGTGCACACCAAACTGCTCATGGTCGTGCGCCGCGAGCGCGACGGCATCCGCCGCTACGTGCACATGAGCACTGGCAACTATAACGACGCGACGGCGCGGCTATACACCGATATTGGCTTTTTCACCTGCGACCCCGACATCGGCGAGGACGTGTCGCACTTGTTTAACGCGCTCACTGGCTATTCGCGCAAACAGGACTATCGCAAACTACTGGTCGCCCCGGGCCACATCCGCCAGCAAATCCTCGAACGCATCGAGCGCGAGATCGAGCGCCACAAAGAACATAAAGACGGCTACCTGGCTTTCAAGGTAAACGCCCTGGTGGACAAAAAGTGCATCCAGGCGCTCTATCGCGCTTCGCAAGCGGGCGTCAAGATTGATTTGCAGGTGCGGAGTATTTGTTGTCTGCGTCCCGGGGTGCCGGGAGTCAGCGAAAACATCACCGTCACCTCTATCGTGGGGCGCTTTTTGGAGCACCCGCGCATCTATTATTTTCGGAATGGAGGCGACGAAGAAATTCTACTAGGCAGCGCCGACCTGATGCCGCGCAATCTGGACCGCCGCGTGGAGCAATTGTTTCCCATCGAAGACCCGCATCTCAAGCACGCGCTGCGCGATCAGATTCTCAGCGTGCATTTGCGTGACAATGTACAGGCCCGCCGCCTGTTACCCAACGGCAGTTACGAACGGCTGCGCCCCAAAGACGGAGAAGCCGCGCTGAACTCGCAATTGTGGATGATTCAACACCGGGGCGCGTGGAATCGCGAAGAGTAAAAGCGATCTGTCGTGACCGGATGCCTCGCTTTAGCGAGGATTCCCCGGCGAGGATTCCCCGGCTGAAGCCGGACGTCCACTGATTCTGAGTCTGTTTCCCTGCACTGGGTCGTCGTCCAGCGCCAGGTGCACCAGCCGGGCATAATCGGCGGGGACGCGCCCGGCCATCATTTCTTTGAGCGCCAACGCGGCCGTCATACCCTTGGCGCTGCGCTGGCCGCGCTGGAACCAGCCAATGGCCGCTGCGCCCGAACCGACCACCGCCGCCAGATCCTTGGGCCGGGCGCGCAAGGCCAGCCAGCCCAGCGCCGCCGCCAGCCATGCCCGCAGCGAGTCGTCCCAATCCAGCTCGTCCCAGCTTTTCTGCAGGCGTTCGGTCCCCTCGTCGAGGCCCTTGGACGAGCTTAAGGCAGCGCTGTCCAGCAACGGGCACACCAACCCCAGCTTACCCCCGACGTGGGCCGGGTGGGCCGTCTCGACCAGCGCCGCCTCGTAAGCCGATGCGGCCTGTACATAGTGGCGGGTCAACGCATACACATCGCCCAGGCGCTCGTAACACAGGGCGCGCTCGTGGGCCAGCTCCGGGTCGCGCCCGCTCGTGTCAATGGCCGACTGGTAATAGCTCAACGCCTCGTTCCAGGCCTGGCTGGCGCGGGCGTGGTCGCCAGCCAGACGGTTGTAACGGATGCCCAGTCTAGGAGCGTCGCTGTGATTGTAATGATAGGCCAGGGCGTCCAGACGTTGCTGGATGGTTTGCTCGTCGCCCTGCGCCAGATGGTCGGCGATAGCCCGGTGCCACTGCCGGCGCTGGGCGTAGGGCAGGCTGCTATACACCGCCTCGCGCAGCAGGGTGTGGACGAAGGAAAACTCGGTCGCGGGCGGCGGCAGAGTAAAGAGCGAGCGCTCGGCCAGATCGGCCAGGTGCTCGGTCAGCCGCGCTGCTCCCGCCGCCGGGACCTGCCGCGCCAGGTGGGTCAACAAGTCCAGTGGGACAACGTCGCCGATGACCGAGGCCAACTTGACCACCGTGCGGGCCTCTTCGGAAAGCTGGTCCACCCGGCTGAGCATGATTTCGCGTACGGTGGGAGGAAGATTCGGTAGCGTTTTGCTCAGTGTGACCAACCCGGTCTCCGGATCGGTGCTGAGGCCCTCGGCGCCAATGAGGGCGCGCAGCAATTGCGTGGCAAACAGCGGATTGCCCTGCGTGCGCTGGTGCAGCCAGCTCGCCAATTCGGGCCCGGCCGGGCGCCCCATCAACCGCGCGGCCAGTTTACCGATGTCGTCCAGGTCTAACCCGGCCAACGACAGGTGCTCGGCGTTCGTCTGGTCCAGCCAGGTGTCGGCGGCCTCGCCGCGCCGCGCTGTGACCAGCAACAGGATGGGCGCGTCCGCCGTCGCCTGCGCCAGTTGGACCAGCGCATCCCACGATACCCGGTCGGCCCATTGGAGGTCTTCGACCAGCAAGAGCAACGGGCGGTCTTGCGCAGCGCTGACCCGAAACAGGGCCAGCAGGGCCTGATCGGGATGGGTGCGTTGGCCCAGATGCTCCCACAGCGAAGGAATGTCGGCGGCGAGAGCAGGATCGCGCTCGGCCAGTCGCCACGCCAGCGTCAGGTGCATGTCTCCCTGCGCCGGGGGGGCCTGGGCGATGCGCTCTTGCAGCCGCGCATACAGGTTCCGGCGCTCCTGAGGCCGGTGGGGTCCTTGGGGGGCGCGCACCAGTAGGGCATCTTCGGCTTGCGGCAATCCCAGCAGTTCCCAGAAAGTGAGGGTGAGCTTTTCCAGGCCCAGTCGCTCCAAGGCCTGACGCACGCGAGCGCGGCGCTCGGCCGGGTCGGCGGCGGTGTCCAGCTCGAACCAGCGCCACAGGCTCTCAATCCAGGGGGTGTAGGGTGTGCCCTGCGCATAAGACAGACAGCGCCCGGCCAACAAGGTGATGTTCCAGTAACGCGCCCGCTGGGAAAGCTCGGCGATGAGGCGCGTTTTGCCCATGCCGGTTTCGCCGACCAACGTGAGCACGCCGCCCTGGCCTTTTTCCAGCGTTTCGAGCGCGTTTTCCAAGCGGGTCAATTCGGCGTCGCGGCCCACCAGCGGCCCGATGCGGGCCTCGACCAGCCAGGCGCTGGCCGGCATCCGCCGCTCGACGGCGTACACGGTGACGGGTTTGGCCTTGCCCTTGAGCTGCATTGGCTCCAGCGGCTGGCACTCAAAGGCCGTGCGCACCCGGTCGTAGACCCAGCCGCTGATGAGAATCTGGTCCGCCGCCGACTTGTTCATCAGCCGGGCCGACAGGTTCACGTCGTCGCCCACCACCACGTACTCGCGCCGCTCTTGCCAACCCACCTGGCCGGTGTAGATGGGACCGTAAGTGATGCCGATGTGATGGACGAGCCGGATTTGCGCGGCGTGGTCGGGAACCGTCTCTTGCAGGTCGGCCTGCAACTCTTGATTGAGCGTGCGCAGTTTTTCGTTGAGGCGCAAGGCGGCGGCGGTGGCGCGGTGAGGGGTTTCTTCGTCGGCCAGCGGCGCGCCAAAGGGACACAGCAGCGTGAAACCCTTTTGGTACGGGTCCACGTGGGTCACCAGTCCGCCGCACCCGGCCAGGGTTTCCTGGGCCTCGACAAAATAACGGTTCACCCAATGCGTGATTTGGGCCAATCGCTCCGGCCCCAGCGCCTCCACCAGTGCTTCAAAGCCGCGCAGGTTGACAAACATCACCGCGACCAGGCGGTGCTCGCCGGGGAACTGGCGCGCGCTCTGGTGGGCCACGATGCGCCGCAACACGTTGGGTGGGAAAAAAGGGGCCAGCGCGTCAATGTCGTCCAGGGTCGAGGCGATGCTGCGCAGCACCTGGTCCGGCTCGTGGTCGAACACGAGCCGCCGGCGCAGGCGTCTCTGGCTCGACATGGGGTTGACCTCAAAGTCGCCCAGGTGCTCACCCAGGTCGTCCACCACGGCGTGGTAGCCGTCGGCCAGCGGGGTCAGGCGGAACTGGCCCGCCAGCAGGTTTTCCATTCCCGGCCCCAGAATAACCTGGCGGGGCGCGGCGGGTTCCTCGGCTTTCATGGCCTGCTGAATGGGGCCGCCCGTCACCACGTATTCCATGCGCTGGGCCGTTCCGACCTGGGCGGCGAAAAAACGTCCCCGCGCCAGCCCGACGCTCATGCTGAGGGGCGTGGGGCCGCCGTCAAAAGGGGCGATGGCGCGAGTCATGCGCAGCCCGGCCCGCACAGCCCACACGGCGTCCTGGGCTTCAGGCGTGGCCGGAAAGTAGGCCTGGACCGCGTCGCCGGCAAAGATGAGCAACTCGCCCCGCGAGCGCGACAGCGGGTCGAGGATGGCGCTAAAGAGGTCGTTAATCATGCGATTGAGCTGCTCGGCGCCCTCTTCGCCCAGTTGGCGCAGGCGCTCGGCCAGCGGCGTAAAGCCGGTCACGTCGGCAAACAGAATGGTGCCCTCGAGGATTTCGCCGCGCGGGACGCCGGGGGTGGGGTTGGAAAGCACCAGCGAGCGGGGCTGATAAGTGCTCAGGTTGTGGTGCAAAGAACACAGCTTGTGCAGCACCTCGACCCAAAGGGCCGGCGCTGCCTCGCCCTCTTGCTGGACGGCGTCCGCCAGGTCGGCCGGCAGGTAGGTCTGGAGACGGGACAGCATCCTGGCCAGACTGGCTTCTTGCGTCGCTGGAGGTGTTTGGAGGGGCATGATTCCTGTTGACCCGTCACTCTACCCGGGTGCGAATCTGCTCGCGCATATACAGCGGCAGGTAATAGTGCCCGCCGGCGTTCTTGCCGGTCGAGCCGGAGCCTTTCCAGCCGCCAAAGGGCTGGTAGCCCGGCCACGCGCCGGTGGTCGCGCCGTGGGGCCGGTTGGCGTAGGTCACACCGGCCTGGATGTGCTCAAAGAACCACTCGACCTCTTCTGGGCTGCCGTAAAAGCCAGCCGTCAGTCCATAGTTGACCTGGTTCGCCAGCCGCATGGCCCCGTCCAAGTCGTCTACTTTGTGCACCAGCATGATGGGCAGGAACATTTCGTGCTCCCACAGACGATGGTCCAACGGCACGTCGGCGACGATGGTGGGCGGGCAGAAATAGCCTCTGGCGTAGTCGCCGGAGGTGAGCGCCTGGCCGCCGGTGAGGAATCTCCCGGCTTGCGACAGTTCCTCGGTGTAGGTCCGGTAATCGCTCAGCGCCTTCTGGTTGATGACCGGCCCCATGTACACGCCCCGCTGCGTAGGGTCGCCCACGACCAGCTTATTGGTCAAGGCCGCCATGCGCTCGAGCAGCTCGTCGTACACCGGCGCTTCGGCGAAAACCCGCGAACAGGCCGAGCACTTTTGACCCTGCAAGCCAAAAGCCGAGCGGGTGATGCCCAACGCGGCCCGCTCCAGGTCGGCGTGGCGCGAGACGATGGCCGGGTTCTTGCCGCCCATTTCCAGGATGGCCGGGCGCGGGCAGCAGCCCTGGGTGAACTGGCGATAGATGCGCATGCCCACCTCCCACGAGCCGGTGAAGGTGATGCCGTCCACGTCAAAGCTCTCGACCAGGGCCTGGCCGACGGCGCTGCCGGGACCGGTGATAAAGTTGAACACGCCAGCAGGCAGGCCGGCCTCGCGGAAGCATTCGGCCAGCAGGCGCGGCGTCCAGGGGGTGTCGGAGGCCGGCTTGAGCACGACGGTGTTGCCCGCTGCTAACGCCGCGCTGGCCGGCCCGCCGCTGAGCGCCGCCGGAAAGTTGAACGGGCTGATGACCACCCACACGCCGTAGGGCCGCAGCGCCGAAACGTTGCGCGAAGTATAGCCCACCAACGGGTCGCGCTCCATCTCGACCACATAGCCGTTGTTCTTTTCCATCTGGTAACAGGCATAGCGAATGAGGTCGGCGGTCTCGGCGGCGTCGCCCAGGGCCTCCATGCGATTCTTGCCCACTTCGAGCGCCATCACGACGCCGATTTCAAAGACGCGCCGGTCGATCACGTCGGCGGCCCGCCGCATCAGCGCCACCCGTTCTTGCCAGGGCGTGCGGCTCCAACCGGGAAAGGCTTGCCGGGCGGCAGCGATGGCGGCCTGCGCGTCGTGAGCCGTGCCTTTTTGAAACACGCCCAGCACCGTTTCGGTATCGGCGGGCGAGCGGCTCTCGAATTTCTCGGCGGCAAAGCGGTCCTCACCCGCGATGACCATGCCGTGCTCCCGACCCAGCTCCGACTTGACCCGATCCAACGCCTCTTCAAAGCGGGTGTGCAGTTCTGCGGGTGGGTCGAACATGGTAGAATAGGTCAATTTGAAAGTGCTCGTGGCTGACATAATTCTCTCCCTCGCCTGGTATGGTTAGCGGTCACGCATAGTATAGCCCAGGCAGGGAGCAACGTCAATCAGTTGATGTCGCTGCCTCGGCCACTCACCCGGTTTGAGTTTTTTCCCAACTCGGCGTATCATATCTCAACCAGTCAGCCATACCCAATTTCCAATACCCCATACCCAACATTCAACCGCCATGAACTTTCACTGCCCTCCGCGCATGTAACGCACAGAACTGCACAGCGCAAGGAGACCCGCCATGCCCGTATCCACCGCCGACCTGATCCGACGCTTCCAACGCGGCCAGTCCGGCGCGTTCGACGCCCTGTTCGAGCGCTACCAGGATTACGTCTATCGGGTGGCCTTTTTCATCACCCGCAACAGCGGCGACGCCGAAGAAGCCGTCCAGGAGACCTTTATATACTTCACGCGGTTACAAATTGCGCTTTTTCAAATAACTAGAAACGTAGGGTCAACAGCGAATCCAAAGCAGCTTTGTGGGTTGTGTGAGTCTGGCTCAAACAATCCACAATGGCGGCTTTGAACGTGGCAAAGTCCGCATAGTATTGTGAGTACAAACACTGTTTCTTAACAAACTTCCATAGCCGTTCAATCAGGTTGAGGTTCGGCGAGTAGGCTGGCAAGTAACACAGTTCGATATTAAGACTGGCAGCCGTAGCCGCCACCAGGGCGCATTTCTGGTAACGGGCATTGTCCAAGAAGAGGGTGATGGGCCGGCCCAGATTGGCTGCCGCCAGCTTGTGGAAAAGCTCACACACCTCGGTAGCGGTGATGTAGGTGGCGTTGGTCACAGTGATGAGTTCGTGGGTCACGGCATTGAGCGCTCCCAACACATTGAAACGCTGTCGCCCGGTTGGAGCCCGCACGAACACTCTCGCCAGGGACCACAGGAAACCCAGGAACGGTGCGAGCACAAAGTGAGCGGCGTCCACAAAGAACACGGCGCGTTCCCCGGCCTGCGCTGGCGCTAAACGCGGCTCGATTTCTTGCTCCAGATAGGCCGCTTGTTCATCAGGGTCGGCTTTGGCCGGGATCATGCCGACTTTGCGGCAACGCAAATGGAGTTTTTTTTAAGGAACTCGCGTACCTGGGTCTCACTACGCTGGAGGCCCGTCAAGGCTTCAATCTCGCTCTGAGCTTCCTTGATCGTGGCTGGCGGATGATCTCGGAAGTACGCTTCCAGTGAGGTGATATGCGCTTGCAGTTCGCTTTCCGGGCGGTAGAAATGAACTTCCTTCAACTTCTCAACACTGCTCTCTTCGTACAACCGGAAGTAATCCCGCATGGTGTTTTCGGATACCCCGGCCAGTTTGGCGATCAGGGCATGGGGCAAATCGTGGCTTTTCAACCACAGGACCTCCATGCGCCGCTGGACAAGCGGTACAGGATAGTGATACCGCTCATAGTTCAAGGTCTCTTGGATTTCGGGAGTAAACTCAAGTCGTTTGGTCATAACCGCAATCATACCAGATAATGCAAAAATGTCACGTCAAAAACTCAACTAGTGCCCGTGGGTAGTATACCTGGACGGTCAACTGGCCCGCGAGGTGGACATCACGCCGGAGAACGCCGACGTGCTGCACACGGTTTACCTGGACGGCGTGGAGGCCGGGGCGCATCGACTCGAGTTGGCCGTTGAGGGAGATGGATCGAGTCTGCTCTACCAGGCGGTGCTGGCCTATTACGCGCCGTGGGCCAGCGCCCCAACCCTCACCGGCGAGGGGGTGTTGGACGTGGAAGTGACTTACGACCGGACCGAGCTCAAGGTAGACGAAACCATGGTGGCCGACGTGCGCCTGAGCCTGAACCAGCCCGGCGCGGCCCAGTGGGCGCTGGTCGAGCTGGGTCTGCCGCCCGGTTTTGACGTGGTGACGGAAGACCTAGAGGCGCTGGTGGCCCAGTCGGCCGGGCTCAAGACGCACATCAAGCGTTACGAGGTGGCGGGGCGGGCGCTGCGGCTGTACCTGGAGGACCTGAGCGGAAGCGTGCGTTTTAACTTCCGGCTACGGACGCGGCTGGTCGTGCGGGCGCAGACCGGCGCGGCCACGGCCTACGACTATTACAACCCGACCGTGCGCGACGTGCAGCCGCCGACGCTGGTGGTGGTGGGACCGTGAAAAGGGGGAATTGGGTATTGGGCATTGGTGGATTGGGGCGTTCGTGGTAGAATGAGGGCAACGGGAACAAGGATGATAGATGAGCGGCAGGAGAGGTTGAAGACAGCAAAGCACACAGTGTTTGTTGAGCGTTTGGAGGAAAAAGTATGAGCATTGTGGCCCATCAACCCATCGAGGCTTTGAGACGATTGTACCGCACCGGTTTTCAGAGCGATTTCCTTGATACTACACTGCGTAAAGCTATAGCTCAACAAGTCGAGCGTGACCAGGTTGATCTGGTCCAAACTGAACAGCGACTGGCTGCATTTGAAGAACTTTACGGCATGGATTCTGACGAATTCTGGCGGCGTTACCGGGCGGGTCGAATGGACGATTCGGCTGACTATGTCGAATGGAACGTGACCTGCAAAATGCGTCAGCGGCTTTTGGCCCGCCTGAAAATCCTCCGAGGCGAAAGTGACGAAAATCAGTGAGTACGCATCCGCATCATTGTCACGTCGGTCCCAAAGATTCAATCGAGCCTTCAACGCCTCTGTCTATTATCGCTGTACTGGAATGGATTGAGACCCACCTGGCGGAAGAAACAAAGTTATGATTCGATGCGAGCACGAGGATGGATGGTTACTGGTCCCACAGACGGCGCACGCCTGGATGGCGGGCCAGTTGGCGCTGCGTTGGGGGGACAACGAGTGCTTTGCCCGGCCCGAACCGTGGGACGAGCTGGTGTACGTCGCGGCCAATCACGACAACGGTTGGGCCGAGTGGGAGCTGGCCCCGCGCATCCTGCCCGATGGCCGGCCGGCGGGGTTTTTGGAGATGGACCTGGAAGAGCACTTTGCGATCTGGCAGCGCGGCGTCGAGCGCATGAGCGCCACCACCCTGTACGGCGCGTTGCTGATCAGCATGCACGGGACCGAGTTGTACCGCCGCCGCCTGGCCGAAGACGTGCGCGGCGACACGTTGGCGATGCGCCAGAGCATCCGCCGGTTTGTGGACGAGCAGAGCGCTTTTCAGGATCGGATGCGCCGCACGCTGGCCGATCATCCGCGTTACGGCCCGCTGCTGGCCGCCGGGCCACTGGGCGACGCCTTTCGCCTGCTGCAAATCTGGGATCTGCTGGCGCTGATGTTGCTGGTGGACCCGCTGCGCAGTCACACGCTGGAGGACGCGCCGGTCGAGCCGGGTGTGCGCACGACGATGAGCGTTGCGTTTCCCGACGCGCACACGTTGGCGCTAGAGCCGTATCCGTTCAACGCAGCGCCGTTCACGGTGCGGGCGGACGGGCGCTGGGTGCGACAGCAGACGTTCGGGCACAACGCGCTGTTGCGCCGGGCGATGGAGGAGGCGGAAGTGGTGGGGGTGGAGTTTGAGGTGAACAAGACCTGACATGCTCCATCCCTGACCAAGGGTCCGTAAAAATATAATTTCCCGGCTGTGATACTAGCAAAAATCATCCTGAGCCGTTCGGCTGTGCGCTCACGACGAACGGCTCAGGGTGATTTCTCGCTAGACGCGGGTCGGGAGGTTATTCTTTTACGAACCCCAACCGAATCCTTACCGACATTCTATTCGGAGGTAATACGGTTGTGTACCTTCGTTCCGTCCCCAGTTGTACACCTGGACGTACCACCATCCACCTGGTAAGTTATTGAATACAAGATACTCGCTACCATTATCACTTTCATCGCTACACTCACCATACACAGCTCCATTGGCATACCGCAGGCATAAAGCGTAGTCACTCCCATTCGGAATGTGGGTCAACTCAAGCTCGACCCTATGTGGAGCGCCCAAGTAAAAAAAGAAATAATCCTTTTCGTCGCCTTGATGCATCTTGCCGTAATGTGTCTGTCCGCATATGAGAGGGCCGGCGGCGGTCGAAGGAGTGTCGTTAGGCTCTTTTTCCCACCTCACCGGTACCGGACCGGAGCGGTCCCAGCTGCTGCAACTGCAACTATTACACGCCTGCACTCGATAGTAATAGCTTATGATATCGCGGCTCTGGACCTCATGTGTGATCGCGGAACCATCATATATGGTCTGTGCATCAGAAAATTGACTATCGGTCGCCTCTTGCAGAATATAACTTGAAGCGGCGCTCACGGGGCTCCAAATGACAATGTAGTTGGCATTATCCTCAATGGGAGCAATAGCACCTAGCAACGGAGTACCAAGAATGGGCCAACAATATAAGACCAACGGTAGCCAGATCTTGTACTTTTCTATAGTGATAACCTTAAATTTACTGCGGCTGTCTGCCCGTTGATTTGCAATCTGGGCGGTGGCGGTGACAGTTCCGGTAGGCAAGTTCGGTTCTGCAAAAACGACAATGTTGCCCATTCCTCCCATTTGACTAGAGCCTGGCTCCCAAATGTACGTTTTTCTCCAAACTGGTTCCTCATCCCGTATAGGAGAAGAGGAATTGATCCAGGCCGGCCCATCCAGGGTAAACGTGATGAGTAGTCCCTCAGCGGTTGCGCCACCTGCGTATGTATAGTTGACGGTGTAGACCAGTTCTTCTCCGAAATGCACGGGGTCAGGCCCGCCGGCCATATCCAGGTCAAGCTCATCGGTGAGCACGAACGTTGGACACGATCTTTCCTGCAGGACGGCAGGATCAGCATCCAAGGCTTGCACCTGGAGCGTCGGGGTGCATACGCGCGGCTCAACAAGTGAGTCGAGGGGGGTAAACATCAAAATCACAGAGCGGCTATCGCTGGATGGGATCAGGTCGGTGTGATCAGGATTGGCTACAGTAGCGCCACAGTCGTCAGGTTCGAGGGAGGAGGAAACAGCAAAGGAAATGGGATAGTTTCCGGCGTTGGTCACACTGAATGCATAATCGAGCGCCACGCCGGGCGCGGCCCAGCCAGGCCCGCAGCTGGAAACCCGCATATCGGCGCATTTTATAG
This sequence comes from Anaerolineae bacterium, assembly GCA_034435435.1. Lineage (GTDB taxonomy): Bacteria > Chloroflexota > Anaerolineae > S140-20 > S140-20 > DAOTXN01. The sequence continues at coordinate 7,585 of DAOTXN010000146.1, read as the reverse complement.
GAGTTGTGACCACTGCGCTGACAGGCTCCCCTTGGCGAGTTGCGATTTGAGCTGTACCGGTAACCAGACAAGTCGAGTTGGATAGAATAAGGGTGGTCACGGTAATCTCGCCTGTGTCGCCTACTCGATTCGGCGTGAGTGACCAGACGTACATGGTGCCAGATTGGGAGTCGTCGGGTAGAGGAATCGAAGTGCTAATGATGGCCGGTCCATCCAGCGTGAAGGTGATACGCACATCCTGTGCGTTCACACCGCCCGCATACACATAGTCTAACGTATAGATCAATTCTTCGCCTGCCTGAGCCAGATTAGGGTTATCATCCAGGCTCAGGCTGAGAGGAGATGCAACGATGTACGTCTTGCACCTGGACGTGTCTTCCTCGCTGTTGGGAGCCTCTGCCGTTATCAATGCAACACAACTGTCATCACCGGTGCCAGGCTTGACTGTGAAGGTCAACGTCACGGGAATTGTACCGTTGGTAGGGACTGGTTCAGTTTCTTCAGGCGAGGCCACAGCCTGACCGCATTCAGGCTCCACGTCAAGGGCGGACATGGTAAAGGCAATAGAGCGATTGCTGGTGTTGGTGAGCGCCAGAACATAACTCAGGGTTGTACCGGGCGTAGCCCAGCCGCTGTCGCAAGGGCCAAGCGTAAAGGTAATGTTGGGATCCAGCAGCGTTTGAATGATCTTGGGTGTGGCGGGGGTGGCCCCGGCTGCATCCGCTTCAAAAATGGCAGACAAGGGGATATCCGCATCGTCCGTGACGTACACCGAGGCCACCAGCGTGGCCGAAAAGCTGCCTCCTCCCGGCGATAATGTATCTGCAAAGGACCAGGTGTGAATCTGACCGTCCACCGTATAGGTTGCGGGGCGACTGGTGTGCGAGTGACTCAGGGTGGTGCGCGCATCCAGGGTAGCAGTCAGACCTACGGCGCTGGCGGGGGCCCCACCTGTGTTGGTCAAAGCGATCAGGTAGGTTAGAGTTCCGGTCGAAGCAACGGTATTGGGCGTAGCGCTCCCGCCGAGCATAAGAAAGGGCACAATGGACTGCTCAGAGAGAATCACTTGATCAAAGTTGACGTCCCCTTCGCCCCACAGCTTGGCATAGATCCTGGCCTTTACAGCATCGGTGGGGGCCACGGCGCTGCCGCGCACCTGCACCCACCGGTCTGTTCTGTCATAGATCGCGGGAGAGTCAAATCGTCCCACTTCGGTAATGTTGTCAAAGAACTCTAGCCTCAAATAAGCCAGCCCGCCATTCACAAGGTAAGCTGCAGTAATCCAGGTGGAAAAGCTATATTGTGCACCCCCTGTGATCTCTATATAATCATGGGGATAATCCTCCAATTTCGTTGGCCGCCAGTAAGCTTGGGTCGGGGTAGGGGGAGGATCAAAACCGATGATGCGCACGGAATGGTCGCCGTCAAATGCAATATCATCGTCCCACTCGAACTCGGCTTGTCCCTGCCACACAGTACACCGCCAACCATAAGGCGCGGCAGCACCCTGGCACGGTTGCGATGAGGCAGGCTCCTCGACGCTGGGGTTAGAAATCAGGTTGTCTGTCGAGGCAAAATGTTGTTCAGTAACAGGATTGACTTCTCTGCCAATCGTGGAGTATTCAAACGAGAGGAACAAGCCCAACACCAGCAACAACTCAAGCCCTGAGACCACACAAAAACGCAACAGGACGTCTTCTTTCCTTGCCATTTTGCCCCCCTAAAAACCTCTCGAACATGGCAGTTTTGTAAACGGGATCGATTCATTCTCAATACTGGGACCCACCTGGCTTTTAGGCCTGGTTTGAAGGCGCAAGCCTGCCAACCGTCTCAGCTTCGACGAGATCAAACAGTCTGGAACACCTCCACTGCTTTGCGCCAAACATTATGGAGGAGGAGTTGATTTTTCAAGAGTTGGACAAGCGCACCCCCCAAACCCAAAGCTCCCCCGCCCACTGACGGCCAACTCAGTTCCATCTACCTGATTGCAATGTCCGTCATTGTTGGGATCGCCCCTGCAGATGGCAATTTCCCAACTGTAGTCGCCCGGCTGGGTACACTGCTGCTGCAGCGAGTATATGTATGTTTGCTCTTTGACCCAAGCAACACTATGCGGTTCGCCAATCCCCACTCTTACCGCAAACCACTCATCGCTGGCGAGAGTTCTATCAGACCAACTCCACTTGAAGGTCACGTTGCAGCCGATGATGCTTACCGGCTCCAACACGGGAGAAGCATAAGTGGGAAGCGGAGGCATCGGCGTGCGTGTCGGGGTAACGCGGATTGACGTTGGGGTTGGAGTTGGGATTGGTGTCGCGGTAGAGGTCGGCGTCGCTGTCGCGGTAGGAGTCGGTGTATGTGTCCGGGAGGGCGTGGATGTCGACGGCCGGGTGGCGGTGGGGGTGGATGTGGTGGGACGAGGAGAGGGTGTGAGGGTAGGCGTGGCGGCCACGGTGTGTGAAACGACTGGAGGCAGTGAAGGGCTCGCGTCTGGCATCCGAGTAGCTTTTACAGTCGGAGTCTCCGGTGTTGAGCTGGAAACAATCAATCCGGCCCCCATTGAGAGCGGTACAAACAGCATACAGCTCAAGGCCGCAATCACCAACAACGCGCCCACGACGGCCACGTTCCGCTCGCGCCGTTCCACTTCCGACGCAGCTTCCCCTCTCAAAGCCGCCGTACTGGCCCGGGCCAGGCCCACTTTGGCATCCCGGTGATTGGGGTCTTGCTTGATAATGTCGGAATAAACGGCGATGGCTTCGTGCCACTCTCCCTGCGCCTCTAGCTGGCGTGCCTGCTCAAACAGGACTTGCACACGCTGAACCCTTTTAATTTCTGCCAGCAGATGTTCAATATCACAGTAGTCAGGCTGTAACCGCTCCACCTGTTCCAGGCGTTGAATTGCTTGTTCCCATTCTTTGAGTTCGTAAAATAGCAGCCCTTCTTGATACAGGTCCGCGATCTGCCGCATGTCCAAGGCTTGCTTGAGCAAAAGGTCGACGTCCTGGTACGAAGGTGAGCGATCTTTGATGTCTTGCAGTGTTCCGGCGGCGACAGTCCACTCTTGGGCTTCCATTTGCGCCTGAGCCTGGCGGTACAGATCGGCCAACTCGGCCTGCCGTTCGGCGATGGCTCGCTTGACGGCGGCGTCCTTGTAAGCCGGCTCGATTTGCACCACCTGCCGAAAGGCCTCGCTGGCTGTCTGCCATTCACCGTTGCTGAGGGCCTGAGTGGCCTGGGTATACAACTCGTGCAGGCGCTTCTGCTTCCGGGCCTGGGCCAGCAATTGGGCGGTATCTTTATAATTCGCATCCAACTCTTGAAGCGTTTTGACTGCTTCATCCCATGCCTCAGCCTTCAAATGTTTCTGGCCTTGTACATAGAGCTCCTGGCGTTTCTGTTGCTCGGCGGCCCGAGCCAGCCGCGCCGTGGCGTCGCCATAATCGGACTCGACGGTGAGGATCTTGAGGTAAAGGTTGACAGCTTGCGACCACTGTTCGGCTTGTTCATGCGCCTGTGCCTGCTGATACCACTGGGCCAGATCGAGCTGTCTCTGAGCCTCGACCAGTTGCGTTGTAGCATCCCCTCTGGCGTAATCGGTATTGTGTGCGACGACTTGAGACAGGATAGTTACCGCTTCGGCCCAATCACCCCCATCGTAAGCCTGACGGCCGCGCTCAAATTGAGCCTCCCAATCGCGGTGCTTTTGGGCCTGCTCCAGTCGGGATTGGGCGTCAGGGTGCCCCGGCTGTTCTTGCAGCACAGTCTCAAAACAGGCGATGGCCTCCTCCCAATGCCCCTCCGCCTCGTATGCGAGGCCCTGCTTGTAGGTTGTCTCTGTCCGTTCCTGCCAGGCCTGGTGCATTTCTATCGCGTGCTCTATCGCCTGAGCCATCGTGTGGGCATCAGGATAACGTTCCTGAGGAGACTTGGCCAGAGCTTTGAGGACCAGCTCATCTACAACCAGTGAGACATCCGGATTGAGATGACTGGGCGGTACCGGGGCCTCGTCCAGGTGTCTGTGAATGACCTGGGTAACATCTTGTTGATCTGCTGTAAAGGGAAACGGGGGTCGGCCGGTGAGCATCTCGCACAGCACCGCCCCCAGGGCGTACAGATCGGCGCGGCCGTCTGGAGTTTCTTCGCGCAACCGCTCCGGCGCGGCATACAGGATCGAGCCAAAGTAGGCGCTGTGGTCTGCCTCGCCCTCGACGACGACCCGAGAGAGGCCAAAATCCGCCAGCTTGGCCTTGATCCCTGATCGAGTATGGGTGAGCAGGATGTTACCGGGCTTGATATCGCCGTGCAGAATGCCCTCGGCGTGCACCGCCTCCAAAGCCCGCACCGCCGCCAGACCCAATTCCAGGGCCTGAAGGACCGGTAATCGTCCGTGGCGTTGGAGCAAGTCGGCGACGCTGCCCTCATCGGCATATTCGATGACCAGATAATAATTTTCTTCGCTTTCCTCGATAGCGTCATGGATGGCAAGCACGTTCTCGTGCTGCAGGCGGGCGATGACCCGCGCCTCCTCCCGAAAACGCTCCACGTCGGCCTGCCCCCGCACGCTGCCTGGCCGCAAATGCTTTACCGCCACCCGCCGGCCCAGGCGTTGGTCTTCGGCCAGGTAAACGTCGCCCCGGCTGCCGCGCCCCAGGTGTTTAACAATTTTATAGCGATTGCGCAAAAGATCCCCAACGGATAACGCCATTTCACCCTCTATCTGCGCTTGTGAGCGGCTTTTGGCGGCGGCTGGGTGGCCACTTGAACGGCCTCCAAAGATTTCTCCTCTCGAATCCATTGCCGCACCAGCGGAACCTGGAAACGGCTTTCCTGTCCCGCTTGTTCAACGATCTCGCGCCCTTTGAGTTGTTCTAGCACCTGGAACACGACCGCGGGTTCCAAATCTAAACTCTTGCTCAGGCTGTCTGCTGACATCCATTCCTCTTGGCCGTGAGCCAACCCGGCCAACACCAGGCGCTGCGTATCGTCGGAACTGAGCCACAGGTCCTGAAAATAAGGGGTGGCCGAGCGCATAGCTTGGTGGATTGACTCCCGGATGTCGGCCACCGTCACCCGCCCATACGGACCTGCCGACCGCCGTTCCCGCCTGTTCAGATGTTGGATCAATTCAAAGCAGACAGCCTGCGCCAGGAAGGGTTGCGCGTGGGTAGCCTGCATGACCTCTTCGACCGCCGCAGAGTCATAACTAATAGGGTGGCTCTGGGTCGGCAACAAAATCAACTGCCGGACGGCCTCCGGGGAGAGATAACTGACGCGGATGGGACGGACGCTGATAAAGTAGGAGTGCCAGTTGCGGCTCATCTGCTCCAGGGTCCGTATTCCCGCAAACAGCAGGACCAGCCACTGCGAGTGGTGTTGGATCAAATGGCGCAAGATATCCAACACCCCTGCCTCCAGCCGCCCTTCTTCGACCGCCTCGTCTATTTTTTCAAACTCGTCCAACGCAAAGAACAATAGACGACCGTCCAGTTGCTTCTTTGTCCGGTCTAGCCATTCGAAAAAAGCGTGTGTGCCGCGCCGGTCGAAGTCTTCCAAATCTACCGCAGATAGCACGATGTGGCGCTTTTCATCGGCCTGCTGCACTGCTTCCCGGGCCAGGGTGTAGAGAAAACGGTTCAATCCGTCCACCGGGGCCGTCTTTTGCAGATCCACGTAAATCGGAACATAGTCGGCCGGTAGACGATTGGGCAATTGCAACAGCAGCGAAGATTTACCGGTGCGGCGTTGGCCATGCAACACCAGCGTGGGTTTTTGAATCGCCTCCAGGTTTTCCTGGATTTGGGCAAACAAATCCTCTCGCCCCACAAACATGCGCTCTTGATCTGCCTGGATAGGGTAGCCGGTGATGTACGGATTTTCAAACATCCCCGGTCCCGCGTCTTGGAGCACGTTCAAGGCTTGCTCAATGCTCTCTTTCCAGCGCGTCACGACGTTACTCAGCGGATTGGACACACGCCGGTCCGCCCGTGCTAGCGTCCTGCCCAAGGCATCCAGGTTATTTCTGGCTTTGCGCAGATTGATCCCCCAACCCGGATTGTCCAAGGCCCGGTTGGCCGCTTCGGCGTTCTGCGTGACTTCGTTGAGCAAGATAATCGCCTGTTGCAGGGGCAGCGAGGGCAGGTCTACGGTACGCGGCAGCCACCTCAGATAGGCGCCGGCGGCGGCCACATCAGGGATGCTCTGACAATCCCGCAGATCGTGAGCCAGGATGGCCGCCAGGGCCGCTTCGGCGGCCCAGCTTTGCCGAAAGCTGTGGGCGATCTTGACAATGGCCTGCAGTGCGAACGGTCGATCTCCTCGCAGCGCCAGCCAGATCAGTTGCCGATCCAATGTCCACAGCGGAAACCATACAAGCTCGTCCATGGTGATGGGCGAAACTTGATAGAGCCGGCGCAGCAGACGTCCTGAGGCATCAACGCGCATCGCCAGAAAGCTCAATCCGGTGATGCCGCCTTGCCAGGTCAGCTCGATCAAATAGAGCGGAAGACGCCACCGCCCCATCATGTAACCCAACAAGAATCCCAGGGCGAAAAAGACGGCCAGAATAATGGTCAGCGCCACGTCGCCAGCTTTTTGACCGGCCACCTGGGCCACCAAGCTGCTCAATAGCACACTCTGGGTCACGGCGCATATCCCACCAAACCACCAAGTAGCAGGACGGGAGGTAAAGGTCGCTGCGGCCGCCAATCCCAGGATCAAGCCCAGGGCCAATCCCCCCCATAAACCATAGTTGATGACGCCGACAATTTCTCCGCTTTGGATCAGCTTGACGAGGGTCTGAAAAGGCTCGACGCCGACAAAAGTTAGGAATCCGCTGACCAGACTGACAGCCGTCCCCAGGTTTACGCCGAAGGAGATCCCAGCCACTCCCAGGCCGAAGGTGCCCACCGAGAGACTCATCCCCATGGCGAGGACATAAAGTTGCCAGTGGAATTCACGCAACCAGAGAGCAGACAGCCCCCCGACGAGAGGCCAGGTGATGGACATCAGTGCGATGAACACCAGAGCCTGGCGGACAGCGCGGCGTTCTTTGGCTCCCAAGCCTTTACGGGCTGGCCAAAGGGGGACGCTCACCGTCAGAATGAGGCCGTTTTGCTTCAGTTCTTCATCCAGTTTGAACGGCTTGAAAAAAGTCAAACGGGCCAGGTGAAAAGATTCGGCAAGCAACATCAAGACCTCAGAGAACACACGGCGACGGTCAGATCAGGACTTTCCCAGGCCCAGCAGTTGGCCCAGCCAAGTTAGCAGGTCATGGCCGGTCAGTTTGCCGGCGCCCACCAGGGTAAAGACCAAAATTAAGGCCGTGATAACGAGCATCGACCGGGCTTTTTCGTTTGGAACCCACACGCTAATGAGAGCAGCGACGATGACAGCAACAATAGCCACTCCTGCAAACAACAAGAACTGTACAATATTCGAGAGGGCAGGGACTCTCAGTTGTGACACCTGTCACAGTACCCCAGCTTTCCTACTTTTCGCCTTCGAATAACTCCGGATGATACTGGCGCGCCAGTTCAATGTATTCTACCGCAACGCGTACCCCCCGGCCAATCGTGCTACTGAT
>DAOTXN010000145.1:0-3086 GCA_034435435.1 Anaerolineae bacterium | reverse complement strand
CCCCTGTGCAAGTTGTCGTCTCATCTTGACTACGTTGGAGTATTCTGCATCACGACAATCGCGATTTGGCTTGAACAACGATTATGGCGTTTTCTGGAGTGGAAGCAACTCACTATACCGTAATTTCAGGATCTAGTATAGCATGCAGCCGCGAGTCCGACAAGCCAGCGTTGATTTTGCTTTTAACCAAACCTTAACACAGCCTTAAACAATCGTTAAACGGCGAGTGCTATTTTACTGCGGAAAGCAGAAGCCTTTCTTGAGCTTCTTCTTTCTCCTTTGCGTTACGGGCCGGCGTCCCAGCGCCGGCCCGTGCTTTTTCTTACGGCCAATCGAAAAATTCCCGCGCGATCACCCGATAGGCCGGCCGGTAGGCCATCTCGTAGGCTTTTGAATGATGCACGGCTGGCAATCCTAGCGCCTCCATCCGTGCGATGAATGCCCGCAGCTCATCCGCGCCAAAGGGCAACTGCCCCTCTTTTGCCATCTGCTCGGCGATTTCCCAGTAGCGCCTCAATTCTGCGCTCGTCCCGCGATGCGCGTTGGCCGTGTGGATGAACGCCTCCAAAAGCGCCTGCGGGTCGCCGCCGGCCGCAATGTAGGGTCGCAGATTCACCCGCACGATCCGCCCATCCGGCGACAATGGCTCCACGACCGGTTCTTCTGGCCCCCGCAAACGCGGGCCCATCTCGCGCAGCTCGCGTTCTAGCCAGTCTCGCACAGCGGCGGCGTCGCGCACCGCGTGTTCGCTGCCCAGCGCGGCTTGAAAGATAAACTTGTATAGGTCTTGAACCTCCAGGCGGGGGCGACGAGCGACCTGATCGGCGAGGATGCGGCGCAAAGCAACCGCCTCTGCTGCTCCTGCCGGTCGTTCAGCGCCGGTTTGTTCGTGACTCATAGAGCCTTCCTATACACCGACCCGGGTCGCTACCGCCATCCCTTTTTGTTGACCGTTTCTGTCCAATATCCGGCTGTGCTGCCGCCAATCAAAGCTGGCCGTGATAGAGCGCGGCATGAGCAGAACGGCCTGCAAAAACGACTCCAGATCGGGCACGTCATAGATGTTCATCTCGAAGCCCCAGTGGTCCATCTGGTCGAAAAACGGGCGCAGGTCGGGCGTCTGCCAACTGATGGAAAAGCGGTTGATGCCCCAGCTTTGGAACATACTCAGCACCTCGTGGGCCTTGAGCGGCGCGCTGCATATCAAAGGGGCCATAAAGTCCACCGGGCACTCGATGATTGCTCTGGGATACGCCGCCGCCAGCTTGCGGATGCCTTGTTCCTGCAGGCCGCGCAAGCTGCCGCTGAACCATAGGTTGCCGTCATCCAGTTGAAAAGCCCGAATGAATTCCAGAACCTGGTCCAGTAACCCGGCGTTGGCGCTCAGATCGAGCTTGATTCCTTTTCGGCCCACCTGTAATGCGGACAACGCGCGGTTGAGCAAGTGCCACATCTCGTCGCTCGGCGATAGGTTCTGGGTCAGGGTTTTCAGGTTGACGAACAGGTCCACCTCGGTGGGGGTGGGTCGCACGTCGAACTGCCCCCAGCGCACGTCGGAGGCCAGGAATTGGCTCAGGCTGTGCGCGTCGTTGATATTGTACCATACAAACTGGATGTGCTGAGGCAGGTCTTTTTCAGAGATCAGCGCCGTGAGGTCATAGGCGTCTCCCCCGATGGTGTGAGGGGGCAGTTGGGTGCGCGTGGATTGGAAGATGGTGTCGGCGTGCAGCAAAAGGATTTCTCGGGCCGGGTCGATCTCGGCGACGGCATGCAGGTTTTCCGGTTCGTTGTCCACAAAGGCGAACACGCGAAACCCCGCTTGCTGGAAACGGTGCACGCCGGCCGCTTTCGCCTCGGGCGCGCTTTTGCTCCACGCATCAGGTCTCAGGTAGAGCAGCTCGTCTGCAAAGTAGACTTTGTACTCCTGGCCCAGCCTGTTCAGCGAGCGCAGCGTCGCGGCTCGCAGCGATTCAGGTCGGGCCGTGTTCAAGCCCACGTAGGTGTTGGGCCGCATCTGAAACCAGCGAATCACCTCCAACACGCCCCTGAACGGGCGGTGCGCCTCCAGCACGGCCTCCGCCGACCAGGCCTGCTGCCTGTACCAGCTCAAGATGTGCGTCTGTTGGGCCAGGGGAATCCGCAGCGTGTCCAGCAGAGGCGCAATGTGGTCCTCGTGGACGCCAATATCGGCGATGTTGAGGTCTTGAAAGAATTTCGTCCCGTGGTTCCGGTCATAAACTTGTAGCAGGCGCCAGACCATATAGCGCGCGTCCAGGATGGTTCCATCAATGTCCAACAAAAGCAACAGCCGGTCCTTGGGGTAGCGCCGGCGCGTTTTTTCGTAATGTGCGGCCAATTCGGTCATCCAATTTTTTCTCATCCGATGCTTTCTCCTATTCTTTACGTTCTGTTTCAACAACCCAGTCTATCTCGGTCAGGTTAAGTCTGGTTTAACCCGCGGTTAACGATTGGTTAACGGGCCAGGTGCGTCGCACCTGGTTAATCAATCGTTAACAAAACCTTAACTTGAGCTTAACCGCTTCTTCAAGGGGTGTTAATTGAAACGGGCTAGTATGACAGGGTGGTAAAACAAACATCCATCTCACATTTAAGGAGGAAAAGAATGCGGTACAAGCTATTTGCGGTGGTGGTTGTGGGTGCTGTGTTGCTGTCGGCGTGCGGCGGCAGCGAGTCAACCGCCACCCCCCAGATCATCAAAGAAACGGTGATCCAGAAAGAGACGGTCGTCGAGACCGTGGTTCAGACCGTGGTTGAAAAAGAAACCGTCGTGCAAAAAGAGACGGTGGTGGAAAAAGAGACCATCGTCGAGCAGGTCGAGGTGCCGGTCATGATGCTGCCGGAGGTGAACCCATTGGAAGTGAGCGGGGACATCGTGACGGCGGGCAGCTCGACGGTGTTTCCGTTGTCGGAGCGCATGGCCGAGCGTTTCCGCGCCGAGGGTTACGCGGACAACATCACGATAGACAGCATCGGCAGCGGGGCGGGGTTTGAGCGCTTTTGTGTGGCCGGCGAGACGGACATCTCGAACGCCAGCCGGGCCATCAAGGATTCGGAAGTCGAATCGT
>DAOTXN010000144.1:0-63112 GCA_034435435.1 Anaerolineae bacterium | reverse complement strand
TCCGTTTGGTATAACCGGGCTTTGACGATAGCCGCCGCGGCCTGGTTGGCGATGATGGACAGTACCCGCTGGTGATCCTCGGTAAAGGCGGCCGGCCGGTAGCTCTGGATCGCCATCGCGCCGATCACGGTTTCGTTGGCGATGAGCGGCACAAACACAGCCGAGCGCGGCGGATCGTCAGAGGTATAGCGCGGACGGGCCGGCAGCGACTCGGCTTCGGTCTCAAAATCCTGCACGAGCAGGGGGCGGGCCGTTTGCCGCATCCATCCGACGATGCCCTCGCCGTCTTGCAGATCGAACACGGCTTCGGGTTGGCGCTCGCCGCGCCGGATCCATACCTTGATGTGATAGGCGTCGTCTTCGAACAGCCCGAGCTGAAAGACCCACGTATCCACAATCTGGCGCGCCTGGCGGTAGATGAGCATGCACAGCTCATCTACGTCCAGTTGGGCGGCGACGATGGCGCGTCCGGCTTCACCCAGCGCACTTAGCTCGGCGACGCGCCGTTCCAGCAATCGCCGTGAGGCGCGGTCACGGCGCCACAGCAGGCTCAGGATGGCAAAGGTGGCAAGCACGGCGATGATGGCGATCCAAGTCGTTCCGCCGAGGCCAAAAGTGGGGCGTTGGCTAAAAGATAACACAATCTTATCCTGTAACCGTTCAGGTAGGGGAAATTTTACCGCCGAGATCGCAAAGAGCGCAGAGGATTTTTGCAGAATGGTCAGCAGGCAGATCAATTTCAGCGGTCTCTGCGTGCTCCGCGGTGAGTTTTTCCGCACCGGCTGAACGCTTACCTTAACAAGACACGCAGGAAAGTGCGGTAATGTGCGAACCCGAAAAACAGGCGGCCTGGAGTGGAGGCCGCCTGAGTCGAATATTGGCCGGCCGTCGCTCCGGTAATTGCAGGCTGTCCCATCACCGGGGGCGCTGCGGCGGACCGGAGCCGGTGTCACGCAAAGGCAGTTTGGGCGGCTTCTAGTGAGTCGTAAATGTTAAAGACCTGGGTAAAGCCAACCATGTCGAATATCTCATAAACCCGTGGCGAGAGCCGGCACAGCCTTACGTCTCCCCCTTGGCTGCGCGCCAGGCGACGGGCGGTTAACAGCGCCCGTAGTCCACTGCTGGAAATATAGATGACGTCCGCCAGGTCTACGACGACGTGAGCAATGCCCCCACCCAAATGCTTGCGCAACTCTTCTTCAAAGCTAGGGACGGTGAGTGCATCCAGCCGTCCTTGAGGGGCGACGTAACGCAACGCTTCCGGTACAGATTCCTGGCTCATCACTCATCCCCCTCGTTTTACCATCCGCAGTTTATTGCCCCTTTTTTCGTTAAAGGAGAATTCGATTTCGTCCATCAACTGACGCATAAAATAAAGGCCCAGCCCTCCCGTTTTTATTTCGTCCAGACTGGCGTTCAGGTTGGGCTCGGGCACCGCGCTGGGATCGAAGGGATGGCCGGTGTCGTAAATGGTGATGACCCATTCTCCCGGTTGGCAATTGCAGTTCAGAGTAATGTCGCCTTTGTCTTGGCCGGCGTAGGCATGCTCGATGACGTTTGAGCAGGCTTCATCTACCGCCATTTGCACGTGAAAAATGGTGTCCTGGTCAAAGCCTCCGTTTTGTCCGGTTTCAGCGATAAAATCGGCAATGGTCGATAGATATTCAAAACGGCCGGGAACAGTCAGGGTGTGTTTGATGCCCATTCCAGCACCAAAGCGGAAGGCAGCGGTCGGCGCAGACACGATCAAAAACTACCTACCGCTGCGGTCACGCCGTCAAAGATGGTAAAGAGTGAAGTCAATCCGGCCAACTGCATCACATCCACAACGCGGTCCGCCGGCGCCGCCAACACTAGGGTGCCGCCGCCGCTCTTACAGGCCTTGAGCGAGGAGACCATTCCCCGCAACCCGGCGCTGCTCAAAAATTCCACTCCACTCAGTTCCAGCACGACGTTGTGCTGACCACCCTCGATCACGTCCTTGAGAGTCTTTTCAAAGTTGGGCGCAGTGCTGCTGTCTACTCGGCCTGAAACGGTCACGACGCTGCACCGCTTGTAATCGGTGGTCCCAATTTCCATGCACGACCTCCTGTGAGACAAAAATGTACGACCACCCCCAAAAGGGGCATATCACCAGAAAGATAGTGACATTATACCATAACCGACTCCAGTAGCAAACTCAAGCGTAACCTTTAGGAGCGAGTTGCCATTTGCTCCCATCGCTCCTCTGTGCTAAACTGTCGCGCAAATTGCCTACAAGGGGGTCCCATGCTCGCCAAAGTGCTCAGTTGCGCCGTCGTTGGATTAGATGGCGAACTCGTCGAAGTAGAGGTAGACAAGGGACGCGGATTGCCTTCTTTTGTGTTGGTAGGTCTGCCCGACGCGGCCGTAAAAGAGAGCGGTCAGAGGGTCGAGGCGGCCATAAAAAATAGCGGGTTAGAGTGGCCTCGGGGCCGCCTCACCGTCAATTTGGCCCCGGCTAATCTACGCAAGGAAGGTCCGGCCTACGATTTACCCATCGCGCTGGGGGTATTGTCAGCCTCAGATCAACTCCCCTTTGGCGCTCTGAATGGCGCGCTGGTGGTGGGTGAGTTATCTCTGGATGGCAGTGTGCGCCACGTGCGGGGCGTGTTGCCTATGGCGGCCCAGGCGCGCGAAGGCGGGATCAAGACGCTTTTTGTGCCGGCCGAAGACGCCGCCGAAGCCGCCCTCATCCCTGACGTAAAAGTTGTCGGCGTGGCTCATCTGGCCGAATTGGTCAACCACTTGCACGGCGTGACGGCCCTAGCGCCATTCGACCCAACGACGCTGGCGGGTGTGGAGCCGCCGCCCGTCACCGACCTGCGGGAAGTAAAAGGTCAAGAGCATGTCAAGCGGGCGCTGGAAGTGGCGGCAGCAGGCGGGCACAACGTGTTAATGGTCGGACCGCCCGGCGCCGGCAAGACGTTGTTGGCCCGCGCCATGCCGGGTATTCTCCCTTCGCTCAGTATCGACGAGGCGCTAGAAGTCACCAAAATCTACAGCGTATCGGACTTGCTGCCGCCGGAAACCCCGCTCATCCAGTGGCGGCCCTTTCGCGCTCCACATCACACCATCAGTCACGCCGGGCTGGTGGGGGGCGGGCGTTGGCCCCGACCGGGTGAGATCAGCCTGGCCCATCGGGGCGTGCTCTTTTTGGACGAGTTACCTGAATTTGGTCAGCGCACCCTCGAGGTGCTGCGTCAACCTCTGGAAGACAAGCGCGTGACCATCAGTCGCGCCCAAGGCTCGCTGACGTTTCCGGCCAGTTTCATGTTGATCGCTGCTATGAACCCTTGCCCGTGTGGTTACTATGGAGATCCGGTCAAAGAATGCACTTGTTCGCTAGGAATGGTCAGCAAATACCAAAAGCGTATTAGCGGGCCGCTGCTGGACCGCATTGACATCCACGTAGAGGTACCGCGGGTCGAATACGAAAAGCTGGCCGACGACCGACTGGGCGAACCCAGCGCCAGTGTGCGAGCGCGGGTAGAGGCAGCGCGGGAGCGGCAACGAGGACGTTTTGATGGGACGCATATCACGTGTAACGCCGATATGCAGCCTGCCGACGTGCGTGTGCACTGCCGGGTAGACGAGACAGGCAAGAGCCTGCTCAAGGCCGCTATGGCCCAGTTGCAGCTCTCGGCGCGGGCCTATCACCGCATCCTCAAGCTGGCGCGGACGATAGCCGACCTGGCGGGCAACGAGAACATCCAATCGCCCCACCTGGCCGAGGCGATCCAATATCGCCCCCGCAGGCAGTTTTAGGCAGGCCTGGCTTTTGAGAAAAGGTCGAGTTGGCCCGTAGCCAAGCCTGCTAGTCTTCCAGTGAAAAACCTATCTTGAGTGTCACTTGCCACTGCGCTACATGGTCGCCGTCAATGCTGCCCCTCGTCTCGACGATCTGGAACCAACGCATGTGGCGCACGGTTTTGGCCGCTTTGGCAATGGCGTTCTGGATGGCCTCTTCGATTGAAGTAGAAGATGTGCCGGTCAGCTCGATCATTTTGAACACTTTGTCACTCATATCTTTCCCCCTTTTCGCGCTGAATCAGGCAGCCCTGGCTACGGGCCTGCGTTTGGATGTCCATACGGACACAGTGATACCTCATTATATGGGCGGGATAAGCCAAGTCAAGTAGTCTGCTCTTTTGTACTTGACTGAAACGCATTCAGATGCGCCCACCCTATTGACCCGACACGGCGACGGGATGTATAATAATCTCAGTCTCGTATCTCAATCACAGGAGTTTTTCGATGTCTCAACAAACAGTTCAAAATATTATCGGTCGCGCGGTGATGGATGAGGCCTTTCGCAACCTGCTCTTCAGCGACCCCGACAAAGCCCTGGAAGGCTATGATCTGAGCGAAGAAGAAAAACGGATTCTGCGCAACCTGGACGCCGACGAAGTGTCGGGTTTTGCCGGCAAGCTGGACGAGCGCATCACCAAGGTCAAGATGAAGATGAATTAGGCGGCAAGCTCAAGCCATCGGATATGGCCTGCGCTTCGTTCAGGTAGGCTTGGCCTTGCGTGCGCAGGTCGGCCTCGCTGCGGTCGCGCAGGTAGCGCCCCACAGCTACCAGGGTGCGCGCCAGGTCGATGCGCCGGCCGTGCTGGCGGGCGGCTTCTAATGCCTGCTCATAATAGGGCAGCGGCTCGTCGACCAGGTGGGCCAGGACCAGGTGAGCGGCCGAGGCAAAATCGGGGCAGCCGCCGCTGGCGATGGCTGTGAGGGTCTCTTGAACCCGTGCGGCAGCCTGCACGTGATCGCCCCGGGCTAAAGCCAACTCGGCCATACGGACGGTCGCTTCGGGTAGCCGCCAGCGCAAATTGCGATCCTGGCACAAGGTCAATGCCTGGCTGAACTCGGTGTGAGCCTGTGCATAGTCGCCGCGCCGCAATGACAACTGTCCCAATGCTAACAGCGCCT
This sequence comes from Anaerolineae bacterium, assembly GCA_034435435.1. Classification (GTDB taxonomy): domain Bacteria; phylum Chloroflexota; class Anaerolineae; order S140-20; family S140-20; genus DAOTXN01. The sequence continues at coordinate 58,162 of DAOTXN010000144.1, read as the reverse complement.
CGGTCGTCTCTTCGTGGGATTCGCCATCCTGAAACACAACCAGGGCGTGGCTTAATAGGCGTTGGGCGGCGTCTCCTTCACCGGCGTCCAGATAATAATGACGCCCCAGCGCCAACTCGCCGTAGGCGCGGCCGGCCTGGTCGTCTATCTCGTCAAAAATCGCAATCGCCTCGTTCATCGCCGCCAAGCCGGCGGCGTAATCTCCACAATGGCAGTGCAGCGCACCCCAATCGCACAGTCCATAAGCCAGACCGGCCCGCTTACCGATCTCGCGGTCGATGGCGATGGATTCCTCAAAAGCTGCCCGCGCGCCGTTCAGGTCCCCCAGATAGAACTGAATGTTGGCAATGTTGCTGAGACAGTTCGACGTGCGGTCCTTGTCTCCGCTTTCCCGATACAGAATCAGGAGCTGTTGTAACGCAGCCAGAGCGTCTCGAAACTGGCCTTGGCTAAAAGCGGCGACAGCTATCCCCATGTGGATGCTGCTCAACGTGCGCCGGTCGTCCAAAGCCTCTGCCAGCGTGCGAGCGCGCAGGAACGCGGCCGTGGCCTCCGGGTACTGCCCCAGCTCGACTTGCGCCATCGCCGCGCGGTGCAGCGCCATCATGATCTCCCGGGTGTGGTTTTCGGCTTCGGCCAGCGCCAACGCTTGTTGGGCCAATTGAAGCATCTCTTCATTGCGGGCCTGCCAGTAACGCAAATGGGCCAGATGGTTCAGCGCCTGGGCCTGGCGGTCATGGTAGGTTTCAGACAAAGACAAAGCGTGCTGCAAGTCGGCCTCAGCCTGATCAAAATTGCCCAGGAGTGTGTGCAAGTCGCCCCGGTTCAAGTAGAGCCGCATGGCCTCATTCACATGCCCCTCAGGCGGAAGCTGAACCAGTAGGCGCTCGGCCTGGGCATAGTGCGCCAGCGCCTCTGGATTGGCAAACAACGCCTGGGCCTGCTCGCCTGCCGCCAGCGCATAAAACAAGGCCTTGTCCGCCTGACCGCCCTCGGCGAAATGGTGGGCCAGCGTGCCATAGAGCGTCTCCAAGTGGTCGCGGTAATGCTGCTCCAAAAAGCGTCCGATGCGTTGGTGCAGATCGCGCCGTTGGGCAAAGGGCAGATTGGCATAAGCGACCTCTTGGGTCAGAGCGTGCTTGAATAGATATTCCAGCTCTGGGTCGGGACGTTCCAGGCGGGTTAGGTCCATTCGCTCCAGATAGGTCAAGCGGTCCAACATCTCGGTCTCGATCATCGGGTAGGGGTAGATGCCGCGCAACACACCAAAGCCGAACTGCCGCCCGATCACCGAAGCCACGCGCAACACGTCGCGGTTGGGCGCTGCCAGGCGGTCGATGCGGGCCAGTAGCACCGCTTCAATCGTGTCAGGGATTTGGATACCTGCCAGGTCGCCGGTGACGTGATAGCTTCCGTTTTCCGGGACCAAAAGCCCCACATCCACCAGACCGTTGACCAATTCTTCTACGAAAAGCGGATTACCCTGGGCCTTGGCATGCACGAGGTGCAAAAAGGCCGTGGGCAGATCCACATTCCCCAGCATCGAGCGCACCAACGCCGCGCCGTCCTCCTCAGACAGTTCCCCTAACACGACGGTCTGACAGAACGATTGGATCAGGCAGCTCAGGTTCAGGTCGGGGCGCGGGCGATAGGCCAGGCAAATCAAGACCGGCAGCCCGGCCACGCGCTCGGCCACGTAATCAATCAGTTCCAGCGAGGCCCGGTCGGCCCAGTGCAAGTCTTCGAACAAGAGCAACGTCGGCGCGTGCCGGGCTTGAGCCGTGACGAGGTCTGCGGTCAACGCCAGCAGCCGCCGCTGGCGGGCTTGGGCGTCCAGAGTAGCCAGTGCAGGGTGCTCATCCTCACGGCCAGGCAGCCCTAACAGACCGGCCGCCAGCGCCGCCCACTCGTCCAATGCCAGCCCTAACTTTTGCCCTGTGTGCAGAATTTTGGCCTGGCGCTCGTGGGGCGTGTCGTTCTCGTGCAGATCGAACTGCGCCCGCCACAAATCGGCCCAGGGCAGGTAGGGGATCTCGGATCCGTGCGACACGCAGTCGCCGCCATAGCCCACGCCAGCCGCCCGCAGCCAGCGCCGCACAGCCTCTTCGACCAGTCGGCTCTTGCCCACCCCGGCCGGCCCGCTCACGGCCAATACTTGCCCCTGCCCGTGGATGGCCTGATCCACTATGCGCTCAATGATGGTACACTCTTGACGCCGTCCGACCAGCGGTCGCTCGCTCAACAGGTAGCGCGTGACCAGCGTGTTCTCGGCCGCCCGCTCTCCTTCGACCAAGTAAGGGGTGACGGGTTGGCTCTTGCCCTTGAGCTTGACCGGGCCGAAAGAGCGAAATTCAAAACGCTGGGCCGTGCGCGAACGAGTGTAGGGATCGGCAATGATCTGTCCGGGCGGGCAGACGCCGGTGAGCCGGGCCGAGAGATTGACAATGTCGCCCATCACCGTGTACTCGCTGCGCGTCACGGCGGGCCACTTTTCGGTCTCGGCGTGCGCCAGGTGGGCTACCGCTCCTACCGGGCCGGCAAAAACATAACCCGACGCCATCCCGATGCGCTGCGCGGCGATGAACGGCAAGGCGCTCAGTTCATCTCTCAATTTCAAGGCGCAGCGCAGAGCGCGGGCCTTGTCGTCCTCGTGGGCTACCGGCGCTCCGAAGAGGATATGCATCTGGCTGCCCTTGTCGCCCGTGAGCACCCGGTTGAGTGTGCCATCGTAGCGATGGATGATCTCTTGCGCGCGCAGGACAAAAGTTTCAAGCTTGTGGCCCACGTCGGGGTCGTGATCATAGTCCAACCCGGAAAAGTAGACAAAGAGATTGGTGATCGGACGGTGGTCGCCTACGAAACTTGCTTTTGCTACCAGGTCTTCAAAGAGTTGAGTGGGCAAATAGGGGGCGATGGCATCCAGAACGATCTGGCGCTGCCGTGGGTCCAGATTAGCATAATCAATGGCGGGGCGCGCCCGGATCGGGGCCGCTTCCACCGCTTCTACGCGCGCAACGCCCCGTCCGATGGGCGTTATCACGATCCGATCCGTCAGAGGGGCAAGCACGCTATCGTCGGCGATGATCTGGCCGCTTTCGGCAAAGTTTTCGTTATTAACGGCCTGGTCCACACAAGCCCCAGCAATGACGAATTCGAGACCGGTCTCCGGTGAGCCGACGTTCACCACGATGATACGTCCGCGGCTCAAACCGTACTTCATACGCAGGCTAAAGGGACCGGCGAGCGTCTGGATGTGCTCAAAGGCGGTCATGGCCTCGCGCATGGCTTGGGCGCACGAAAGCGCCCGCCAGGCGACGCTCATGGCTGTTTCGTCGGTCTGCTGCGGGAAAAAGGCCAGGATAGCATCGCCGCCAAAGGCCGCCACTTCGCCCCCATGCGCCGCGATGCGGGCGATGGTGGCCGAAAAGGTGGTGTTTAAATGCTGGTTCATCTGTTCCGCGCCCTGCCGCCCTACGCGAGACAGGGCCTCGGACATGGGGGTGAAGCCGGAGATGTCGGCAAAGAGAACAACGGCCTCGCTGGCGCTCAACTCGCCGGGGACAGGCGGCGCGCCGCTCAGGACCTGTCGTACCAAAGATGAAGGTACGTAGGCAGCGATGGCCTGAACCAGGGCTGCATCAGACATGGCGGGTGCATTCAAGAATTCTAGAATTGGATGCGGCCAAAAGCGATCAGGCACATACAGCCTAATACTGTCACGTTGAGCAAGAGCATTAGAGACAGAGCAAAGCGTTGTTGCGCAGTGAGACCGCCGAACAATCCAGCCAGTCCGGCCAAGGGACTTGGTTCTGGTTCCAAGTCTTCGTATTCGGCGGCTGCTCGTTCTCGTAGATCATCAAACATAGTCGCCTCCAAGAGCGGGTTAGGGTGCGCCAGATCCTGTTGGGCGCCGACGGACTGTTAGCATACTCCAAGCCAGCCAAAAGTCAAATGGGAGGTTCAGCTTTCAGCCATCACCATTAGTCCGCAAGCTGACGTCGGCGGCCAGCAGCCGATGAACAGCGCCGTCGGCAGTGCGCAACAAGAGAGCGCCGTCCGGGTCGACCCCCTCGGCCCGGCCAGTTAACGCGCTCTTTTCGCCAACCAGACGCGCCGTCACGGGCCGGTTCAGCGTGGCGAGTCGAGCCGTCCATTCATCGAGCGGGCTGTCGCCCGCCCGGAACCGCCAATAGCGCCTAGCCACTCGGTCGAGATAGGCGATCAACAGCGCCAGACGGTCCACCCCTCGCCCCAATTCTTGGCGCAGGCTGGCGGCTGGAGCGATAAAAGAAGGGGCGGCGGCGAAATCGGTGTTGACGTTCATGCCCATACCGACGACGACAAAGTCGAGCCGGTCTGCGCCAAAGGCCGCTTCGGCCAATAAGCCTGCCAGCTTGCGCTCGCCGATGGTGAGGTCATTAGGCCATTTGAGATCGACGGGCAATCCGGTTTGAGCGGTGACGGCATCGGCGGCGGCCAGCGCACAGAGCATAGCCAGTTGTTGGACGTGATGTGGTGGACAATTGACGGGTCGAAACAGTAGCGTGGTCAGCAGAGCCGCGCCAGCGGGCGACCACCACTGCCGCCCCAGCCGGCCGCGGCCGGCTGTTTGTTCATCGGCAACCACCAGCAGACCCTCGGCTGCGCCCGTGGTTGCTTGCGCTTTGGCCCAGTCGTTGGTCGAGCCAATGCGCGAAAAATAGGCCACCGCGCTGACAAAGGGGTGATGAGCCAACGCCGCGCGCAACTGCGATTCGGTCAATGAATCTGTAGGTTCGACCATACTCACAAATAACAATAGGAGCGCCCGTTTGGGGCGCTCCTGGCATTGTATAGGCTCTAATTCAGGCCCGGCGGCGCGATGCTACAAAGGCTACGCCCACCGCACCGGCCAGCAGCAACACGAAAATACCACTGACGCCGATGGCGATCTCGCCCAGGCTGGAGAGCAGGTTCTTGGAGCCAGATTCGTCTGTGGTCTGGTTTTCCTCGACTTTGTCTGCCGCCGAAGCGAGCATCTCTTCCAAAGAGCCACTCTTTGTGCTGCTCGCCGCAGCGGGTTGTGCATTTGTGGCCGGGGCATTGGTGTCCCGCTGATGGCCGAACGCGACGTTGGCCGTAGCGCCGGCGGGCAGAGGTACCGCCCAATACTCGGGAGTGGTTGTGTCATAACCGGCAGGTTTGGTGAGTTGCACCATATAGGTGCCCGGCACCAGTTGGTTAAAGCAGTACGGTTCGTTCACGCCATCGGAAACATAGCTGCCCACTACGCCCGCCTCACTAGACAAGAGAAAACTGGCGTCGGATAACAACTCCTCGGTCGTCGCATCGCGCATACCGTCGGTGTTGCGGTCGTGATAGGCCGATACGCAGAGTGTGCTGTTGGTGGCTGCGGGGGCCGCCGCAGCCGCCCCGGCGGGCGCTTCAGCAGGCGCTACTGCGGTCACCGCTGCAGCCGACTCGCTCTCTTCGGCGGTGGTGACGACGGCCGCTGTTTCGGGCGCGGCAGGCGCTGCCACAGGCGCCCCGCCCTGCGGCACGGCAATGACCAACTGTTGGCCCGAATAAATCAGTTGCGGATTGTTGTTAAGTTGTTTGATCCGCTCCAGCATTTGCTCTGGGGGTGTGCTGGGGCTGGCATACTGAATGGCAATGGTCCACAAGGTGTCGCCCGATTGGACGGTGTGGATGATCGAGCCGTCGGGGCTGGGGGTCGCGGTAGCGGCCGGCGGTGGCGGTGGGCCGGCGGGGGCGGGGGCGCTGGTTGGCGGCGGCGGCGGCGGGGTTCCGGTGGCTTCGGCCATCCCGGTGACGAGCAAAACAGCCTCATCCCACTGGGAGGTATTGGCGGTATCCATCGGCCAGTCCTGAGTAGAGTAGGTGAACACAGTGACCGTCGAGTTTTGAGCGACTGCTTCGACCGAGAATTGGGACCAACGGCCCGCCTCGTCATTCATGAAAATGGGGCTGGCTGCGCTGCTCCATACAACGCTGGGCGCAAATACGTTGCTGCCGCCGGTCGGGTCGATGCCGATTTTCATATACCCGGTCAGACGCTTGTTGAGGTCGGGGTCTTTGCCGTAAATGGAGCCCCAGGCCGTAAAAACCATGGTCGAGCCGGGCGTGATGCCCGAAACTTGCTGGTAGACGCCGGCGGTGTGAGTGGCGAAACGTTTGCCGTATTGCAGGGACTGGCGACCGCTGTAGATTTGGCTGGGGATGTAATATTCCAGGCCGATCAAACCGTACTCGGGGCGCTGGTTGCGCCAGAAGGTGGGATCACTGTCTGACTTGCCGCTGGCTTCGTCCACCCACCAGGCGACCCATTCGTCGGCAATTTTTCCCAGATACGAGTCGCCCTGCCAATGCCACCCGCCTTCAAAGCCGGGGTTTCTGAGCAGGTTTTGACCTGTCTGCAGGGGTGGGCTGGCGGAAACCAGAATCGAAAGCAGCGGTAATAGCAAAACGCCAACCAGTAACCCGATCTTGTATCTTGTACGCATCGCATTTGCCTCCTCAAATAGCGGAGAGTAAGATTATTTTCCACGCCCCGCTCATTGGCCCGACGATTCTTCAAAGGCACAAAATAAAGCGGCCAGTAATCCCTACGCACGCCAGGGCAGCCAGGCCGTTGTCAACTTTATGTGAAAGCTTGCGCACAGGCCCAGAGGCGTCGTATAACCGACCCAACCGGTCGGATCGATTACCGGGCCTCATTTTTCCTCGTGAATCGTCATGGTCTGCGCATTATAGCACAAGTCTATCGCGTGTCAACAGAGGAAAAAATCGAGCTCCAGGTCTGGAGCTGCTCGATCAGCCGATAGTCGGTCAGGTCTAGTTGTAGCGGCGTGACCGACACATAGTTGTTCGCCACCGCCCACAGATCGGTCCCCTCTTCCAACACACCTCCCGGTTCCTGACCACCGATCCAGTAGTAGGGACGGCCTCTAGGATCCAAGCGCCGGATCAGTTCGTCGTAATAGATGCGTAATCCCATCCGCGTGATCATCACCCCGCTGATCTCCTCTTCGGGCACGGCAGGCACATCCACGTTGAGCAAAGTTTGGGGGGACAAGCCGTGTTGGGCTACCTGCCGGGCCAGTTTGGCGGCGATTTTGGCCGCGAACGTGAAATCGGCGTCATGATAGCTGGTCAGCGAGACAGCAATGGCCGGCACACCCGCGATGGCGCCTTCCATCGCCGCCGTAACGGTGCCCGAATAGGTCACGTCGTGACCCAGGTTGGCCCCCAGATTAATGCCCGACACGACCATATCGATGGGCCGCTCTACGATGCCCAAAAAAGCCATCGCCACACAGTCGGAAGGTGCGCCGGTAGTGGTGAATGCTGGTGTGCCGTCGGCCAGTTGGGTCTCGCCCACGCGCAAGGGTTTGTGCATCGTCTTGACGTGCCCCGACGCCGACCAGTTGCGCGATGGGGCAAACACGGTGGTGTCGGCGATTTCGCGCAGGGCCCGATTCAGCGCCAGCAAGCCCGGCGCGTCCACTCCGTCGTCGTTTGTGACCAGAATGTGCATACTTGACCTCTTTTGTTGGTTTGTGTGTTGGCTGGAAAGCCTAGACCGAACTGCATTATAACCAGGTCGGGGGTGGTGTCAATCGGCGCGCTTGCAGCTTGAGTGATAACTTGAAAGCTTGCCAGACCCATTCAAGTGTGATATACTGTAATCAAGGTGACGCAATGAACGTGATGCGACGGCAACGACTCTCCCTTCTCCCCGTGCTCCTCCGCGTGAGGGGCTGTTATCCGTTGGGAGGGTGACGTCTGTCTATTTATGAACGAGTGTGACAAGACCTCCCAGCGCGGGAGGTCTTTTTTTTGAAAGGAGGGTTTGACAATGGGGCTTATGATGTATACACCCCACGACAATCTAACATAACCAGGGCCGACGCGCCCCGATCTGAAACTCAGGTATCCCCCTCGGACCGCTATGACCCGCAGAGCATCGAATCCAGGTGGCAACGGCGTTGGGCAGAGACCGCCATCTACCGCACGCCTACCCATTTCCCCATTCCCCAATCTACTTTCTACTGCCTGGATTTCTTTCCCTACCCCTCCGGTGACGGCCTGAGCGTGGGCCACGGGCGCAACTATGTGCCTTCCGACGTGATTTCACGCTACCACCGCATGAAAGGGTTTGCCGTGCTGCACCCCATGGGCTGGGACGCCTTTGGCTTGCCGGCGGAGAACGAGGCCATCAAAAAGGGCCGCCATCCCCGCGAGACCACGGCTCGCTATGCAGCCAACTATCGCCGCCAGATGACGTTGATTGGCTGCTCCTACGACTGGGAGCGCGAGATCAACTCCAGCCATCCCGACTTTTACCGCTGGACGCAATGGTTTTTCCTGCTGCTGTACCAGCGTGGGCTGGCCTATCGCGCTGTGGGCCGCCAATGGTGGTGTCCCCACTGCAAGACCGTGCTGGCCGATGAGCAGATCGAAGACGGCGCTTGTTGGCGCTGCCACGGCCCGGTCCACAAGCGCGACCTGGAACAGTGGTACTTGCGCATCACGGCCTACGCCGACGAGCTGCTGGCCGACATGGAAGGGCTGGATTGGCCGGAGCACATCCTGGCCATGCAGCGCCACTGGATCGGGCGCAGCGCAGGCGTCGCCTTTGAGATGGCCGTGGACGGCAGCGACGAGCATTTCACGGTTTACACCACCCGCCCCGACACCATCTACGGCATGACTTTTGCCGTGCTGGCGCCGGAGCATCCGCTGGTGGCGCGGGTCACGACGCCCGAACACCAGGCCCAGGTCAGCGCCTACTGTGCAGCGGCCGCCCGCCGCAGCGAGCTGGAGCGCCTGCAGGCCGGTCGCGACGGCGTCTACACCGGCGCGTATGCCATCAACCCGCTGAACGGCGCGCGCGCGCCGCTGTACGTGGCCGATTATGTGCTGATGGAGTACGGCGGGGGCGCAATTATGGCCGTGCCCGCCCACGACGAACGCGACTTTGACTTTGCCCGCAGGCATAATATCTCGGTCCCGGTGGTCGTCGCGCCGCCCGATTGGGACGGCGAGCCGCTGATTGCTGCCTACACCGGCCCTGGCGCGCTGGTGAATTCGGGCCAGTGGGATGGCTTGCCCTCTGAGGAGGCCCAAGAACGCATCGCCGCGTGGATGGAGGCGCAGGGTATCGGTCGGCGCACGGTGCAGTATCGCATGCGCGACTGGCTGATCTCTCGGCAACGCTACTGGGGCGCGCCCATCCCCATCGTGTATTGCGCCGCCTGCGGGACCGTGCCCGTGCCGCAGGCCGACCTGCCGGTGCTCCTGCCGCACATCGAGACGTGGCTGCCCGGTGAAGACGGTCGCTCGCCGCTGGCGAACGCGCCCGAGTTTGTCCACACCGCCTGCCCCCGCTGCGGCGGCCCGGCGCGACGCGAAACCGACACGCTGGACGGTTTTGCCTGCTCCAGTTGGTACTTTTTACGCTTTGTCAGCCCACAGTATTCGGAGGGTCCCTTCGACCCGGCCGCGCTGGCCGTGTGGGGGGCGCCCGACCTGTACGTGGGCGGCGCGGAACACGCCGTCATGCACCTGCTATATGCCCGCTTTTGGACCAAGGTCATGGCCGACGCCGGCATCCTGCCTTTCCGAGAACCGTTCCCGACTCTGCGCAGTCAAGGCGTGATGCATGCCCGCAACCCGGAAACCGACAAAGTGCGCCGCATGTCCAAATCGGTGGGCAACGTGGTCACGCCCGACGAGGTGGCCCAGGCCCACGGCGCCGACGCGCTGCGCCTGCACCTGCTGTTTATGGCGCCCTTTGAGAACAACACGGTCTGGGAACAAGAGGGCATCGCCGGCGCAAAACGCTTCCTGCAGCGCGTCTGGACACTGGTCGCCGCCATCGCCCACACCACGCCCATTGCCCAATCTACCGACGACCCCTTGACCAATCTACCCACCACCCTACACCAAACCATCCAGCGCGTCACTGCCGACGTGGAGGCCTTTAAATTCAACACCGCCGTCGCCGCGCTGATGGAGTGTATGAACGAGATGGGCGCGCACCATCGAGAGCATGGCGTCACCCACGAGCTGGTCGAGGCGACTCGTGCCTTCGTCTTGCTGCTGGCCCCCTTTGCGCCGCACCTGGCCGAGGAATTGTGGGAGTTGCTGGGCGGGCCGTATAGCGTCCACCAGCAACCCTGGCCCGCCTGGGATGCAGCCCGGGCCGTCGGGGGAACGGTCACGCTGGTGGTGCAGGTGAACGGCAAAGTGCGCGACCGGATGCAGGCCCCGGTCGGGGTGGACGACGACACCGTGCGGGCGCTGGCGCTGGCCAGCGAGACGGTTCAGCGTTATCTGGAGGGGCGCGAGCCAAAGCAGGTCATTGTCGTGTCGGGGAAACTGGTGAATGTGGTTCTGTAGCGACGTGCGACGCACTTTCTAAGTGGGGCGCACGTGCATGCGCATTGACGCCGCCCGCCTTTACCGGTATACTGCCAGCAGACTGCGCTGGAGGTGCATCATGTCGTCGCCTTTTCCTGGAATGGACCCGTATCTGGAAGACCGCTTTCTGTGGCCAGACGTACATCAGCGTCTGGCCGGACAGATCGGTCGGCAACTGACGCCGCTCCTGGCGCCGCGCTACGTCGCCCGCCTGTCCACCCGCCTGGTGGCCTATACGCCCGACACCGAAGAGATGAGCATTTTCTACCCCGACGTGGACGTCACAACCTCCCGCCTCAGCGAGCGCCTGGCGACGCTGCCCCAACCGCCTCTGTATGAACCGGCCGTGCGAGCAGTCCCTCCCGTCGCGCCGCCGCCGTTGATCCTGCCGGTGGCCGTCTCGGAGCCGCTCAGATTGGTCACGGTCGAAGTGCGGGACGTGGCCCACGGACGGCTGGTGACGGCCATCGAAATCCTCTCCCCTGTGAACAAGCGACCGGGCGAAGGGCTGGACGAATACCGGGGCAAGCGACAGATGGTGCTCGCGGCCAACGCGCACTTGGTCGAGATTGACCTGTTGCGCCAGGGCGTCCGTCCGCCGCGCTTAAAGGGGTTGCCCGCGAGCGACTATGCCATCTTTGTGACCCGCGCGGAGCGGCGCGACGTTACCGAGGTGTGGCCTGTGGGCGTGCGTGACCCGCTGCCGGTCGTCCCTGTCCCATTGCTGCCCGGCGACGCCGACGTCCCGTTGGACCTGGGCCACGCGCTGCGCGTCATTTACGACGAGGCCCGCTACGATTTGAGCATTGACTATCGCCAGCCTCCCGCGCCGCCGCTGTCTGAGCAAGATATGGCCTGGGCAGCGGAACTGCTGGCAAAAGCGACCGAGCGTGAAACGTGCGGCGTGAAACGTTAAATGTGATTTCACGCCTCACGTTTCACGTTTTATTCCGCCGTTGCAAAACGTAACCGCCGCCGGTGGCAGCGGTGGGGCCGGTCGGCCCAGCCCAGGACGTCCAACACTTCGGCCGGCCGGCCGGTCCCGCGCTCTCCGGCGGCCAGTTGCATCCGCATGAGCAGGTAGCGCCCATTGACCTGCACGGCCTCCAGCCCGTCGATGAGCGGGCGCAGGTCGTAATCTTTGCCCCGATACGCACGGGGAATGGAGGCGCGGGCAAGCAGCGCCGCGCATTGGCGTTGCGCGTCCTCCACCGACAGGTCGGTTTCGAGCAGGCTTTCGTAATCTGCGCCGTGCAACAGGGTAGGCAGCGCCGGGGCGCGCTCGTACACAGGCGTCACGTCTTTTACTATCAATCCATCCGGCAAACGCGGCGCCAGCCCGGTTTGCACGCGCCGGGGCGGCATAGGTTGGGTGAGGACAATGTCCATGATTTCGGCCTCGCCGGTGCAGCCCACCGGCAACGCCGCCGCAAAGACCAGCTTGGGTTGGGGATGGAAGCCCTGGGAAAAGGCCAGGGGCATATCCGCCCGGCGCAGCGCCCGCTCCCATGTGCGGGCCAGGTCCAGGTGCGAGATAAAACGTAGATTTTCACCTTTGGCAAACGTGATGCGCAGCCGTTGAGTGTCGTTTTCCATCCTGTAAACCGTTTCTCGCTTATCCAACCGGGACGAGCGGGATAATTTCGCCCTCCGTCTCCCGCTCGGTTCCGCGCCGGAGACTAGAGCTTCGTCCTTCGTCTCTCGTCTTTCGTCCCCGGTTGCTCTTGACCTCCGGGCACTCCCACGCCTCGGCGGGCGTCTCGCGGCGCAATCCGGCAAAGGTGGGCAAAATGCCGCAGGCAAAGCAGCGCTCGCGGCAGTCCACGCGCGTCTCGCCGCGCTGGCTCATCAAATAGTCTTCGGCCAGGTACTTTTTGCGCACGGCCACGTCGATGTGATCCCAAGGAAAGATTTCGTCGAGCGGGCGCGGGCGGTGGGTGTAAAACGCCACGTCCAACCGAGCCTCTTCCATCGCCGTCCACCAGGCCTCGGGCTTGAACTGGTCGCCCCAGGCGTCGAAACGCGCCCCCAGTTGCCAGGCCCGGTGAATCACCCGCCCCAGCCGCCGGTCGCCGCGCGAGAGCAGCGCTTCTAGCCGCGTTTCCTGCGGCTCGGTCCAGTTTAATTTGAGACCTTGGCCGCGCAGACCCCGCCGCAGCAAGTCCTGCTTGGCCTGGATATTCTCCACGCTATCTAACGATACCCACTGGAACGGCGTGTGCGGCTTGGGCACAAAGGTGCTCGCGCCCACGTTGACCTGAGCCGCCTTGCCGTGAACTTTGCGCCCCTGGGCCAGCACCGCCCGCGCCAGATCTATAATGGCCTGCACATCGTCCAAGGTCTCGCTGGGATGGCCGATCATAAAGTAGAGCTTGATGGTGCGCCAGCCGCGCGCAAAGACTTTGTAGGCCGTGTCCAGCACTTGCTGGGTGGGCACGTATTTGTTGATGATCTGGCGCATTTTCTCGGTGGCCGCTTCGGGGGCAAAGGTGAAACCGCTGCGCCGTCCCTCTTTGAGCGCGTCGGCCAGGTCCACGCTGAACGACTCGATGCGCAGGCTGGGCAGCGAGATGGTCAAGTGCTGGTCCTGATAGCGTTCGCTGAGGGCTGTGACCAGCTCGTGCACGTGGGTATAGTCGCTGCTGGAAAGAGACAACAGGCCGATCTCTTCGTAGCCGGTCTCGCGCAGAATGGCGTCCACCGCTTTGAGTATTTCTTTAACAGGTCGCTCGCGCACGGGCCGCGTCACCATCCCGGCGTGGCAAAAGCGACAGCCCCGCGTGCACCCGCGCTGAATCTCGATGGAGGCCCGGTCGTGCGTCACCTGCACAAAGGGTACGATGAAACGGGTCGGGGGGGGCGGCAGCGCCGGCACGATACGCTTGGTGACGGGGAGCTGGGCTTCCTTGAGCGTGGGCCGCACGCGGGCCACCGTCCCGTGTGGCTCGTAGGTCACGTCGTAAAAGCGCGGCGCGTACACGCCTGGAATGCCGGCCAGGGCGCGCAATTGCGCCTCGCGCGAGCGGTCGCGCACGCGCTGGTAGCACTCGGTGATATCGAGGATAATCTCTTCCCCCTCGCCGATGACGAACAGATCGACAAAGTCGCTCATCGGCTCCGGATTGTAGGTGGCGTGACCTCCGGCGATGACCAGCGGGTAACGCTCGTCCCGCGCCGTGGACAACAGGGGCAGCCCGGCCAGATCCAGCAGGCTCAGGGTGTTGCTGTAGAGCTGCTCGTAGGGCAGGCTGATGCCCAGGATGTCAAAGTCGCGCACGGGGCGCTTGCTCTCCAGGCTATACAGGGGCAGCCCGGCGTTGCGCATAGCCGCGTCCATATCGGGCCAGGGCAAAAAGACACGCTCGGCCAGCATGTCGGGGCGCTGATTGAGAATATCGTACAACACAAACAAGCCCAGGTTCGACATGCCCAGGTCGTACACGTCGGGAAAGGCCAGCGCAACACGCAGGGGGATGGCGTCCCACTCTTTGACGACGCTGTTCCACTCGCCGCCCGTGTAGCGCCCTGGCTTTTGCACCGTGGGCAGGATGCGGTGGAGGATTTCCAGGTCAATGGATGGCATTTCTTACCTCGGAGGTGGTAGGTTGGTAGATTGGTAAGTTGGTGATAAAATCTGACCCCCTTGGGCGGAATTAGATTATACCACGCTGCCCCTGGCTTGCCAAGCTTGACAAGCGACCTGTTGCCTGGTACAATTTGCTCCGCTCATCGGCCCCCATCGTCTAGCGGCCTAGGACATCGGCCTCTCAAGCCGGAAACACGGGTTCGAACCCCGTTGGGGGCATGCGGCCAGCCACCCTGGAGGTGCGCTGGCTTTTTTACCACCAAGACCCAAAGACACAAAGAAAAACAAACCAACGACGCGCTCTTTGAAGCCTTTGTGTCTTCCAGAACCTTTGCGTCTTGGTGGTAAAGTCAATTTTGTCTGGCAGCTACTACGGATTTGGAATGTCGCACCCCGTTCTACTGTGCATCGTCGCTCATCCCGACGACGAAACCATGCTCTGCGGCGGCGCGCTGGCCATCTTGGCCGGGCGCGGCGTCGAGATTCACGTGCTGTGCGCCACGCGCGGCGAAGGCGGCGAACTGGGTGAGCCGCCGCTGGCCGACCGCGCGCGGCTGGGGCAAGTGCGCGAGGCCGAGATGCGCTGCGCCTGCCGCGCCCTGGGCGTGCGCGAGCTTCACTTTTTGGATTACGTGGATCCGCCGGTGGGGCCGGATAATACGCTCTATCCTTTTACCGCCGACGAAGAGGGTTTGCGGGATGGCTTGCTGGACGTAATGCGCCGCCTGCGCCCCGACATCCTGCTGACCCACGGGCGCGACGGCGAATACGGCCACCCGGCCCACAAGCTACTGCATCGGGCCGCGTGGGATGCTTTTCAACGTCTGCACGCCGACGGCGAGGCCCCGGCCTTCTTTTACACGTTTGCCGCCGCCATCCCCGGTGTGGAGGACCATCTGTTTAACTCGTCGGAGCCGGCTCACGTGATCTTTGATCTGGACGGCTCGCTCTGGCTGGACGCCAAAGAGCGCGCCGCGCTGTGTCACGCCACCCAGCACGCCTTGTTCAAGCGCCGTAAAGAGGCCGAGACGGTGCGCGAAATCTTGCGCCGGGTCGAGGGACTGCACCGCTACTGGCCCTCCGCCGGTCCCGATGCGCCGGCGCTGGCGAAGGATGAATGATCCCGGCGGGTGACGAAATATGTCTTTCGTCCTCCCGGCACAGACGTTGGGCGCTTTGCAGAGATGCGGAGACGCAAAAAGATTCCCTGCGTCCTGGCGTCAAATTTCTTACCCGTGAGGCAAATAGCTAGAAATAGGTGGAAATCACCCTGTAGATGGACATGATGGTTTCGAGTGTGCCAGGGTACACCTGCCCGCCGGTTGCATCGACCAGGGCGCGCAACGCGCCATAGTCGGCGTCCTCACCGTAAGCGATGGCAAAGACGACCACAGGCACACCGGTTTCGTTGTTTTGCCGCATATAGTCCGTCAGCCATTGCCGCTTGACACGCGAATAGTTCTCTTTACCGTCGGTCATCACCACGATGGCGTTGATACGCTCGGCGTCGCCCAGTTCTTGCAGCGCGACGTAGGCCTCATACACGCCATCTAGCAGGGCGGTGTCGCCGTCGGCGTACAGGCCGCTGATGGCCTGTTGCAAGACCGTGCGGTTAACGGCCAGGCGGTTCAACGGCACCAGCACGTCCACCCGCGAGTAAAACTCGATCAGTCCCACCGACTCTTCTGTGCCTTTGATTTGTTCCACAAAGGCTTCGAGGGCTTGTTTGACGTTGCGAATCTTGTCCCCTTCCATCGAGCCGGAGGTGTCTACTACGAGAAACACGTTGGTGTGACGTTTGGTGTACCACCACACGTCGCGTACCACTTGCACAACCTCGGCGCCGGGGATTTGTAGCGCGGTTTGGGGTTGCGTATAGTCTACCCCGTTAGCGGGGATCAGTGGTGAACCGGGCGCATCCAGCGGGATCGATGAGTCGGCTGGACGGTAGCCGGCGGCCAATACAGTTTCCTGGGCCGGCCTGGCCCGCAGGTGGCGGATCAGCTGAGCAAAGACCTGGCGCTGGGTGTTGGTCAGGGCGGGCGTCTCCAACAGCACCAGGGGATGGTCCTCCCACAGAGACCCTTCCAACGGGTAGATGGCGACCAGGTCGGCGCCTTGTTGGTTGGCCCAGACGACCAATTGTTCCTGGCATACAAAGGCGTCCAGGTAATCTCGCCCCTCCGATACGACGCGCTGAGCTGTGGGCCACTCGCCCGCGCCGTAATAGCGCACTGTGCGCTCGATGCGCCCGACGTAATCCAGAGTAGCAGGGGCCTGCACGTCGTCGGCAGTGAGGCCCCAGGTCTTGCCGGCCCCGGCGTAAAACTCGGCCAACGTCGCCAACAGGCCGCTGGCTGAGGTGGTGGAGGGATGGCTCCACTTGAAGTTGGGGTCGCTTTGGGCGCGGGCCAGCAGGTCGGCCCAACCGAGAGGACGCTGACCAAAGCCCATCTCTTGGGCCACGTCGCGCCACATAGCGATGACCACTGGCGACACAGCATAATGCACCGTCTGCCCGACGATAAAGGCGCGCTCGTCGCCGGTGTGGGCGGCCCACAGAGCATCGAGCTGAGGCAGCCACACCGACGAATCAGGCGTGATGGCATGGAATTCGCCCGCCACGGCCCCGTCGAGCATAGCTTCCGGCTCCACCTCGACCAATTCG
Source organism: Anaerolineae bacterium (assembly GCA_034435435.1). Taxonomy (GTDB): domain Bacteria; phylum Chloroflexota; class Anaerolineae; order S140-20; family S140-20; genus DAOTXN01. The sequence continues at coordinate 41,483 of DAOTXN010000144.1, read as the reverse complement.
ATCTGCATGGGCAATTCGTCGGGAGTCTGGTAGCCCTGGGCGTTGAAATCGTCAATAAGGGCGCCAAGCAGGTCGGCCTTTTCGGGTGAGTAGGCCAGGGTGAGCCGGGCGGTTTTTTCGTCCTCGCCCCCGCTGGTCTGGCGCACGCTGTCTCGAATCGAGAGGGTGAGAATCCAGCACGCGCCGCAGACGATGGTCAGCACGACGAGTCCAACCACCAGCACGGTGACGGTGGCGGCGGGGTTAAGGGGTTCCTGTTTGCGCTGCACGCGGCGCCGAGTTCCGGCGCGTTGTTCCCGTTCGGTCATAGTTCTCCTCCTAACGGCGCGTCCTTCAGCCTCCGCTGCGCTGTTGCGCTGCACAGCGGCCAGCCGCAGGCGCTGGTTAGGTTTCATCCTTCAACATCTTGATGATATGTCTCGCCAGAAACTCCTTAATCTCCCTGTGACGAGGAACAGGCTGAGATACTTTTGTCCTCGGGTTTTGATACCAGTCGTGCTTTGCCCCATGACGGATGAATACGCATTCCATCTTTTCCAACTCGCGTATCAGATCTCGTCGTTTCATGCCACTTCCAGTTCGGCAACCCTGCGGACGTAAGGGATATTTTCGTTGGCAAGTTCCCAGTAGATATCTCTCAGACTTTCTTCCAGTTCTTCTAGCGTTTCGCCTTGAGTCCAGTAGTCAGGGTATTCTTCCAGATATCCCAGCCACATGTCCCCATCTTGCCAGAAGATGTACTTTGCCTTCATTAGTCCTAATCCTCTTCTAACTGTTTTTACTCGGCATGCTTGCCGAAGAGAAACCTGACGGAGAGTTCAGTTGTTGGCTCAAATGATTGTGCGTGTTAGCGCCGGGCTTCGTAGCGGTCGAACCAGGCCAGCAGCGCCAGCAGCACATCACGGTCGGGAGAGCGCATGGCGGTGGTGCGCTCGACAAAGCTCACCGCGCCCTGCTGGCTCCAGCGGGAAAAGAGACTGTCGGCGCTGTCCACGGGCACGTCGGGGTGCACCGGGCGCAGGCCGTAAGCCAACGCCTGGGTCTGCACCTCTTGGGAGAGCAGGAATTTCTGGAACTCTAGCGCAGCGTTCTTTTCCAACGCGGTGGTCTCTGGCCCCACCCACACGGTGAAGGGAAAGTCGAACCAGGTGACGTAGCGTGGGTAACGGATGAGCAGCGATTCGGGAAAGCGGGTCTGGATGCCGGCCATGTTGACCAGCAGGTCGGCTTCCAGCAGTTGGGCCACGTCGCCGGTGGTGTAGCCAAACAGGGCCAGGTTTTCGCCGGGCTGGCTGGCGGCGGAAAAGTCGGTGACGGAGAGCAGCGACTCTTCCAGCCAGGTCAAAAAGTCGGGGTTGGTGAAATCGGCCACACTGATGCGCGGGTTGTCGTAATATTCACCGGCGGCGGCGATGAGCGCGTGCATACCGCCGGCGTTTTTGCGCGGATGGGGGACGGCCAGCTTGAAAAAGCCCCACGCGCTCAGTGTGGAGGGGTCGGTCATGCCCGCTTGCTCGCCAATTTGGGGCCAGCCCTTTTCGGCTGTCGCGGCGGCGTGGATGGCATCCCAACTGACTTCGCCATAAGCGGCTTCGAGCACCTGCGTGCGGCTCTCGAACACGCCCCAGGCCAGCAACGAGATGGCAATGGGCCGGGCGCGATACTCGCCGTCGGTCAAAAAGACGTCGCGCCCTAGCTTTTCCTTGTAGGTGGCGTTGACCAGCTCAACCAGGTAGCGACTGTCCGGGATCCAAACGGTGGGAAAGCTCGCCAGTTGTTTCTCTTCGCCCTCGGCCAGTGTCTCGCGGTCGCGGTCGCCGAGGACGAAAAACTCTTCCCGGTCCCATTTGCTGAGGGCGGCCAGGCCGTCCATCGGCGTGATGGTGACGCGGATGGGGTGGCCCTCTAGTGCGGGCGACTGGGCGTTGAACTGGTCAGCGGCGGCGCGTATCCACGGCTCGATGGGCAAGGCCGTGAGAACGCGCACCTCGACCGTGTCGCCTGTTTTTTCTTCTTTATCGCTCTCGCTGGCTTTTTTGAGAACCGGAACCAACACGGCGGTGGCGATAATCACAAACGCCGCGCCAACGATGAGCACGAAAACCCAGCGTGTTCTGTTCATTTCTTCTCCCAAAAAAGACCGCCGATCGCCGACCGCAGTCGGCCTCAGGCCGAAGCCGCCAATCGTCATCGCTCTCGCCGGCAGTCGGCTGTCTGCCGTCAGCGGTCGTGAAGCGCTACTCCGTCAGTCCCAGACGGCGCTTGCGCTCTTCGAGCTGGATGTCGATGGCGCCGCGCTCCAGCACTTCGTCCATCTGGTCTTCCAGGCGGCTGGCAGCCAATTCGCTGCGGGCAGAGGCTTTGTCCAGTCGAGAGCGGATGGAGTCGCCGATGCGGGCGATGTCTGCGTCACCCACGCCAACCACGTCGTCAAGCGACTGGATGGCCTTGGCAGTGATCTCTTTGGACTTGGCAAGTTCTAGCAGAGCCTGGAGTTCTTCGCGTTCCTGTTTGATAGTGGTCAGCTTGGCCTCCAGCTTGAGTTTGGCGTTGATGAGCGCCTGATACTCGCGCTGCTGCTGTTCCCACTGCGCTTTATAATCCTCGGCCAGGCGCTGGGTAGAGTTGAGTTTGGATTGGGCCGCCATGGCCAGTTCGTCTTTGCCTTTGGTGAGCAGGATGTCGATGTTACGGTCCAGTTCTTCGGTCTTGGCTTGATACTCTTTGTACTTGCGCTCTAGTGTGCGCACGTTGCCGCCGACGGTGGCGGCTGCATCTTCCAGGTCCTCCAGGTTATCTTCGGCCTGGCGAATGTACTGGTCGAGCACGGCGACCGAGTTCTTTTTGAGCGCTTCGTCCACCAGTGAGTGGAGATTGGCCCGAATCAACACACCGACTTTTTCCAATAACGATGCCATGTTTACCTCCTGAGTGATTTGGCAGATTACGCCTCGTATACTAGCACAATTGGAGACTTTGCGCTAGAGGTTTCGACTGACACCCACCTGACGCACCTGTGACACCCGATACCTGCCCTCAATCCGGTTCACCCTTCACGATGGGCAGAATCATGGTAAAAGTACTGCCCTGACCGATCTGAGTCTGGACATCGATGCGGCCCTTGTGCAGATCAACGATGGCTTTGACGATGGCCAGACCAGCGCCAATGCCGGGTTGTTCCAGCAGGTTGCGATTGATTTGATGTAAGCGCTTGAAAAGGTTAGGAACTTGTTCAGGTGGGATGCCAACTCCATTATCCTGGACAGCGATGTAAATCCATTCGTCATCGGCGGTCGCTCGTATCACTACGCGCCCGCCTTCCTCAGGCGAGAACTTGACTGCATTGTCGATCAATCGGTCCAGTGCATCGCGGATGAATTCCATGTGCAACACGGTGCCGGGCAGCGGCTCCGGGATATCGAGCACGAGTTCCGTCTTTTGTCGTTGAGCGGCGCTGGTCCTTTGATGAATAGCAATCTCGATGAGCGAGCGCAAGCCGGTAAAGTAGGTCTTTTCCCAATGAAAGACCGTCGAGGCTTCACCCGTCTCCAGCATCACCAAGAACATAAAATCATCTACCAGGCGCCGTAGACGGTCGCTGCCGCGTTGAACGCGCTGCAAAAAGCCGCGAAATTCTTCCACGCTTAGCCGGTCGGAGCCTTCCTCCAAAATAAGATCCAGATAGCCGCGGATATAGGTCAACGGGGTGCGGAATTCGTGGCTGAGCGTATGCAGGATGTTCTGTTTCAAGCGGCTCATCTCGGCTTCCGAGACCGCCAGCAAGGTAGCGGCGCGCTCGAGTTTGGCCTCGACGGCGATCAATAAATCTTCGGGTTCGAAGGGTTTGGTGAGATAATCGTCTGCTCCCAATTGTTTACCCAGCCGAACGTCTATGCGCTGGTCTTTGGCGGTGAGGAAAATAAACGGGATACCGATCCACTTGGGGTTGGCGCGCACAGCCGAAAAGAACTGATAGCCGTCCATACGTGGCATCATGATATCGGAAACGATCAAATCAGGGCGGTAGGATTCCAAGAGATGGAGTGCTTCCTCGCCATCCATGGCTGTTTGAACTTGATAGCCGGCCATTTGCAAAATATCTCGGATGCCGTTCAACATGATCTCATTGTCCTCTACCACTAAAATGCGCTCGTCTGACATTTGATCCTCCTATGGCGTGAAACGTGGGGTGTGAAACGTGAACTGTGACGTGTGAAACGCAAATTCTATCCCAGGTTTCACTCCTCACGTTCTGCTTTTGCCGCCGGCAAACCTACTGTAAAGAGACTCCCCACTCCCACCTCACTTTTGACCGTGATCCATCCGTTGTGCTGTTCCAGGATTTCCTTGACGATAGCCAGTCCCAACCCGGTCCCGGCGCTCATGTGTTGTTGAACCTGACCGCGGAAAAAGCGGTCGAAAATCTGAGGCATGTCGTCAGAAGAGATGCCCACGCCGGTGTCTTTTACCCCAAACGTGATCCATTGCCCTTGTGCGTCAGTGTGTTGACCCGAACAAAGGGTCACTTGGCCTCCCGACTCGGTATAATGGATGGCATTGGCGGTGAGGTTCATCACCAACTGGATCATTTGTTCCCGGTTGGCCTGTACCCAGAGCGGCCCGCGAGGTTCCGAGAGTCGCATCATAAGCTGGATGGCCTTGGCGTCGGCCTGAGGAGTCAATACAGTCACCACGTGAGAAATGACATCTCGCAAATCCAATCGCTCTTTTGTCACGCTTCGCTCACGCGATTCCAGTCGCGAAAGGTCCAACAAGTCCTCGATCAGGCTTTCCAGACGATTGACCTCGCGCCTCATCACTTGCTGATAGGTTTCACGCTTCTCCTCGCGGCCTCGCTGTAATAGAGAAAGATAAAGCTTGAGATTGGATAGCGGAGTGCGTAATTCGTGCGAAACCGTCGAGACGAACTGCGATTTGAGGCGATTCACTTCTTCGAAATGCGTCACATCACGTAGCACCACCACTGTGCCCAGCTCTTCTTCCTCTTGGTGAATCTTGGCCGCACGCGCTTGGAAGGCTTTTCCATTGAACGTTATGGTCGGGCCTGGTGCGTCGCTGCTGGGTTGCCGGGCCACGGCTTGTAGAAATTCCGCCAAGCGTGCAGAGTGTCCGGCAGAGGCCGCCAACACAACCTCGCCTGCCGGATTGGTCAACACGATTTTGGATTGGCTGTTGAGCACAAAAATAGCATCGGCCACGCTGTGTAGAATGGCCTCGGTCTGCTCCTTCTCGCGCCTGACCTCGACCGTGCGCTCCTGGACTTTGGCCTCCAACGAGATGGCATACTGGGCCAGCGCATCGTATAGTTGGGCATTCTCGTGGGCGATAGACGCAATGTCCGCCAGGGCGCTCATGAATTCGACGTCGCTGGCTGTCAGGCTCTCTTCTGCGTCGGCTGTGATGACTTCTAGCACGCCGACTTCACTGGCTTGACCTCGCAGCGGCACAGCCGCTCGATACCCCTGCTTGCCGACAAGGTCTGCTCCCACCCACTGCTGAGGCTCTTTGGGGTAGCCCCACAACACATCTTGGTTCCCCTTGAGCACTTGCTCCATTTGAGCCATCGCCTGCGCGAGGGCCGTCCCTTCTCGCTCCGGGAACGCGCCCACAGTGAGTTGTGGGTGCAGCCCTGTCGCCGGATTGTGCAACCACAGTAAAGCGCCCGCGATAGGCAACTCGCTCACGGCCGTCTCGAGCACACGCTGGAAAAGTTGCCGCGCCTCCAACACTGACGAAAGCGACCGCGCCGCTTCGTACAAACGGGTCAGACGACGCTCTCGGTCGATGGTTTTGCGATACAAGGTGATACTTTCCACTGCCACGCCGATTTGCTGGCCGATGGCCACCAGCAAGCTCACTTCGCGCGCCGTCAATTCGCGCGGAGGACGGTCCAAGACGCTGAGCACGCCGACAACGGCGTCTTTCGATGCTAGAGGAATAGTGGCAAAACAGTGGTGATCGGCCAACGCATCGCTCAACCGGCGCGGATCCCGGCCATAGTCGTTGATCACAATCGGTTCGCCGCTCAACAGAACCTTTCCAGACATTCCCTCTCCTGGGGCAATCCGGTACACCTCTTGCACCGCCTGCGAGGAAAAGTTCCGGTGGCTTACGAGTGTGAGCACCTTGTCGACCTCATCGAGCAGGTGAAACGACCCCGCGCTCAAGCTCATCTCGGCCAGGATAATACCCAATACGTTGTCCAGGAGAGTCTCCAGATCAAACGAATGGCTCACCACCGCTGATACCTTATTGAGCACCGACAATTCCCAGTTGCGTTGCTGAGTTTCCTCGATCAAGCGCGCCTTTTCCAGCGCAATGGCGACCTGTGTCGCAATGTTCCGACACAGAAACAAGCGGCTCTCGTCAAAGGCGTCGGCGTGAAAGCTTTGCAGCACCATCACGCCCACCAGGCGCTCGCCGGCGATGAGTGGCAGGCCCATCCACGAGCGCACAGGCGACCCCACGGTGATACCCGGCGCCGGCAGGAGGGCGTTTTCCATATCGTTTGTCACCAATTCCTGGCGGTTGCGCGCCACCCATGCCGTGAGCGCCTGACCATCGCTTACAGAAAGGTTGGGAAAAGATATGTCTTGGCCTTCCTCTCGAATTAGCTTAAAGATCAATTCGTCCGTGGCTTCATCATACAAACCCACAGCAAAGGATTTGGCTCCGGTTGTCCGATGGATGGCTTGGTATGCGGTTTCCAGCACGTCCGAGATGCTCAATTGCGCACTCACCGCCAGGGCGACTTGATAGAGGGTAGACAAGTCTTGGTTGTGCACGCGCAAATCTTTGTACAACTGGGCCGTTTCGACGGCCACTGCGGCCTGATCGGCCAACAGGCTCAAAATATGGCGCTCGGCCTGATCAAAACTGTGCGGCTCCAAATAGGTCAGGGTGAACACGCCCAACACCTGCCCGCCGCGCAGCAAAGGACAACCGGCAATCGATTCTACACCCCAGGCCTGGGCCTCCTCAGATTGGTAAAGAGGGTGCGTTTTGGCATCGACAATGAACAAAGGACTGCCCTGCTGGGCAACCTGAGCTACTAATCCTTCTCTACGGGGTTGTTGGACCGCCGGTTCGCTGCTCCCATCCCGACGCAGAGCCGCACCGAATCTAAATTCACTCTTTTCCACCAAGTAAATGTGACAGTTGTTGGCCCGGGTTAGCTGCAGGGCGACTTGAGTGATGGCCTGTAGTAGCGCTTCGAGCTCCAGGGTGGAACCTAGCTTGAAGCTAATCTCGTGGAGGGCGGCCAGTTCGCGGATGTGGCGTTGTGAGTCTTTGTAAAGGCGGGCGTGTTCCAACGCTGACGAGATCTGCGCCGCAAAGGCCTGCGCCACCGGTACATCTCGCTGGCTCAGTTCACCGTGGATCAACAACATCCCCGCTACTTTTCCCGCCAGCGTCAGCGGCAGAATGACAGCCGTCGTGGCCCCAAATGCTTCCACGATCCAATCTATCAGCGCCGGTTCGGCGGCGCCGATGATCTGACGGACCAGCTCACTACTGTCCGGTATATAAACCGTCTCTCCCTGCTTCACGCGGTTGCCAAAGACGGTGAGTTGCTCTACAGACACCCACAGATTTTCTACGTCGAGGCCTGTCTTGGCCGCAAATTGGTCTTGTATCTCTTGGGCGTACGTGGTGTAGCACACTTGCAGGGCCTGGCGTTCTTCATCCAACCACCACAAGCTAGAAGAGAGTCCCAACTCGAGCAGCGCATGGGCCACTCCCTGGTAGATGGTCATCGGATCCATCTCGCTGTGGGCGATCAAAGCAGCCCGGTTCAGCGCATCCCAAACGGCCTGATCGCGCCGGTTCTGTGTAACGTCGCGTAAAAGAACCTGATAATGGGCCCGGTCGGTCTGTTCCAAACGGCCGGAGCTGATCTCTACCCAAAAACGGCGGCCCTGGCGGTTGAGTATCGAAATGGTCATGTCGGAAACTGCCTGGCCTGCGTACAATTGCTGATACCACGCAGACAAATTATCCGCCTGTTCCGCTTGCATCCAGTCCAAAAAGCGTCCACCGACGGCTTGAGCGCCGGACACACCGAGCAACAACTCGGCGCTGGGATTCAGATCGGTGATCCGACCCTGGTCATCCAGAATGAGAATTGCCTCGCGGGAAGACTCGAATAACAAGCGGTAACGTCGCTGACTGGCAGCTAACTCGGTCTCCAGCCGATGGCGATCCAATACTTGCTCGACCACAGAGGCGAGCTGCTCCAAATAACCCGGCTGTTTGATCACATAGTCAGCAGCGCCAGCCTTCATGGCCTCCACGGCGATCTTTTCATTACCAAAAGCCGTGAGGATAACGATCGGCAACATGTATCCGGCTTGCCGAATCTGGCCCAACACCTCCAGGCCCGTAGTGTGTGGCAGCCGATAGTCCAGCAACACCAAATCGTGTTCCTGTCGGGACAGGGCCGACAGACAGGCCTGACCGCTTTCTACAATCGACACACGATAACCTGGATCGTGGTGGATCAAGGTATGCCGGGTCAGCAGCGCCTGGTCTGGATCGTCTTCAACTAACAAAATATCTATCACGCTCGGTCCTTGAGTTCAGGTTGACACCCGTCTTTGATAGAATACTTTGCCCACACCACACCCGAAACAAAAAGCCCTCCTTGAGTCGTAGGAGGACGATTGAGACACTGGTCTTTTTCTGTGCTCCTGCACCCTGGGACGGGCGGTCCGTGCTGTTGTATTGATCCCACAAGACCAAGACTCGAGTCCATTTTTCACGGGCTTACCAACTTGTAACCCCGCCCACGCATAGTGATCAGATAACAAGGGGCGCTCGGGTCTTGTTCGACTTTGGTCCGCAACCGGCTGACCAGTTTTTCGATGCGCGCGTCGTCTACCTGATCGATATAGGCTTCTCCCCACACTGCTTCGACAATTTGATACTTGTCGCAAATCTTGTCCAACCGCCCGTACAACAACAGCAGTAAGCGATATTCTAATTCGGTCAACGTTGGCGCCGGCACGCCATCCACCCACACGTCGCCCGAATCCACATCCACCTGCACGCCTCTGACCGCACCTTCACGGATCAGGCGCTGGCGACGGGTGAAGCGCTCGAACAATTGTCCAAAGATAGTGGGAGGCTGGGCTGTCTCGGAGAGAATGCCCTTGCGCTGCAATGACTGAATCTTGGCTTCGTTGACCTGCTCTGTCCCCAACGTCACCAGGCGCATCAGCGCCTCCCGCTCTCCTTCTTCGAGCTGTTGCCATAATTTAGCGCACTCGGTGTGGACAACAGGAGCCGAATCTAATGTATCTCGCGCCAAAGTCAGCCCGCGCTGACGCAAATCTTGCGGAGCGCCGACTTCTACGCGCAGCAGCACCTGCGTGGCCGCCTGGACCAAGCCTGGATGTCCCCCAGCCTGGCGCAGCACAAAACCCACCTGATCGTTTTCCAGAGTCACACCCTCGGCTCTGGCCTGAGCTTCAATGATCTGCGTGGCATCATCCCGATCCAGCATGCTCAACCAGCGTGTGCGTCCGGCGAACAACTCGCTAAACTCCGACACCGCAGCTTCCTGGCGGGCTGCGTTGAGCGGTTTTTCAGTGGCGGTGACATAACACAGCCCTACGCCATAGCGATCTTTGAGCGCCCGCAGGTTCAAAAACACACGCCCATCTAGCGCAGCAAAGGGTTCATCAAACTCGTCGAACAAAAAAACGATACGTCGTTGTAGTCGTTCGCTCAAAGCGACGATGGCCTCGTTAAAACTCAACGGCACGCGAAAAGTATGATCCGACTCGATGACGCCGCGATAGTGCGTCTCGGTTTCGGATAACAGGGTTTCATCTATGCCCTGGCGAGTCAAAACGTCGCGGGTAGCGCGCAGGATCGCTTCGTAGAAACCTTGTTCGCTCAATTCCAGCATCGAGTTGCAGTCTATGTACACAAAGAGATATTCATCGGCGTGGGGACCCAGGTGATCGGCTTGAATCTCGCGCTGGCAGAGCGTTCGCAGCAGCCAAGACTTGCCGGTATTGCTCAGACCAACGATAGCGCATGGACAGGCGTCGTGCACGCAATCCAGCACAAAAGCCAGGTCCGTTCGTCGCAAAACCGCTTTTTCAGTCGGAACTTTAGCTTCCATTGATTCCGCCCGAGGCGTGATTCGCCAAGACCGCTATAAAAGCGCAAGCCACGCAGGGTTAAAAACCCTGCGTCCTCTGCGCCTCAGCGGTGGAGCCTCACGTCGCCACGCGCAACCTGCGAGCGACAAACACCACCACAATCAATACTCCCGCCACCAATACCACTCCTAGGCCCCCCACACCCGTATTCGGCGTGGATGAGCTCCCCTGCGTGCGAACGGGGGTGCGCGTCAATGTGACCTGCGCCACGGCCGTGCCATCGCCTGGCTCGGCGGGTGTGCCCTCTCCCAGGGTCGGCGTGGCCGTGGGCACGACCACCGGCGTAGGCGTGCGGGTGTGCGTAGGGGTCGGCTGCGCCTCGGCGGTGGCGGTGGCCGCCGCGATAGCTTCCGCCGTGGCCGTGGCGTCTTGTTCTCTCTGGGCTTGCTGGGTCGCTGCCATAGCCACCGCTTGCCCTGTTGCCTGCACCACCTCGGCCGTGCCGGTCGCCTCGACCGCTCGCTCGATGGCGGCGTTGGTCTTGAGCACAGCATCGTTGGTCAACTCGATGTCGCTCTTGGCCCCGTTGCGCGAGAGAATGACAAAGAGCAGCACGATCAGCGCCAGCCCCAAAATACCGCCCATGCCCAATACCAGGAGCATAAACTGGCGCCGATTGGCTGCCGCCTCGGTCTCTAATCCCTCCAGCTCTTCCAGGTCCTCAAACTCGTCCATAAAGGGAGGCTCCATTGGCTTCCTCCTTACAAGGTCTCATGGCCCAGGTGGGCTGCGGTTAAAATGGCTACGCTATGCGAGCAACTCCAGATTATACAATGGGACGAATTGTTCATCGCCCTTTTCTAACGCGACGACTGCCCCCCACACAGTGGCTTCGGTCTCCAGAGCCAGCGGGTAGGCCGGCAGATGACGCACCCGGCCCACCGCTCCCATGGCCGGGCCGCGGATCACTCTAACCTGAGCGCCGACTTCCAAAGAGGCGCCGAGCGGCGGCAGCGCAGGTGCGCTCTTGGTCGGCAAAGGAATAATAACTTCCGGCCGGACAGCGCCCCAACGGGGTTGCGTGTGCCCGCTGATTGCTGCTTCGCGCCCATCATTGGTGCTCAAAAGTTGAAAGATCGGCCGCGCCATAGACGCCTGGCCCAAGCCCTCAGTCGTGATGACGGGAAAAGGCAGTCCTTTTACCATCTCAACCAGTGTGGGATCCAGACTGCCGATGACGATACCGCGGACTTGCAATTCGAGCGCCTGTTGTAGCGCCGCCCGATCCATCGTCGAACCGCCCACCAATACCGCGCCGTGGCTGGCTACGTCGATCGATCTGGCCCGCAAGGGTTGATCCGGTCCATCAACCAGCACCTTGAGCACGCCAAAGGCCTCGTCGCCGCTGCCCCAAACTCCTTGAATCAACGCGCCGACGGTCTCGATGAGCGCGCCAACTTTTGGCATCACGTTGCTCACGATGCCGGGTAGATGAGCGCGCACCTCGATAGGCTCGCCAAGCGACCTGAGCAACACACGTCCTCCACCGGCGGCCTCGACAATGCTATCTTGAGGCACACGCGCCACCAGAGGCACCAGTCCCAAACTGATTCGGCGGCCGGCGATAGCCTGCCCGGCTTTGACCGCTTGACCAGGACGAACACGAATGAACCGGTCTACTACCTCTGGCGAAGCTCTCAGCGCCTCGGCGATGTCAAGAATATGGTAGCGCTCGGGTACTTGGGCGCGGGCCACCACGTCAGTCGCGTCCACACGCGCGCCCATTCGTACCAACACCTCGCCTTCGACGGGCAAGAGGCGCTCTCGTCGCAGGGTCGCCAAAGGACTGATGCGTGTCACCGGTGGATAATAGATCATAAGCTCACAGCCATTTTATTGGGTCAAACACCCATGTCCCATAACCACTGTTGTATCTGCTGCCGACAAGCTCCAGGATCAGTCAAGAGTCGCAGCGGTCGCCCGCGCGCATCTATCACCAAACCCACCTCGCCGCCATGAACCTCTACACTCCCCCCGCTGCGCCCCACCCACATCCCTCGCCTGGGCTTCATCTCCAATTTAGCCTTTTCCCCCGGGCGCAAAGGCAGCACTTCAATGGAGCCGTATTTTACCTCAATTTCCAATTGCCCGCCTTGCTCAAAGGTGATCTTGACACGCATAATCACGTCGCCAGGATGCGCTCGACCCGCCGGCGCGATCACCGTGCCCAAATTGCGAAAAGCGCCCGCGTCCAGGGCTTGCACGGCCGCCAGCGGTTGCGCCACGGCCACCGCTCCCAGCGTTGAGGCCAGACCGTACTTGTCAAGCACCACAGTCGTGACGCCCACCGGCTCGACGGCATCTAGTAACATCAAGAGGGTTTGCCCAGGCCGAGGCGCCTGCGACAAAACCCCACCGCAAGCGATGAGTGGCTCCAACAGCGGCATCGGCCACTGACGTGACCCGATGGCCGTTATGGGAAGCTCGGTTCGCCAACTCTGTCGTGCGCGCGCCATCACCAAGCGCAGAGCCTCTCGAGCAGCAGCTTGCTCGATCAATAGCTCGCGCCGTGTCGAAGGAATCGTGTGAGGATGCACACCTTTGTTGAGAAGCACCTGGGCTATTTCGCCCGGATGGGGCTCGAACGGCAACCAGCGCGCAATGGCCGGCGCCCCCACGCGCTCTAACAACGCCGGAGCGCCGTACCCTACTCCGACGTCGGTGGCAACATGCAGCGACCTCAGCGGATCGGGATGGCCGCCTTCTTTAGGCTGAGGGGCGTGGAGCTCGCCGGTTGCCAAAGCCCACGCGGGAGGAAAGCTGGCTGCAATGGTAGTAGAGGCGCTGCCCACATCGGCGCACAACACACCTTTGCCAGACTCATACAGCCGTTCCAAGTACATGACCAGGTATTCCTGGGCCTCGGGCGTAGGCAACACCGGGGCGCTGCTCCAGCCGATGAGCGTGCTCATCCCCGGTAGATGTTGCACTTTGCGCTGGATGTATGCCGCTTGAAAAGCATCTCGGACCGCCGCCAGGTTCTCCGCGTTCAAAGCAGGTCGCACATTTTCGACGACTTTTAAACTAACGTCTTCACCGACCATCTCTACAATATCGCTGCGCAGGTCGGTGTTGCCCGCATATATAATCGTCGGTTGGGGTGGACTGTCTACCAGGGTGCAGGCCAGAACCAGCGCCTCTACCAGATTGCGCACCGGTTCGCGGCTGCCGCCGTTGGTTCCGCCGGCAATGCACACCACGTCAGGATGGTGCTGCCGGATAAAAGCTATCTTGTCCTCGTCGGACATCTCGATACCCCCAACCGAGGGCTGCGCCAGGATGCGACTGTCATCTTTGGCGATAACGCCGAGCACGCTGACGAAGGAACTGGCAGCCGCCCGCTCCAACGACGCCAGACTCACCTGACTGACCAGTCCGGCCAACACCACTTTTAGCGGCTGACCGGCGCTGGCCGTCACGACAAACAAGTCTACCCCCTGCCCTCTCGCTTCGGGGAGAACCAGGAAGCCATGCTCATCTAACAGCAATCGCCCGGTGGTGGCGGAAATCTGCTCGATGGCGTGGCGCACCCCTATACTTACGTCTGACCAGGGAGGTTCAGCCGTGGTCGGCGCCGCCGCCTGCGCCACAAAGCAAAACCCCGCCTCTATTTGCTCCAACAGCAGAACGCGAGTAAAGGTGCTGCCGCAATCGGCAGCCAAAATGGACCGGACGGCCTGCTCTGCACGCAATTCTCTGATGGCAAAAGTGTCATCCACCGCTGATTAACTCCAGCACCTCAATAAGATAGTGCACACGGTCGGCCAACAGCGCCAAACTCGCCGTCAATACCCCCCCCAAGATCGCTCCAAAGCCGATCAGGACGAACCAGCGTCCAACCGTACTGCCGCTGTTCAACAGCCGATTCGTCAATTGCCGGCCAGAGCGTTGTCCGGTGAAACTAAACACCAGCAACCCTGTGGCCGTACCTACGACGGCGACAATTTGGCCCACCGGTTCCAGCGCTTCGGGCAGTAGCGGCGACAGGGTGACGGCGGGCCGGGTGGCCGCATCCAATTGAGGGACCATTGTGCCTGAAATCGCGCCGGCCAGGGCTACACCGACCCCCACACCCACCAGAACAGCTACGGCCACTCCACCCAGAGCCGACACCTTCGCCACCGCGACCCCTCGTACCAGCAACAGCGCCCCCAGCAACCCCCCCACCAATGAAATGGACCACAATAGATTGGCGGCCGAGTCTGCATTGTCGGGAGGCGTGAGAGCGGGAAGAATGACGCTGCGCAAGGCCACGATGCCGATATATGCGGCGCTGACGCCGACCAGGATGTGCAAAGCGAGCCTGAATAGCGGGTTGTCGCCTATCAGATAACTCAAGATGAGCAGTGTCAGCGCAGCACCCAGCGCCGCCAGTGTGATCTCCACTAGGTCGCCTCCTCTCCGCTGTGCTTTGCGTCGTCGCTCTGGCGCACCGATCCCAATATGATGCCGATCAAAATGAGACCCGCTACGGCCAATATCCCCACCAGTTGTCCGCTCCAGCGCAAGTGAGCCGGGCCATCTGTCCAGTTCAGCGCCTTTTCATAGTCTACAGCCCCGCTCAATCCTACGATCAGCCCGTCGATTTGAGGCGCTGCCATATCATAGTATGGGCGTACCAGAGGCTCAATAGCCGCACTCACTCCGGCAATCAGCGGCAACTCTTTGTCCAGCTTGGTCTCCAGCACTGCCGTTTGCTCGATCCACCAGCGCAGATCGTGAGCGTTATTGGTCAGAACAACGATGAGCGACGCCTGGCTCAAAGAGAAGCGTTCTGTCCCACTGAAAATCGGCGCGTTTTCAAGCTGGACGCCATCAAACGCTGCGCCACGAAAGTGCCGGGGTAAAAACTCCAGCGAGCGGACGCCTACGGCTTCGCCGGGGACAAAGCCCAAATTGACGTAATCGCTTCCAGCCGTATACCCCTTTTCGGCTAATACGTCGTCGTATAGTCGTTGCGCCAGGCCGGCTCCCTCAGGCGTCAGACTGAGAGCCATGATCGGGGTCTGGTTCTGTGTCAGGTGGTGCAATATCGCCTCGGCCTGTGCGTTCAACTCGCCCATAAAGGCCGGGTCATAGTCAAAAGCGATGAGCACGGGGCCGCTTTGGGCCGTGGCTGCCTGTGCGACCATTTGATACGCGTGATCCACTTGTTCAGTCGGCGGTTCATCCAAGGCCAAAAAATCACCCAACTCTATCCCTGTGGCCGCCGGGATCACAACGGCCACCAGGACAAGGGCGTAAACAAGCCAGCGTTCGATGCGTTGCCGCGCTGTCATGAAATGCTCACGGGGCAATTCCAGCGCTGCAGGTTGCGTCGAACGGGCGATAAGCTCCTGCCACAATCTGGCGCGGGCCAGGGCAGCCTCGGCGCTCATTCCTTCTGGCTGGGCAAGCTTGGCTGGAAGCACATCGATGGCCGAGGCGGGCTGGACCACACCCGCGATCCCGGCCAATAGCCCTCTGGTTTCCACCTCGCGTTCTTCAACCGGGCGGGTTACCGACGTCTCACCTGGACGCAACGCCTGAAGCCAGGTGGGAATTTCTGCTTGCGCCAGACCGCTCTCTGCAAGTGAGATGTCCAACTCGGCCCCAGGCAGGGGGGGCGCCTCTCTTTCCAGCGCAGCAGGTATTTCGACCTCAGCCGGGGCTAACCTGATCAGCCAATCCGGTATCTCAACTTCGGCGGCTTCGATCTGAGGCTCTGTTGGAGCTAACTCGGCCTCCCATTCCTGTACGCCAGCGCCGACGGGCGGCGCAGGCGGCCCGGCCTCGGCCTCCGTTGGGGCCAGACTCGCCAACCAATCCGGGACCTCGACCTCGGCGGGCGGCGCAGGCGGCCCGGCCTCCGTTAGGGCCAGACTCGCCAGCCAATCCGGTACTTCGGCCTCGGCGGGCGGAACGGGCGGTCCGGCCTCCGTTGGGGCCAGACTCGCCAGCCAGTCCGGTACTTCGGCCTCGGCGGGCGGCGCAGGCGGCCCGGCCTCGGCCTCCGTTGGGGCCAGACTCGCCAGCCAGTCCGGGACTTCGGCCTCGGCGGGCGGCGCAGGCGGCCCGGCCTCCGTTGGGGCCAGACTCGCCAGCCAATCCGGGACCTCGACCTCGGCGGGCGGCGCAGGCGGTCCGGCCTCCGTTGGGGCCAGACTCGCCAACCAATCCGGTATCTCGGCCTCGGCGGGCGGCGCAGGCGGCCCGGCCTCGGCCTCCGTTGGGGCCAGACTCGCCAACCAATCCGGTATCTCGACCTCGGCGGGCGGCGCAGATGGCTCGGCCTCGGCCTGTGTATCACCTTCAGACCTCAGGCGACTCAACCAATCGGGCGCATCGCCTTCATCTACGGGCAGTGAGGTAGGCTCACCCTGAATCTCGATTGGCGTATCGCTCTCTGGCCTCAGGCGGGTCAACCAGTCCATGGCCGGTCCGGTTTCCGGCTCTGGCGTTGCCGATGATTCCGGCCATGGCGACTCGGCGGGCCATTCATGCGCCGGAAGCTCGTCTGAGCTCATTGCGTCGCGCAACCGTCCCAGTCCACTGACATCCTCCATGTCATCGGCTGGCAAACGCGCCTCTGGCGCAGGTGTGGATAAAGACAAGCGTCCGGCGGTGGGGGGAGGTGTTGGCTCACCAGGCGGTGCGACCAATTGGATCAACCGTGCATTACACTTTTCGCAAAAATCTCGCCCGCCGGGGTTGTTGTGGCTGCACATCGGGCAACGCACGCCGGTTCCCCGCGTTGGGATGGTTGCACCACACTCGCGGCAAGTCTTGCTTCCTTCTGGATTGGCTGCACCGCATTGCGGACAATGAACCATCGCGCTCTCACCTGCCAATTTGTCTGATAGAGCGGGTTTTCCTATCCGTCTATCGGAAGTGGGAACCTGCTTTACCCTCGGGGACGATCAATCCCCATCATCAATCGCAGCGCTGTCATGGCCATACCCAAGGCGATTCCGATGAGCAGAGCGCGCAAACCTGGGATAGCCAACCAGGACAGCCAAATTTCTCTCAAGCCGCGCAGTTCCGGGACCAGGTTGGGCAAAGGTAGCTGAGTGATCAAAACAACGAGCGCGGAGAGTAAAAAGAGCAGGATGCCCGGTTTGCGGCCCAAACGGAACATCCGATAGGCGGCGTAGGTCAAAATAAAGGGTAACAACGCTGCTGCGGCCGCCTGCAATGGCGCCAGGACCCACACGTAAAGCAAAGGCATCACGGGGCCCCACAGGCCCTCTTCCGGGCGAAAAATCATCTCTCCTAGACCAATGGCAAAGACGCCCACGGCGCTCAAGATGAGAGCCAGGCTATAAGGCCAGCCAGAGGCGCGAGTGGTTAGCTTGCCAATGTGGACGGCGAGAATATTGATCAGGCCCAGAATGATGGCAAAGGCCGCGATGATGATGGCCCAATTGACCAGTATCCACTGGATGCCCACCAGGACGTCGCTTTGGGCAAAAAAGCCTAACAGGGTGAGCAAAAGGACCACAGACGTGGCAATCGTCATCACGGGAAACTGCGGGCGTTTCACATTGCTCCTGCGATTCTAAACAGCGCAAAAAGGATAATAAAAACCACCAGTATCACCCGTGCGATGTCTTGAGCTACCAGGCTCATGACCTTTGACAAGGTGCGATTAAGATAAGTATCGGCGGCATACAGTTCTTCACCGATGACGACTCCGTCGGTCGTCGCCCACAGCACAGATAGGGCTTGAGGATCGTCCGTCCCTCCAATCTGGGCCAGGTTCGCATGGTTGGCCGCATGACTGATAAGGGCCACTTCTGGCCCAAAGGCTCCCAACATGACGTTGGCCAGGACGGGTTCATGGCTCAACATGTCCAGCGTGCCCAGAGCATAGCCGATTGCTGTGGGCGACACCACGCGCACCTGAGTCCAGTTAAAATCCCGGCGTCGCCCGCGCTTTTCATAAGCCTGGAGCAGAACGTTCTGGGCCAACGGGAGCAGCGTCGGATCCGACACGCTGACCAAGGGCGGGGTTCCGGCCGCCACACCCTGTTCGGCCAGGTGCGCCAGAGCCTGAAGACCGGCCAGCGAGGCGATAGTCGTCCGGCCACCCACACCTCCAGTACCCAAAGAAAGATGGAGTTTTTGACCACTTTCGACGGCCCGGGCCGTTTGTCCCGGCAAGGTCTCCAAGGCTGCGATGGGGCGCAGTTGAGGAGCACGTCTGCGTCGGGAAACGAGAAGTGTCAGCAGCAAGATGATCAAAAGGATTAGCAGGAGCGCCAAATGACTAGCCATGGCTCTCTGTCTCTCGCTCTAGCCGCTCGATCAGTTCTTCAATCGCGGCGGGGTCATCTAAAAACGCAACGTAACGGCTAATATCTTGCGCATCTACCACGCTCGCCAGCATGGGTTGGATGAGCAGCAAGGCCTGGCTGAAGAGGAACCCCAACCCGCGACTGATTTCCAACAAGGGCAGCGCGATCACTGCCAGCCCAGAGCGGTGAATGCGCCCGGCCCATTGATCGAGCCACTGATCTTGGATTGGCTTGAACATCTAGTATACCACAATAGCTTGACGTAAGGCCAATTCACGCTCAGAGTATAGCACGAATTTTCTGGGGTGTAAAGCGAGGTTGAGTGGTAGTCTAGCTTTGCAAAAACGCGGGTGTCATTTCTACTGAGGCAGCGGGTACTTCAGCCTGTTCTTCTGCGCCCTCCTCTACCCGCCAGATGCGATCGGGGGCGGTGAGCCGATCAATATAAAGTATGCCTTCGAGATGATCAATTTCGTGTTGAAATGCACGCGCAGGGAAGCCCTGGAGTTTGATACGCACTTTGCGCCCACGGATGTCCTGGCCTTTGATTGTGATGGCAGCGTGGCGTGTGACTTCACCCACGTAGCCGGGGATAGAAAGACAGCCCTCGATACCGTCCACTTGTTCTTGAGAGGCGCGGACGATTTCGGGGTTGACGACGGCGTATAGCTGCCCGCTCTGAGGTTCGTCGGGGTCGTTAGGCGTCTCGACGACAATGACGCGCTGCCGTAGGCCCACCTGGGGCGCAGCCAAGCCCACGCCATCGGACTGGCGCATCGTCTCGACCATATCCTGGACCAGAGTAGCGAGTGATTCATTGAATTGGGTCACGCGATGGGCTTTTTTTCGCAATATCGGATCGCCCAACACTTTAATCTCTCTCAAGCTCATAGGTGATCACTCTCCGGTTGAACGCGGGTCGCCCGCTGCTGCTGTTTAACTTGTTCATACTCTTCAAACCACATCAACATTCTGGCGCGTTGTTCTTGTTCCATACGCTCCTGTCGCGCCCGGTTCAGCTTTTCTCGGCGGCGAAATATTTCTTGTTGTACACCACGGGGATTGTGGACATGTTCAAACCGAAAAGCGCCTCTCTCGCCGGCTGTTTCGATAATAACTGTGCCAAAGTTCAGCAATTGCGCGATAGGACCGGGAATACTGAGACTGATGTTTTGAACATTGTCTAGCGTGGTTTCACGTCGTATCTCTTCCAGAAACAGGGGGCGGCGCTTGAGGTCGATCAGGCGATTGTCGCTGACTTGATAGATGTCGTTCTGCCAGTCCCAGTATAGGTAAAACCACCAACCGAAATCGATCAGCATCAAAATGAAAAGGAGCATACCCACAGACAGCGTGCCAAGTCCACGAGAAAAGATAAAGAGGCTCGCCGCCAGGAGCGCCCCCGCAATCAAAAATGGAGCCAAACTCGCACTGATCAAAAGCCAGCCGTTTTTGCGCCAGGTTATCGTGGTGCGGTCTGGTGACTCGATCCAGGTCTGAAAGTTGAACAATCCCCGGAACCACTGCCAGCCCCCGCTCAACGTGTCTGTCAGATCGAAGGCGCCGACGGCATCTTCTGCCGGCTGCACCGGGGCGGTCTCGCCCTCAGATGGCTCTTCTGTTGAAGGCCGTTTGAGGCCCAAGAGGTCTTCCAGGTCTTGGCGGATAAGCTCTCGCTCTTGGCTCACGTCGCGCTCGCGTTGCTTGGGGGCAAGAATCGCATCTTTAACTTCATCGGGGCGTGGAATGTTGGAAAAGACGACGTTTTCCGTGGCCGCCGCCGTTTGCACGATCACATCGCCAAAGTTCAACACGTTAGCCAGAATGTTTTTCTGCCGGATCTGGACGTCTTGAACACGTTCAATGGGCGCCTCGTCGCGGTCCTCGCGCAGCAGCAGCACGCGCTCGACGTGCAAGACGCGAAAATTGGTCACGATGTAGTAGTCGTTGCGCCAATTGAGGAATTGATAGATGAACAACAGCCCTGTTAATCCCAAGAGTGAGCCAGATATGATAGTCAGAATGGCTGCGGGGAGAGCGCCGATAGTCACTTGAGTGTACACAAGCGTCGTCACAAAACTCAGAATGCCCAGCACGATGACCAGGCGCAGTTCGCGCAACAATTCGATCCAGTGTTTCTTGGCAAAGATGACTGTGACCTCATCTTCCACTTGCCAGGGAAAGCGCATACGTCCGATAGCCTCTCGCACTTTCCCCTTGGCGCGTAGTTGCTCACGCATGGAAGGAAATTCGGCCATCAACTGCTCAAAGTGGTCTTTGCCCAATACAAATAGCACGGCGTCGGCCAACACTTCGACGGTAGCATTGCGTGGGGCGCCAGTCAACAGGCCGGTTTCGCCAAAATAGTCACCCTCATAAAAGACTGCCACCGGCTCGCGCCGTTCATCTCGAATGACAAAAGCGCGCAACTCGCCGTGCTCTACGATGTAAAATTCTGTCGCGGGTTCGTCTTGACGAACGACAATGTCTCCGCGAGCAAACTCTCGCCTCTCAAACCACGCGGCCCATCGAGCGCGGTCCTCCGGGGACAAGTCCTCGAAAAGCTTCATCTGACTCAGGCGTTGTTCGATATCCACGGTTAACCTCTTTTCATCATAGCACCCGCCCCTAAGCGCAGATCCAATTTTATCACAATCCGGCATTCGCGTAAACGGCGGTTGCCTTTTCGCTGAAATGGGTTTATAATGTGCACCGATTCTAATACACGAGGGAAGAGTGAATGGATTCAAATGATCACATCCAGGGGTCTGCCGCGACAACAGACACCAAAGACCTGGAAAGCTTGTTGCAAGAGGAGTATAGCTTTACGCCTCTAAAACGTGGTGAGGTGCGTGAAGGAATCGTCGTTGGCATCAGCCCGACCGAGATTCTGATCGATCTGAGCGGCAAAACCGAGGGGGTCGTCGCAGGGCGCGAGCTAGAACGGATGCCCAAAGACTTGCTGAACCGGCTTCAAGTCGGCCAGGAAGTTTTGGCCTATATTGTCAACCCAGAGGACAAAAACGGCAACATTGTCCTGTCACTGACCCGCGCTCAGTTGGAGAAGGACTGGCGTGAAGCCGAGCGGCTCTTTGAAACCCAAGAGATGTTCTCCGGGCACGTTGCGGGCTACAACAAAGGTGGCCTGATCGTGCGCTTGGGCAAGGTGCGCGGTTTTGTGCCGGCCTCGCAACTCGATGCCAGCCGACACCCGCATATCAGCGAGTCGGGTGTGTCGTCTGAGGAAAGATGGGGCCAGTTGACGGGCGAGACCTTGCAACTCAAAGTCATTGAAATTGATCGGGAGCGGAACCGGCTGATCCTTTCCGAGCGCGCGGCCATGCGCGAATGGCGCAAATTCCAAAAGGAAAAGCTGCTGTCCGAGTTGACCGAGGGAGAGGTACGCAAGGGTCGCGTCATCAGCCTGGCCGACTTTGGGGCATTTGTCGATCTGGGCGGCGCCGATGGCTTGATCCATCTTTCAGAGCTTTCCTGGAAACGGGTCAATCATCCCAAAGAGGTCCTCAACGTCGGCGACGAGGTCGAGGTGTACGTGCTCAACGTGGATCGAGAGCGCCGGCGGATTGGCCTGAGCCGCAAGCGGCTGCAACCGGACCCGTGGTCTCTGGCAGAAGAACAGTATCACATCGACCAATTGGTGGAAGGTGTAATTACCAAATTGGCCAAGTTTGGCGCCTTTGCCTGCATCGTGGGCGACGAAGAGATCGAAGGACTGATCCACATTTCAGAGATCTCGGAAGACCATATCACTCACCCCAAAGAAGTGGTCCAGGAAGGCCAGATCGTCACATTGCGCATCATTCGTATCGACGCGGATCAGCGGCGCATGGGTCTGAGTTTAAAGCGTGTGGACCAGGCCAAATATGCCGACGTGGACTGGGAATCGGAAATGGTTGCCGTCAATCAAGACCTGGACGACGAACTAGAGATCGGGGATATACCTCCGGTCGTCGCGGACCCACATGCACCCCAAAACGATTTGGCAGGCGAAGACGAGGAACACATCACGCATACGGTTGTCGAAACGGCGGCGGAGGCCATAGCAGAATAACCTCTCAGGCAACCTGCCCATAGGGGCGAATCACGTTGTATTTCGACCTCCCAGGCCGAGGTTGCCTGTCGACTTGTCATCCAAAAGCCCGGCGCCGTATGACATCGAGCGCCGGGTTTTTTTAATCACTGCCTCTACCCCGCTAAAACAAGGTGTGATATACTTTTCTGCAAGTCGAAAACCATAGGTGAACCAAGAATTCGTCGAGCTTGACCGATCGACACATCTGAACAGGTAACGCAGCCAAAACGATGCTCCCCGCAACGGAGCGCAGGAGGCAAAAGTGTCCGACAAACTAGAACGGTTTACTCAAAGAGCGCGGCGCGTTTTGACATTGGCGCAAGAGAGTGCAGAGCAGATGCATCATAACTATATTGGCACTGAGCATCTGTTGCTGGGATTGGTGGCCGAAGAGAGCGGCGTGGCCGGCAAGGTTCTGCGGAGCATGGGTTTGAATCCCCGCCGCATTCAAGACATGGTCGAACGCATGGCAGGTAGCGGGCGACGCGGGACACGCACAGCGCCCGAACTGACCCCGCGCACCAAGCGCGTCATCGAGTTGGCGGTAGACGAAGCGCGGCGTATGGGGCATCACTATATTGGCACAGAGCATCTGTTATTGGGCCTGGTCCGCCAGGGCGAAAGCGTTGCCCTGGATATCTTGAGGCGCATGGGGATTAGCCCCGAGCGTATCCGCCAAGAGACGCGCAAGGCCATTCAGGAAAGCCCGGTTTATGCCGGTGGGCAGGGCAAGCAGCAGGCGGAGAAAAAAGGGACCAAAAAAGGCAAAACTCCGTTGGTGGATCAACTAGCCACCGATCTCACCACCAAGGCCGAAGAGGGCAAGCTGGACCCCGTCATTGGCCGCGAGATGGAAATCGAGCGCGTCATCCAGGTGTTGTCGCGCCGCACCAAGAACAACCCGGCCCTCATCGGCGAGCCGGGCGTCGGCAAGACGGCCATCGTCGAAGGCTTGGCCCAAAGAATCGTCAACGGCGAAACGCCAGAACCGCTTTTGGACAAGCGCGTGCTGCAGCTCGATGTGGGTTCGCTAGTGGCAGGGACGATGTATCGCGGGCAGTTCGAAGAACGTCTCAAGCGTATCATCGAAGAGCTCAAAGAGAGTGAGAGCATCCTGTTCATCGACGAGGTACATATGCTGGTAGGAGCCGGTTCGGCCGGCAGCTCGGTAGACGCCGCCAACATTCTCAAACCGGCCCTGGCGCGCGGCGAGCTACAGTGCATCGGCGCGACCACGCTGGACGAATATAGGCGCAATATCGAGAGCGACGCCGCCCTGGAGCGCCGCTTCCAACCTATCCTCATCGAAGAACCCACCATCGAAGAGACGATAGACATCCTGCATGGCATCCGCAAGCCCTACGAAGAGCACCATAAATTACGCATCAGCGACGAGGCGTTAGAGGCAGCAGCTCACCTTTCGGCGCGTTACGTGCCCGACCGCTTTTTGCCCGACAAGGCCATCGACTTGGTAGACGAAACGTCGGCGCGGGTACGCATGTACAAGACGCCCCTGGCCGGTAGCCTGAAAGAGAGCTTTGAAAGCCTGCGCAGTGTACAGCGAGAACGTGAGATGGCCCTGGAAGAGGCGCGCTACGAAGACGCCGCCGACCTGCGCGAGCGCGAACGGGTTTTGGAGGAAAAAATCGCCCAACTGCGGTTGGGATGGCAAGATAAAGACGCCAGTCCCGCCGTATCTGCCGAGGACATCGCCGAGGTTGTGGCGATGTGGACCGGTATCCCGGTGATGCAGATCGCCGAAGAAGAGTCGGAGCGCCTGCTCAAGATGGAAGAGGCGCTGCGCGAGCGCATCGTTGGTCAAACAGAGGCCATCAACACCATCGCCAAGGCCGTGCGCCGCGCCCGCGCCGGGCTTAAAGACCCCAAACGTCCCATCGGCTCTTTTATCCTCTTGGGTCCCACCGGCGTTGGCAAGACCGAGCTGACCAAAGCGTTGGCCGCCTTTATGTTCGGCAGCGAAGAGGCGCTCGTTCAACTCGACATGTCCGAATTTATGGAGCGTCACTCGGTGGCGCGGCTGGTGGGTGCGCCTCCGGGTTACATTGGCTACGAAGACGCCGGGCAGCTTACCGAGGCGTTACGCCGCCGCCCCTATTCCATTGTCGTGTTTGACGAGATCGAAAAAGCGCATCCCGAAGCGTTCAACATGCTGCTTCAGATTATGGAAGAAGGCCACCTCTCTGACGCACGCGGCCGCAAGGTGGATTTCCGTAACGCCATCATCATCATGACCTCCAACGTCGGCGCAGATATGATCAAGCGCCAGACGGCCCTGGGCTTTGCTCCCAAGCGCGACGAGGAAAAAGACCAGGAACAAGCCTACGAGGAAATGAAAGACAAGCTCATGGGGCAGCTCAAGCGCGTCTTTCGGCCTGAATTTCTCAACCGCGTCGATGCGACCATCGTCTTTAAGGCTTTGTCTAAAAGTGAAATCACCGAAATCGTCGATTTGGAGCTCGCCAAAGTCCGCGAAAGACTCAGCGAGCACCAGATCAGGCTCGAGGCGACCGATGCAGCCAAGGCCATGCTGGCCGACGAGGGCTACAATCCCGATTACGGCGCGCGTCCGCTGCGCCGGGTCATCCAATATCGGGTCGAAGATGCTCTATCAGATGCGCTGCTGGCGGGTCGGTTCAAGTCGCACGACACCATCATCGTCGACGTAGAGGACAACCAGATCGTCTTGCGTGCAGACCAGGCGGCGAGCAAAGAGCCAGAGTTGCTAGCAGACCTGGCTGGGTAGGACGCGTTTTCATGGCCAAAGCGCACACCCAATTTGTCTGTCAGAACTGTGGGCGTCGCACACCGCGTTATTTTGGGCGCTGCCCGGCCTGCGGCGAGTGGAACACGATGGTGGAAGAAGTGATCCAGCTTGCGCCTCAAAAGGGGCGCACGCCCGTAGGCAGTATCAGCTCACCCCAACGTCTGACCGAAATATCGACCGATGGATTAGATCGCTTGCCCCTGCCTATGGACGAATTCTCGCGTGTGTTGGGGGGCGGCGTCGTGCCCGGATCGCTGGTCCTCATCGGCGGCGAACCCGGTGTGGGAAAGAGCACTCTTTTGTTGCAAGCCGCTGCCTTGATGTCGCAGGCCGTCGGTCCCGTGCTTTATGTCTCGGGTGAAGAGTCGGCCCGGCAGATAAAAATGCGCGCCGACCGGCTGCACATCAACAAAGATGAATTATTCATCGTGACCGAAACCAACCTGGACACGATCCTGGCCCACGTGGAGAGCGTGCAGCCGCGCGTGCTGGTCGTGGATTCGGTCCAGACCACCTACACCGAAGCGTTAAGCTCGGCCTCAGGCAGCGTGAGCCAGGTGCGCGAGACGGCCAGTCGTCTGCAGGGTCTGGCCAAGCAATCGGGCGTGGCCGTTTTTCTCGTGGGCCACGTCACCAAAGAAGGCGCCATCGCCGGACCGAAGGTGCTGGAACACATCGTGGACACCGTGCTCTACCTGGAAGGTGACCTGTTTCATACTTATCGGCTGTTGCGCAGCGTGAAAAACCGCTTTGGCGCGACCTCAGAGGTGGGCGTGTTCGAGATGCGCCAACACGGGCTGGAAGAAGTCAGCAATCCCTCCGAGGCGTTTTTGGCCGAGCGCATGGCCAATGCGCCGGGATCGGCCATCGCCGTGACGATGGAGGGGACGCGCCCGCTGCTGGTGGAGGTGCAGGCGCTCACCAGCACCACCAGCTTCGGCCATCCCCGCCGCACAGCCAACGGCGTAGACTTTAACCGACTCTTGCTCATTGTGGCCGTGCTCGGCAAGCGCGTCGGGCTGCGGCTGGGCGACGAGGATGTATTTGCCAACGTCATCGGCGGGCTACAAGTGGACGAGCCGGCCGTGGACCTGGCCGTGGCTGTGGCTATCGCCAGCAGCGTGCGCGACACTCCTGTACCCGCCGATATGGCCTTTGTGGGCGAGGTAGGGCTATCGGGCGAGCTGCGGGCCGTAGGGCAACTGGAGGCCCGACTGAAAGAGGCCGCCAAGCTGGGCTTTCGGCGCTGCGTCGTGCCCAAGACGGTGCGCCGGCGCTCCGACGAACTGCCAGAGGGCTTAGACGTGCTGCCAGCCCGCTCAGTGCACCAGGCGATCGATCTAGCATTGGCAAGCCGGCCCTGACATACTGATTTCCCCACGCTCGGTCAAGTTGACCCGCTCCCGCGCTCGTGTTAGAATAGCGGTCCATTCCACCGGCGGGTTTTGACAGTGATGCTCGACCTCGGGATCGTGATCCTCAGCTACAACACGCGCGATTTGCTGCGCGACTGTCTGCGCTCTGTCTTGGCGAGCGAGGGGGATTTTTCTTTCCAAGTGTGCGTGGTGGACAACGCCTCGTCCGACGCCAGCGCCGATATGGTCGCCGCCGAGTTCCCGCAAGTGCGCCTGGTTCGCAGCCCGACGAACGGCGGCTACTCCTACGGCAACAACCTGGGTCTGCGCAGCTTTGGCTTTCCCAATTCCCAATCTAACAATTTACCGACCTACACACTACTCCTCAACCCCGACACCACTGTTCCTCCCGCCGCCCTTTCTGACCTGCTGGCCTTTATGGAAACTCATCCCCAGGCAGGCGTCGTCGGCCCCAAGCTGTTGCTCATGGACGGCTCACTGGACCTGGCCTGCCGGCGCAGCTTTCCCACGCCAGAGGTCTCGCTGTGGCGCATGATCGGCCTGAGCAAGCTCTTTCCACGCAGCCCGCGTTTTGGACGCTACAACATGACCTTCCTCGACCCCGACCAGACCACCGAGGTAGATGCGGTGGTTGGCGCGTGCATGTTGGTGCGCGGGGCGGCCATCGCCCAGGTAGGTTTGCTGGACGAGAGCTTTTTCATGTATGGCGAAGACCTGGACTGGGCCAAACGCATCCGAGACGCCGGGTGGAAGGTCTACTATTACCCCCAGGTCGTCGTGCATCATGTCAAGCGGGCGGCGGCCCGCCACAGCCCCCGCGCCCAGATCGAATTCAACCGGGCCATGCGCATCTTTTACGACAAGCATTACGCCAGCCGGACTCCCTGGTGGCTGCATTGGCCGGTGATCGCCAGTATTTCTGTGCGCGACCGGGTGGAACGGATCCGCCAGAGGCTGCAACAGTTTGGGAAATCCAGATGAGGCAAAAACGCATTCGGCACCTGTTTACCCTGGCCCAAATGTCTCTCGACGCCCTTATGGTCGTTCTGGCCTTTTTCCTGGCGCACCAGTTGCGCCGCGCTATCGACTGGCCCAACAAAGCCGTCAACCTGGGTCCGTTTGAAGACTATAGCGGCATGATGTTCGTCCAGGTGTTCACACTGCTGACCGTTTTCTTTTTCACGCGCCTATACCATACCGTGCGGGCCGTCTCGCGCGTGGACGAATTCTATCAGGTTTTCGGCTCGGTGTCGGTGGGCAGCCTACTCTCCATCGCCGTTTCGGGCTTTTTGTTCAAAAACAGCGTGCTCGACCTGGACTATTCGCGGGCGATGATCTTGTATGCCTGGTTGCTGACTATTCTTTTGGTGACACTGGGACGTTGGCTGTATCACACCTTCAAAACGCGCATGCAGGCCCAGGGGATGGGCAGCGACCGGGTGCTCATCGTCGGCACCGGCGAAGTCGGCCACATGATTTTGCAAAAAATCCAATGGAGCCCGTGGCTGGGCTATCAGGTGGTGGGGATGGTAGAGACCAACGGCAGCAGCCATCGGGCGCTGAACGTGCCGGTGCTGGGCGGCCCTGAGCGGCTGGCCGAACTGATTGACGAGCACCAGGTGGACGAAGTGATCATCGCTCTGCCCGAAGCCACGCACCAGGAAATTCTGATGCTCATTTCCCAATGCGAGCGCGGCTCGGTCAACATCAAGGTCTTTCCCGACGTATTCCAGATTATGGCCAGCCAGGTCTCCATCGGCGACTTGGGCGGACTGCCGCTGCTGTCGGTGCGCGACGTGGCGCTGCGCGGCTGGCGGCTCACCCTCAAGCGAGTTATGGACATCGTCGGCAGCGCCGTCGGCATGGTGCTCCTGTCGCCGTTCCTGTTGTTCATCGGCGTCCTCATCAAGCTGGATTCGCGCGGACCGGTCTTTTACGCCCAAGAACGCATGGGACTGGACGCCAAGCCTTTTTGGTGCCTCAAGTTCCGCTCTATGCGCGCCGACGCCGAAAAGAACGGCCCTGGCTGGACGGTCAAAGATGACCCGCGTCGCACCCGCGTGGGCGAGCTGTTGCGCAAGTACTCCATCGACGAATTGCCGCAGCTCATCAACGTGCTGGTGGGCGACATGAGCCTGGTCGGCCCGCGCCCGGAGCGCCCCATGTACGTGGAGCAGTTCCGCCGCAGCATCCCCCGCTACATGGACCGTCACCGCGAAAAGGCCGGCCTTACCGGCTGGGCGCAGGTCAACGGGCTGCGCGGCGACACGTCGATCATCGAGCGCACCAAATACGACCTGTGGTACATCGAAAACTGGTCGCTGCGCCTGGACTTCAAAATCCTCATCCGCACCATATTCAACGTGTTTCGGGACCGGAATGCGTACTGAACGCGAGGAGTGATGCGTGAGGGCGGTTGGGCTGTGTGGACTGGTCATTGCTCTCGGCGTCGGAGCGACATTCGCGTTGACCCAGGCGCTGGCCGCCAACAGACCCACCCACGGGTCTGTAGAGCCTGCGACAGGGTCCGCTCACCTGGGCTACGGCTTGAATGTGCGCGACCCGGCCCACCTGGATACGTTGTTTGCCCCGCTCGGCTTTGAATGGGTCAAACTGTACGAACAGTATGACGCGCTGCCCACCACGCGCCTGCCCTACAAAGTGCTCTACCGGATTCAATTGGATGGCCCGCCCGCCGACCTGTCTGCCTGGGGCGAGCGCGTGGAAAACATCGCACGCGCCGGAAAGGGGCTGGTCGAGGCCTACGAGATCGGCAACGAGCCGAATCAGAGCTGGCAGTGGGGCAACGATGTGCCCGACCCGGCTGAATACGCGGCGGCGCTGCGTGAAGCCTACACCCGCATCAAGGCCATAGACCCCGACGCCCTCGTGGTCAGCGGCGGGCTGGGGCCGGTGGGGCGGGTGCAGGCCACACCCGCTGGCGAAGGCTGGCCCGGCAACAACGGCGCGGCGATGGACGAGCATTTGTTCGCCGCCGAGTTGTTCACGCGCTGCATCAGCAGGTGCTTCGACGTGTTCGGCTACCACCCTTTTGGCTTTGCCTACCCCCCCGAAACCGACCCAAGCAGCGTCTCGAATAATTTCGCTTTTCGCGGGGCCGAGCTGCTGCGCCAGATCATGCTCGACCATGGCCTGGGCGACGCGCCCATGTGGGCCACCGAGTTCGGCTGGATCCGCGACCCCGCCCCCGACGGCTACGGCTGGTGCAAGCAGGAACATCTGGACGGCTTTCTGTGGATGCTGGTCAACGAGTTGGAGCAGGCCGACTATCTTAGCCGCGCCTTGGCCTACGCCGACGCCAACTGGCCGTGGATGGAAGCCATGTTTGTGTGGAACCTGGACTGGTACGACCAGGGCTGGGACTGCGAAAACATCCGCTTTTTTTCGCTGCGCTACGTGGATGGTACAGCCGCGCCCGCTTATGATGCGCTGGCAGTGATGAACAAGCGCCCCGGCCCGGCCGGCTGCCGGCTGTGGGTCGAGCCAGGACAGTTTTTTTATCTGACCGGCGTGGACCAACCTTCGCGCATAACCGAAACCATCGCTCTGCCCGACCTGGGCGGATGCGACGCCATCACCTGGACCGCCGCCCTGGCCCCCGGCAGCACGCTCAGCCCGACCCTGGCGCTGTCTCAGGGCCGCCTGGGTCAGCCGTTGACCTTCACCCTGGATACCGCCGCCTTCCTGGTCAGCGGGACCGGCACGCTGCGGCTCTACCCCCCCGGCGCCTACACGACCCTCCTCACCCTGTCCACCACGCCCAGCAACGTGATCGCCAGCCCGCAGATGGTGCGCGTCACGCTGGTCGTGGCAGCAGAGCTATACCCCCTTTTCCTACCGCTGCTGACCAACGACAAATAGCAGGTTCAGATGTCTCCAAAGGAGAGACCCCATCTGTTCGATGGGGTCTCTCTGCGTATATTTGGCGGTGTGGGAGAGCTAGAGCCTACCGCAACCAGTCCTGCACCACGGTCTGCACGATGCCCCATGGGCTGGGGAACACATAGCCCGTTTGCGCTTGACCGACAGGCGTCTCCATCCCAGCAGTCAGCAATGGCAGAAACACTCGGAATTGTGCCGGGCTTTGGGTGCCATCATCACTCATCGGATACGAAGCAGACAAAGTGATGGGTAACGGTGTGGTGATCCCGGCGCACTTGTCGTGCGGATGGATATGCGGCCCAGACTGCGCATCCAGTTGATCCCATTCTCCCATGCTACCGACGCACGTTATCTCAGGCCCGTTGCTGATAGCCATCGCCCCGACCGAGGCGCTCAAGCCGCCGTCGGCCGTCACCGAAGCGCTACCGGTTTGCTCGTCCTGGCCATTGTAATAGATGGTCTGCGGCGCACTGGTCGGTTCCAGGCGGCCAGAGGGGTTGAATTCGGTGCCGACTTTCACCAGCAGCGTGCGGCTCTCGCCTACCGGGATCGTGCCGACCGTCCAGGTCAAAGATTCGTGGACCATCCCGTTGTTAGGATCAGGCGGTGGGACAATGACCACGCTAGACGGATCGTCCGTTTCGAAAGGCTGCGCCTCGTTGCTAAAGCCATCTGTCACCACCACGCCGGTCAGGTCGGCGCCGCCGCAGTTTTCTACCGTGATTTCGACCAGGAAGTAGAATAGATTCTCCGTATTGGGTGTGCCGGGCGGATCAATGTCGCGCTGCACAGCGATGGGGATGATTCTATCCGTGAGGAAAAGGTCGTCTGCCGTGCGGTAAGGCCCATCGATCGTCTTGGTTAGCCCAATGCAGGGCGGTTCAGGCTCCACGCCAAAGTAGTGGCTGGGGTCGCTATCGTTGACCTCAACGTCACCATAATGGCCCACCACAGTGCCCAG
Source organism: Anaerolineae bacterium (assembly GCA_034435435.1). GTDB lineage: Bacteria > Chloroflexota > Anaerolineae > S140-20 > S140-20 > DAOTXN01. The sequence goes on along the minus strand of DAOTXN010000144.1, from coordinate 9,896 downwards.
GTTGGCGTATTGGCCGGCCTCAGCCACGCCAGAGACGGTGCAGGTGAACGAGTCGCCTACGGCCAGGAAGCTGACGCCGCAGATGGCTCCGAGCTGATCGTCGGTGACCGTGACGTCCGTCAGATCCACGTCGCCGGTGTTCGTGACCACGTATTCCCACTCGACCGGGTCGCCTACCAGAATCTCGGGTCCGGTCGGCTCGTCGGCGTCTTCCCCGTTGGTCGCCTTTTCGATGTCGATGGCCGGCACATTGCAGCCACCGAAAGTTTCAGACCAGGTGTCGTTTGGCTGTTCGACAATTTTCAACACAGCCTCGTGTGAACCGTAGCCCAGGTCTATTTCTCCCCAATCGCCGGAGATTGTGACAGCCTGGCCAGGTTCCAGAGTGACGACGCCCGAGTCTACAAGATTATTATCAAGATAAACCTGCCAGGTGCGGGTCAAGATATTACCGGTCGGGTTCTCCAGGTTTGCCGACCAACCCTCACAATCGGCAAAGAAAGTGCCAATCGCAGCCCGGACAACCGGACCTGGAAAAAGTACCATCGCCGCGAGAGTCAGCCCGGCAACGATGGCAAGTAGTCGCGCTTTCTTAAGCATAGGCTTGCTCCTTTCAATAGTTAGCGAGATGGCCGCGCTCGGTAGGCAGCCCAAGTGAAATGTTCAGAAACAGATGAATTGAGGATAACTGCAAAAGGTTGGGACGTAATATGCGATGGGTTAGAAACGCATATAAAAAGCGTGGGGTTGGAGACGCAGAACAGGAGAAAGAATGTAGCCAATCCGTAACCGCTCTGTCATCTTGGCGAGGCGAAACTTGTGTTATCATGGTCACAGCTTTGAGGGAAAGGGACGTGGAGACGATGACGGGAAGGAATTTGCGACGGAACGTTTCTATTTTTTATACGGCTCTAATGGTCTGGCTCTTACTGACTGCGCAACGAGTGGCCCTGCCTCATGCCGCCGCCCAACCAATCGACATCCTGGCCCAGATACGCGCGCACAGTTGGACGTTCGCCACGGATCAGTTTCAAGTGGAAGCAGACGGCTATTACTCGCCGGTCGCCCGCGCCCCGTATGTCTTTACGGCTGGCGCGGTTCATTTGAACCCAGGCGTGAGCGCCGATGAAATTCTGGACGTCGCGCTGCGCCTGCGGGCCGACGGCGGCGCGTGGTCGCCCTGGTACGCGGTCGGCGAGCTAGAGCCGCAAGCCGACGGCCGGCTCTACGGGGAAAACCTGGTAGCATGGCCCGGGGCGCGTGAGGTCCAAGTTCGCGCCTCCACAGCGGACCCTTTGCCGGATGCGGTAAAGGATGTGACCGTCGTCGCCATCGACGCGCAGGATGGCCCGACGGCAGTTCAGGCCGCCCATGCCGCTCAACAGCGCGCGACAGAACAGCCGGCCGAGCCAGGCGTGCCGCTGCCCGTCGTCATCAGCCGCGCCGAGTGGGGAGCCGCCGAGGCCTGGATGACCTGGCCGCCGGAATACGCGCCGGTGGACAAGGTCATCGTGCACCACACCGTCAGCGGCGGCGGGAGCGACCCGGCGGCCGAGGTGCGCTCGATTTATTATTACCATGCCATCACCCGGGGTTGGGGCGACATCGGCTACAATTATCTGGTGGACAAATACGGCAACGTCTACGAAGGGCGCTATGGCGGCCCCGACGTGATCGGCGGGCACGTTTCCTCCTGGAATGAAGGCAGCGTCGGCGTGTCGGTGCTGGGGTGCTACGACAACGCAGCTTGTAGCCCGGCCCTCTATCCCACTGCCGCCACGCTTGATGCGCTGTCTGCGCTGAGCGCCTGGGCGGCCAGCCGACACGCTATCGACCCGCGCCAGTTGCGGGATTTTTACAACGGCTCTGCATTCGTCACCAATTACGTGCTGGCAGGACACCGGGATTACGCCGCTACCACGTGTCCGGGCGGCAACTTGTACGCCGAGCTGCCCGGCCTGCGCCAGGCGGCCTGGGATCGATTGCCCGATTATGACGTGCGCTTTGGGTGGCACGACACGCCAGCCACAGTGAGCGCCGGTCAGCCAGTGACGGTCTATCCCAATCTGTACAACTATGGCCGATTGGCGTGGAGCGACGCTGGCGGCGTGCGCCTGGGCTATCGCTGGCTGCAGAACGGTCAGGTGGTGGCCGAGAACACGGCTGCTGCGCACATTTTCCCCGGCGCGGAGGTGAATTTCGGCGAGATGACGGCGCTGGTGGCGTCGCTCACTGCGCCGCTCACGCCCGGCGCGTATACATTGCGCTGGGACCTGTATCGAGACGGGGTGGGCTGGTTTGCCGAGCAACTCGCCCCGGCCGGGCGCAGTGAGCCTTTGGAGGTGACGGTCGAGGTGCAGGCGGTCGCCGCACTGGACGTGCGCTTGACTCCCGCCGCCGTCGCCAGTGGGGAGACCACGCGCGTGGGAATCACCGTCGAGGGCGGCGTGGGCCAGGGTTTCGAAGTGCAGACGACGTGGCCGGCGTCTCTCCAATTTGTGACGGGAAGCGAGCAGAGAGATGATGGGACGCTATCGGTCGAGCTGGGGGCCGTGACCTGGTCGGGCGCGCTGGCGACGACGGCGGCTCAAGCCAGTTTCGACTTGCTCGCTCTGCCTCCACAGGACGTCCCACTGGCCTTGTCCATTACGACGACCCTGACGGCCACGGGATACGCGCCGCTAACGGTCGAGCGCCGGCTCGTCGTGAACGGTCTGCACGCCTACCTGCCGCTCGTCGCGCGCGCAGCGACGCCCTGATCCGCCAGCAGGAAGCGCAGCGCGTTCGGCAGCCGGCGCGCCCAGGCCGATTCGTGGTGCGGCGCGCCCGGTTCTTCCACGTAAAGCAGGTCTTGCCCCAGGCGGTATCCCTTGCGAGTCAGCAGATCGCGCAGACGGCGCACGTCGGCGCAATAGCGCCGCGAGGGGAGGCGCAGCAAAAACCGGTCGCTCCGCTGGTGAGACAGCTCGCGCGCGCCTACGTCCAGGTAGAGCTTGCCCGGCACAGAAGCGACCGATTTCACATAGTCCAAGAGCGCTCTGTGGGCGAAAAACACAGCCGGACTCATCACGCCGGCAAAGCCAAAAATCTCCGGGTACTGAAAAAAGGCGTACAGGCTGATCAGACCGCCCATCGAGGAACCCAGAATGCCGGTAGATGCCCGGTCGGGCCGGGTGCGAAAGTCGAGGTCGATCAATGGTTTGAGCGTCTCGACGACAAAGGCCAGATACGCATCTCCCAAGCCGCCGCCCTTTCGCGCGTCGTGAAAAGGACTGTATTCGTCCCAACGCCGGCCGGGAGTATGGGGGATGCCCACGACAATGGCTTCCCATCCCTCGTCGCTCAACGCCTCCAGTGTCTCGTCTACTTGCCATTCCCCGACAAAGCTGGTCGCCCGGTCAAATAGGTTCTGCCCGTCGTGCATGTAAATCACGGGATAGCGCCGATCCGCGCCGGCGTAGGAGGGGGGGAGATACACCAGGATGTCCCGGCGATTGTCCAGTTGCGGGCTAAACAGTCCCTGCAATACCTTCAGCGTCCCGACCACCGTATGTTCGGCGCCGCGCCGATAGGCGGCATAATCCTGCCAATCTGTCATCTCGACTCCTTTTCGCATAGTCGTATATGGCGCTTGCCGTCGGCATTCGTTCGTTGTTGGGTTTATCACGGACGGTAGCTATTCAGCATCTTGATATAACTGGCCCGCTCAAAGGCCGCCGGCTCGACGTGATTTTGCAGACTCAGGCTGCCCTTGACCGACGCGATGGATTCAATGCCCAGCTCGTCCATCAGGCGGGTCAGCTCGGTGAGAATCTTGGTGATTTTTCCCAGGCCCTCCTTGAGCAACACCGAACAGACGTGAGCCACGTCGGCCCCGGCCATCACTGCTTTTAGAACGTCCTGGCCTGAGTGGACGCCGGTGGTCAAAGCCAGGGAAGCCTCGACCTGCCCGTAGAGAATGGCGATCCAGCGCAGGGGCAGGCGCATGTCGGCGGGTGTGCTCAGCATCAAGCTCGAAACCACCTCGCGCCGTTTCACGTCGATGTCGGGCTGATAAAAGCGGTTGAACAACACCAGCGCGTCGGCGTGGTCGGCCAGGCGGTCGGCCAAGTTGGGCAGCGAGCTGAAAAAGGGACTGAGCTTGACGGCGACCGGGATGCTCACCTGGCTCTTTACCGACTGGAGGATGTCCAGGTAGAGGGTCTCCACGTCCAGCCCAAATAACAAGCTCGTCGTGGGGATGAAATAAATGTTCAGCTCCAGTCCAGCGGCGCCGGCCTGTTCGATCTTTTTCGAATAGTCCAGCCAACTGCCCTTGCTCGCGCCGTTCAGGCTGGCAATGATGGGAATGTCTACGGCTTCCTTGGCTCGACGCACGTGCTCCATGTAAGCGTCGGGATCGCGGGCGTATTCGTGTTGGGCCGGGAAATAGCCCATCGCGTCGGCCAGACTCTTGGCGCCCTGATTGAACAAGTGTTTCATCTCGTCGGGTTTGAGTCCCATCTGTTCTTCAAACAGCGAATAGAGCACCACGGCGGATGCCCCGGCGTCTTCCATCACTTTGATGTGGTCGATCTCGCGGGAAAAGGGTGAGGCCGAGGGGACCACAGGATTTTTGAGTTGCAGTCCCATATAACTTGTGCCCAGATCGACCATGTGTCTATTCCTCTCTCACCCAAGTTTCAGGGGTTTTCGAGTAACTGCTCACCCTGGTAGCTCTTTGGACAAGATTTACAGGATTTACAGGATTTTTCCACGAATTCCATCCTGTGAATCTTGTGAATCCTGTCGAATGGCTTTGGGTTTGCCGCTTTTGCGCATTTGGGCTGAGCAGTTACGTTTTCGAGAACCATTTATCCAGGGGTTACTGTTCAGACGGGGATATGACAACGAATTTTCAGGATTGACCGAATGGCGTCGACCAACCCTGTCCCGGGGCTGCCCGCGTTCTGCAGTGAGGGAAGGCGTCGCATCGCCTGGGACCACGGTCCGCGCGGCTGTGGGGCTCAGGCCATCGAACTGAGAGGCACAGATTCGCTCAATCCGCTGATTCGTTGTCATATCTGCACAGGCCGAGCAGTTACGTCCAGGGGAAAAATACCATCCATAGTCTAGCACAAGTTGACCAGAACGCAATAAAAAAAGGTGGGACTCGCCGAAACGACGAGCCCCGCCTTGCCAAAGCCACGCTTTCCGAACTACGAATCGCCGCCGAGATAGCCCAGCGCCGCGAGTGCGTCGAAAATGGGTTGTGGATTGCTCATACTGAGCGGTCTGGACCACCACTCGCCGTTTCCGCCCCGAAAGACGTAGCCGTGTCCGGCGTGGCGGCCATCGATGGCTAACTTTTTATCCCATCGGCGCCGCCGCCGATGTTTGCCCGTCCATCTGATCTATCACGGCCCCGGCCCGATTTTCTTCGACGCTCACCACGGCCGGCAGGAAGAATCCGAGGCCTCCCATGAGCGCGGTTATCACGCCGCCGAACACAAACCAGGTGCGCACGCCCAGCAAGTCGGCCACCGGTCCGGCTGCGATCAAGCCCAGCGGCGCCATACCCGTCGCCACGCTGCCGATTAGTGTAAACACGCGCCCCTGCATCTCTGGCGCGACCGCTGCCTGGACCACGGCAAAGAGAGGGCCGTTGGCGATCGGCATCATAACGCCGCCGAGAAACATCCCGCCCACGGCCAGCGCATAGGCCGACGCCGGCGCCAAGCCAACGATTAAAAAGGCCGCGCCAATGCCGAGCAAGCCGAGCAGCGACGTATAGATGCGCCGCCGAAAGCCGCCCCAAACACCGAGCGTGATGCCGCCGAGCAGGACGCCGACGCCAAAGGCCGACTGTAACCAACCCAACTGCAAAGCCCCGCCGTGAAAATGCTCTGTGACCAAAATCGGCTCCAGCGACGAGGCTGGCGTAAGCACCATGTTGATGACGAGCGCCATCAACAAGATCATCAACAGCCCCGGCCAGGCCCGCACATATCGTAACCCTTCGGCCATCTCGGCCCACACGGATGATTGACTATGGGCGCCTGTCTGGGGCGTCTCGCGGCGCTGCGGCTGGGGAATCGCAACGAACAAAAGCGATGTGATGGCGATGAGGGCCGTCAGCACGTCGATGGCGAGCACGCCTTGCAGCGGCAGTACCTCCAACAAGAGCGCGCCCAACGGCGCCGAGACGATATTCAGCCCGCCCTGTAGCGTTTGATTCAAGCCCTGAATGCGCGTGAGGTGTTCCTGGGGCACCATCAGCGAGGTCGAGGCGGCCATCGCTGGCCAGTGAAAGCCCCCCGCCACGGCGCGGACGAACATCAGCAGGTAGACGTGCCACACCTGGGCCATGTCGGCCAGGAACAACCCGGCCAATCCCACCGTCGCCAGCGCGATGACGCCGTCGGCCACGATCATGGTGACCCGCCGGTTCCAGCGATCGACCAGCGTCCCAGCGATAGGGCCAAAGAAAACTTGGGGTAGCAGACCGACCAGAGATGCCGTCGCCAGCACCGTGGCCGAACCGGTCTTCTGGGTCAGCCACCAGATCAGCGCAAATTGGACCAGTTGACTGCCCAAGAGCGAGACGGCCTGGCCGGTCCAGATCACGAAAAACGACCTGAGAGAGCGAGGGGGATTGACCGGATTCATCTGTCGCCTACCTATCCTTAATGGCCTGCCGATTGGACACCCAGTTCTTTGCCGGGGCGCAGTTCTTTTTCATACATGGCGAGCTGTTGCACAGCGTGCATCCCGGCCTTTTCGTATAATCGTGTCGCACCGGTCAGACTATCGGCATCTACGCCCAGACCGACCCGTTTCTTGCCGCGCCGATAGAACTCGCCAAAGGCGTGGTGTAATAAAGCCAGCGCGAGGCCCTGGCGTCTCCACGGACGTCGCACACCCAACTGCTGGACAAAGCCCATATCCGGGTCCGTGCCGGTCGTGGGATGGCACAGCGCCACGCCCGCGATTTCATCCCCGTCCAGCGCCAGGACCCACAACGTCGGATCAAAGTGCGCGTCATTTTCTATGCGGTGTTGCAATCGCGCCAGCCCTTCTTCTTCCGAGGTCTCGACGTAGCCCCAATGGTCTCGAAAAGCATCGGTGAGCGCACGCCGCACCGCGCGTAAATCGTTATAGTCCTGGAAGGTGCAGATCCTCAGCCCGTCGGGCCAGCTCGGCGTGGGGGGAGCCTGGTCCAGCTCGATGGCCATGAGCAACGAATAGCGAATGAGCTTTATCTTCAGCTTTTCAAACAGGCGTACCGTAGGCTGGTGGGTGGCCGAGGAAGTAAAGAGTATCGACACGCGCACATCTTCGGGCGCGCGGTCAATCGCCTGTCGGGCGCGCCCTATCGCCCAATGCATCAAGTACGTTCCGATGCCCCGCCGCCGAAAGTCGGTGTGCACCGCCCCAAACACACTGGGATGCACGGGAGGCGAGGCCAGGTCCCACACCAGGATCGCCCCGGCGATCTCTCCACCGGGCGAGAGCACAACGCGGGTGGATGTTTGCAGGTCGAACCCCGGCGTCGTCACCAGATTGCGCAGGTCTTGAAGCGAAAACTTGGGTATTCCCATGAGTTCCTCGGTGTAGGCGTTTAATAGAGCGGCGATAACTTCCAACTCGTCTATCGCCGCCGCACGGGCGATCAAGTCTTTTGGCAAACTGTCTGGATGTTCATTTTTGGTCATCTCGCTTTCCTCCCGGTCGGTCTCACTTGATGCGGTCTGCCAGCGCTTCTTTGATCGCCTCGCTCGCGCGCAGGGTTCCGTAAATCCGCAGCGATTGGATGGTCTCGCGGGCCAATTCGGGCGTCACGTCTTTGCCCAGGTGCACCATCCCCACGACGTTGATGTCCAATCGCTCTCCGGCCTCTCGCTTACGTTCTAGGTCTGACCGGCTGTACGTCAGCACTCCAATCACGATCTGCTTCCGCACGACCGTCTGTTGGACGACCTCTGCGTGGGCGTTGATTTGGTTGCGGATAGCCGTGCGGATGAAATCGGAGCGGCTGGAATACAGACCTTGCTCGACCAGCAGGTCCACCTGTCCCAAATCTACGACACTCAGATTGATGGTTATTTTCTCACTGTCAGCCATTGCTCATCCTCCTTCCTTCCGTGTGGATGGTGATTTCCAGGATTATACCATACTACTGCCATCCCGTCAACATCCATTTGGATGGTATTTGGATGATTTTAGCGACAGCGAGACTCGCTCAACTAGACGACGCGCCGACCGGCTCCCAGCTTTCCAACCTCTCTCTGTGCTCACCCGCCGGACCGATTTCCGTTTTTTGCGCTGCCTCGGCGACGACATCGGGTAATTCGTCCTCGACGAATCGAATGCGCGGGTACAGATAGGCTACGGCCGCCGTCACGAGCAGCAATCCGCCCATCACCATGAACATCAGCCCATAGCCGCGCCCCGGCCCGCTGCCGATGACCCGCCCAACGCTCGCACTCAGCGGTCCGTCGGCGGCCATCAGCGGCTCGAATACCCCATCGGCCAGCGGACCGACGACGACGTAGGCCAGCGGCGACGCAGCCATGGCAATCATGCGCCGCACGGCGAACACCCGTCCCTGCAAGTCCGGTTTGACTTTGCTTTGCCATAGAGCCTGGCTACAGCCGTTCACGATGGGCATGCAAAACATCACGCCGAACATCATGGCTGCAATCAATGGAATTGACGCCTGTATCCCCATCACAACGATCAACATGCCTGCAATGGCTTCAAAACCCAATATGCCCATCACCCGGCGTTGCGGACCGCCCCAGGCGCTCATCACCAGCGTGCCGGCCAACATGCCCACACCGACGATAGAGGCTACATATCCCATCACATCGGGTGAGGACAGGTCCAGTATCATAGGGATGAGCAATGGAGAGAGCATGCCCCCCAAAAAGTTACCGATGGAGAAAAAAATGAGCAGCCCGAACAGCCCTGGTCGGGAGCGGATGTATTTCCAGCCAAAAGCGGCCTCGCTCCACAGCGACCCTTTGGCAGCCGCGCTTTCGGCCGACGTTGCAGGGCGCGGGATGTGCACGATGAGCAGGGTCAAGACCGCAAAGGCGAACGTCCCAAAGTCAATCAGCATAATGCCCTTCAAGCCGATGGACACCAGCAGCATCCCCGCCAACGCGGGCGAGATCAACTGTGAGACCGCCTCGCCGATCTGGACCATGCCCCCGGCGCGACCCAGGTGCTTTTTGGGCACGAGCAGCGTGGTCGAGGCCGAGTAGGCCGGCCATTGGAAAGCGCCAAACAACGCGTTGGTCGTAGTCGCCAGATAGACGTGCCACACCTCCAACCGTCCACTCCATAGCAGCGCGGCCAGGAACAACGTACTCATCCCCGCGCCGGCGTCGCTGAGAATCATCGCCCGCCGGCGATCCCAGCGGTCCACCAGCGCACCGGCGAAGGGTGAAAAGAGCATTTGGGGCAGAATAAAAAACAGGCTATTCAGCGCAAACAGTGTCACTGAGCCGGTTTCTTGATACAGCCACACCCCCATCCCAAAGGCGGTCAACCCGGAGCCGATCAACGAAACAAGTTGTCCCAACCAAATCGTCAAAAAGGTCTTCATCCCGCGCAAATTTTGATTCTGTACCATTCGACCTCCTCTGAAGTATCCTCTAACCCAACCTAGCCCGAACCAAGAAGACTAACCACAGATTTCACCGATTACACGGATTGAAAAGGGGAATCGGTGAAATCTGTGGTTGTTTTCTTGCTCAACGATCAAGAATTCCACTTGGATTCACTACCGGACACTTTTTTTAAAGGTTGACTCATAGTATGCTAAAGCTCCAACGAAAGAGCAAGGAGCATACTATGAGTGACAACCGACGCAGGTATCGTGCCATAAAAGACGCAATTAAGCAAATGTA
>DAOTXN010000143.1:0-62995 GCA_034435435.1 Anaerolineae bacterium | reverse complement strand
TTGGGAATCCGGCTTACACCATCTTTGCGTTGGACCAGGCATTTCAATACGTGATGGTTTTTCCGGCCGGCTATTCCAACGACGAGGTGCGCACTATCCTGTCCGCCATTCCCGGCGTGGTGTTTCTGGAGCCGCCCATCGTAGACAGCACGCACAAGTTCTATTCGCACGACAGTCGGTTGTACGCCGACACGCGAGGCGGGCGGGCGCGGATTTACAGCGCCGAAGGCGAGGTGCTGGCCGAAGCATACAAACCCGGCTGGACGCCGGGCATTGAGGGTTGGGCGGCCGATGATAGCGGGGTGTACTTGCGCATAAGGATCAAAGGCTCTTCGGCCCAGGTCGAAACGCCCCAGACGCCCTTGTTCAAGCTGTCGCCGGCGGAATGAGCGGTGGGCGCGTTTCAACTGCTTTGATGGCGGGCGCAGACGGCCGTGCGCCCACCCAAGACCTTGAGGGCGACCTCAGGTCATTAGAGGGTGACGGGGACGGGGACGCCGTCACTGCTGATGTCGGTGACGAATTTGTGCCGGAGTAGGCGTCCTGGACACGGCCCACTCACCCAGCGGCGTTTCGCCCATGCGTGCGTCCAGCGCTACCCACACCACGCCGCGAAAATACTCATACACTACCAGCGTCGCCTGCGCCGCGTCCAAGTCGACGGGCACGCTCAGTGGGTGCGGGTCGGTTACGCGCGCGCCGCGAATCCATTTGAGGGTCGGGATGGCCCCCAGGCCCGGCTGCTGGTCGTGCTGCACCCGCAACCGGCTACTCCCATCCCACAGGCGCACGCTCACGCGCAAGTCCTCGGTCAGCGGCCGCAGGGCCAGGAAGGTGAGGCGCAACGTTAATGGCTCGCCTGTCGGCGTCACGCCGACTAGCGCCAGCCCGTCGCCCAGGGGGACAAAGCGGGCCGTCCGCGCAGGGGCGGGGAGCGAAACGGTCTTGAGCGGCCAGCCCCACGCCCCGGCGACCGTTCGCGTCTGGCCATCGGAGCCGGTCAACGCCAGCGTCAGTCTACCGGTCACGTCTCCCGGCAAATCCAAAATGGCCGTGTGATAGGCATCTCGCGGCAGCGCGGGCAGTTGAACCGAGGCCCCCGCGACGTGAACAGTTTCACTCCCCGTCGCTGGTCCGCGCCAATGCAAATAGACGCGCAGCGCGCCGGGCAGGCTGCGGTCGTAATCCACGCCGACCAGCGTCGGGCCTGCGGCTGCGCGGACCCGTGGGTCAGCGGAAAAGGGCGCGTCCAGGGGGTGCAACGTGACCGGGGGCGAACGGCGGGGTTGCACCGCCAGCGTCGCCAGCTCCAACCTCACTGCGCCGTCGGCCAGCGCCCAGGTCTCAAAGCCCGCCTCTCCGCCGCTGTACACCTCGACCGTCAACCGGTAGTCGCCGGGCGGCAGGTCGGGATAGAGGGGCAAAACCAGCCGCTCAAAACGCACCTCGCCGGGGGTATAGCCGATCCCCAGGAAGCGGTCGGCCTGCGCGCGCATCTGGCCGGAGGCGTCCCATAGCCGGGCGCTGAACGACGGCGGGGCAGCCAACTGGCCGACGGCTTGCCAGGCCAGCGTCAGTTCTACCTGTTTCCCCGGAGATAGCGATTGTCGATCCAATCCGTAACCCACCAGCCGAACTCTGGTTTCAGGCGCGCCAAAGAGGGCGTCGAGCGGAGTGAGGTTGGCATAGCTCGTGGGAGTGTAGGGGCGCGCGTGGATGGCAAAACCTGCTCCTAGCGGCTCCAACGTGTAATCGGGCCACTCGAAGGCGTGGGTCAGCAACACCGGGCGCTCGCCGACAGACGCCTCGACCCATGCGCGCCAGGTGTCGGCGTAGGCCTGGCCGGACACAGGATACACGTACTGCACCTGCACATCGGGCCGTTGCCCCTCGATCCGTTGCAAGTACCATAAAGGCGTGGCCCAGTGCCAGTCGGCCAGGATCAGCGCGCCGGGCGGGGCCTGCTGCAGGAGCGGTTCCATCGCCTCGCGCGTGGATCGGTCGCGGGCCAGGGCGAAAAAGCTGGGGGCGTGGTCGAGGCCGTTGAGCAGGCCGGCCATGAGAACGAGCGCGGGGAAGATGACGAAAGACGAAAGACGAAGGACGGAGAAAGAAAGGAGCCAGGCCACGGTTAACCCGACCAGGATGGCCAGCGGCAGGTAGGCCGGCATCATGTACTCGACGGTCTGGGGGGCGCGGTAGGTGATGGAGACAAAGGTGTGCAGCGCCAGCCCGCCGACCAGCAGGAGGCACAGGCGGCGCTCGCGCCAGGCCAACACCAGCGCGCCCAGGGCCGCCGTTGCCAGCAAGGCCGGGTTGAATTGAAAGCGAAATAGCGTGGGCAAGAGGGCCAGGCGTCCGGGCAGGTCCTGGGCGTTGGCAAAGGCAAACATGTCCCCTTCAAAGCCCTGCGCTGTGACGTGGAACCAGAATCCATCCCAGGTGTCCAGGTTGGGGGGGGCCAGGAAGGCGCCGGCCGCGCCGCGCAGGGGCAGGTAGAGCAACGGAAGCAAGCTCAACCCGCCAATGAGCAGCGGCCGGCCCCAGCGGCGCGGTTGCCGCGCCAGGCGCGGGTCGATTAGCAGCAGATAGAGTAGCATAAACAGGCCCAGAAAGCCCAGCGACGGGTGGTGTCCTAGCCCCAGGCCCAGCGCCAGCGCCAGCAAGTACAGCCAGGAATCCGCCTGACCAACAGTTTCGTCTTTTGTCTTTCGTCCTTCGTCGTTTTTCGTTCTTCGTCCTTCGTCCGCAGCGTGGCGGGACAGCGCATAGAGGGCCAGGGCCGCGCAAAAGACGGTGGGCATGCGGATGTTGGCGATGCCGCTCTGGGCCCAAAAAGTGGTGGCCGTGCCCAGGGTAAGAGCGGCCGCCAACCCGCCAACGAACGCCGCGCCAGGCGCAGCGCCCAGCCGTCGCGCCCAGCCGCGCGTAGCGGCGTTGAGCAGGGTCAGTGCGCCGGCGGCCAGAAATGCGCTGAACAAATTCAGCCGGTAGGCGACGCTGCCAACAGGGAGGAGATGCGTGAACAGCCAGCCCACAATAGTGTAGAGTGGATAGCCCGGCGGGTGGGCCACGCCTAACAGCGGCGCGACGATCTGAAATTCGCCGCTGTCGGCAGGCAGCACACCGTGGGTAGTGGTGAAGAGGTAGAGGAGGAGGGAGAAGATGAAAGTGCATAGATTGGTCAATGGGTCAATGGGTAAATTGGTAGATTGGGCGCTTTTTAGGATGAGGGTGAGCGCGACGAGGGCCAGGACCTGTAGGGCAAGCTGGAAGTCGCGTTGGGGCCACACGATGTACAAGGCCAGCAGGAGCAACGGCCAGCCCGAACGGCCTGGGAACCGCTTGCCTATCAGCGCTCCCAGACCGACGCCCAGCGCCCCCCCCAGCACGACGAGGGGCCAGGGGCGGGCGGTCCACTCCAGTAGCAATCGGGCGGCGAAAACCCCGGCAATTAGGCTGGGCGCACGATGGTACGCCCACCCTTTTTCTTTGAGGGAGCTAATATTCCTCAGAGCACACACCTGCCTCGGCGCACAAGGTCTCTTTTAGCTCAGGTGGTAATTCGTTCCACGGGATATCCGACGTTTGAGCGTATACGCCGGTGCTAAAGCTTTCTAACTCTGACCGCGCGACGTAATCGATATTGTTCTCGGTCCAAGCGATGAGCGCCACAAACTCATACTCGGCGTCCGGCTCTAGATCACTCAGGTAATACCAGTGCACCGTGTCTTGGTCGGCAGCCGGGGTAGTGTGAAACTCGAAATCCGCCGTGCTGAGATTTTGTAGACCGGCGAATGCGAGAGGCAAATAGACCGTGTAGCTCAGCGGCGGCGCCACGGTAAAAGTCACTGCCGGCCGGTACAACACCTGCGAATACGCCGGCGCGTCGCTGCGCCACCAAACGTATGCTGATTGCTGAAGCGGGATGACATACAAATCCCACACGTCGTCGCTGGGCGGGGGCAAAACGCCCGTGGGTGCAATCAAATCGGTGGTCTTGATGCGCGTCACGTATACCGAGGTTTCACATGCGCTGCCTGTCCAGCGCCGCGACAGCAGCGCCACGTCGTATGCCGAGGCCGGCGACAGGTCGGTTAACTTGATCGAGTGGGTTGTGCGAGCGGTCCAATCAATACCGGTTTGGTGCTCAAAGTCGTCTGTGTGCTCGGCGATGGGGGGTAGGGTGGTACCTGAGGCCGGACCGGCGTAATGATAAAGAATCTGCGAATAGGCCGGGTCGGAGGTTTGCCACTGCAACGTTGCGGCGTTGAACACGATCGCGCGGGCCACCTGGCTGATCTTGCCGTCCGCAGGCGGCAAATTCCCTGTCGCAATCAACATGCCATTGGGAGTTGCTGCCTGTGTGAGCGAGGCCGTGTCCCATATCGTGTCGTTCCACGTGACGCCGCCCTCCACGTCCACTTCGGGATACGAATACAGGATGACGGTGACCGTGTCGGATAGGGCTTCGGCGGTGATGGAATAGAGGGCAAAGTCAAAATTGTGTGTGGCCTCTGGCGACCAGATCACGCTGGCGGGAAAATTTTCCGGTTCCAGACCAGGATCGTAATCGCTGATAGAACGTCCGGCCATCCACCCATAAGGCTCGAGGCCGACTTTCATGTGCGACTGCACGTCTACCGGTGGGGGATTCACACTGCCGGGGCGCGTCTGGCCGTAAGCCTGGAATTGATAGTAGGCGCAAGGTGCGACCGTCGCCGACTGCATCAGTCCGGCGGCATAATCGCTGCCCCATAATTGCAGGCGTTGGGAATTGGCATAGGTATGATAAAAACCTCGTTCGCCCCCGTCTCCAAATTCAGGAAAGTTGTAGGGCTGGAGCGAGAACCACTCGAACCAGCCGCCCGCTATCCAGTGGTTAGGTGGGCGCCAGTAAAAACCGGCCTGGTCCATGTTGCCGTTGTATAGCAGATCTGCGGATTCATGCGTCGCGGCGCGCAAGGGTGACTGGAAGGAAAAGGCCGCATAGTTGGCCGAGTAGACCTCCAAGCGATCGGCCAGCCATGCGAGCGTTGTCACTATACTCAATATGCCGACCAGAGCCAGCAAGCGCCAGCGCACACAGAAAAACCCCGACCGGGAATGTAGCACGTTTGTTCCCAGCCGGGAGATTATAGACAGTTTTTGTTCCAAGCTTGACTCTCCGAAGAAAAAAAGTGTCGTTTTCGAACAACCGGGCATTATGGAGCAGAAACATGTATGGATTGCAACACCATGCGTCCCTCTGCGACAGGCTGCCCCGGCGGGTCAAAAGCCGGCACAGGCTGCAAGGTTTCGGCATCATACATCCCGACGACTAGCTGGTATTCCCCAGTTGGAAGATCGGCTCCGAGGGGGACAACGTGGCGGTCTGAGATCACCTCCTGCCAGGCCCAGGCGCTGGTGGGTTTTTGTCCCTCGCCGGGCCATCCGTCGTGTTGAGCATAGACGCGACCGTCTCTTTGCACGTGTACGAAAACCGAATAGTTGCGCTCGGTCATGTGATCAGCGCGCCAGTATAACGTGATTTCGAGGTTTTCGCCAGGGCCAAACTCGGCCTTTTCCAGACGGTAGCCCAGCAATTTTCCAACGCCGGGCAGCTCTATCTCGGTGACGGCTGTCAGATCTTGCGGGGGCGCGAATTGCCGCCCGGCGACGACTGTGAGCGCGCCTAATTCGACCGGCTCGCCCACAAACTGGCCGCCGTCGCCTAACAACTGCAGCGTCACCGGAACCGTCCCGTCGATGGCGCGACAGTTGATGAACAGACGGTGGCGCGTGCGCCACACGTCGCCCGCCTGCCACCGTGTTGTGGGATAGTCGGGAGCTAACGGTGTTTCGACCTGGTCGGGGCCGGCGTTCAGGCGCAGACAGAAATCTTGCGTCGGCGTCACCCCAGCCTGCCAGGCCAGGCTGACAAACCAGTCCTGGCAAGGGGTGACGGTTTCTTGGTCAAAGCCCACCCCGACGAGAGCGAGCTCGGCAGTGGGGAGGCGGTCAGCGGCAATCAATCGCAGACCCAGGTTCGCTGGAATGGGGACCGTGAACGGTCGAGTGATGACCAGCGGCGACAAAGCCAGCGCCCCAAAGGTCTCATCCCCCTGGTAAATCATCAGGGTGGGGGTATAGACCCCCGGCGGCGTCCCAGGGGGTAATGCCACGCTGTACTGACCCAGCACCGGGACATCTACCGGCCAGCGTTCGGTCAAATAATCCCCCGCCAGAAAACTGTCGGCGCGCGCCCACTCCTGGCCCAGGCGGTCGAAAAGGCGCAGCGAGCCGGCGTAGGCGCCCGATAGCGGTTCTTCCGCCTGCCAGAAAGCTCGCAGATGAATTTCCGCATCGGCGGGATGTGACGTGACCGGCAGTGTATAGCCCAGCAGCGTCAATCCTGGCGCGATGGACTGGTCCAGCCGCTGTTGGATGGGCAAATGGTCGGGCAGGCGGATAGGCTGCTCGAAGCGAAAATGTTCTAGCTTGATGGTATCTCCCACCGTCGCGCCTCGCCAAGTCAGTTCCGAGCTCGTCCGGCTCGCGCCGTCGAGCAGCGTGGACACCAGCCCGGTGGGGTCTACTACCTCATCTTGCCACAAGACCAGCCAGGCTCCTGCGGCTCCGTCCAAAATGTGATTGAGCTGCGGGGCGACGGTCGGATAATGGAGCACGTGGGTTACGTCCAACTGGACATCGGCGGGCAAAGCCTGCCAGCCCTCCCAGCCGTAATAATAGGCAAAGACCGGGAAGGCGTGGCCCGAGACCAGGATTATGGCTTCGTCGGATTGCCGGTGGGTCCGAACATAATCGGCAACCGCGCGCCAGTCGTCTTTGGAATAGGCGGGGTTGGAGTAGAGGTTAGCGGCGGCGAGCAAGAAAAATGTTGCAATTCCAAAACGTAAAACGTAATTCGTAAAACGTAATACGCGACTTGCCCTCTGTCCCTCGTTCAGGGCCAAAATCAATAGCAGGGCCGGAGCCATGGCGGTGGGGTAACGGGCGGCCAGCTTGGGCGTGTGCTGAAAGGCTATCCCCATGGCCAGCAGGGGGAGCGCCAGATAGCAAAACAGGTACGCAGCGACCCGGGGCCGCCGGACCAGCACGCCGAGCCAGCTCAACAGCGCCGCCGCGCCGAACCAGAGCGCCGCCGCTCCGGTTTGCGCCGGGGACAGGTGTTGTCCGCCCACAAAGGTTTCCCAGGCGCTGCGCCACAGATAGCGCGGCGGCAAATAGCCCGCCCAATAGCCGGTGTTGGCCTGATAGGCATCGAACGCCACGCCGACCCACGGCAAATAACCCACTGCCAGCAGGCCCAACGCGACCAACGTCTCGATAGCCAGGTTCCGCTCTCGACGCCAGACCACGGTCAAAAGCGCAAAGGCCGCCTGGCCCAATAGCCAAAAAGCGGCCACGGTGTGCGTGTACAACGCTGCCAACCCGCCCGCGACAAAAATCGCCCAGCCGCGCCGCCGTGATTTCGGGTCTGCGCCGGGCGCGGTCGCCCGCACGAGGCCCCAGCTCGCCAGCAGGCTCCACGTGACCAGCGGGCCGTACATACGTGCGTCTTGGGCCAGCCATAACAGCACCGGCGCGCTGGCCCCCAGCGCAGCGCCGACTAATCCGGTTCGCTCGCCCCCCAAGCGCCGACCCACCTGAGCCAACAGCGCCACACCCACCACGCCGAATAGGACCGACAGGTAACGCAGCGCAAACTCGCTCGTCCCGACCAACGCCAGCCAGGGCCGCAGCAGCAAATAATACAGCGGCGGCACGACGTCGCGCGCCGTCAGGTCGAGAGCCTGACCCACGGGGAGGTGCGCGCCCAGGTAGGCGCTGTAGCCCTCGTCGTACCACAGGCTTTGGGCGTCCGACCGATAGACGCGCAAAGTGAAGGCGAGAAGGATAAAGAATACGACTGCAAGGGCGCCAAACCTAGCGCGTGTAGGGAGCACTGACGGTCAAACCCGGGACGGAGCGATAGTGTTTAAGATTAAAGCTATACAGGGGCGCGTTCAGTCGTACTGCGATGGCCGCTATGAGGCAGTCCATAATACTGAGGTTGTGACTGAGGTACAGAGATTCAAACCAGGCCAGTGCATGTTCCGAGTCGCCTGTCTGGAGATGTACCAGCACATACGGTTCGATTAACTTGATGAGCCTTTGCTGCTCTCGTCGATTGTGAGCGCCTTGAATCACTTCCATCCGTACCAGCACTGGGATACCCATGTATTGATTGCCCAGACTGGTTAGCCAGGCCGCGGCTTTAGAACTACCGCGCAAGATTTCAATCAAGACGTCGGTGTCTATTACCAGATCAGGTCTACTCGGCATTGCGTCGCTCGGCTCGTGCTCGCAGTTTCCGGGCATAATCCAGACTGTCGCCCAAGTCGGTCCGATCGGCCCATAAGCCTAGAAGCGCGGAAGCGGCCATATCGGCCGCGGTGGCTCCTGGCATTGGCAGAGGCTGTGGATTAGGGGCAATCACGACGACGACCTCCGCTGGCCCGATAGGTACATCTTGAGGCAGTGAGATGTAAAGAGTCCGATCAGCACGAATGTCTGTTTGAAGAGTAAGTGTTTGAACCAACAATGCCTCCTTTTAGCAGGCGCCCGCTTGGCGCACGCGCGGTTTTGAGAAATTGTAGTTGGGGAAAGGTATTCTGTCAAGGAACAGTATCAAACGCGAAACGTGGGTCACGGGCGCAAGTCCAGATACACGGTGTCGTTGGGCAAAGGCTGGCCGGCTTGAGTCGCCGGGAGGCGTTGAATGGTGCTCAGATCGTACAATCCCACCCCGATGCGCGCGCCGCTGCTCCCCGACACGCCGTGCGTGTCGGCGATGATGTCGCCGGGTTGCCAGAGATGCGTCGGAAAAGCCCCGTCCATCGGCGGGCCGTCGCCCGTGGCCAGCATCTCGCCGTTTTCGGCGTACAGGTGCACAAAAACGGTATAGTCGGCGGCGGTGGGGGCCAGGCTTTGCCAGCAGAGAGAGATGGTAAATTGGGAATTGTTATGCCCTTTGAGCGGCTGGATGGTGGCGGCGGTGAGGGCGATGGCATCGCCAAAATGGACGGGGGCGGACAATACCGCGCCTGTGGGACAGGCCGCTGCTCGGCCAGGCACGCGCAAGGTCGCCAGCGCCAACCCCTTTCCCACGTCTTGCCCATCCAGGCGCACGGGCAGGCGCTCGCCGCTGGCGGCGTTGTACAGGGCAACCAACAATTGCCAGGCTTGCGTAGGCGCGTCGCTTGCGGGCAACCGGAAATGGTAGCGGTCGGCGATGACCCGCCCCGGCAGCCAGGCCGTGGTGGGATAGTTGCCCCGCCCCGGCCAGGTGTTGTAATTGAAGCGCAGCGTGTCGTCGCCGGGGATGGGCGAGGCCAACTGCACCGCCAGAGCATAGTCTTGGGTGATGGGGGTCGTGGCCTGCCAATAGAGGGTCACATCCAAATCATGGCTCTCGATTTTCGCGTCGTAACCGAGCAAGCGGATGTCGGGACCAAAGGTAGCCTCGAGGCGCTGGGCAATGTCTGGCGCGGCGGTGGCGGCGTAGGCGCGGGGCGGCGCAAAGAGCGGGTGTATCTCTCGGTAAAGCGTCAGCGCAGCCACTACCGCCAGCAACACGGACAGGATCGCGGCTCCCACCAGTCGCCGCCGCTCCGGCCAGAGGCGCAGCAGCCCGCTGGCCAGAAGCACCGAGCTGGCCGCGATGGCCGGGAAAAGTAGCCGCCCGCCGGTAGCAGCCGTGAGCGCCCCCCACCGCAGCCAGCCCACGTAAATGATGACGAACCACAGCGCCAGCCAGAGCATCCCTGCCCGGTTTTGTTTCCTGTCCTTGTGAACCAACTCACTGACCACCCACCCAACCAACCCTGCCGCGGTCAACACGCCGAAAAAGAGATAAAACCCGTCGCTGTAAAAAGCGCAGGCCAGTTGGCCCCAGAAAGAGCGGAACATCAGCCCCGATTCGTTCAACGGCAGGCTGCTCCCACCCCGCCGTCCTACCCAATCGAGCATCGGCGCCAGGGCGGTCAGGTCGCCGTACAGTTGCCAGTTGCGCCAGAACCACCAGCCGCAGACGGCGACAGCGGCTGCTCCTGTGAGAACGCCGTAAAACACAAAACGCGAAACGTGGGACGTAGCGCGGGAGCGCCAGGCTATTTCGAGCAAGGCGAGGCCGATGAAGGGCAGGAGCAATAGGCCGCTGAGCTTGGAGAGGCCGGCCAGCCCGGCCAACGCGCCCAGACCCACACAATATTTCCAGGTAAACCCTTGCTGCCGCGCCCGCAGGGTCAGGTAAACCCCGACCGTTGCCAGGGGCGTGACCAGGTTGTCGTTGTTGACGCCGCTGGCGACCAGCAGGAATTGGGGGTTAAAGGCCGTGAGAGCCGCCGCCAACAGCGCAATGGCGGAGTGCTGGGGCAAGACCAGCCGGGCGATGGCGTATACGCCCACGACGGTGACGAGCTGCAACAAGGGTGACACGGCCCGCAGCACGTGCAGCGTGAGCCATGCGCCGCGCCAGGGGGGAGCTTCTCGGTGAGGGTTGTGGTACAAGGCGTTGCGATTGTAGGGCTGGTCGGCCGGACCGCAGGCCAGGAACGGGTTGTGAACCAGATAAGCGTTGGCGTCGGCAGTGGGCAGGCTTAGCAGACGCACCACCCCGCCCATGAGCAGGTAATAGAGCGGCGGTTGAGAGGCCTCTTGCCGAAAGTAATACTCGGCCTGTACCGCCGCTTCGTGGACCGGCAGCCGGCCCGTCTCGACCACGTAGCGAATGGCTGAAAAGTGCTCGGCCTCGTCCAGGTTTTCCCACGCAGGCAGCGTCAATCCGTAGGCCCACGCCAGCAACACAAAACCGCTTAAAATCAACCCCAGAAAGATGCGAGTGCGCATTGGCGCGAATTATACCAGCGACGAGCGAGGCAAGCCAGCGACGAGCGCCGGAGGGGCAGGGTCAAGGCGTGACGGGCAGCCGCAGTGTATCGTCGGGCAGGCGCACGCCGCCAGCGGCGGCCGGCAGGCGCACGCCGGTGCGCGGGTCGTACCAGCCGATGCCCAGTTGCCAGGCCCCGGCTGTCCCTGCCGGCAACGGCGCCAGATGGTCGTCGCGCACCCGGTCGCCCGGACGCCACAAGGACGTGGGAAAGCCCCCGCTCAGAGGCGGACCGTCGGCTGTGCTCACCAACTCGCCCCGCTCGTCGTACAGGTGCACAAAGACGGTGTAATCCTGACTTGATGGCGCCAGGCTGCGCCACCACAGAGTCAGGCGCAAGCTATCTGCGTGAGGCTCTACCTGCACCCCGTCTAACATGATGGCTGATCCAAAATCCACCGGCGGGGTCAACTGATGCGCGGGCGGCGGCGCGGCAACCAGCGGGTCGTTCGCCCCCACGCGGACCAGCGCCAGTGTCGCCGCGTCTCCGGTGGGGTTTCCACCGAGCGTAAAGGGGAGCCGGGCGCCGCTCTCGCGGTCAAAAAGCACCGCTTGTAGCCGCCAGCCCTGGGCATACGTGACTTGATCGGGCAAGCGCAGGTGATAGTGGTCGGCGATGACCTCGCCGGGGCGCCAAAAGCCGGTCGGATAATTCCCGCCGCCGGTCCACGTGTTCCAGTTGATCAGCGTGGCCGTCTGGCCCGGTATGGCAGAGACCAGTTGAACGGCTAGCGAATAATGTGTGGCCGGTTGGGCCAGGACGCGCCAGTATAGCGTCAGGTCGAGTGGCTGGCCCGGCTCGAACGATGTGCTGTTCAGATCATAGCCTAGCAAGGCGATGTCATCGCCCAAGCGCCCGTCCAGCGCATGCGCCGGTTGTACATCGGTCACGCCGGCTAAAATGGGAGGCGGAGCGACGGGCGGGCGCATGACCAGCGGCGGGATGAGCGCCGCGACCAGCGCCGGCGGGATCAGTAACGCCCAACTCAGCGCGGGCCGGCGAGCGGTCCAGACGGCCCAACCCCGCCCCAGCAGCGGCATGACGCTGGCCAGGGCCGGGTAGAGCAAGCGGCCCTTGGGCGCGTGGATGACCCAGTTCCATTGCACGTATGCCGCAAACATCAGCAGCAGCCAGGCTGCCAGCAGACCTACCTCCGCCCGCAGCAAATCGCGCCGGGCGGCCAGCAGGCCCATCAACCCGCCCGCGGCGAGCGCCAGGCAGAACCCATAAAAACTGCCGGGCGGCAGGGTGCAGCCAAACACTCCCCACCACGAGCGAAACAGGCCGCCTAGCTCACGGATCAAGATGCCCCCTGACATGTGGTCGCGCAGCGGCAGATGGGCCAACATCTGGCTGGCGCCCGTCAGCTCGCCGTACAGATGCCAGTTGCGCAAAAACCACCAGCCCGTGAGTACGCCGAATATCATAAAAACCAGTCCCTCGTGAGCGATCAGCACAGGCCAGTCTTGCCGCCCAGGCCACCGACGCTCGGACCGGCGCACGGTCGCCAGCAGGATGGTCAATCCCGCCAGGGGCAGCAACAGCGCGCCGGAGAGCTTGCTCAGCGCCCCCAGCCCGGCCAGCATCCCCAGCCCGATGCTGCGTCGCCAGTTCACCCCGTCCTGGAGCGTGCGCAAGGCTAAATAGACTCCCCACGTGCTGACCAGCGTCACCATGTTGTCGTTGCTGACTGCCCCGGCGGTAAAGAGGAATTCGGGCGTAAAAGCGGTCAGACCGCCCGCCAACCAGGCTGCCGCCGGGTGATTGGGGAAGGCGCGCCGCGCCACGGCCCACACTCCGGCCACGCTGGCCGTCGCCAGCAGTGACGACCACAAGCGCACGGCGTGCAGCGCCCGCACCCGTCCCGTGTAGGGGAAACGCTCGGTGTGGGGGTCATGGGCCAGGTAGATCACGTTGGCGCGAGCGGCGGGCTGCCCGCAAACGGTGTAGGGATTGGATTCTAGCGGCGCGTCGGCGTCGTCCAGTTGCACCCCCAACGGCTTTTCCACGATCTTGAGAAACAGGGCCGCGCCGGCATAGTAGAGCGGGGGTTGTATCCCTTCGTGCTCAAAGTTCGGGGCCGGGTCGCTCGAAGGCACCACGGGCAACCGCCCCTTTTGATACAGGTGGAGCATGTAATAAAAGTGACCGATTTCATCCGGCGCTTCAAACGGCGTCGAGACGGCGTTGTATAGACCGGCCAGCACAAAGAAACAGGTCAGCAGCGCAATCAAAGCATACCGTTCTCGACGGGTCATGTCTTGCTCATTCGGTCACTGATTCCACAGCGGGATCAGGTTATCGGGCAATGGTCCCAACGGCCCGGCGGCGGGCAGCCGATCCAGCGTAGCGGGATCGTACATCCCCGCCACCAGCCGCAACCGTTGGCCGACGGGGAGCTCAGGCGCATCCAGCACGTGCGTGTCGGGGATGCGGTCGCCGGACTGCCAGGCCGAGGTGGGATAGCGCCCGGCGCGAGGCGGACCGTCGTGTTGGGCCAACTTCTGCCCGGCCTCATCCAACACATGCACAAACACAGTATAGTCGCCCGGCGGCTGAGCATCGGCTCGCCAGTAGAGGGTGACGGTCAAGGTTTCGCCGCCCTGCGCCAGGCCCGACAGGTCGTAACCGGTGAGCGCAATGGCGTCGCCCAACACATAGTCTGCCGGGTGTTGCGGGGCGACGGCCAGTGGTTGGCGAGGAGCCACTCGCACCCGCGCCGGGGTCGTAAACGAAACTTTTGCGCCGTCGGCTGTGCGCGCTGCCAGCTGCTCGCCGGTCTGGGCGTCGTACAGGCCGATGAGCAGGTCGTAAAGTTCGGGGACCGGGGCCCACTCTTCCACCTGCAGGCGATACACGTCGCAAAAGGCGCGGCCCACCGGCCACAGCGAGGTGGGAAAGCGTCCCAGACCGGGGTAGGTGGCGCGCTCGGCGACCCGCGCGTCGGCCCGCCCCACCAGTTGCACGAATACGGTATAATCTTTTTCCATCCCTGCGACCGCCTCCCAGCAGGCCCGCACGGCCAACTGTTCGCCAGGGGCTACACTGTCGCGGTCCAACGCCACGCCTAATAGCCGGGCCGCGCCGCCGTAGGTCCAATCCACTGGCGAGACTGTGGTCGCCGCCGCGGCGGGTGACAGCAGACGAGGTAGTGCAAAGGCCGGGCGAATCACCGTCCACGGCGTCAGCAGGCTGAGGGTCGCCAGTCCGCCCAAAAGCAGGGCCAGGAGCCAGCGCCCGGCGGACTGGCGCTGAACAAAGACGTGGGTTGTCCCGCCCACCCACAACACCGCCCAGGCTCCAATGGCGGGAAAGAGCAGCCGCCCGTGCGAGGCCCCCACCTGGCGCATCCAGCTCAAGAGGGCGATAAAGACCAGCCCGCACCACGCCGCCGCCAACACGAGTACCCTGCGCTGACCGGTCAATCGTCGCCGAGCCAGCGCCATCCCCCAACCGAGCAGACCGACGGCGGTCAAGCCGCCCAGGGCCAGGTAGATCGCGGTCGGATACTCGACGTGACCCCATCCGAAAGCGCCCCAGAAGGATTTAAAGACCTGGGGCAGTTCGCCCAACAGTTCGGCCAGCGCAGGCGGCGTGGCGTGCCGCCAGGGGGTGTCGTGGTGCGCACCCACGCCCAACGGGTCGCCGTATTGCAGCGCGTTGCGCAGGTACCAAGCGCCGCCGGTGAGGGCGGCGCCCGCGCCCAGGGCCAGCCATGCAGTTGCCTTTTGATGCCACGGTCCCCGCGCGCCCAGCCCGACCACGACCAGGGCCGGCAAAGCCAACAGTAAATTACTGGTTTTGGCCGACGCGGCCAGCCCCACCAATAAACCGACGCCCAGACTGCGGCGCGACGTCAAACCCCGCCGCCAGGCCCAGGCCATGGCCCACAGCGCCCAAGTGGCCAGTGCGGCGGCGGCGCTGTCGTTGCTGGCTATGCCGCTGATAAAAAGGAACTGGGGCGTAAAAGCCACTGTCGCCGCGACGCCGTGGGCCATCACCGGTTGCGCGGGAAAGGCCGCACGACCCAGCCCCCACGCCGCAACCACCGTCAGCAGGCCAAAGGCCAGCGAGACCAGCCGGGCCAGCCGAACGGCCAGAACCGCGCCATGCCACGAGCGGGTCTCCTGCCCGGTGTGGACGAGCATATTTTTGTTATCGTTCAGCGCGCCCCCGGCTTGATAGCCAAAGCCGGGGTTGTGCCACAGCAGGTCTTGCAGGTCGTCGTCGGGCGCCCATCCGCTAACCAGCGCGGCTGCGAGATAGTACAACGGCGGTTGGCCTACCTCCTGAAAGGCTCCTGTGTTGGGGTCGGTCAGAGGGGGCAGGCGGCGCTCGCGGACCAGGTAACGCACGTAGGCATAGTGCCATACTTCGTCGGGCGCTTCAAAGAGAGGGGTGGTCAGGCTGTAGAACAGCCCCAACCCACCAAAGAAGGTCAATAGCACAAAAAGGGCGAGTTTGTCTCTCATGCGTTTCATCGTCGAGCAAGCGCGCCTATTATGTGCGAAAATCACGCGTTTGTCCAGTGTAGAAAAGTCCACTTGCGGTTTTGTTATGGGGTGGTATACTAGAGCTTGTCTATAAGACAGGTCGAGAGTGATGTTAAGAAATAGACAAGACGTACCGGAGCAACGTTTGAATCTGGCGCTTGTGGGTCCGATTTACCCATACCGAGGTGGAATCGCGCATTATACGATGCGACTCTACCAGGAACTGGTTGAGCGAGGCGATAAAGTCTCGCTCTATTCCTTTGCCCGTTTGTACCCAGGTTGGTTGTTTCCCGGTCGCACAGACCAAGATCCCAGCAAACTCGAACCGGCGATTGAAGGAGAGTACAAGCTAGATTCACTGAATCCTTTTACCTGGTGGAAAACCGCACGGATTATTTGCTCACGACGACCGAACGGACTCGTCCTGCAGTGGTGGGTGACGTTTCTGGCGCCTGTGTGGATGTTGCTGGCGATGGTGGCTCGTCGCGCCGGAATTCCAGTGGTTTTTATTTGCCACAACGTATTGCCTCACGAACGCCGATTTTGGGACATCTGGCTGACGCGCAGGACGTTGGCGACAGGGAACGGTTTTATCGTACAGTCGCAGGAGGAGAAAAAGCGGCTTTTGGCGCTTTTGCCGGATCGTCCTGTTCAAGTGGTGCCTATGCCGACTTTTGACATGTTTGCCGGGCAGGCTGTAGCGCAAGATGAGGCCCGTCAGCGATTGGGACTGCCGGACGGTGTGCCGGTGTTGTTGTTTTTTGGGTTCGTGCGCGAATACAAAGGTCTCATGTATCTGTTGGAAGCCATGCCGATCATTCGAGCCGAGTTGCCCGGCGTCCGGTTGCTCATCGTGGGGGAGTTTTGGCAGGACAAGCGCACCTATATGGAGCGAATGGAACAGTTGGGGATCGAGCAAGAAATCATTGTTGTGGATCGGTACGTTGCGAATGAACAAGTGCCTCTTTATTTTGCGGCGGCGGATGTCGTCGTGCTGCCCTATATTCGCATTTCTCAAAGTGCTGTAGTGCAGTTGGCGTTTGGGTTGGGAGTACCGGTTATCACGACGCGGTTGAGTGGATTGTCCGAATTGGTAATAGAAGAAATAACGGGACTCATGGTGCCGCCGAGGGACACCGAAGCGTTAGCGGAAGCAGTTTGCCGTTTTTTCAAGGACAGCTTGGGTCCCAAGATGGAGACAGCTATTGAAGCAATTAAAGTAGAATTTACTTGGGGTAGGTTGTTGCACAGCATTGAGGTTTTGGTCGCTCATGGATGAATCGTGTCCTTTAGTCTATGCCATAGTTTTGAACTGGAACCGACCAGACGATACCCATGCGTGTCTGAATTCATTGGTCCATGTGGATTATCCGGCTCTGAAAGTGTTG
The DNA here is from genome assembly GCA_034435435.1 of Anaerolineae bacterium. Taxonomy (GTDB): domain Bacteria; phylum Chloroflexota; class Anaerolineae; order S140-20; family S140-20; genus DAOTXN01. The sequence goes on along the minus strand of DAOTXN010000143.1, from coordinate 46,180 downwards.
GTGGTAGACAATGGGTCGGACACTGAGCAGGCTCGAAGGTTACAAGCGGAAGCGCTTGGCGCCGAGGTATTGTGGTTGGAACGCAACTATGGGTTTGCAGAAGGTAACAACAAAGGGATGAGATACGCCCTAGAGCACGGGGCAGATTTTATCCTATTGCTCAACAATGACACCACCGTTGACCCAGGCCTGGTGCCCGAGTTGATAAATGTGATCAAGGATGATCCGTTGATCGGCATAGCAGGCCCTATCATCTATTATGCAGACGTCCCAGACTCAGTATGGTTTGCCGGCATGCGCTTCAGAGATGGATTGTATGTGGTGCGACGTGGCTTACATCTCAAGCCGCCTCTCAAGCGAGCTGAAGAAGTAGATTTTGTCAGCGGTTGTGGAATGCTGATACGCCGGTCGGTTCTGGAAAGAATTGGTTTTTTTTCACCCGACTACTTTATGTATTATGAAGATTTGGACTACTGCGTGCGCGCTCGCCGAGCAGGGTTCAAGCTCGTTTGCGCCACTCAAGCTCGCATGTGGCATGCTGTATCGGCCAGTACGGGAGGGCCAGATTCACCCCTTAAGCAGTACCACCAAGTGAAAAGCAGCCTGGTTTTCTATAAACAGCATACACATGGCGTGCTGTATCTGCTGAATGTGACGCTTCGTTTTGCCCATGCGTTCTGGGTGATGTTGATCGCAATTTTGCGCGGGCGCTTGCGATTGAAAGCAGCGCGTTTTTACTTTAAGGGGATTCGCGAGGCAATGGGCCGGGATGCGCGCAGCGTTTAGTCTTGACATGGGCAATTCACCCGCTTTCCAACCTAAACTTAGACTCTATCTTATGGCAGTGCTGTTTGGTGTAATTGTCGCCTTTGCCTATCGCCCGACAGCCACGTTCTTTAGCCAGGATGATTTTTGGTTTTTGGATCGGGTTCGCCGTGCGGACAACCTGAGTAGTTTTTTTGCCTCAGTCGGCGCTACAGATTATTTTTATCGTCCGGTGCCGCGTGTACTCTTGCTCAAGTTGGAGTATCTCCTGTTCGACCTGCAGCCATTCGGTTACCATGCCTTTGGTTGGTTGCTTCACATAGCTAACAGTAGCATGGTATTTGGCTTGTGGCGAATGCTGTGGAGAAATGATCTCTGGGCTTTTCTGGCAGCCCTGTATTATGGTTTACATTATGTGCATTTTGTGCCGGTTACTTGGGCGTCCGGTCAGCAGGAATTGAGTGTTGTATTTTGGTCTTTGTTGTCGCTGTTTGCGTATGTACACAGCCGCAAATTTTCCAAGCGATGTTCACTGGGGCTTTCATGGCTTGCTTTTGGCTTGGCTTTATTTTCCAAGGAGATCGGTGTGACAGTGTTAATCTGGATCATTTTGGTGGACTTGGTCGAAAAACCCAAAACTTGGTCTGCTATTCTACTCAACAAGGGTGGCTATTTAGTGGTACTCTTGGGGTTTCTTTGGATAAGAATGCTCAAGGTTGGAGGTCTACCGCCTAATGGACCCTATGCATGGCGTTTTGACCCAAGTTTACTATGGCACAATATTCGCTGGTATGTGTTAGAGAGTGTATATTTGCGTGAATGGACGGCAGGACGTTCGATGATCATGTCTTTGGCTGTGTTAACCTTGGGCGGGGTGTTGTTCTGGATCGTTGCAGTCCCCGGGCGTCATCGTCAGCCGTTGATAGTAGGAACAGTTGGATTTGCGACTGCATTGCTTCCAGTGGCCTTTCTGGATCGGACTTATAGTTATTATCTTTGTTTTCCATTGTTAGGATTCAGCTTGATGTTTGCCCTAATCGCTGATTTTGCGTACGTGCATTTGCTCCAGCGCATTCGAGGCGTTGAGCTGCAGGGCAAGATATGGGCGCGATCATTGGGATGGCTGGCCTTGACGACGTGGGTCGTGATAAACCTGGTCGGTTTGCAGTACGTTGGGAATCAAGACCCGCTTGGTCTGCGAGACAAGGCCCGTATCAGTCAACGAACGCTTGAGCGAGTTTCGGCGCAATATCCCTATTTGCCTAATCAAAGTACACTCTATATTCAGGGCGCGTCAGAACGAGATTTTTGGGCCTTGGGTAAAGGAAGCTTGTTTAGACTATATTACTATCCACAGTCAATTGAAGTCCTATTTGATCTTGATACACCCTTGACCGCCGATCTCTTGGATCGCCCGAATTTTTACGTCTATGATTTTGGACAAGAATGATTTTGAGAGCATCATATGTGAGCTATGTGGGCAGGATCAGTCAGAGCTGTTGTTTGAAACCCCTGACCGTTTGCACAATTTGCCGGGTAAGTTCAATATCGTACAGTGCAAAAACTGTGGGTTGATTTACATCAATCCGCGTCCGGTCGATATTCGGGCTTATTATCCTCCAGATAGCTATGCTGCCCATGGAGGAAAAAGAAGCAAGAGCCACTTTTCTGTGGCGCCCTTGCGGTCAGTGGGTCTGCGACGACGGCGACGTGCGGTGTTGGCTCGCAAACGCTCCGGTCGTTTATTGGATGTGGGGTGCGGGACGGGCGACTTTTTGAATGCAATGAAACAAAAAAGCGGGTGGGATACTGTGGGTTTGGAACCCAGTTCTGCCGCCGCAACTCAAGCCCGACAGATTTATGGTTTGGACATTCAAGTGGGTCAACTGGATGAGGTGGAAATTCCTGAGGCCAGTTTTGATGTGATCACTCTTTGGCACGTATTAGAGCACACCCCTCATCCACGCCAGGCGCTGATTGAGTTGGGGCGGATTCTCAAGCCAGACGGAGTACTCGTGTTGGCATGCCCAATCGTAGATAGCTGGGAAGCGAACTTTTTTGGCGCTTGTTGGGCAGGTTACGATGCGCCGCGACATTTCTATACCTTTTCTCGACAGACCTTGAGCCGATTGCTTGGAGAATGTGGTTTTGACTGTGAGGAGTTGACCGGAGTGGTTTTGGGATTCAACTCTTTGCGTATTAGCGTTGCTTTTTGGCTCAATGAGCGTATACCACCACTTACCCACGTAAGGCTTTGGCGTGGGATGGCCATCAATCTAATCGCCGGTTTGCTCTACCTTGTATGGCGATGGAAAGGGTCATCACGCAGTCCAGGCGTGGCAACCTTTTGCGCTACAAAGATTGATAGGGTAGTTGCCTGATGTCTAAACTCTGGAAGGGACGAGTGCCGAGTTTTTTACCACGCTGGATGCGTGATCGGATTGAAGTCAACGTAACCGAGATCCACAAACTAATGGCATTGGCACAGCAACAACTCCCCCCTGAGGCCTTGGTGTTGGACGCTGGGGCTGGTGAAGGGCGCTTTGCACATTATTTTCGGCATACACGGTATGTTCCCATTGATCTAGCGATAGGTGATCACACGTGGGATTACGGGTCAATTCAGGCTTGTGTAGATCTGGCATGCTTACCTTTACCGGATAACACCTTTGATGGAGTCATTTGCACGCAAGTGCTGGAACATGTTCCTAACCCGAGGCAGGTCATTGATGAATTGGCGCGCGTGCTAAGACCGGGCGGCCACTTTTATCTCTCTGCACCGCAGGGTTGGCATCAGCATCAAAAGCCATACGATTTTTTTCGTTTCACGTCTTTTGCCTTAGCGAACCTGTTTGAGCAAGCTGGGCTAACAATTGACTTTATCCGACCGATGGGTGGTTACTTTTGGCATCTCTCTTACGAATTACAAATGATGCATTATTGGTTGTTTCCACCTTTTGAAGTGACAGGGCGTGCAAGATCTCGTTGGGCAACCTGGATGGCTTTGCTTTTTAGGATTCCTTTCCTTTTTCTCCTACCCATTCCTCTTTATTATCTAGATCGACTTGATCATGCCAAAGACCTAACTTTGGGTTATGTCTGTCATTGCGTCAAACAAGCTTAATAGCTATGACCGTCATCCACCGTCTAGTAGGTAACACTTCTTTGCTGTTGGTTTCTAATTTGGTCGTTCGAGGAGCCTCAGCTTTCTTGTTTATTGTGGCGGCTCACCAGCTCGATCAAAAGAGCGTGGGCGTTTATTCTTTGGGTATCACCTACTCGGTTGTGCTTCTGGCGATTTCTTCTTGGGGACTTGATCAGATTCTCATCAGAGATGTGGCTCGAACGCCCTCCAAAGCCGCGCGCTATTTAACCAATTTTTTCGTGTTGCGCACAGGGATATCCGGTCTTGTTTATGGCAGCCTGTGGCTGATCCTACATTGGTTTCATCCTTATGCCTACGGCACGATTCAAGTTGTCTTGATCATAGGGTTGGTCACTATACCTGATAGTTTGAACGAGATTTGTCAGGCTGTTTTTATCTCCAAGGAGAGAATCTTGGTTCCGGTTATGGTCACGGTCGGGTTAGCATTGGTTCGGATTGGGCTGGGTACAGCCATATTGTTAAAAAAACCCGATTTGCTTCTATTGTCCTGGGTATTTCCGCTGACGAGCTTTGTTTCCATGGCGGCTACCGTTGGACTAATCCTAGATTCGGGAATAAGGCCTGAACTGCATTTTAATGGTGGGTGGCTCAGGAGAATGCTGGTGTCTGGAACTCCTTTGGCTGCTATCAATGTTCTTTTGGTGCTGGATGTGCAGGCCAGTGTCGTTTTGCTGTCATTGCTGATTTCGGAAACAGCCGTGGCGCTCTATGGAGCAGCAAATGCCGTTTTTACAGCTCTATCCATGGTGTCAGCGGCTTGGCAAACAAGTGTATTTCCCCTTATGTCGCGTTTATTTGAGCGCACGGATGGAACTTTTGAGTGGTTCTATGAAAAAATGTATCTTTATTTGACAATAGGGGCGTTAGCTGTGATTCTGTGCGTCATGGCGCTTGCTGATGCTATCATTCTCAAATTATATGGCCCAGATTTTGGCCAAAGCGTAAGCGTGTTACGAATAATGACGATTCTGCTCTTTTTTAGTTTTTTGAACATCCCGAACTCACGTCTTATGATTATTCTTAATCGTCAGGATGTGTTAGCTCTCTTTTTAGCCATCAGTGTCTTGATCAATGTGTCCGTCAGTTGGCTATGGATTCCTCACCAAGGCCCTGTCGCCGCAGCAACTACCCGATTGATCTCTGCGGCGCTATTCTTTCTCATGAATTTCTGGTTTGTCTCGCGACGGATTCGGCAAGTTAAACTGCTAAAATTGATTGGTCGGCCTCTGGCGGCGGGACTGATTGCCATGACTTTGATGATAGGCTTGCGGAATTTGGCGCCTTTGTGGCGTGCTATCGCCATGTTGACCAGTTATGGACTCCTGCTATGGTTTAGTAAGGCCATTCCACGGGAAGACTTGAGTTCAATGCTCAGACTTTTTGCGTTGCGGTTTGAATCTTGACCATTTTTTGAAGGAAAAGAGCAATGATCAGTTCACAGATTAGTGCTAGGAAAAAAACCTACATTGGCCTGTTCATGGTGACCCTCTCTACCTTGATGTACGAAATTCTGTTAACCCGAATATTCAGCGTGACCATGTGGTATCATTTTGCATTCATGGCCATCTCGGTGGCGTTGTTTGGAATGACGGTTGGTGCTATCTTGGTGTATCTGTTCCCCAACTTTTTTACCCTGGAACAAGCGCCGAGACATCTGGCCTTCAGTACTTTGTGGTTTGCCTTATCCATCGTCTTTAGTTTCCTGGCGCACGCCAGCATTCCCTTTGTGACTGACCAGGCTTTTATTATGTCTGCCGTGTGGCTGTTCTCTGTAGCGCTCACCTATATTGTAGTGGCCGTTCCATTTGTCTTTAGCGGCATTTCCGTTTCTTTAGCATTGACCAAATTTCCTCGACAAGTTAGCAAGCTCTACGCTGCCGACCTCGCCGGTGCAGCCATTGGGTGTATTTTGTTGATCTATACCCTTGATTGGACAGATGGACCTACAGCAGTGATTGTAGTGGCTTTTTTGGCGCTGATAGGCTCTCTCTTCTTCGCTATTGAGGCAAAGGCCAGGCGGTTGTTGCGCTTTGTATGCATATCTAGTTTTGTATTTGGGGCTTTTATCGTCATTAACACGATCAAGGTTCAAGACCAATCGCCACTGATCCGATTGATGTGGGTAAAAGGAAAACTGGAGTCCCCACCTCTCTATGAAAAATGGAATTCGTTCTCGCGGATTAGAGTGCATGAGAACCCCCAAACAGCGCGAGTTCCGTTTGGCTGGGGATTGAGTTCGAGCTATCCTGGAGGCGAGATACGGCAATTGTCTCTAAATATCGATGCCACGGCAGGTACAGTCTTGACCTTTTTCGACGGCAATTTGGATAGCCTGGACTTTTTGGCCTACGATGTCACAAACATTGTACACTATATTAAACAAGAAGCGGACGTATTGGTTGTGGGAGCAGGCGGTGGGCGAGATATTCTCTCCGCACTGGTTTTTGATCAGAAATCGGTTCTCGGTGTGGAAATCAATCAGGACATTGTCAACGCAGTCAATGTAGAATTCGGCGACTTTACCGGACATCTGGATCAAAACCCCAAAGTCACCTTTGTAGTTGATGAGGCGCGCAGTTATATTGCCAGATCATCACAACGGTTTGACATTATCCAGGTCTCTCTCATTGATACGTGGGCTGCGACATCGTCCGGCGCCTTTGTGCTATCCGAAAATTCGCTCTACACCGTCGAAGCTTGGAAGATTTTTCTAGAGCATCTCACGCCCGATGGAGTCCTGACATTCTCGCGCTGGTATTTTCGAGATAGGCCAGGCGAGATGTACCGACTCACATCCCTAGCCACTGAGACGTTGCTTCAACTCAATATCCAAAACCCTCGCGATCACATCATCATTGTAAGACACATGCAGAAAGAAGCGGGTGGCGATAGGCCAGATGGTATTGGGACTCTCCTGGTGGGAAAGCAACCGTTCACTGCCCAAGACATAGCTACCATCGAGCAGATTGCCCACGATATGCAGTTTGATGTGGTTCTCAGCCCCAATTTCGCGCTTGATGCCACTTTTGCACAAATTGCCTCAGGACAGGACCTCGACGCGCTCACGGCCCATTTTCCGCTAAACATCGCTCCGCCAACGGATGACAACCCTTTCTTCTTTCACATGTTGTGGTTCAAAGATATTTTTGACCGAGAACTCTGGAATCAAGGTACTACGAGCTTTAACATGATCGCTGTTGCTGTGCTAGGTGCGTTGTTGATCATCGTGTTCGCATTGACTTTTCTATGCATCGTTGTTCCGCTCATCTTGACAACCCAAAGGATCGAGTTGAGAGGCACGCTACCGCTGTTTTTATTCTTTGCGAGTATTGGATTGGCCTTTATGCTGGTCGAAATTTCGCAAATGCAACGACTGAATATCTTCCTGGGCCACCCTACCTATGGGTTGTCCGTTGGATTGTTTGCTTTACTGCTATCGAGTGGCCTCGGAAGTTATTCCACCCAAAAAATAGCCAACCCTGGTCTGGTGCAAGCTGGGATCGGTCGTTTTCTTCTATTGCTGTTGTTCCTTTTTCTTTTTGGATTACTAACTCCTTACACGATCACTGCATTTCAAGGAGCCGTGACGATACTGCGAATCGTGGTAGCGGTGGGCATTCTTTTCCCGCTCGGGTTGTTTATGGGGATGGCCTTTCCCTTGGGAATGAAGGTCGCCAACATACGATGGGCCGCCGTGACTCCTTGGTTTTGGGGGGTCAATGGGGCAACTTCTGTGTGCGCTTCAGTTCTCGCGGTTGTGATCGCGTTGAATTCAAGTATATCGGTATCCTTTTGGACCGGGGCGGTCTGTTATCTTATTGCATTCGTGGCTTTTGTTTGGGTTGGTTGGAGAACGGGTTAACATGGCTCAGTTACATTCACAGCGCGTTATGGTGATTGGTTTGGACGGTGCTACACTAGATCTGATCCGGCCGTGGGCCCAAGCCGGACATTTACCCCATCTGAATCGTTTGATGAATGAGGGGAGTTACGGAGAACTCACATCCACAATTCCCCCCATGTCACCCAGCGCGTGGACCTCTTTCATGACGGGCAAAAATCCGGGCAAGCATGGGATTTTCGACTTTACCCAACGCGCCCCTAATAATTACCGCACGCATATCACAACTCGCACTCGTGAAGCAACACTATGGCGGATACTCAGTGAACAGGGTCTAAGAGTCTGTGTCATCAATGTTCCTCAAACCTACCCTCCCGAAGAGGTGAATGGCATTATGGTCACGGGACTGGGCACACCGGCGCATAACCCGTTTACCCATCCTCTCGAGTTGGGGACTGCGCTAAAAGCCAGCGGATACAGTATCAATCCAAAAGTCAGCTATCGCCCTGGCAATGAGACCGCTTACCTCAACTCGGTTTTTGAAACTGCCGATAGGAATGTAGAACTTGCCATGCAGTTGCTTCAGCGCCAAGACTGGAATTTTTTCATGACGGTTCTTCGCTTGACCGACGAGACCCCGCACTTTTTCTGGCGATACATGGACACTCATCACCCCGCATACAAAGCGAGTCCCCCGGAATGGCGTGATGCCATTTTGAATGTGTATCGCAAGGCCGATGAACTGGTAGGCCGCCTAGTGAGTGCAGCCGAAGATGCTCTGCTCATCGTCATGTCAGATCATGGGTTTGGCCCGCTTTACAAGGATGTGTTCCTGAACGAATGGCTGCGACAAGGGGGCTTTTTGACCCTGAAACGTGATGTTTCGGTGAGCGGCCTCGTTCGAACCGCTATGAGACGCATTGGTTTCACGCGTGGACAGATAGGACCGGCGCTCTCCAAGGTGAAATTAGGATGGATGCGTGCTTGGCTGAGGAATACCTTGGGGCATCGGGCAAGTATCATACCCAATGATCCTCGCCCCCATCTTGGCGATGTGGTTGATTGGCAACGAACAAAAGCTTACAGCATGGGCTATATTGGTCAAATTTTTCTCAATGTCTATGGTCGTGATCCCGAAGGTGTGGTGCTACCGGAGGATTATGAAATCGTACGCCAACAGGTGACTGGACACCTCTACCAATTGATTGATCCAGAAGATGGCAAACCCGTCGTAGATCAGGTCTTGCGTCGTGAACAAGTATTTCATGGCCCCTATCAAGAGTCTGCGCCTGATCTGATCGTGTTGATGCGCAATCTCACTTACATCACACGCGAAAGTTACGATTGGATGGAAAACGGCCAAATCTTCACCCGGCCGTTAACGGGTGAAAACGGCGGTCATCGCATTCCAGGTGTGTTGATCATGCACGGTGCAGGCGTGCGTCGAGGATTGATTATCGACTCGGCTTCAATCGTAGATCTTGCACCAACGATATTATATTGGCTCAATTGCCCCATACCCGCTGATTTGGATGGCGCTGTGCTGACAAGTTGTCTGACCGCTGAAGCACAACACGAACGACAAATCGTTTCGACCACACCCTTAGCTCCCTCAGAAGCGCATTTTGAGTTAAGCGCACAAGACGAGCACGAATTACTGCAACGGCTACAAGATTTGGGTTATGTAGATTAAATCTCTATCGTCTGGTGTCGCCAAAGGCCCACCCTGGATATTGGGTGAGTGTTAATTACCCAAAGGAGTTATTGCCTCTCAAGGGGATTTTTGCTAGAATAGACGGAGACAGTGAGCAACAGATCTCTTCATGCTTCAAAATATTGAGAAAGGAGTAAATGATTTATGAAGACCAAACTCACGAGTAGCGTTTTTATCCTGGTAGCTAGTTTGCTTGTAGTGTCGCTCGTAGCGGCACAGAGCGCGCAAGCGACACTACCGGGCAGCGGCTGGAGTTCCGGTATCCAGGTGCAGAATGTGGGCACCGACACAGCCCAAATCGTGTTGACAGGCTATGATGCTGCAGATGATGATGTGTTTGTTGACTCCACCACTGGGGCCGATACCGCATCAGGGGCATCGGTTAACTATGTGACTTTTCCCGCTGGACAGTCTTCCTTTCAGGGTGCGGGCGTTGTCAGCTCAGACCAACCCATTGTAGCCATTGTCAACGTCAACAACGGTGCTGCGGGTAACTTTGCGGCGGGTCAATATCAGGGCACCAGCGGCACAGTTTCCGACACTACGTTGTTGTTCCCATTGGTGAAGCAGAACTTTGGTAGCAAGACCACCCTTTTCTATGTTCAGAATGCGGGCAGTTCCGCTGCGATCATCTATGCTACCTTCTCTGATGGATCCACATGGGACTCGGGGACGGCTGTTGATCCGGGCGATATGGTCATCATTGACCCTGAGCTTGCCGGTGTTGCAAGCGATAAACCTTATGCGTTGACGGTGACGTCTGCGGTGCCATTGGCTGGCACGGTTTTGGAGTTCTTTACCACTCAGGACCCGGCCGAAACTCTCCAGGCAACGCGTGGATTTACACCTGCCGACGGTGACACCACGTTGCTGGCCCCGATTTACAAGAATCAATTTGGTAGTCGCACCAATGGTCTCCAGGTTCAAAACATTTCAGGTGCGCCTGCGGACATCTCTGTTACCTACGAGCACTCGCCTTTGTCGGGTGGTAGTGGGACCTTTACACAATGGCAGTTAGCCGTTCCGGATGGAGCCTCGGTAACTTTCTTCAAGAATACCGTTATCGGGGCCACTGGCGGCGGCGCGACTGGGCAGTCGGGCACGCCCTTGGCTGCCGGTTCGCTGGCTGCTGCTACTATCACGGCTACGGGGCCGGTTGTAGCGATCAACAACGAGAGCTACGACCCCGTCCCCACTGGCGTGGTACGTAATACCCAAACCACCTATAGCGCTCTCCCAGCTTCTACCGCTGGTACCAAGATTGGCATCCCCCTGGCAAAGGAAGAATTTGGCAACAAGACGACCGGTATCCAGATTCAAAATGCCGGTACTGGTCAGGCCGTTGTCAATGTGACGTTCGTGCTTAACGCTGGTGCTGCGGCTTGCTTGGGCACCTACACGCTAGAGAACATCACGATTGACGAGAATGCTTCGGTCACTTTGTTCAGGACCAACACAGGTGCTATCCCTGGCGGATCGAGTTGGGCCGGTGGCACTGTTATCCAGAAGGGATGCTTTGGTGGCGCTACGATTGATGTCGTTAGCGGCGGACCGGTCGTGGCAGTTGTCCAGGAAGCGGACATCAATGCGGATGCATCGCTGCGTCAGGACACCAAAAACTACGAAGGCTTCACGATCGAGTAACCCACAAAAAAATAACTGACTTGTGGAGGCCGCCCATGGGCGGCCTCCACCTTTGTCGGTTAGGTTTGAAAGTGTTGTCGGTAATATGAAATCAATTCTGATCGCAACATGCATGACAATCTTGCTGGTCTCTGGGGTGGCTTGCAATAAACCTGCCCCTACAGTTGGTCCATCCGATAGCCCGCTGGCGTCCCCACTTAATAGTCCTCTTCCGGATCCAATGGGCGCTCACTCTTCTAGTACTTCCCAAATCACTGGCCCCAATTTTGGACTTGACAGACCGATCTTGCCAGGCGCGACAAAAGTTACTGGCCAGGGGCCGATAGATGTTTCGATCGTCATTGCGGACATGACTATGATGGGGACACCTTTGGGGTCTGGCAGGATCGGCCCAGATGGCAAATTCTCTATCACGTTGGGCCAGCCGGCGGTCGAGAATCACCTCCTCGGCATTCGCGTTGTAGAAGACCGCGAATTCTCGCCGGAAGATATCCAGCAGTTGTTGCAAAGGAAGGGTCCTGGGTTCAAAAACTATCCCCAGGTGGGAGAAGCGTTCGACTCTGTTGTCGTAGGCAATCCATAGCAACAGCCAGATCTCCACCCCAAACTTGCCAGTTATCTAACTTGTGATAAACTACCCCCCGTTGCCTGGCTAGAATGCAAGCCTGGCTCATGGGGGAGAAGAAAATGCAAAAACTAACACTCAAAAGGATTGGCCTCCTGATGTTGGTGCAAGTTGCGGGGTTCCTGTTGTTTGGCGGCTTTACACCGACAGCGAAGGGCGCGGGACGAAGAGAAGGTGATGTTTCCAACCTCCAAATCCACACGGTAGAATCACTGCGTGTAGCCCATAGTACCCCACGAGTAGTAGTGACACCGGCGCGGGTCATGACCATACCTCCCCCCGTCTCATCGTCTACCGCCCTCCCTGTTCCGGCATCCCCCACCCCCGTTCCCACGCCGTTTTATGCTCCTCCCAGCGAGATCGCCGCTCCCCTCACCGCTGCCGACCTGTGCCCCGACCCCCATGGCCAGGTCAGCGTACACACCTATTACAGCGAAAACCTGCGCCGCACCGTGCGCTACCGCCTCTACCTGCCGCCCTGTTACGGACAAGGCGCGCGCCTGTATCCCGTGCTCTACATGTTCCACGGCCTCAACTACGGCGACAGCCAATGGGACACCCTCGGCCTGGACGAGCTGGCCGACGCCGGTATCGCATCCGGCGAGCTACCCCCGCTCATCATCGTCATGCCCAACATCTGGGGCATCGACCGCCACCCCGACGGCGGCCCTGGCTCGGTCGAAGAGCTATTGGTGACCGACCTGTTGCCGCGCATCGAACAAGAATACTGCGCCTGGAACGCCCGCGATGGCCGCGCCATCGGCGGGCTTTCGCGGGGCGCGTTCTGGGCGCTGGAAATCGCCTTCCGCCACCCGGAGCTTTTTGCCAGCGTCGGCGGGCACAGCCCGGCCGTTTTTTGGGACAACGCCCCGCCCGAATACAACCCCTACTATCTGGCGGACGAAGCGCCGGGGCTGGAATCCTTGCGCATCTTTTTGGACGTGGGCGAGCAGGACTGGCTAAAGAAATGGGTGGACAAGTTTCTGGAACGGTTGGATGAGCGCGGCCTGGATTACATCTTGACCACCGCGCCCGGCGATCACGACCAGGCCTACTGGCGCTCTCAAGTCGGCGCTTATCTGGACTTTTATACCGCTATCTGGCCCACAGACTGGCGCAAGCTACCCACGCCGCCCGATTGCGTCGCCCACCCGACCGCGCCGGGTTGTCGCAACGGCCTGGGTCTGGGCCGGCCGTGTGACATCGCATTGCCATGACTCAGGTTTACCAGCGCCCCTTTCGCGTGCGCGGCTACGAGCTGAGCGCCACCGGTCACGTGCACGACAGCGTGTTTCTCCATTATGTGCAGCAGGCTGCCTTTGAGGCCTCGGCTGCTATCGGCTACGATACCCGCCAGTACGACGCCCTGGGCACGGTGTGGGTCATTCGCAAACAAATCATTGTCTATCTGGCTCCGCTGTCATTTGGCGACGTGGTCCAGGTGAAAACCTGGGTCTCTGATTTTCGGCGCGTGCGCTCGCACCGCGAATACGAACTACGCCGCGTCTCTGACGACAGCCTGGTCGCCCTGGCTCAAGCCGATTGGGTCTACATCGACGCCGCTACGCTCTTGCCCCGCCGCATCGCCCCGGAAATGGTCGCCGCCTTTGAACCCAACGGCATCAGCGCCCTCGACGCGGCCCCGCCGCTGGAACCGACGCGCCAAATGGATAGCCCATCGTTCATCTACCATCACCGTGTCAAGAGCTACGAGCTGGACAACCTGGGTCACGTGAACAACGCCAATTACCTCAACTGGCTCAACCAAGCCCGGCTCGAAGCATTGGATCAAGCCCTCAGCGGTCAGCGGTCAGCCGCCAGCCGCCAGCCGCCGCCCACTCCGGCGCGCTACGAGATCGAATATTTTGCGCCAGCGACGACCGGCGACGATGTGGAGATACACAGCCGGGTCGTGGCAGTCGGCGAAACCCAGATGACCTGGGCGCATACTATCTGGCGCGGCCAAGAACGCCTGGTCGAGGCTCAGGCGACCGTGGCCGGCAAAACTGCGCTAACGTAGCCAAAACGTCTTTCGTGCTCTTGGCGTCCTTGGTGGTTTTGCTTTTTAGTTCTGGTGAATCGGGTTAGGGTTTTCCTATTCGACGCCCACGCGCAGCAGCAAGTGCGAAAACGGCAGCACCAGCGTGTCGTTCCCGGCCCAGTCCAGGCCATGGTTGGGGCCGGCAAAAACCTCAACTTTGTCCAGCGCGAGTAGCACGTTTTCGGTTTCGCCATCCAGGTCGCGCACAGCCAGCCGCACCTGCTCGTTGGCGTCCTGATAGACATATAGCACCTTGGAACCATCGAGAGAAAAGGCGCCGGCCATAGGGTCGTAAAACTCGGGGTCGGCCCCCGCGGCCTGCTTGAGCGGCTCCACCTGACCCGTCTTCAAATCCACCACCGCGCAATAGGAGCGATTGGGCTGCGAGAAAAAGTCCCGCGCGGCAGCCAGGCGGTATATCACCAATGCCTGGTCCCCGGTGGGCGAAACATCCATCAGGAACGGCGGCCCCAGATCCGGGTCTGCTCCCACGACCTGCTGCGGGCCGCGTTCGCCTGGCCGGATGACCCACAACCCGCTCTCGTCGAGAGCAGCGCCCTGCGGGGTGTAGACGATTTTTCCATCCTTCGACCACAGCATATAAGCGACGCCCAACCCATCTGCCAGCTTTTCCACCGCGCCGCCTGTGACCGGGAGGCGATACAGGCCCTTTTCGTCGCCTTGCAGGCGAAAAAAGGCCAGCGCCTTGCCATCCGGCGACCAGGTCGGCGAAAGGTCCATCGGCGCCGGCCCGGCGTCTCCCTGGCGCTTGCAGGCGCTCACGCCATCGTCGGTCAAGTTGGTGAGTTTGCCGGTTTCGAGCTCTAGCACCCATAGATCGCTTTCAAAATAGACCCCCATGTTCTCGGCGATGGCAACGCGCCGGCTATCGGGCGCCCAGGCGACGCTGCGCGGGTCGGCCTGACACGTGTCCAATAAGGTGCAGCGCTCTTCACGCAGGGAATCGGTCGCATAGATACACAGCGCCCCATCTTGGTTGACGCCTGCCAGCCACTCTCCGTCGGGCGAGATCGAGAGCGACAGGTCTTTCAGGTCGGGAATATCGAGTGGCCGCTGTTCCACCACCCGCAGGTCGGCCGCCGGGTGAGAGGCCGACGACGGACCCTGCTTTCCATCTTTACCGCAGCCGGTGAGGAACAAAATCCCCAGCCAGGCCATGCCCAGGACCAGAAATCGTTTTCTCATCTGTCTCTGCTCCTATTCTGGAAACAGCCTGGTTGGACAAGTTGCCAACTTGTCTAACCGGCCCTTCAATGCCAGGGGAAATAGACCAGGCGGAAGACGATCACGTCTGGATAGTTGTGATT
This sequence comes from Anaerolineae bacterium, assembly GCA_034435435.1. Classification (GTDB taxonomy): domain Bacteria; phylum Chloroflexota; class Anaerolineae; order S140-20; family S140-20; genus DAOTXN01. Next base: position 31,056 of record DAOTXN010000143.1, on the reverse strand, counting down.
CAGTTTAGCATAGGCTGTGCGAGACGGCAAATGAGTTGCGAGAGCGTCAGATGATATCCTGGTCTTTTAACAATTGGATGACCTGATCGCGGGTGCTGTGTTTCAAGGGGGGAGTATGTCCATCCCAGCCATAGCGCGTCGCCAGAATCTCGCGCGTATCATCCATACCCTGCTGGATGTACGGGTAGGCCAGCCAGGCGATGGACAGGCCGAACAATGCGCCGGTGAGCGTGCGCAGTTGCCACACACTCTCGCGGGCCGGGAAGCCAGGGATAATCAGGCTGATAAACTGCGTGCCGCCGTCCAACCCCATGGGGATCACGCCGGCCAGGATAAATAACCAAAAGGGCATGGCTCGTAAACCACGCCGGCGCAGAACAGAGTAGGTCAGTCCGCCCAATAACAGGGCTGCATAAGTGGCGATGTCGCGCTGGCAAAAGGCCACTTTGTAGCCCATCGTCTCGTTCCCTACAAAGTCGCGCGCGTGGGTGAACAGTTCGGTCCACGCAACGTCTTGCAATCCAAAGCGGGCCGCGTATTCATCGCGGGGATAAACCGGCTGCTCACCAAAGAGGAACCAGGAGCGAAAAGACAGCTCGTGGCAGAGGGGTTTGTAGATAGTATAAATGGCCTGCGCCGGTTCTGTCCACCCTACCTTCATGAACACCGGCGCGGCAAAGGGTAGACCGACGTACAAAAAGATGCACAGGTTAGCCAGGGCCAGCCAGTGTTTCGACAGCCAGTAGACGAAACGCTGTGTGCTCAGGATAAACTTGCGTTGCCAGGGAGACAACGTGGTCTCACCCATTCTTTTGCCTCAAAGGTGGAGTGGTTGGTATTATTTTACCTCAATCGGGGCTTCTGAGCGACCCACGGCCTGACTTAACGCCCGGCGCAGGTCGGCCGCGCCGACGGGCGCCATCAGCGTCGGCCCGTCGTCTATGGCGACGACCGGAATCGTATACCGGTAGCGAGCGTACAATTCGGCGTCTTTCAGGATGTTGATCTCTTGAACGGCCAACTCGACGCCCAATTCATCGCCCAGCGCCAGGAGCAAATCGAGCGCCTCGTCACACAGAGGGCAACCGGGTTTGGTGTAGAAGGTTATTTTCGTCATTCGTCATTCGTCATCGTCTGCGCCAGGTAATCCTCAAGTGCGCGCTCAGTCAGTACGCCAGTGTGAGTGGCGACGATTTGTCCCTCAGCGTCCACGAAAAAACTGGTGGGCAGGCCGAACACGGCGTAGCTCCGGGCGGTCGCGCCATCGTCCAGCAATGGTTGGAAGGTCAGGCCATAGCGCTCGAAAAAGCGTTGCACGTCGGCGGCGTTGTCTTCTACGGCCACAGCCAGCACCACCAGACCATCGGTTTGGTGTTTCTCGTATGCAGCCTGGATGGTTGGCATCTCGATCTCACACGGGCCGCACCAGGTGGCCCAAAAGTTGATTAACATCGGCCGGCCGCGCCACTCGCTCAAGCTGAGCGGGTTCCCGCCTGGGTCAGGCAAGGTAAAATCGGGCGCTGGTCGCCGCGTGGCAGATGAGCCGCCGGACGAGTCTAGCGTCACGCTCGAGGGTTCACTGTCGTCCACCAGCCGCGTCAACAGCCCGGCGGCCAACAAGCCGGCGACGAGCGCAAAAACCAAAAGGCCGGTGATCGAGCCGGCCTGCCTGGGAGAGGATTGGGGTGTCATTTAAAGGTGGTCAGCAGCTTATCCTGAATCACATCGAGCTGGATCTGCACATCGGTCAGCCACGCCACGACGCCGCTGGGCAGCAGCGACTGGATGTTGTTGCCCTGTACCATCACCACGCCCAGGGCCAGAAAAATCAAGCCGCTGATGATGCTGGTCGAGTGCAGGTGAAACGGTCGCCCGGCGATGCTCACGCGCCAGCCCTTGCCGCGCAAGACCCGCCAGATCAGGCTGTCGCGGGGCCGGTCGCCGATGAAGGTCGAGACGAGCATTAGAGGCAGCCCCAACCCGAGCGCATACACGAACAGCATACTGGCGCCGCGCGCCACGCTTTGCCCGGCGGCGATGGTCAGCAGCCCGGCCAAAATCGGGCCGACGCACGGCGTCAGCCCCAGGCCAAAGGTCGCGCCAAAAACGAACGAGCCGCCCAACGTGGCCGAGCGGTTGGTTTGAAAAGCCGGTCCGGTGAAACCGCGCCCCACCAGGCTCATCACGCCAAAGACAATAAGCAGCCCGCCGCCGACGCGGGTCAGTACATCGAGATTTTTTGTCAACAGCGAACCCAAGGCCGACGTCGAAGCGCCCAGGACGCTGAACACCAACGCCAGCCCCACAAAGAAGGCCAACGTCATCGCCGCGATGCGCTTGCGGTCGGCCTGGAAAGTGAAGGCAAAATAGGCCGGCAAAATCGGCAACGTGCAGGGCGAGATAAAGGAAAGCGCCCCGGCCACGAAGGAAAGAAAAGCCAGCGCCAAAAAGTTGGCGTTGGCGGCCACACCGGTCGGATCGACAAATTCGTCCTCCCCACTCGCCGGCGCGGCAATGAGCGCCACGACTACGCCAATGACCAACACCGCCGACAGGGCCAGGACGATGCGCTTGAGCCACGACATAGATTCAATACTCGCTCGCGCCGATTGAAACACGGTCATCACGCATCACGCTTTTTTTCGTCCAGCAGGCTCTCCAACACCTTCAAGTCTCGCTCCAGGTTTTGCTGCCGCCGGGCGATGCTAAACACGTACACAAAGGTAAAACCCCAAAACACGGCAAAGGCCGCCGTCAAGAATTCTACGTTTTCCATTGTCTCCATCCTATCCTAAAAAGGTTACACAGGGATTACGCCGGGATGAAGATTCCTTACATCCTTTAGATGCGTTTCCCCGCGTTGGGTTGCGTAAGAGACGACGAAGGACGAACGACGAATCTCCGTCCTTCGTCCTTTGTCTTTCGTCATCCCCGGCTCAACACCCGCTGGCGCAGGCGGGCCACGCGCTCTTGTGTCCACGCCAGGCGCAAACGCGCCCGCAGCAGCGTGAAATAGAGCACGGTGAACGTCGCCAGGCTAAAAAACAGCGTGTGGCGCATCTTGTCGGTCATGTTGAACCCGCCCTCGGCGCTGACGCTGCCGCTGCTGCCAACGACCACCGGGTGAATCGTGCGCCATAAGCGGATGGACAAAAAGCTCAGCGGCACGGTGAGAAAGGCGATAATGCCATACACCGCCGCAAAGCGGGCTCGCCGGGCCGGGTCTTCGATGCCGTTGCGCAGCATAAAATAGGCCAGGTAGAGCAGCCATTGGATGGCGCTGATGGTCAGGCGCGGGTCCCAGGTCCACCAGGTATTCCACACGGGGCGCGCCCACAACGAACCGCTGACAATGGCCATGGTCATGAACACCGTGCCGACCTCGGCCGAGGCGTTGCCTACCACGTCCCAGCGTTCCTGGTTTTTCCACAGATACAAGATGCCGCTGATCATCGTGACAAAAAAGGCAAAAAAGCCCACCCAGGCGCAGCCCAGGTGAAAGTAAAAGATGCGCTGCACGTCGCCCATGGTGCGCTCGCGGGGGGCGTAGAGAAAGACCATGGCCAGCCCGCCCAACATCAGCGCCGCGGCGAGCCAGTTGAGGAGGGCGGTTAAGCGATTACTTGGTTTGAACAGATTTAACATCTTGTCTCTCCGCTCAGTTGCTTGTAGGATGATGGCTAACCCAGTCACAAGTGTTTTAGCGTAACTGCTCAGCCCAAATGCGTAAAAGCGGCAAACCCAAAGTCATTCGACAGGATTCACAAGATTCACAGGATGGAATTCGTGGAAAAATCCTGTAAATCCTGTAAATCTTGTCCAAAGAGCTACCAGGGTGAGCAGTTACGTTTTAGCAATCGTTCGGTAACTACTCAGGTGGGGATATGACAACAAATTTTCGGGATTGACCGAATGGCGTCGACCAACCCTGCCCCGGGGCTGCCCGCGTTCTGCAGTGAGGCGCGGCGGCGCATCCCTTGGAACCACGGTCAGCGCGGCTGTGGGACTCAGGCCATCGGGCCGAGAAGCACAGATTCGCTCAATCCTTTGATTCGTTGTCATATCTGCACAGGCTGAGCAGTTACATCGTTCGTATGCGTCATGCCTGCCGATCCAAAACCAGGTGACGGATCCACTTTTCCGGTTCGCCGGCGAGGAGATATTTGCTGCTAATGTCGGCTTGACCCATCGTGTTGTTGCCTTTCGAGAATTATATCAGTAGCGTAGAGGTTTGTCTATATGCGAGAGCCTTATTCCTCCACCACAAAATCGAACGTCATAAAACTCACAGCAATGATGATGGCGTCGTATGCCGCCAGCAATTGCAGCCAGTTGAACACCTCACTCACCGGGTCGCCCGCCAGAAAGCCGCCGGTGGCGTTGACTGCCGGGATGAACACCGGCACCGACACCGGCAGCAGCAGGATGGGCAGCATCACCTCGCGCGCCCGCGTGTTCACGGCCATGGTCGAAAAGAGCGTGCCCACCCCGGCGTAACCCAGCGTGCCCAACAAGATAACCAACCACACCGACGCCCGCAGCAGCGGCACGTTGAACAGCACCGCAAACACCGGCGCGACGACCAGCTCGACCACGCCCATAAACAGAATATTCCCCACCGCCTTGCCAAAAAAAATGGCGCTGCGGTCCATGGGGGCGATGAGCAGTCCATCGATGCAACGGTTCTCTTGTTCCTGCGCCAGCGAGCGGTTCAAGCCCAGCGTGCCGGCAAAAGCAATCGTCACCCACAGCAGCCCCGGCGAGGTATCGAGGGGGTCGGCCGCCGACAGGTCGAGCGCGATGCTAAAGATAAACACCGCCATGAGCGCAAAGACCAGCATCGAGCTGAACATCTCTTTGGTGCGCAGCTCGGTGAGGATGTCTTTGTGGACGATGGCGAGGACTTGATGGATAAAAGTCATAGAAGAACCGCGATCGGTGAGCCGTGGAGCATCACCGCCGTATTGGGTCAAGCCGATTCCAAATGCCGCACCCGGAATTTGTTCCTGTCCACCACGACCAGCTTGCCTGTGAAATCGTGAATTTGTGAAAGCGATTGTTCTAATACCCTGTGAACGGCAGACATTGTCTCTGGATGAATTTTCAGCATCACGATGCCCAGATACTTGGCCGGTGGGTACAAAAGGATACTGCTAAAGTCTTTGTCCCGCGTGAGGAATACACGGTTCAAAGCCACTGCTCGATCAATGACGGTGGCGTCATCAGCGCCAGACAACCCAAGCTCTTGAGCAGTGAGAAGGTCGTGGCCCAAATGGCGAAGAAAATCAGTCGTCACCTGGTAAACACATTCATCAACCAGCAGTTGCAGTGGCGGCTTCGACAAAATAGATCTCCTCGTTTTTAGTCAGTTCCATAGCGTATCGGATGCAAGCGCGGACGTCATCGGGTGTGATTGTGGGATAAAATTCTGTGACGATTTGCTGAGGTGTGTAACCCGCTTCAACTAACTCCAATACCATGTAAACCGGAATACGTGTGCCCCTCACGACAGGCTTGCCAAACGCCACCCTGGGATTTACGTGAATGTGTTCCTGCCATTTCATGTTCGCATCTCTCCTTTCCAAACTCTCATTACACCTGCTATTTTACTTCGTCTCTCTCAACCATGCCAGCACAAGCTATGAATTGAATCGTGAATGGTCGCGCATTGCGCATCCCCTTCCGCTCCGCCCCAAAGGGGGGGACTAGAGTCACGTTTCACGCCTGACGCTCGACAATCGAGCGATATAACTCCCCGAACGACGCCGGGTCGAGCTCGGCCCGCCCGGCTTGATAGACGATCTTGCCCCGATTCAGGATGACGGCCCGGTCGCAGCCGGCCAGCCCGCGCTCCAGATCGTGCGTCGTGAGCAACACCGTGCGCCCGGCCGCCGCGACCTCGGTTAAGATTTGGCCCAGCACGGTCGCCGCCTGTTGGTCCAGCCCGGTGTACGGCTCGTCGAAAAACATCACCCGGGGCCGGTGCAAGATGGCGCGGGCGATAGTCAGCCGTTGCTGCATGCCGCGCGAAAAGGTTCGCACCTGGTCTGTGCGCCGGGCAGACAGCCCGACCACCTCCAACACCTCGTTGATGCGCGGCTCCAGATCGTTCACCTCGTACAGGCGACCATAGAAGCGCAAGTTGTCTTCGGCCGACAGGTGTGGATAGAGCAGCGTTTGATGTGACACTAGCCCGATCAGGCGGCGCACGTAAGCGCCGTTTTTGTTCACGTCGCGCCCGGCGATGCACACTGCGCCCGCCGTGGGCCGGCTGAGGGTGGCTAGAATGCGCAACAGGGTGGTCTTGCCCGCCCCGTTGGGGCCGACCACGGCGACAAACTCACCCTCGGCTACGTCCAGGTCTACGCCGCGCAGAGCGGCGTGAAGCCCGAAGGCTTTGACCAGCGCGCGCACCTGTATCATTCTTTTTTCATCAATTCCATCAGCGCGGCCTTTAACCGCGCCCGTTCGGCCTGATAGGGCTTTTTCTTCAATCTCCCCGCTGCGTACTCGTCGTCCAGGTCGGCGATGGCTTGCAGCAGCGCGGTCTGTCCTGATGGGGCTGCCGATCTCGCGCCGAGCTGCAGATAGCCCCGCCAGTATAAAAAGCCCACGGCAACCGCGCCGGCCAGCACGATCAAGCCGATAGCCATGCTTTGGGTGTTGTCCGGGCCTTTGTTCGCCTCGTGCGGCGAGGACACACTGGCGGTGGTCAACTCTGGCTCGCCGGATAGCTTGATGGTCAACTGGCTGCCGGCCGCCAGGTCGTCGGCCAGATAGGTGTTGAGCAGCGTACCCTGGGCGTTGAATGGCCCGCCATCACGAATGCCCTCCCCGCTGACTTGGACCCCCACGTCGGGCACAAAGACGTTGACGATTTTGGCGGCGTAGGGTAAGGGGCGGGTCAGTTCCAGCCCGTCGTCGTAGGCTAAATTATACACCAGCACGGACTCGGCCGTGCTCACGCCCGGCGGCACCGGGATCGTGTCGGCGATGCCGTCCGCCAGCGTGCGATAGCGATTGGGGTCGCCCCCTGGCTGGAAGCTGAGAGCATCAGAGGGTACGCTCAACCGAATCGTGCCTTGTTCCAGTGTGCCCACGTAGGCCCGGTCGCCCGCGTTGGACAAAATGTAAAGCTCGGCCACCTGCATCTGCCCCGATGCAAAATCCATCACGATGTGCAGGCGCTCGATGCGCACGGCGCTATCGTCTTCGGTGGTCTCATAGACCGTAATGTCTACCTCGCCGGTGGGTTGTTCAGGCGAGAGTTGAATCGCTTCCTCCAGATCGCCCACGTAGGTCACGCCGTAGTAGGTGGCCGTCGGCTCGAGCTGGACCGGCGCGGTAGGGTCAATGCCCTCAAAGCGGAACGAGCCATCGGCGCTGGTAGTGGTGGTGATGGCGTCTACGAACGTGGCGTCCATGTCAAAGGCGCGTAGTCGCACCTCTATCCCTGCGGGCGGCGCGGCGCCGGCTGTGCCGTTGCGCACTTGGCCGCTAATGACGCCCACGCCGCCGGTGAAAGGGCTGCGTGTAGCAGGAGCTGCAGGCGCTTCGGAAGTGACGGGTGGTGTATAGTTGTAACTAAAGGTGCGCACGTAATCGGCCAGCGCCCAGATTTCCACCTCGGCCAATTCAACGTCGTGGCCCTCGATGTTGGCGTCGGCGATGGCGGCGTACAGGTCGGCCTGGCTGACGTTGGCCATGGCGGCCAGATCGGTAAAGCCAGGCGCATCGTCCAATCCCACGCCATCGGTGCTGTGGCACTCGGCGCAATTCTGTTCATACAGCGCCCGGCCCATCTCGATCTGTCCTGGCGATGTAAACAGCGTGTACAGGTAAAAGACCAAATTCCAACGGTCAATCTGGCGCAACGGGTTGCTGCTGGCCTCGCCAAAGGGGGGCATGGCCTTATCCTGCACGCCGTTGCTGATAATGTCGAACCAGCGGGCGGGCGTCGTCTCGCGCCACAGCGCCGGGTCGGTCAGGTCGGGCATGGCCAGGCTGGCTTGCACGGCGCGTGCGCCGTCGCCCTGGCCGGTGGGGCCGTGGCACGTGGAGCAGCGCGCCTCATAAGTAGAAGCGACAACTTGCGGCGCGGGCGGTGTGCTGGGGCCTTGCGCGCCGTCCTGGGCGACCGCCGATTGGGACAAAAGAGCGAGCAGGATAATGAGCGCGAGGAGGGCCTTTTTCATTGCGCCGTTGCCTCTTTGAGCGCCGCGCCGCAGCGACCGCAGAATTTGTCCTCGGGGTCGGCGGGTCGCCCGCATTGAGTGCAAAAGCGAGAGGAATCTGGTTGCTTGTCGAGACCTGATTTCTGGCGCAGGGCCAGCACTGCGGCCTCGATTTCGTCGTCTAACGTGGCGGGCCGGTCGAGTGAGATGGCATCGGGCTGCGCGTCCAGTTCTTGCAACAAGGCCACCCCTTGGGCCACGTAGCGCTTGCGTTGGGCTTGATAGTCGTGTTCGTTGACTTTGCCGGTCTGGAAATCGGCATCCAACTCGCGGATGAGGGCATAAATAGCGTCACGGCGGGCGCTCAACTGCGCACGGGGGCTGAAGGATTGACTGTTACCCTTCCAGGATGTCTTTTCGAACAAAGGTCGGGTCACATAGACGCCGACCAGCACCAACATGGCAACTCCAACCAGAATAGCTCCACTGTTCATTGTGCTCCTCGTCGAGCAAGCAATCAGCGATCAGCTTTCAGCCATCAGTCTCCAACTCAAGCGTTCGACCGAGCTCATACTGGCGGCTGATTCCTGAGCGCGCTTAAAAACCGGGTGTCTGAAGTAATCGGTCTAGCTCCTGGCGCAGCTCGCCAGCGCGGAACGGTCCGATTTTGACCAGGGCGATCTTGCCCTGCGGGTCCACGATAAAGGTCTCTGGCACGCCGGTGATGTGATATTTGCCCTCGGTGATCAGCCCGCGCCCGTCCAGGCCGTTGGGGTAAGTGATGCCAAACTCTTCCAGGTAGGTGCGGGCTTTGACCTCGGTATCGTCATAGTCGATGCCGACAAACACGACGCCCCGGTCGCGATAGGCTTGCCAGGTTTCTTCCAGGTCGCGGGCTTCTACACGACATTCGACGCACCACGAGGCCCAAAAGTTGAGCACCACGACCCGCCCGCGCAGGTCAGAAAGCGTCACACGGCCATCGGTGAACTCGTTGTAGTAGCCGTCGAACAGGGGCAGCGTAAAACCGGGCGCGTCGCTGCCGACCTGGGGGCGGGTTTCGCCGCGTTTGATCAGCCCCCAGCCTAGAAACGCCAACACGACGAGGATAATGCCCCAGATGAGGAGCCTGGTGGAGAGGTGGGTGGGACGGGAAATTGGCAAGTTGGTAGATGGGTCAGGCTGACTCACGGATGTCTTGCTCCAGTTGGGCGATATATTCGTAGGCGGCCTGGTCTAGTCCTTGAGACGCCGCTGTTGGGGTTTCCAATTCGGCTGCCCTGGCGCGCCAGCGCAACAACAGCCGCACAAAATAAACTCCAAAGAGCGCCGCTCCGGCGATCGGGATGATCCACACCCATTTGCTAAAGCCCTGGGTGGTGGGAGTGGCCCGCGCCCGCTCACCGTAAATGCCGGCAAAATAGTTGATGATCTGCTGCGCGGTCTGGCCTGCTGCCAGTTTGGCGCGGATTTCCTCGCGCCAATCCTCACAGGCCTGCGTTTCGCACACGTCTAGCGGCGTGTTTTCGCAGATGGGGCAATATAGCTCGCGCGCCACCCGGTTCACGTCGTCGTCGGTTATCACTTTCCGAGCTTGTTCGCCGTAAAGATCGACAAAATAGTCCATGATTTGCTGATCGGTCTGACCCGCCGCCAGCTTTTCGCGGATGAGCTGTCGCCAGTCTTCACATGCCTGCGTCTTGCACACGTCAAGAGTTTCGTTGTCACAGATGGGGCAATACAACTCCCGCGCCACGCGGTTCACGTCGTCGTCGCTCACCTCGCGGGTGGGGTCTTGGGCGTAAACCGCGCCGACAGGTCCTAATAACGAAAGAAGCAACAATAGCCAGAGCAGGTTTGTCTTCTGGAAAGGGGCCATCCGTCTATTTCTCCGAGTTTGTGGGCTGCTCAAATCGGCCGTCTCATCCACAAGACTTGCCCTTCCTCTTTGGCGGCCTGCGCCACAGGCAATTTGCTGTTGAACACGTTTTCCCCAACCACCAACACTGAAATATAGGGACCGTGATCGATCATCACGTCTATTGCGGTGTCGATGATCTTACGCCAGCGCGGGTCACTCGCCCCGCCCAGGTAAAGACTGTGAGGATGCTTAGGATCCTCCCAGCCCACGACGACCATCACGTCAATGTCAGACTCGGGCGTTGCTTCGCCTCGAGAGTATGAGCCGTATAGTAAGAGTTGGCTAATCTGACCGGGAAACAGCATCAGCAGCCGGTCCTGCAAGTCCTCCAGAGCCTCTTGCACTTGCTGCGGTAATTCCGTTAATCTGCAATTCGTTTCACGTATCATTTACGCGGCCTGCCTTGCCTCTGTCGCCAGTTGCCGCCCCACGGCCCGTCGCTCGGCCTCGGCGTCGGACCATGCAGCCACGAGCGTGCCCACGACGAATACCAACCCGCCGAACCACAGCCAGTTGATCAGCGGGTTGAGGTACACTTTGAAAGTGGCCGTCCGGCCGGTTCCCTCCCAGCCGGCCAGGATGACGTAAAAGTCCTCGCTCGGCGTGCTGCGGGTGGAGGGGATGGTCATGGTTTGCCCACTGCTTTGGTAGATCTCTCGATAGGGGGTGAGGTCGCGCAGGTGCTTGCCATCCCGGCTCAAGGCCAGCCTGGCCTCGACGATAGCCAGGTCGGCTGCGCCGCGCCGCGTGTTCAACCCGTTGTAGGTGATCGCAAAGTCGCCCAGTTGGATTGATTCACCGACGGCCACTGTTCCCTGCGTCTCTTTCTGGAACAGGTTGGTGCCCAGGATACCCAACGCCATGCACACCACGCCCAGGTGGATCATGTAGCCGCCATAGCGCCGCCGGTTGCGCCCGGTCAGCCGCCACAAGGCCAGCGGCCACGGCTCGCCGTGCGCCCGATGTCGCGCCATCACCCCGCGCCCATATTCCCACAGCGTGGTGAGGCCCACAAAAGAGACCAGCCAAAAGGCGAACAGCGCGCCGAGGCTGTGCATTCCAAAAGCCACCAGCGCGGTGGCGACCGCGACGGAGAGGGCAAACGGCCACAGCATACTGCGCCCCAACCGTTCGGCAGACTGTTTGCGCCAGGCGAACAACGGCGCGATGCCCATTAAAAACACCAGCAGGCCGAATTGCGGTCCTGTCACCCGATTGAACCACTGCGGCCCTACCGTGATCTTTTCACCGATGACCAGTTCGGAAACCATTGGGAATACGGTTCCCACAAAGACCGAAAAGGTCAAGGTCATAAAGACCAGATTGTTGAGCAAAAAGATCGCCTCACGCGAGACCAGGCTTTCCAGCCGGTTGTCGCTGTGCAAGACATCCAGGCGGCGCAACAGCATCCACACCGAGGCCACCGACGTAATGGCAATAAAGCCAAAAAAGGCCGGCCCTACCGCCGAGCGGGCAAAAGCGTGCACCGAATCGATCACGCCGCTGCGGGTGATAAACGTGCCAAAGATGACCAGCCCGTAGGTCAGGATGATGAGCGCCATGTTCCAGACCTTGAGCATGCCGCGCTTTTCTTGGATTTGCACCGAGTGCAAAAAGGCCGTACCCGCCAGCCAGGGCAAAAAGGCCGCGTTCTCCACGGGGTCCCAGGCCCAGTAGCCGCCCCAGCCCAACACATCGTAGGCCCAACGCCCGCCCAGGAGCAAGCCCAGGCTCAAGAACAGCCATGACACCAGCGTCCAACGGCGGGTCAGGCGGATCCAGTGCGCATCGGTGCGGCGGGCCACCAGCGCGGCCATGGCAAAAGCATAGGGAACCACAAAACCCACAAAGCCCAGGTAGAGCATGGGCGGGTGGATGACCATGCCGGGGTGACGCAACAGCGGGTTCAATCCGCGCCCATCGGGGGGCAGAAAGTCGAGTCGCTTGAAAGGATTGGAGGCGAACAGGTCCAGCGCGATGAAAAAGGCCAGCGTGCCCATGGTCACCACGATGACGTGGGGCAGCAAGTCGTGATCCTGATCCCAGCGCCGCAGCATGAGCACAAAGGTAAATGTGGACATCAGCCAGGCCCAGAACAAGATCGAGCCATCCTGTCCTCCCCACAGCGCCGTGATCTTGAGCAGGGTGGGCATGTCGCGGCTGGACACGTTGGCGACGTAATTCAAGCTAAAATCGCCGGTGAGCAGCGCGTATTCCAGGGCCAACGCGGCCAACGTCAACAGCGGCCACACGACGATCGCGGCCCGGCGGGCGCTCTCGATCCAACGAGACTCTTGGCTCCAATATCCATACAGCGCCATCAATACTGCTCCGACGGCACCAATCAGCGCCAGCCAGGTCGCCAGTAAACCGATATCTGGTATCATTTCATCCACTCATTGCTGGGACACAGATAGACACAGAAAAACACAGATTTTCTTTGATCTGTGTTTTTCTGTGTTCATCCGCGTCCTCAAAATTAACCCTCAGCTTGCTCGGGGAATTCTTCTTCGTAGCGCGTGGGACACTTGAGAAGTAAGCTATCGGCCCGGTCGTGAGCGTAAAACGCGCCGTCCTGATTCCACACACCCTCGATAATGGCCTGGGCCTCGTGCTGCATCAGATCGGGCTTGGGGCCGTAATAGATCACGTGCAGAGGATTGCTCTGATCCTCCAGATTATCAACGACGCTAAACTCGAGGCGCAGTGTTTGTGAGTCATACATGATACTGTCGCCGACGACGATGCCCGAAATGCGCACGTCGTCGCCGACGATGCTGGCCCCTTTGCCGCGCAGCTCGGCGACGGTGAGAAAGTATTGAGCCGAACTGCCAAAGCTACTAACAATCAAGTACCCCACTGCTACCAGGATAATCAACCCGCCGACCAGAAACTTGGTCCGTGATGTATTGTGGGTCTGCGTTCCTTCCAACACTGCTTCTGTCATAACTTGCTCCTACCCATTGAATTGATTGTGAAATGTGAGCGTGCTGGTGGTATTCTACCACAAAAACCCTCAGCGTAAAGTTAAAGGTTGATTAACGTGCGACACGTGCGTCGCACGTTACCACCCTCGCATGCGCGCGATGGCCCACTCGTAAAGCTGCTGGTAACCCAGCGCCGAGCGGCCCCACGAATAATTGGCGCTCATCCCTGCGCGTTGGATCGCCCCCCAGCTTGCTTTGTCCACGTTATAGATATAGATGGCCCGCTGCAGCGCGTGCCAAAAAGCCGCGCTGCTATAATCACCGAACACAAATCCGGTCACGCCGTCCTGCACCGTGTCGGCCAGGCCGCCCGTGGCCCGCACCACTGGCACACTGCCGTAGCGCATGGCGATGAGCTGCCCCAGCCCACACGGCTCGAACAGCGATGGCATCAGGAAAATATCGCTCCCGGCGTAAATGAGCGGGGCCAGGTCGGCGTCGTAGAACAACCAGGCCCGCATCTTGTCCTTGTGATAGTCGGCCAGGTGGGCCAGCGCCCCCTCGTACTCTGGCAGACCGCTGCCCAGCACGACCATCTGCGCTTCGCCGGCGGCGGCGTTCATCAGCAGATGGATCACGTGCCCGGTGATGTCCAGCCCCTTTTGGGCGTCCAGGCGCGTGACCATCGCCACCAGCGGCACATCGTCGCGCTGGGGCAGGCCGGCCCGGGCTTGCAGCGCACGTTTGTTCGCCAGGCGTTCTTCCAGCCGCTCGGCGTCGAAATTGGCCGCTAGGCGCGGGTCGGCGGCGGGGTTCCACTCGGTGTAATCCAGCCCGTTGAGGATGCCGTGCACGTCGAAAGCGCGATAGCGCAACAGCCCATCCAGCCCCGCGCCGCCGGCGGGCGTCATGATTTCGCGGGCGTAGGTCGGGCTGACGGTGTTGATGAGTGTGGCGTGGTATATCCCACGCGCCATAAAATTGACCCGCCCATGGTCTTCTTCGATCAGCCCGTGGGTGACGACGTTCAAATAGTCAAAAATACCCCAGTAGGTGTGCCCCTGGTGCATCAGATTGTGGATGGTGAACAGCGACGGGATGCCCCGATAGCGCTCGTCGGCCTGACCCGCCGTCGCCAGCCAGGTGATGGCCGGACCGGTCTGCCAGTCGTTGCCGTGGACGATGTCGGGCCGCCAGCCCAGCGCCGGGATCAAGTCCAGCGCCGCCCGGCTGAAAAAGCAAAACCGCCCCACGTCGTCCCAATAGCCATAGATTTGGGGCCGGTCGAACAGGTGTTTCTCGGCAATAAAGTACACCGGCGTCTCGGAATCCGGCAAGCGGCCTTCAAACACGCCCGCCGGGACCGGCCCGACCCCCATGGGCACATCCAATTGGAACGGCAACGCCTGCAACGCATAGCGCCCGCTGTGATAGGCCGCTTCGACGGCCCGATAGGCCGGCAACGCCACGCGCACGTCGTGGCCCAATGCGCGCAGAGCCTTGGGCAGCGAGCCGCCCACGTCGCCCAGGCCGCCGGTTTTGGCAAAGGGGGCCGCTTCGGAGCTGAGGAACAGGATTTTCAAGCCTTCGGGCATGCTTACCTCCGATCACACGTTCGTAGTGACGACTTGGTCGTCCGGGCGCGATTCCGTGATCACTGAGTATAGGCAGGCAGGCCGGTCTGTCAACCGGGGTTGGGAAATCCCGGCGTCGCTTTGAAATCACGGCCATTTCGCGGTATAGTGCTTTTCAATTGGTACCGCCGAAAATGACAATTTGACAGGATGAACAAGATTGACAGGATTGTCTGTTCAAAAAAGTGATTTTAATCTTGCAAATCCTGTGAATCATGTCCAAGCCTAATTTCTAGTAGTAAGGAGCCAGTATTTCCACATGCGGCTCCATTCGACTGCGCGCGGTGAGAGCAGAGGAACAGGAGGAAAGACACGATGCTTAAAGACACCACATTGGCTTTCATCGGCAGTGGTATGATGGCCGAGGCGATGATTGCCGGGCTACTGAACCAAAATCTGGTGGTGCCAGAACAGATCATCGCCGCCGGGCCGCGAGCCGAGCGCGGCGAGCAGTTGGCCGCCCGCTACGGTGTGCGCTGGACCACCGACAACGAACAGGCGGCCGAAGAGGGGCAAATTGTGATCCTGGCGGTCAAGCCGCAAATGCTCAAGACGGTCATCCCGCAAGTGCGGGGGCATCTGCGCCGCCAAGACGTGGGGCTGTCCATCGTCGCAGGGGCGCCGCTGCGTACCCTGTCCGACGGCGCGGCTCACGCCGCCTTTGTGCGGGCCATGCCCAATACACCCGGCCAGATCGGCCAGGGCATCACCGTGTGGACGGCCACGCCGCAGGTGTGCGGGCCGTGCCACGAGCAGGCCCAGGCGATTCTGGGCGCGTTGGGCGAAGAGGTGTACGTCGAAGACGAAAGCTACCTGGACATGGCGACCGCCCTCAGCGGCACCGGCCCGGCCTACGTGTTCCTGTTCATGGAGGCGCTGATCGACGCCGGGGTGCACCTGGGCTTTTCGCGCCGCGTGGCGACCCAGTTGGTCATGCAGACGATGCAGGGCGCGGTGGCTTTTGCTCGCCAGAGCGACCGTCACGTGGCCGAGCTGCGCAATCAAGTCACGTCGCCGGGCGGCACGTCGGCCGAGGCGATCTATCACCTGGAAAAGGGCGGCCTGCGCACAGTGCTCTCCAAGGCGGTCTGGGCCGCCTACCAACGTTCGGTGGCGCTGGGACGAGGCAAACAGCGGGAAATACTTCCGGAAAACGGCGAGTGACTCCAGACGAAAGACGAATGACGGAGGACGAATTGTCTCGCGCTGTGACCAGCATTTCGTCCTTCGTCCTTCGTCTTTCGTCAGATAAAACGCCCTAGCTCTGCCCGCAACACCTCCGGGCGCACCACGCCATAATGCACGTGGCGCGGCCTGCCTTGCGGATCGAGCACGAAAATGGTCGGTACCGCGAGCACCTTCCAGTGGCGCACGGCATCGGTTTGCGCCTCGGCGTCCACTTCTAACACCTGGAAGCGCTCGCCCAACTCTGTTTCCAACCGTCGCAACGCCGGCTTGAGCACCGTCTGGCACGGCGCACAGTTGGCGGTCGAAAAGTACAGCAGGGCCGGCCGGCCCAGTCTAAAACCGGCCAGACCGGGGAAACCCAGGCCGTTGCGAACGATGAGGCGCAGGTGCATCTCCCGCCCCAAAACGTACAATCCGACGCCCAACACGGTGAGCATCGCAGCGATGACAAGTCGTTCGGCCATTTTATTACTCCACAGTTGGCGAGCGCGGCGGCCGCAGGCCGGGGAATGTGCCGGCCGGCGGCGTGTGCGTGAAACCGGGCGCGCGCCAGCGGGCCAGCCAGTAATACACGAAACACCCCGCGCAAAAGCCCAGGAACAGGTTCACCGCCGCCAAGGCGATCACCAACCAGATCAGTCCCCAGCCGATCACCGATCCACCCAACGCCAACGCCAGCGTCGCGGCGGCCAGGAACACGCCGCCCAGCCCCTGCGCGAAGCGATGCGGGGCAAGATGGTCAGGAATCGGGTCGGGGCGCACCAGGCCCAGCGGGCGCAACAGGCCCGCGTAGACCCAGCCAAAGGCCGGCGTGCGCCGCGCCGCGCCGATCAACATCAGCGCGCCGACCAGCGCCGCCAGCCCGCCCGCGTCGCCCACAAAGGCCGCCAGCAGCGCCGCAATGATGACCGCTTGATTGCTGCGCAGCGCCGCGTGATCTACCACAGTTATCGGAACCATCTCACGCCTCCTCGTCGAACACGCCCAGGCTGACGTATTTGCTGCCGTCGTCGGGGAGCAGCGTCACCACGACGCCGCTATCCAGCCCACGAGCCACCTCGAACGCCGCCGCCGCCGCCGCGCCTGCGCTCAGTCCTACGAACAGCCCGACTTGACCCAACCGCCGCGTCATCTCCCAGGCTGTGTCCGCGCCGATGGGCACGTGCGCGTCGGCCAGCGTCTCGTCATAGATGCCGGGCATGATGGCCGTCGCCAGGTGTTTCAACCCTTCGATCACTTGCAGCTCGTCTTCCGGCTGCACGGCCACCAGTTGCACCGCCGGGGCCATCGCTTTGAGAAAGCGCCCCACGCCGACGAACGTGCCGGTGGTCCCCAGCCCGGCCACGAAATGGGTCACCTGCCCACCAGTCTGGGCCCAGATTTCGGGACCGGTGGCGTCAAAATGGGCCAGCCAATTGGCCGGGTTGTTGTATTGGTCGGCGTAAAAGTAGCGCTCCGGCGCAGCGGCGACGATCTCACGCACCAGCCGGATGGCGCCGTCAGAGCCTTCCAGCGGGTCCGATTCAATCAGCCTCGCGCCGTAGGCCCGGGCCAGCGCCTTACGCTCGGCGCTGACGTTGGCGGGCATGACCAGGTGCACCCGGTAGCCCTTGGCCGCGCCGACCAGCGCGTAGCCAATGCCGGTGTTGCCCGAAGTGCTGTCGATGAGGATTTTGTCGCGGGTCAGCGCGCCGCTTTTCTCGGCCTCCTCGACGATGCGCAGCGCCGCCCGGTCTTTCACCGAGCCGCCGGGGTTGAACCACTCGGCTTTGGCAAACACGCCCACCGTTGGCGCGACGCCGTTACGGTGCGCCATTGAGCCAAGATCGAGCAGCGGCGTATTCCCGATGTGATCGAGGATCGAGCCGGCGCGCACGGCGGTGGGCCTGGCGACGGGCGCCGTCCACAGTGCCGACGTTCGGGACCTCACTCTTGTCTCTGTTGCATACATCTCGCATCTCCTCGCTCTAGCAGCCTGTCGGAGAACCCTGTAATATAGGGCCTTGTGCCCGTTTTGCGCCCATTTTGGACGCCCACAAGGGGCTAAATTACGTCTCTCCGACGGGCTGTTAGCTTGCCACGAACTCCAACGCCCGCGGCGTATCCTCGGTGTGGCGGCCATTGTCGCCGCGCGCCGCCGGCAAGCCGCAGAATTGCTCATAGTCGATCAATTCTGTGATGGTGGGATGCTCGCCGCACACCGGGCAGCGCGGGTCGCGCGGCGCGTTGAGCGCCCGGAACGACATGTCCAGCGTGTCCACCAGCAGCAGTCGCCCCACCAACGACTCGCCGACGCCCAGGATGAGCTTGATGGCTTCGAGGGCTTGTAGCGAGCCGACGATGCCCGGCAGCACGCCCAGCACGCCCGCCTCGGCGCAACTGGGAACCTCGCCCGGCGGCGGCGGGTCGGGGTAGAGGCAGCGATAGCACGGCCCGCCCGGGATGCCCCGTTCGGGCAGGGCGGGCTGGTACACCGTCACCTGGCCCTCGAACATAAAGATGCTGCCGTCTACCAGCGGCTTGCGCAAAAACTGGCAGGCGTCGTTGACCAGGTAGCGGGTCGGAAAGTTGTCCGAGCCGTTGAGAACCACGTCATAGTCTTTTATGATGTCCAGCGCGTTGGCGCTGGTGAGCGGCTCGTGATAACCCACGACCTTGACTTCGGGATTGATGTCGTGTAGCCGGTCGGCGGCCGATTCGACCTTGGGCCGGCCCACGTCTTTGGTCCCGTGCAAGAGCTGGCGCTGCAAGTTCGACACGTCCACCGCGTCAAAATCCACGATGCCCAGCGTGCCTACGCCCGCCGCCGCCAGATACATCGCCGCCGGGCTGCCCAACCCGCCCGCGCCCACCAGCAGCACCTTGCTGTTGAGCAGTTTGATTTGCCCTGCTTCGCCTACTTCGTTCAGCAGGATGTGGCGGCTGTAGCGCAGCTTCTGCGCGTCGGTGAGCAGTTGCGGCACTTGAAACGGCAGTCCGGCGTTCTTCCAGCCGTTGAACCCGCCGACGAGGGAATAGACTTGTTCGTAGCCCATCTCCTTCAGGTTGCGGGCCGCCAGCGCCGAGCGCACGCCGCCCGCGCAATAGAGCACGACCGGCTTGGCGCGGTCGACTTGCACCTGCTCGATTTGCAGCTCCAAAAAGCCACGCGGAATGAACACCGCGCCGGGCAGATGCCCTTGGGCGAACTCGTCCCGCTCGCGGATGTCCACGAGGATGGGGCGGTCGCCGTTCTGAAGACGATTTTGCAGGTCGTGGGGCGTGATTTCGTCAATCTGGCTTAAGGCCAGCGCCACCAATTGATCACGATTGAGCCTGGTCATCGCTGCCTCCTACCGGCCGCCGGCCATGGCCGGGACGATGGACACCCGGTCGGCGTCAGACACGGGCGTCTGGATGCCCTGCAACGTGCGGATTTCGTCATCGTTGCGGAAAATCTGGATGAAACGCTTGACGTTGCCTTCGTCATCCAGCACGCGGCTGGCGAGGCCGGGATAGCTTGCTTCTAGGGCTTGAATGATGTCGGCGACGTTCTCGGCCTGCACCTGCACTTTGGGCTGGCCGCCGGTGATGCGCCGCAAGGGGGTGGGAATGTATACGGTTGTCATTTTGAACCTCCGTCAAATTGGAAAACAAAAACGCCGCGCTCGGCGATGAGCACGGCGTTTTGGACAGAACTAACGGCCAACGTCAGTCCCCGTGGGGACGGGTTACGACGAGGCGCTCGTTTATGCACTGGTCCAGGTTCAGCAACACGGCTCACCGCTCCATATATGGCAACTGCGGGCGACTAGGCCCGCGCCATACAGGAGCAGGTGAGATTTAGCGGTGTGGCGTAAAACCTGGTAAGCATTTCTCTTGGGTCAAAATCCTACTAAACTAGTCGGAATAAGTTTATCAGGTCCGCTCGGTTTTGTCAAGGAATTCGCGGCAAGTGGGTGCGCATTATTTTTCGCTCCACGCGGACCACTGTCCGCGTCTGGGCGCTGGACAGTAGTCCAGCGCGAGCAAGGGGCAAGCGGCAGCCATCAGACCAAAGATTGGTCGCAGGCGTAACGATAACCGCAGGCCTGACAACGGGCGGCCTGCGTATGATCTCGCTCGGCGCGGCCTTGAGCCAGGTCGCAGCGCATCTGGTCCAGGATGGTCAGGAGCTTTTCTTCCAAAACGGGCGTGAAATCAACCTGGTAGGTTTCATGGGAGTCGCCCGCGTAAACGATCAAACCGTGGGGCGGGCGGCGCTGATGTGTCTCCTCAACCAACAGACAATAGGCGGCCAGTTGAAAAATATGAGCAGCATGAGGACCATCTGGCGGGGCAGTGCTCGACTTGACTTCGACAGGGATAAACTCGCCCCGCCGCTGCACCAAATAGTCGGGGCGACCGACCAGGCGGTGTTTCCTGGAAAAGAGTGTGCGCTCGACCGGACGCCAGCGGGTCGTATCCGCGTAGACCAGCCGGCCGGCTGGCAGCCCTGAGGCGGCTCGACTGCGCCGCGCCATCCATTGCGCGGCCAGGGCCAGCGCCAGCAGGCCCAAAAAGATCCATCCCCAATTCATAATCAACCCGCCAATCCACTCATCAGCCAAATCGCCCCGACCAACCCCGCCAGAACCAGCAGCAAATGGCT
Organism: Anaerolineae bacterium; assembly: GCA_034435435.1. GTDB lineage: Bacteria > Chloroflexota > Anaerolineae > S140-20 > S140-20 > DAOTXN01. Next base: position 10,582 of record DAOTXN010000143.1, on the reverse strand, counting down.
CAAGCGCGTCATTGCCCCAGCGAACAGCACGCGCCGGCCGTGCCCTTCGTGCGTCGCCGAACCGCTCTCCAGACGGCGCGTGTCCTGCGGCGCCATCCCCTCCACCGCTCCCAGCCACCAGGCCCGGGCGCAATAGACATAGCTCCCCACTTCGCTGGCCCGGATCACGCGATCAGTTTGACTCGTCATTGAACACGCCCACTCGGTGTTCAAATTCGCGTAGCGCGTCGAGCAGAGCATCCTGGCGCATGCTCATGGTCAGGTCGCCGCGTGTGCGCTCCAGCACGCCGCGCAGCGCGTCCACGCGGCGGCGCAGACCCCCGGTGATGGCGTCGGGAAAGTCAAAGGTCATCAACACGGCATAGATCTCGTCCATAGCCGCCAGCAGCCGCTCGGCCTCGACGTTGTTTCGCTTGCGGATCAAATCCAGGCAGCGCCGCCGCATCTCGCTGGCCGCTTCGGCCAGGCCGTTTAGAAAAGTCGCGTCTTCGACCGCGATCTCTTGGGGGGAGGGCAGCGGCTTGCCCTGGGCCAGCGCGACCGTGATATACGCCTCGGCCAGTTCTTTGAGCGCATCTTGCGTATAGCCTGCAAAATATAGGTCCGGGTAAGGCGCGGTTTCCGTTTGCATGGTGGCTGCTACCTGCCGCGCTTGCTCTAGCAGGCGGTGAGCTTGTTCCCAGTCGTTGCGGTGGCTGGCGCGAATGGCGGTCGCGCACAGGCTGATCAGTTCCCGCGAGCGGGCCAGCGTCGCGTCGCGCACGGCGTTGCGCTCGGTGAATCCGGCCCGAATGCGGTCGGCGATGGCGTCGAGAGAGTCCAGGGTAGTCATGGTCAGCGGTCTCCTTCAGGGGCAGGCGGGGGAAAATTAAAAAGCTGCTGGGCCAGCGAAGGGCCTTGCGTGGGTGTCTGGATCTCGCCGAACTGGGCTTCGAATTTAGCGATATTTTCTGCCAGCGCACGATGCAGCAGCTTGGCATGCAATGGCGTCATCACCACCCGCGCCCGGACGCGCGCCTTGGGCTGTTGGGGTAGCACTTGAGCGAAATCTAAAATCATCTCTGATGGCGAATGGGTGATGAGGACAAAGTTGGCATAGATCGCCTCCAGGTCTGACGGAAGCTCTATCTGGACTTGGATACGCCGCCCCGGCGTGTCAGGCGCTGGGTCGTTCATTGTACCGTCTCCAAAACCGCCGAGCCGTCACGATTCTTCACGACGGCCCGGTTTGCACTCGTTATAAACAAAGACACTCGGAGTGCAGGAACGGCGCTCCTGAGTGGCTGAACTGCTGAACTCGGATGCCTGGATGGTATAATTACCTCCCACCCAGAAAGGCTTCGGGTGGGATGTCTTGGTCGCGTGGCTCGAACAGGTTGACCGCGCCGCCGCGCCGCCCAACGAGCTGCACTGAGCGGGCGACGATCTCAAAGCTGGCCCGGGCTTGGCCATTGCGAGCCGTCCATAAACGCGGACCACCGCTCTCCGGGTCCGCATCCATGCGCCCCTCTATGACGACCTGGCTGCCCTTTTTCAGGTACTGGCTGACGGCTTCGCCTTGCTTGCCCCACACCGACACCTGCCACCAGACTGTGCGGTCTTGGGCCTGGCCTTCCTGGTCGGTCCAACGCTCGCTGGTCGCTACGGAAAAACGACACACCGCCGTGCCGTTAGGCGTGTAGCGCACTTCGGGATCACGGCCTAAATAACCTGCTAAAAATATCTTTTGGTACATCAGGCGTGCCTTTCACAGCGCATGCTAGAAGGGAATGTCTTCTTCGGCCATCCCGGCTTCGGGCGGAATCTCGGCGTCCTGCGGCGCGCCAGACTCGGCTGCGCCTTCGCGTCCACCCAAGAAGCGGACCACGTCGGCTGTCACTTCATAAGAGGCGCCGGGCGTGCCGTCACTGCGCGTAAATACCCGTGGATTGCCGTTGTCATCGGGTCGAATGCGTCCTTCCACCAATACCGGACGACCTTTGCTCAAATATTGATTGCAGATCTCGGCCTGGCGTCTCCAGGCTGTCACGCGCCACCATATTGTGCGCTCTTGCTGCTGGCCGTCTTGCCCGGTCCACTTTTCTGTGGTCGCCACAGAAAAGTTGGTCACCGGTGTGCCGTCGGGTGTGTAGCGCATTTCTGGATCGCGGCCCAAATGTCCGGCAATGACAACTTTATGGTACATTAGATCCCCCTTTCTTTACGTGAAAAAATTGGTGAGGCTAACCGAACAAACGTGCCATATCTTACTCCAAGCCAGGGCAGATGTCAAATGCCCCTGAGTTGATGTTTGGTGTCATCCTCATTACGTGTCATTTGTCACTGGACCGTCTCTTAGACAAGCCGTATACTAATATCGTATGCGCAATCTTGCGGGCGCTCGACCCGTTAAAAAAATTTGCAGGAGATGAACACATGACAAAAGAAGAATTGAATCCCTTTGCCATCGCACAAAAGCAGCTAGACGCCGCCGCCGAGGTCCTTCAACTGGATCCGGCGACGCACGAGTTGCTGCGCTGGCCCTTGCGTGAATTTCACGTGACCCTGCCGGTCAGAATGGACGACGGCGCGACCCAGGTCTTTCACGGCTTTCGCGTTCAATACAACGACTCGCGTGGCCCGACCAAGGGCGGCATTCGTTTTCACCCTGATGAAACCATCGACACCGTGCGCGCGCTGGCGGCCTGGATGACCTGGAAAACCGCCGTGGTTGATATTCCCCTGGGCGGCGGCAAAGGCGGCATTATCTGCAACCCCAAAGAGATGTCGAACGGTGAGCTGGAGCGCCTGAGTCGCGCTTACATCCGCCAGGTGGGGCGCATCATCGGCGAAGAGACCGATGTACCGGCCCCCGACGTGTACACCACCCCCCAGATCATGGCCTGGATGATGGACGAATATTCGTTCATGCGCGGCTATAACGTGCCCGGCGTGATCACCGGCAAGCCGCTGCCCCTAGGCGGCTCGGCGGGCCGAGGCGACGCGACCGCTCGCGGTGGGATGTACTGCGTGCGCGAGGCAGCCAAGGTGCTCGGTATGAAAACTCAGGGCGCGACGATGGCCATTCAGGGCTTTGGCAACGCCGGGCAGTTTGCGGCGACCCTGGGCGAGGAGCTGTTGGGCAGCAAGATCGTGGCCGTTTCGGACTCCAAGGGCGGCATCTATAACGCCCGGGGCCTGGACACGCACAAGGTGATCGCCTACAAGAACGAGACCGGTTCCGTCGTTGGCTATCCGGGCGCCGAGAGCATCTCCAATGCCGCCTTGCTCGAGCTGGACGTAGATATCCTGGCTCCTTCGGCGTTGGAAAATCAGATCACGGGCGAGAACGCGAGCAAGATCAAGGGCAAGATCGTCGCCGAATTGGCCAACGGTCCCACCACCCCCGAGGCAGACGAGGTACTGTACAAAAAGGGCTTGTACGTCATCCCCGACTTTTTGTGCAACGCCGGCGGCGTGACCGTTTCGTACTTTGAGCAGGTTCAGAACGCTTACGACTATTACTGGGACGAAGCCACCGTACACGCGCGCCTGGACGCCAAGATGACCACCGCCTTCCACGCGGTAGACCAGACCGCCAAAAAATACAATATCAACAACCGCGTCGCGGCCTACGTGGTCGCCGTGCAGCGTGTGGCCGAGGCATGCCACCTGCGCGGTTGGGTCTAGCTCAGAATCTGCTGAACGTATCAGGCCCCTGCACAAACAGGGGCCTGTTTTGATTTGACCCCTATTCGCGCTCGCACGAACATTAAATTAAGATGAGAATTGTCCGATTGGCGGGAATTCTAACACTTTTCTGATAAGTTTTATGGTAAAATAGTCTATGGCTCACAGATGTGTATTGGCGCACGAATTCCTGGGTAGTTCGAGTTGGGATGGAGGTTGAATGGTGGCATTGGAAGAACGACAGGCATGGGTAGTGGATCGAGACGAGTGGGCGGATGTGATTGAAAACCTGACCACGGAACACGGCGAGCTCACCTCCGACGACCTCCTGTCTTTGATCCCAGAAGCCCAAGATAATCCAGAGCTATTGGATGCTTTGCTGCATGATCTGGCTAACTTTGGTGTGACGGCTGCCGGCCTGGAAGAAACCGATCGGAACGAGATTGACAAGTCTGCGGATGCCGCCGCCCATCTGGAGAGTATTCGACCCGATGATTTGCTCAGTGTGTATTTGGCCGAAATGTCGCAGGAGCCTCTGCTCACGCACGCCGAGGAAATCGAGCTGGCGCGACAAATCGAGATGGGGCGCTTGGCCCAACAGACCATCCAAAAGACCGATTACAACAGTGACGAATTCGCCCGTTTGCAGGCCCAGGTAGAGGTTGGGCAGGCCGCGCGGGAACGGCTGGGGCGGGCCAACACGCGCCTGGTGGTCAGCATCGCCAAGCGCTATCGCGGTTTTGGTATCCCCTTTACCGACTTGATTCAGGACGGCAACGTCGGCTTGATGCGCGCCGTGGACCGCTACGACCATCGCACCGGCAATCGCTTTAGCACTTACGCGACCTGGTGGATCCGCCAGGCCGTGACGCGCTCGCTGGCCAACCAGGGCCGGGTGATTCGCATTCCGGTGCACATGGGCGGGCGTATGCGCGAGATGGCCCAGGTGGCCCAACGCCTGGAGATGGAACAGGGCCAAAAGCCCACTCCCGAAGAAATCGCGGCGGCGATGAATGAATCGCCCACCAAGATCCATCAGATGATGCAGTGGGCCAGCCAGCCGCTGTCTTTGGAGCAGCCCGTCGGCGAAGAAGGGGACGTCGAGTTGAGCGATTTTGTGGAGGATGAAACGTCGCTGCAACCCGACGAGCTGACCGACTTTGAATTGTTGAGCGCGACGTTGGAAGAGCTGCTCAACAACCTGTCGGCCCGCGAGGCGCGCATCCTGCGCTTGCGCTACGGTCTGCAAGACGGCCGCACGCGCACGCTGCACGAGGTGGCCGAAAAGTTTGGCCTGTCGCGCGAGCGCATCCGCCAGATCGAGCGCGAGGCCATGGCCAAGATCCGGTTGGTCGCGCCGGATTACCGGCTGAAGCATTTCCTGGCGGCGAATTGAGCGCCGGCCGGTCAGACGGCAAAGGCGGAGGAAGTCTTTTCCCCCGCCTTTTTTGTCGGATGCGGTTGTGCAAGCGCGCAGCTTCCCAGAGCCCCCTGCTTTACGTGAAGGTTGTCATACCCTCCATGTGACATGTGTCACTATCCCCTCCGCCCCGACTTGTGTTATATTTTTCACGTATTCGACTATTCGCCTATCCGAATAAACGTTCCCAAACAGAAAGGCAAGGTGAAGATGGACGAACGCCTGGAACAAGAAGTCAGCCTGTTGCATGCGCACATCTGCCAGGCGTTGGCCGACCCCAAGCGCATCCTCATTCTCTACGCGCTGGCCGAGGGGCCGCAATACGTCAACGCGCTGGCCGAGCAGCTCGATATGCCCCAACCCACCGTTTCCCGACATCTCAAGGTGCTGCGCGAGCGCTCGCTCGTGACGACTGCGCGCGACGGCGCAGCCATCTTTTATTCGTTAACCGACCGGCGCGTGATCGACGCGCTGGATATTTTGCGCGCGTTGCTGGCCGACACGCTGACCCAGCAGGCGCAATTGATGCAAGCAATGGCATAGATAAGGAGTGGAAACTATGGCCCGTTTATCTACCCAACACAAAGAAAAACTTGCCGCCCTGTTTGGCGAGCGCGTCAGCTTTGAGCGCCTCGAGCGCAAGATGTACAGCCACGACATCGCGGCCATGCCCAAGCTGATCAACCCGCTGGTGGGCAACACCCTGCCCGACGCGGTCGTGCAGCCAAAAAATGAAGCGCAACTGGTCGAGCTGGTACGCTGGGCGGCTCAAAATCGCCTCCCGTTGACTCCACGGGGCAAAGCGTCCTCCGGCTACGGCGGCGTGGTTCCGGTCAAAAAGGGCATCGTGGTGGATTTTTACTTTTTCAAAGACGTGCTGGAAATCAACCCCCAGGAGCTGACCGCCACGGTCGAGCCGGGTATCACCTGGGAGCAGTTGGACCGCGAGCTGAAAAAGCAGGGCTTGACGCTGCGCCTCTATCCCACCAGCTATCCCTCGTCCAGCGTAGGCGGCTGGCTGGCCCAGGGCGGCGCGGGCATCGGCTCTTACGAGTACGGCTGGTTCGCCCAGAACGTGGTCTCGGCGCGGGCCGTGCTGCCCGACGGCGAGGTGCGCGAGTTCAAAGGCAAAGATCTGGAACTGATTGCCGACGCCGAGGGTATCACCGGCCTCATCAGCCAGGTCACGGTCCGCGTGCGCCCGCTGGAAGAAGAAAGCGTGGTCTCGCTGGCCTGCTCCGACGCGCACGACCTGCAAGCCCTGATCCAGTCCATCGTGGCGGCCGAGCTGCCAATATGGTCCATGATTTACATCAACCCGCGCATGGCCGAGCTAAAGAACCGCGCCCCGTTGATGGAGCATTACGGCCATCCCATCGAAGAGCGGGTGCTGCTGCCGGCGGCTTATGTGCTCACGCTCACCTTCCGCGCCGCCGACCGCGAGCTGATCGTGTCCCACCTGCACGAGTTGGTCAAGCCCTGCCAGGCCGAGATTTTGAGCGAGCGCATCGCGCAGCACGAGTGGCACCACCGCTTCAAGCTGATGGTGGTCAAGCGCCTGGGTCCGTCGCTGGTGCCGGCCGAAGTCGTCATCCCCCTGTCCAGCCTGGGCGACGTGATGACCGAGATCGAGCGCAAGGTGGACCAGCCCATCGTCAAGGAAGGCGTGATCATCCGCGAGGGGAGCGGCGGCCAGCCGGAAGTGGTCATCCTGGGTTTTATCCCTGCCGACCAGCGCAAGTTTAACTATAACTTTGTGTTCGGGCTGGTGCTGACGATTATGAAAATCGCCGAAAAGCACGGCGGGCGGGCCTACGCCACGGGCCTGTATTTCTCCAGCAAGGCCGAGGAGATTTTGGGCGCCGAGCGCGCCAAGCGTCTCAAGGATTTCAAAAAGCAGGTAGACCCGCGCGGCATTCTCAATCCGCAAAAGGTGATCGGCAACGGGCTGTTGGGCAAGTCGTTGAGCCTGGCCGGAACGTTCGAGCCGCTGATCCGGCCCTTTGGCAACTATGTGATCACCCACGTGGGCGAGCGCCCCGAAAAGCCGGTCAAGGACATCCCGCCCGACGTGGCCTGGTACGCCTATTCCTGCTCGCAATGCGGCTATTGCATCGACGAGTGCGACCAGTTCTACGGGCGCGGCTGGGAGAGCCATAACCCGCGCGGCAAGTGGTACTGGCTGCGCGAGTACATGGAAGGGCGCGAAAAGTGGAATCAGCGCATGGTAGATACGTTTCTGGTGTGCACCACCTGCGAGCTGTGCAACCTGCGCTGCTCGGCGGCGCTGCCCATCGAGCCGTCGTGGATGAAGCTGCGCGGCCAGCTTATCGAAGAAGACAAGCGCATGACCTTCCCGCCCTTCGAGGTGATGAGCGCGGCGCTGCGTAAAGAGGGCGATATCTGGGCCGGCTATCGCAAAGACCGCGCAGACTGGTTCCCCGCCGACTTGAAAGAAAAACACGGCCCTGGCCACCAATCCAAGAACGTCTACTTTGCCGGCTGCACCGCCAGCTATGTCGAGAACGATATCGGCATGGCCTCGGTGCGCCTGCTGGATGCGGCGAACGTGGATTTCACCTACCTGGGCGAAAAGGAGTTGTGCTGCGCCACGCCTATGCTGGTGGCGGGCAAGTGGGAGCAATTCGTCGAGGTGATGAAGACCAATATCGCCAACGTCAAGGCCGCCGGGGCCGACACGGTGATCTCGTCCTGCCCGGCCTGCGACATGATGTGGCGACACGTCTACCCGCAATGGGCCGAAAAGCTGGGCCTCGAATACGGCATCACCGCCAAACACTATAGTGAGATCATCTCAGAGCAACTGGCCTCGGGCGAATTCCAGTTCCCCGCCAACCAGATGCAGCCGGTCAAGGTGGCCTGGCACGACTCGTGCCACATCGGGCGGGTGTCGGGCGTGTACGAGCCGCCGCGCGACGTGATCAAGGCCATCCCCAACGTCGAGTTCGTCGAGATGACGCATCACCATCAGGAAGCCCACTGCTGCGGCAGCGTGCTCACGCTGATCAAGGAGCCGTTGGTGGCCCACGACATCGGCGAGACGCGGCTCAAGGAAGCCACTGAGGTCGGCGCGGAGAAGGTGCTGGCGCTGTGCCCGTGCTGCGAGTTCCAGTTGCGCGTCAGCGCGGACAAGAAGGACGTGCCCATCGAGGTAGTAGACCTGGCCCGCTTTGCGTCGTCGGCCCTGGGCTACGACTTCCCCGATCCCAACCCGGAGGTGCAGGCCCAGTGGGCCGTGTTCGAGGCCATGATCGCCGTGATGACGCCGCAGGGCTTTGCCGACCTGATGGGCACGATGTGGCCGGAGCTGATCGCCGCCATGCCCTTTGGCATGGGGCCCATGATGCGGGCCATGGGCAAAATTCCCGGCGCGCTGAACCTGATGAAGCCCATGTTCCCGGTGCTGTTTCCGCGCCTGCTGCCCATGATGATGCCTAAGGTGATGGACACGATGTTACAACGCATCGGCGAGCGTGTGCCCATGCCGGATTACATGGCCGAGCAGATGCCCGAGCTGATGCCCGGCATTATGGACAACCTGATGCCGCACATGATCGGCGACGTGGTGCCGCTGGTGACGGATCCCATGATCGCGTATCTGCGCGGAAAGTAAGGCGCCACGCACTTGAGAAGTGTGTGGCGCCTGGAAAACATACCGCCCGTGAGGTCTGTCTCACGGGCGGTTGTGTTTGGAGCGATTCGCGTTTTCCCGCGTAATGACAGGACGCGCTCCCTACCAAAGCCATCGTTGACTGATATGGGCGCAAAACGAGCGCAAGGCCCTATATTACAGGGTTCTCCGACAGGCTGCTAGCAAGCCGACCTTTATGATGAGACGGTTTCCACATCCACATCAACGCCGCCGCGCTCAGGGCCAGGGCGGCGCCAAAGAAAAAGGGCGCCGAGGGACCGAACCCTTGCCACAACAAGCCGGCGATGAGCGAGGCCGGCAAGTCCAGCAGACCCAGCACGGCGTTGTAGGTTCCATAAGCCGTGCCACGCAGTTCAGCCGGGACCACGTCGGCCACCATGGCTTTGCTCGCGCCGTAGGCCAGTCCATAATACACCCCGTACAGCGTGTACAGCAGCCAGATGTGCCAGGCCACTCCGGCGAGCGCAAAGCCCAGGTAGATGGCCCCATAAGCCAGCCAGCCGCCGACGATGACTCGCCGCCGCCCGACCCGGTCAGACAGCGAGCCGGCCGGCGCCGAAACCAGCGTGTAGACCAGATTGAACGTGATCAGCATTCCCAGAATGCCCGTCACGCTCAGCCCGCGCTCCTGCGCCCGCAACACCAGAAAGGCATCCGACGAGTTGCCCAGGTCGAACAGGCCGACGATGAGCATCAAAGTCAAAAACGGCCTGCCTAGCCCTTTGAAAGCGATGGCGGGTCGCTCCCGCCGGCTGGCGACCGGCACGTCTTGCGCGCCCCAGGCCAGCGAGAGCACGGCCAGCGCCGCCGGAATCAGGCTGGCCAGCGCCACGACCTGAAAGGTGCGCCGTCCCAGCGCGACCGAGGCCGACTGCGTGGCCCACACCACGCCCAGGGCGATGAGCAGCCCGATGACGGCCCCGCCGGTGTCGGCCGCCCGGTGAAAGCCAAAGGCCAGCCCGCGCTGGTCCTCGGCGATGCTGTCGGCCACCAGCGCGTCGCGGGGGGCGGCGCGCACGCCCTTGCCCACCCGGTCGGCCCAGCGCACGGCCAGCACCGTCGTCCAGGCGTTGGCAAAGTAAAAAAAGGGCTTGACCAACGCCGAGATGCCATAACCGGTTACGGCCAGCCACTTGCGCGCCTGCCATTTATCCGACAGCCAGCCGGAAAAGACCTTGAGCAGGCTGGCCGTCGCCTCGGCGATGCCCTCGATCAGACCGATGACGCGCGCGCCCACACCCAGGACGTTGCTCAGGAATAGCGGCAAGATGTTGAGGACCATCTCGCTCGAGACGTCCATAAAAAAGCTGGTCAGACTCACGGCCCACACGTTGCGGGGCAAAGCCCGCCAGCCGTTTTTTTTCTTCGAAGGTGCTACCACATTCACGGCAACCTCCTTTGACCGGCAAACCAATTTATCTCTCTTCCAACACTTACTGCACCAGTTCAGCGATTTTTTGCTGGGCCTCTTCCAGGGCCATCCGTCCACGACGCGGGTCTCCTGGGCCAGGTAGCCCTGTTCGTAGAGGCGATGCAAGGTAGGATAGAGGGCGCCGGGGCTGAGCTCGTAGCCGCGCCGGGCCAGCTCACGGCTCAGGTCAGCGCCGCAGAGCGGTCCTTTGCCGGCGTGGTACAAGATGTGGATTTTGATCAAGCCCAAAAAGAACTCACGTAGCAGATATCGTTCGGGTGTGTTTCAAATGAGTTGAAGGGTGAGCACTCCTCAATGGTCCTCAGCACAAAACGGGGCTGGAAGCCCGGCTTCAGCCGGGAAAACCCCGATCAATCGGGGCGTCCGTTCCGCTTTTGACTGGGAACCA